>JAJRWI010000079.1 GCA_024276825.1 archaeon
AGGATGCCAATGAGAGAATGCCTTCTTGAATGCGTGCTCCCCCTGAGTCGTTTAGACCAATGACTGGAGCACCCGCATCCATGGCAAGGTCCATTATCTTGCAGATTTTCTCACCATACTTCTCACTTAGGGAGCCACCAAAGACAGTAAAGTCCTGACTGAATACAAAGACCTTGCGGCCATTGATTGTTCCAAAGCCAGTGATCACACCATCGCCAAGGTACTTCTTGTCTTCCATGACAAAATCGGTACATCGATGAACAACAAACTCATCAATCTCTACAAATGAGCCAGGGTCGAGAAGCTTCTCTATTCGCTCACGCGCGGTGTATTTTCCACGTTCATGCTGTCGTTTTATTCTCTCTTCGCCACCAGCGAGTTTGGCCTTTTCACGTAGCTCTTTCAGCTTCTCAAATTTCTCATTGGTCAATCAATACACCTCTGCTCTAGCCATGCATGTCAACAAGACATCGATGATATGAACTTTCTGCTGTAAATCACAGTGTTGCGGGAATGAACACCCCCACGTTAAAATCAATGCCTTTCGTTGTAGTATATACAAGACCAACATAGTCCAGTCGTTCGTGATGACCAATGGTGGCTACACGTAGGGGATACCTGTAAACCCGGTCCAGTATCATCAATAGGCCATCAACGGTCTCAAAGTCCAGATTGGATGAACTAAGTTCATATAGCATTTCAAGCAATCTTTTTCGCTCAGTTCTAAGAACCAGAAATGATGCGATTGCAAGTGCTGTCATAGTAGTTGCAAACAATAACAGGAATGAGGGTAAAACAAAGTAGACATAGATGAGAATTATTGCAGAAGCCATTACCCAATTAGTCATGAATTTTCGCATTTTCACGGAACTGATCACTTCATCTTCATCCAGATTTCGACCCGCGTGGAAATCCTTGATTTTCTGCATCTTGTGATATATTGAGTTAAACGATGCTGTTATGATCCATTGCATCATTGAATATCGAGGTGGAGGAGTAGGATAGAGTATTTTTCCAATATCGCTAATCCCGCTCTCAGTTATTGACAATGAAACGAGGATCATCTCAAGATTTCCTCTAGTGAGTCCAAAGAACATGCGGCTTCTTCTATAATGTATCCACCACACAGACCCAATAATTATTACCAAAAGCCCAATTGCATGCATTAGCCGGGCCCCAACGATAAATGCATTATCTTTTGATCGCTCCATTATCACAAATAGCATGGTTGGAATCAAGAAGATTAATCCAGATACAGCAACATAGAATGAGTAGATGTCTTCCTCATAGACATCATTTGCATTCTTTTTCACACGCCTTACAAATCTCCGAATTGATGGGGGAAGGCTTGACTCATCGAGTTCGTCAGTGTTCACACGAGTTTTCAATTGTATCTGACTTGGGTCTATTGGCTGAGGACCTGCTCCGATGAAGTCATCCAGATTGACTGTTGGATCATCAAGAAGAGTCATTAGAGGAGTGAACATCAGGCGCACATCTGAAACTATATGATTGGCATTAGCGCGTCGTCCAAACAGGAGATCATCAAAGGCTGCTAGAACGAATGATAGTAGAATCAGGCCAAACAGTAGAGATAATGACAATGACATTAGTGGTTGATAATATGATTCCAAGTAGAGAATCAACGAAACGGTGAATATCAGAAGCCCTCCATATGCAACACGATTGATCTTCACACGTTCATCAAACTCATGTTTAGACAATCGCCAATGGTGAGCGACTCGACTGAAACTGTGTTCTCTTGCCATGCTTGCAAAAAATATGAACTTAGAGTCAGTAGGAATTTCAATTATGGGGTTTTCAATAATCTTTATTCGCGATGCAACACGTTGAATTATATCCCCCATCAATCCATCTTGATTGAGGAGAGTTTCAATTGCTGTTCTTGCTGAAATATCGCCATCATTCTCCACCCGCTTCTTTAGACTGTCAAGAGTTTCATGAGTTGAGGATTCAAGGTTTTTTATCATTCTTTGAATTTCATATTTCTTTTTATCTCTCCTCAACAAAAATGTTGGGCTGCAAGGAAGAAAGTCGACTAGAAGCAGTACTACAAATAGCTCTCCAAGTTCATTGACTATGAAATAAATGGCCACTTCAATTGAACCCAAGGATGCTGTTGCAAGAACTATTGTGACAAAGACAAGTCCTATGAATACGAATGCAGAAACCCCCCGTGCAAGATACCCATATGAGAGGATGAATCCCACAAGAATGCCCATGTATGCTGCAAACATCAAATGATAAAGGTCATAGCTAAAATAGAATATGGGGTCCAAAGAATCAGGTGCGCCAGCCAGAAACCCAAATGCAATTATGAGAGTAATAGCAAAAGGAACAATAAATGGGGCAAGAAGAATGGTCTTCCAATGGCGATATAGAAATGAAAACCTCTTGACTTGAAAGTTCACCCGCTTTTTTGCAATCAACACCGATACTGTCAGCGTGAGTAAGAGTGAAATTATCAATAATATGGGAAAAAGTGCTAATACATAAGAAGACACTTCTAGGGCCATTACTCTACACTGCATCATTCAATGCTTGCTTTTCTAATATTATTTATTGTCGAAGTAAGCCAATCTGTTTTTCATATTTATGTAGCCATATTTAAGTATACATAATAATGCTTATATGTTTTTATAGAATAATTAGCATGATTTGAAATGTCATTCCCACTCAAACCACCCCCAAGAGTTCGAATAAGCTTTCCAGAAGCCATGTCCAAAATAGTAGAGATTCTTGCTGAAGGGAAGACAATGTCAGTTGCGACATTATCAAGGATAACTGGCATTGACAGAAGGACCGTGAGCAAGGTATTAGAAACCCTTAATGAGATTCAAAAATCATTACGGGATAAGGAGCTCTTGCTTGGCAAAGTGGGAAACACATACGCAGTTCAATTGATTCAACGAACTGCAGAGATCAAGAAGCGTATTTCAGAAACGAGTTCTAAGGTTTCTAAGCGAATAAGAAGGAGGTAATACCTCTTGCGCAGAGTCATCAGCTATTCACTCCTTGTTATATTCCTGATTTCATCCATTATTCTTGAACATCTTCTGTGGCCGATTTATGGATGGTGTCTAATAATTCAGATTCAGTTTGTGCTTGTGATAAGCACTCTAGGCGAAAACATTGTGTCTTCACAAGGTTACTACACTTATACAAAGAAGAGGATGAATGGACCATTTGCTAGAAACGTACCATTATGGATACCTATGATGTGGCTTACTGTGGTTCATGCGTCTTTTCTGATCCCGCTAGTGGTGGGTCTTGATGAGTTGACAGCTGTGATGCTTTCGGGGATTATTGCTTCAACCTTCGACTGGGCAATAATAGAGCCACTGATGAGTCGTGAGCTGCGTTTGTGGGAGTGGAGGAAAGTCGAAAAGGGATACTTCCATTTTGTGCCTGAGGAGATCAATAGATTTACTGCGCCATTTGGGAACTATCTCACGTGGTTCCTCTTTGTTGGAATGGCAAACTTCCTGCTGATCAGTATTGGAATGTTTGTTTGACTTGGCATGATACTGCTAATAACTGAACGATAGAATGAATACGTTTGGATTTAATTTATCTGCAAATTATGACTATTCAAAATCACTCAGTCTTGACATCTGCAAGCAGATTGAGCGGAGAGATGAAACATGTCAGAGAATATTAAGAAATTTGTAAGTGTAATCGGCGGCAAACTTGATCTCACCTGTGACGAGTGTGGAGGAAGGATGCGTCCAGGCGGCCACTATCAATTGGACGTTGGGGACAAGTCATACCAGTTCTGCAGCGAAAAATGCATGGAAGCCTTCGAAGCCAAACATTAGAATGGAAAAGCTTCCGGGGATTGCAATCCCCTGGAAGCAATTTTCTTAGTATTTTTCATGACATTTCACAATTCCGACGAGGATTGATGATTCCATATCTAGAAGGGGCGCAATGTCCAAATCCGACGAATTTCAAGTAGCAGTACAATTATCACTATCACACTTGTGGAGATAAATAAGACATCAGTGCCATCGATGGGGAGAGAGAAAAACCAGAGAGAATAGGCGGCCAGAACAAGTGAAACAAGAGACACAAGGAAGACGAATCGAGGCATGAGATACTTGCCAATCTTAACAAACAGAGTCATAGATCCCACAAAGACTTCTTTCTGAACACGATATTCGCCATGATTGTCCTTCACAACAATACCGCCTTCAACCAGTTTTGTGAGATGGTGTAAAGCAAGACTCGGACTTGATAAACTCAGCTCCCTAGAAACCTCTCGAACTCCCATTTTCCCCTTGGTCAGAAGCAGGGCATAAATGCTCATTGTCTTGCCCTGCAACAGGGCCTCAATCATTTCGCGTTCTGTCTTCTCTACCAATTCTGATTCCTCATATAGAGCGGGGAGAATATGTCCCCGCATTATGGAGGATGTGTGATGGTCGATGTTATTACATTGTACATTAGAGTCTTCGGTGCATCTAGGAGGCCGTTCTCAGTCAACCATTTGCCATTCTCAAAGTCATATTCGGAAACCTCAGGCCAGCCCCACTCAAGGAAATGGCCGGTCCATGTACCATTGAGAATGAATACCAAGTTTGAAGTTGCAAACGAGCCAATGTAGAAGAACGTGAGATCGTCAAAATAGATTTCAATAAAGAAGTCAAGGTCAGAATAATCGGGATGTTGTGGGTGTGACTGGGCATCAGTCATTTGCCCAATGCCATCATCGACCAGTGCGCCACTTATGGAGTCCCAGTCATCATTTGTTATCTGTCCATAGCCTGTAAGATTTGCGAAATAGGGTGCAAATAGTAATTTTACATAGCATCCAGTATCGTTGCGGATCATATATAGCCCATCAACGTAGGCACCTTCATCATATGACTTGTAATAATTTGTCAGCTCAACATTTACAAAGCTATTATTACAAGACCACATGAAGACAGCATTATCGCGCTTGCTGTTAATATATTGTGCAGCCAAGGGCCCATAGCCTCCAGCAGGAGGGTTCGTGGTGTTTGGGTTTGTGGGGCCTTGGGATGTCCAGAAGGCCACAATAATAAGACTAGAACCAACAATGAGGGCAACCATTATGGCGGCGAAATAGGTGCGGTTCAGTCCTGAATTATACTCTTTCAAATTCTTCACCGCTTTTAATATGTAACAAAGGAATATGATTCTATGTTTCAAACGCACATGTTCAAGAGTTTGAACAGTAATTTTCAGTAGAATTCTGTAAACTTCTATGCCAGTTCTTGCGAAGGATTAAATTTGGATAATGAGAATATGAAGAGGCTAAAGTGGATGTTGTTATATCATGAGTTCGAGTATGGAGGACGAATTGCACAAATGGATCAGGATAGTAGATGCACTAATAGAGTGGGCAATGATTGTGGATAGTAACAGCAGGATTGTCCATTGTAATAGTGCATTGGCAAGGGGGATTGGAGTTGCACAAGGAGAATTAATCGGATTAGGGTTGGGAAATATTCTAAGATTTGATTCAGGCGTTGAATTGCCGATCACATTGGTAGAGCCTTCCGAGTCAATTCAAGCAATAATAATGACAAGAGAGGGCACTGCTATTGAAACAGACATAAGAAGCGCAAGAGTCCGAGAGGGCTATTCAGTTCTCATTCTTGAAACTCCAAAAGAAATGGAAATCCTACAAGTGTTAGATCAGGGTCTTAATGCAGCAGTAATTATCAATAATGAGAGATTAATAATTGATGCAAATCAAAGAATGGTTGATATGTTGAAATTGCATTCTAAGAGCGAATTAGTGGGTCATGATATTTTGGACTTCATTTCCAAGGATCATAAGGACAGGGTCATTAATGCTTTAGAAATGATGACGAGGGGAGAATCTGATAGTGGGGATTGGCTAGAGATGGGGATTGTTCGAGGCGATGGTTCTGACATGTTAATTGACATGAAACTAATGGAGAATAGGTCACCATCATCCTCGGATAGTAGATTAATCATTGCTGTTTTTCAAGACCACTCGGAAATAAGAACTGCTTTAAAAAGAGCTCAAGAAGAGATACATCTGGTCAGGTCGTATCTTGAAATTGCAGGAGTGATTTTCATTGCACTAGATCGTAATGCAAAAATCACGTTCATTAACAGTAGAGGCTGTGATGTATTAGGGTATTCTTATGATGAATTGATTGGGAAGAGTTGGTTTGATTTTGTGCCAGCAAATGCAGTGGATGATGTAAGAAGAATGTTTCATAAGCTGATAAATGGAAAGGTGGAAGGAGTCCGACTAAGAAGAGAGATTGTGACTAAAGAGATGGGAAAACGACTGATTGAATGGAACACGGTCATTGTGAAAGATGAAAAGGGACTCATTCAAGGATTGATTTCTTCAGGTGAAGACATCACTGAGCTAATTGAGGCTCAAAAAAAGCTTGAAGAATCAGAGAGAAAATACAGGTCCGTGATAGAACAGTCGCTCACTGGTATAGTGATAATAGCCAATGATGGAGAGATTCTTTTTGGCAATCCAGCGATAGAGGCATTCTTAGGAATGCAAGAATTAAGCAGTCCCAGCACTAAGGAATATATGCAGAGAGTGATTCATCCAGAAGACCTTGATAGATTTGAGCAGTTTGTCAGAACCTGTATGAGAGAAGGGAGTCATCAGTCTATTAGAATAAGGATAGACAACGAAGGTAGAAACATAAGGTGGCTAGAGTTAATTGGTAATAGAGTCAGTTTTCTACAGGAAGAAGTAGTTCAAATTGTCGCAATCGATATCACTCAAAACATGAAACTTGAGGAGGCAATGGATCGCCAGAATCGTGCAATTGCGAGTATTGCTAATGCAACCATTAAGTTGAGCAACATTGAGGACATCGGGGAGAACCTTATCAGAGGGATAGTGAGTGCATATGAGTTTGATGGAGGTGTACTACGCCTTTACAATCAAAAAAAGAAATGCTTTGAAGTTGCTAAAAGTATTGGAATGAATAGACATATTTTTGCAGACAAGGTTCCATTGGATGATGAGATGTTTTTTACCGCATATGTCGCTAGAATGAGAAAGTCAGTTTTCAGTGAAGATATAGAAACGGACCCAGAGATTGAAAAGTATCGAAACAGACTTCGATCTATGGGGGTTCGTTCACTAGCGTCAATTCCAATCCTTGATGAACATAATGAGTTGTTGGCAATACTGAATCTATTCAACAGAAAACCGAGGGAGTTTGTTCCAGATGACAAAAAATTCTTGAGGACTTTGGAAAGAGGGCTTTCAAATCTAATTCAAAGACTAATTATAGAAAGAGAGTTAATATTGAGTGAGGAACAGTTAAGGAGGGTAATGACGGATATCGATGAGGGAGTGATTATTGCAGAATTTGAAAACGGCTTGATATTTGCGAATGACAAGTTTCAGGAGATCATTGGATATGATGCGGAAGAGTTGGCCAAAATGACTCTAAGGGATGTTATTGTATCTGATGATTATGGATTGATTGAAGAAGAGAATGTAAAGAGGGCAAATGGTGAGTCGTCGGTATTTAAATGTAGAATGGTGACCAAGAATGGTGAAATAAGAACTGTTCGTGTATCAGCAGTGCCTTTTAGAGACAAGGGGGGACAGATAATTGGGTCCATTTCAATTATCTCAGACCTCACTGGTCAAATAATTGCAGATGAGATGAGAAGAATTTCAGAACTCAAATTCAGAAAGTTCTTTGAGAATTTGCCAATTGGAGTTCAATTTATAGAATTTCGTGAACCAGACAGATTCTTTCTAGTAGATGTTAATCAAGCCGCAGTGCAAATAATGAGTGAAAAATTGGAAAAGTTTGTTGGTACCAATTTGAAAGAAACAGTTCCCCCCAGTCATAAAGAGTTCTTGGAATATTATCTTCAAGTAATAGGATCGGGAAAGCCTTGGCATGGTGAGAGAGTGATTGAAAGAAATGGAGAAGTTTCAGTCGCTATTGAGTCTCACGCCTTCTTGGTATTGCCCAACCTCTTAGCAGTGACAGTGATTGATATTACTGAAAGGGCAAGGACTAGACGGGAGATACAGAGGATGAATGAACAATTAGGCGAACTAGTTCAATTTCGGACTGCAGAACTAGAAGAGGCAAACAGAGAATTGGAGGCATTTGCATATTCTGTTTCGCACGACCTTCGAGCACCTTTGAGAAGTGTTGATGGATTCAGCAAGGCAATATTGGAAGACTATGAGACAATTCTTGATGAAACTGGCAAGGACTACTTACATAGACTGAGAGCTGCGGCTATTCGCATGGGGAAAATGATTGATGATATATTGAGATTATCGCGGGTGACTCGGGTGACTCTAACCCGCGATAAGGTGAATTTGTCAAGAATTGTCAGAGAGATTATGGGAAGATTGCAAAATTCGGAGAGTGAACGACTAGTAAATGTTGTAATTGAGGAGGGGGCATTTGCAGTCTGTGATAAGAGGCTAATCACCATTGCCCTACAGAATTTGTTGGAAAATGCTTGGAAGTACACAAGAAAGACTAATGATGCAGTCATTCAATTTGGGCAAAGAGATGAGAATGGGCAGCGTGTATTCTTTGTCAAGGATAATGGCATAGGGTTTGATATGAAATATGAAGACAGGTTGTTCACACCATTTCAAAGATTACATGCATTAGGTGACTTTGAGGGCACAGGAATTGGTCTGTCAATTGTCAAGCGCATTATCAATAAGCACGGGGGAAGAATATGGGCAAGGAGTAGTATTGGGGATGGGACAACATTCTTTTTCACACTTTCTGAGTAATTTGACAGAATTCATTGCATGCAAAAAATATACTAGGTTATGGGACAAATCTATGATGACACGACATTCTGATAGGGCACTACTAGTAACATATGTGCCAGGGTCCGAATGAACTTTGTAGTAAAGAAGGGAGATCTATTGGAAGAGAAAACGATACTGCTAGTGGAAGATAATCAAGATGATGTCATACTAACAAAGCGTGCTCTAAAAAAAGCAAACATTCTGAATAAAATAGTTGTATGCAGTGATGGAATAGAGGCCCTTGAATATCTGAGAGATGAGGGGGAGTTCAGCAATAAAGAAACTCAGGGCTATCCAGAGGTCATTCTACTCGATCTCAAAATGCCAAGGATGAGTGGTATTGAGTTTCTAAAAGAGATCAGGAATGACCCGAAATTGAGGTTCATCCCTGTAGTAATACTCACCTCATCGAAGGAGGAGCAGGATGTAATAGAGAGTTATGACATGGGGGCCAACAGTTACATAAGAAAGCCTGTGGACTTTGATCAATTCGTAGCCGCAATTCAGACCTTGGGCCTATACTGGCTCGTTCTGAACATTGCCCCGAAGGGGGGAACGTGAATTGGGAACTACTGTTCATGTTCTATTAATTGATGATTCTGATGATGACAGAGTATTAATTGACCGCACATTGAAGCAGGATGATTTTGATCCTGTGATAAAGAGGGTTGAGAGTCGTGAAGAGATGAGGGAGGCATTGCAAGGCCAAGATTGGGATGTGATTCTTTGTGACTACTATATGCCCAGATTTGGTGCAGAGGAAGCCTTGGACATTCTAACACAGGTTGGCAAGGACATTCCTTTCATTATTGTTTCTGGTGTCATTTCTGAAGATGCTGCTGTTAAATTGATGAAAATGGGAGCTAATGATTATGTGAAGAAAGACAGACTCAGCAGGCTTGGTCCAGTAATTCGAAGAGAGATGAAAGAGGCTCAACAGAGATCTGAGAAGAGAATTGCTCAAGCGAAGCTATACGAGTCGGAGCGTCGCTATAGGATGCTTGTTCAATCCATGATGGACACCATCTTTGTTGTTGATCTCGACGGGACAGTTCAGGAATATCATTCAACAAGGCATTTTTGTGATACCATTCCAGAGGTCATAGAGGGAGAAACTACTATTTCTGATTTGTTTAAACCAGATATTGCTAAGAGGTATAAAGACGCCATAAAAAAGACCTTTGAGGAACAAACAAATCACGAATTCGAGTTTGTTATTGAAGACCATTGCCCATACTACTGTCACACGAGCTTGAGTCCTCATGAAGATGATGAGCATGTTGTGATTGTACTTAGGGATATTTCTCAATTGAAGAAAACAGAGCAGGAATTGAGAGCTACTTATAGAATTGCAATGCTCTATTTTGATCTTATGTCCCATGATATTAGAAACTATCTGCAGGCCATGAAGATTGGAATCGAACTTGTAATGCAAGAGAACATGTCGAATAGAAGTCAAAAGCTGTTGAATGAGGTGATGCATGCAATAGATGAGTGTGCAGATTTGATTTCTGCAGTGAGTGCTACTAAGGACATACTCCAGACTCCAATGATGAATGTCCCACTACTTGAAACACTTTCAGAATGCATACGAATAATACAGAACAGACATGAAAATGTCCAGATTGAGATGGACAGTGATGTCAGAAGCGCAGTTGTTCAAGCTGATAAGTATCTCATACTACTTTTCATGAATCTGCTTGAGAATGCGGTTGTTCATAACAACAGTAATCAACCACATATCTGGATAAAGGTGATACAAATAGACAATGGTTTTGAAATAAGAATTGCTGACAACGGACCGGGAATAAGTGATAGCATGAAAAAGACTCTTTTTGACCCTAATAGAAGGTTTGGCGGCGTGGGAGTACACCAGGTCATTCAACTATGTGAGAAATATGGCGGAAGAATCGATGTGGTTGATAGAGATCCTAACAATAGTAAGTCAGGAGTCGAGTTTCGGGTTTGGTTGCCTGCTCCTCAGATCAATGATGCTATTTAATAATCTATTGTGAATCATGTTTACTTGATTGACCGAAGACCCGAGGTCCGCAAGAACCATTCAACTATGGACTGTTCTGTGATCTGCTTGGCAAACGCATCGGACAGGACATGATCAGCCCCCTCCACAATCACAATATCTTTCGGATTCCCAGCCGTTTCGTATAGTCTTTTTACGCCACCTAAGGGAATCAGATCATCGGAGTTGCCAGTAATTATGAGTATGGGGCGGGGCGAGATCATTCGAATATCGATCATAGGATTGTAAGTCTGGCTATCAATTATCAGTTGTTCTTTCATTCTCTGTCGTGTCGCCCGATTTGTAATATCATGAACCGAATCAGGGGCCTCATTTAGAATGAACTCAAACACGCTATCTACAGTATTATCAGCGACAAAGAGAGAAGTGTCAAACACAGGAGCGCGTAGGCATACTGCCTTAATTCTCTTATCGCGCGCAGCAGTGCATACTGCCACTGCACCACCAAAGCTTGCACCATAAGCACCAATCCAGTCATCATAAACAAGATCAGATTCAAGCATGAAACTTACAGCAGCACTTGCATCATGAATCATGCCACCTAGAGAGAATAGGCCATCACTCTTTCTAAAACCACGAAAATCAAAGGTCAGAACTGCAAAGCCCGCCTTTGCAAGTCTAGTAGCAATTCCACTGGTCTGGTCGGGAGAACCAGGGAGGCCATGAAACTTACAGATACCATAGAAAGGTCCCTGATATGTGGGAGTCAAAAGATTGCCCCGAATGGTCTCATTTTCGGAAACAAACTCAACTGGTTGAATGACAGGATTTGACATAGGGTTCGGTTAAACATAAGTCAAGATAAATTAGACCTACTGATTGTATTTCAAAGGCCGCGATTGATTTGTTGAACCACATCGCCCGCATCTACACGCATAATGTTATGGGGTGAAACTTCTATTAGCAGAGCACCAGATTTGGTAATATCCAAGGCGACTCCTGTGATGACATTCCCCCCATCAACCACGGTGACATGCTTTCCAAGAGTCGCGTTCATTTTTCGCCACTCATTAAGAATTGCATTATGATTTCCAGTTTCAAGCATAACAAGCCTTTGATAAAAGCCATGTATGATTGTGATTATCAGTTGGTTGAGATCTACAGTCTGTTGAAGCGCCTCTTGCAGAGTAGTGATTCTGTTTCGCAGATTAGCAGGAAATCCAGCCACTTCTTGATTGACATTGACACCAATTCCAACAACTATCCACATGGTGCCATGAGTATCAAAGACCTCACTCAATATTCCTGCAACCTTTTTACTATTTATCAAGACATCATTAGGCCATTTCAATAGTGCATTCAGTCCATATAGTTCTCTGATAGATTGACAGACTGCACAACCAGCAAGAAGATTGAAAAGAGTATATTTTTGAGCATCACATTTGGGTTTCAATAATAACGACATGTACAGACCGCCCTTTGGAGAGATCCATCTTCGGTCATGCCTGCCACGTCCATGGGTCTGTGTTTCTGAAAGTACAAGAGTTATGCCTGAAGTTTTATTCAATACGAGTTCGCGAGCGGTCCGGTTTGTAGATTCCACACTCTCATGATATACTATGTTCGATATCAGATTTTGTAGGGATTCACTCAGCCTATCAAGTTCAATCATGTCAAGACTAAGTTATGCGTGCCGGTTCAAAAGTAATTCCATTTGAGTGAAACTTGATGCTTATTCGGTATACTTAACGAATTACTTTATAACTAGCATTGACAGTCATTAATTTACTAGAGGGAGAGCTATGACAAGCTTAGCAGGTGCAATGATTCTCTCGGACCAGAACAAGACTCTCCTTTTCAAGAATAAAGACTTGAGTGACCCATCATACAAGGATGAGCTGTTCTATGACGTTGATTGTTTTGGTATTCGTGGAGTTGACATGAGTACCGGGCAGAAGATGGGACTATCAATTGGAGTCAATAGATATGGGCTTTCTGCTGCAAACACCCATGTAAAAGAAACAAGTGACCCCACGTATGATTTTCTGACAGAACAAATCCTTATGTTTGCAAAGAATGCGGAAGATGGTCTGAACATGGTTGTCGAGCACCTTAGGGCTGGAAGAAAGTATCAATGGGGAAACCTCATTCTTGCAGACAATTCAAGGACACTTGCAATTGAAATTGCTGGCGATGATCATTCCATAGAGTGGTCTGACAGAAAGGTGTTACGAACTGGTCATCATATAATGCTGGACACTGAGCAGGTATTGCTTGAGCGCGCATCAAAGAATGATGATTGCTATGAAGACTCTGTGCGGAGGGTTGAAAGGGGCTATGATCTCATTAGACAGGTGAAGAGTGTCAATGATGTCTTCAACTTACTCAAAGATCATGGGGAGGGCCCCTCACAATCGAGTATATGCAGACATCCTGTTGGTGATGAAACTCTCTCAACAGTAATGAGCTATCTCATTGAGATTGAACACCAACCCGAGGCCATAAGGCCTATGATCAAATTTCATTTTTGCAGGGGCAACCCATGTCAGAACAGTTATGACACAATTCCTCTGTTGTTTCCAGCAGATGAGGAAATAATAAAGAGGGCCCATACCATGTTTTTCAAATGATGTCCTCATCAAACTCTTCTTCAGGCTCGATAAATATCTCAGCCCCACGAATGCGTTCCAGTCTTGCCTCATGCTTATGGAAGAATGCATAGAACATAATGATGGCAATTACATACAATGAGGCAACTAGAAGATAGGGCAGCCTGTAGAGTCCCATTGAGAGAATTGATCCACCAATGATTGCCGCTATTCCACGAACAAACGAGTCGCCCGCGCGTGTGACTCCCATAGCTGTCGAGCGCTCTTCATTAGACAGATTCTCCATGAGGAAGGCAGATGATATTGGTCCTGCCATGTTCATCAGCACATTTCTTGAGACATATGCAATAACACCATAATGGATTGTGGGTGCCCACCAGAGCATGATTAGAAAGGGTATTGAGAGAGCTTCTGTAAGGACAATAGTCTTGACCTTACCAAACCTGTCAGCTAGTGCAGGTGCAATGAAACTTCCAGTGGACAGGAGAATCATATTCAGTCCAAAAATGATCCCAATGAGTGCATCATCAGCAATGAATACTTTCTTGAAATAGATGTTGAAGAAGCGTACAATCATTCCAGCACCAAGGCCAACAGTAGATACGGTCAGCGCATATTTTCCTATGAATGATTTGTTCTTGATTGTGAATGTGCTACGAAGGGAATAGTTCGGGATTACAGTGTCTCGACTCATGAGCACTATGAGCGCGGTTCCAAGAATCAATGGGACCATGCTTGTCCAGAGCGCATATCGATAAGCAACTAGCTTGTTGCTCGTGTTTAGGATCACAGAATAAATGCCAGGGAGAAAACCACCCATAATACTACCAAAGAAAACGCCAAGCACGCTTACTCCACTGTTTACACCGAATAGATGAGCGCGCTCCTTATCAGTAGATAGTGATGAGATATAAGGGGTCCATGAAACATGCATGAAGGCAGAGGAGAAACCAAGTAGTATCTGTGATGAGAGAAGTCCAATCGGATTTACAATGGTATATTGAATCAGTAGCATCAAGTTGCTAAGAATGCTGGCCAGAAGAATCACTTTCTTCTTACAAAAGCGATTGATCATCACACCTGCGAACAATGCAATCCCTGCAGTGGCGAACATGGAGAATGACATGAACACTCCAATGAAGTCCTCTTGAAAGCCGGGAATCTCGAGCATGTATAGATTGAAGACCACATTGCTGATCCCCATGCCGAGAGAGTTCATTGAGTTGATGAGAATGAACAGCTTGGCATCCTTCTTGAACAGACGGATCTTTCCAATGTAGCCAAGACTCTGATCATTCTCCAATAAATGCACCTCAGCAAATTACTGACGCTTGATTCCATTCTAATTAAAATGGTTTTGAGTTATGCAAAGATTAAAACCGATTGTGTGTCGCGACAATTCGAGGAAAATGAGGACTATTGACCTTCGAAGTGATACCGTCACACTTCCAACAGATGAGATGATTCATGCTATTGTACGTGCTCACGAGCAGCATAGGTTTGGTGATGATGTTATTGGAGAAGATGAAGTGGTAATCGAACTTCAGGAGAAGGCCGCTAGAATCTTAGGAAAAGAGGCTGCACTTCTTGTAACATCTGGCACGCAGGGCAATCTCATTTCGATGTTCACTCAGACAAAGCGTGGTGATGAGGTTGTCATTGAAGAGAGGTCACACACATTTCTCTTCGAAGGGGGAGCAATGGCTTCACTGGGAGGACTGTTTCCAAAGCCGGTAAGGGGAATCAGGGGATATATCACACCAGAGCAACTGGAGAGGGTTATAAGTCCCGATGACCCGCATTATGCTCATACTGCCCTTATTTCCATCGAGAACACTCACAATTATGCAGGGGGAGTGATTGTACGACCAGAACAGGTCGATGCTCTTGCAGGAGTCGCCCATGACCATGGCCTGGCAGTTCATTGTGATGGTGCACGGCTTTTCAATGCTGCTGTGGCACTTGATATTCCAGCAAGCCGCCTCGTTAGAAATACGGATAGTGTGATGATCTGTCTGAGCAAGGGGCTCTCAGCTCCCATAGGTTCAATTATAGCGGGGACTGAAGAGTTCATTCATCAGGCAAGACGAATCAGAAAGAAGATGGGCGGCGGCATGCGACAGGCAGGAATCATTGCAGCGCCAGGAATCATCGCCTTAGAAAAAATGATAGACAGGCTTAAGGAAGACCATCAAAACGCAAGACTTCTCTATAATAGGCTCTCTAAGGTTCAGGGTCTGAAGTTAGAGAAACCCGAAACTAACATCCTATTTGTTGAGTTGGACAATTTCAATATTAATGCCAGACAATTCGCACACGAACTGAAGAAGTACAATATTCTGGTATATGGGGAATATGGCACACGTTCTAGATTTGTGCTGAACCGAATGGTAAGTCGGGATGATACCATTAGGGTGGCGGAGGCAATAGAAGAGATCTTGGAAAGATTCAGAATGTGATCCTACATGCAACCACGGCATTCTTCAATCAGTCGACTAACATGTTTCTCCCAACTTGGTTCCAGCTCCAATGCACGCTCTGCGCAATGTATGGCATCTTCAAACCTGCCCATTTTCTTGAGGAGCAGGCCTTTGTAATACCATGCATGCGCATAGTCAGAGCTAAGCTCAATGGCTTGCTCATAAGCACGCAGGGCCTCTTCATACTGACCGTTGCGCTCATGCGCCCTAGCCAGTCTGTAGAAGTCGTAATGCGTTCGGGGAATCTCCTCAGACTCCAAGTGATGGGCCTCCAAACATTATGTATTTGGTTTAAAACCCAATAAGCCTTTTGTCGAGTCTTGCGAGTAGAGATGTTCGACTCTTTCTGCATTCAGTCTTGATGCTGGCAGAGTTCTATTAAGACTCCCCCTGTTGACTTTGGATGAACGAATGCAATAAGCATGTTGTGAGCGCCAACTCGTGGATCTTCATCAATGAGTCGTGAACCTAGGCGCTTGTGTTCTTCAAGAGCAGAATATATGTCTTTGACATGGACCGCAATGTGATGAATGCCTTCTCCGCGCTTTTGCAGAAACTTAGCAACAGTACTGTCTTCCGAAGTTGGCTCAAGAAGCTCAAGCCTACTCTCGCCAATCTTGAGGAAGGCCACCCTGACCTTCTGCTCTTCAACCACTTCTTCGCCAACATAGTTCAAACCCAGAGCATCCTGATAGTAAGGAAGTCGCGACTCAATACTCTTAACTGCTATACCAACATGATCAATTCTTTCAACATTCATATTCATTCACTCTCACAGTATATCAGGGGACTTGTACTCGCCGAAGACATCACGAAGAACATCACAGATCTCTCCTAATGTAGCATAGGCCTTGACAGCATCAAGGATCAATGGTACCAGATTCTCATCACCCTTCGCACCAGCCTTTAGGGCTTCAAGGGTTTCTTGGACTCTGTCGTTGTCACGGGTCTCACGCACCTTCTTCAATCGGGCCACCTGCTCTTCTTCAACATGAGGGTCAACTCGGAGATAATCAATTGTGCGCTCTTCAGGTACAATGAATTTATTGACACCAACGACAATTCTTTGGCCCGCGTCAACAGCAGTCTGAAACTGATAAGCAGAGTTATGGATTTCACTCTGAATATAGCCATTCTCAATGGCTGCAGGAGCACCACCCATCGAGTCAATCTTCTCAATGTATTTCATCACACACTCCTCAATCTCGTTCGTCAACGACTCGATATAGTAGGAGCCAGCTAAGGGGTCAATCGTGTCACCAACTCCAGTTTCGTAGGCAATGATCTGCTGTGTGCGTAGTGCGATCTGCACAGACTCTTCAGTGGGAAGAGCAAGGGCCTCATCTCTCGAGTTCGTGTGCAACGAATTCGTACCACCGAGTACCGCCTGAAGTGCCTGCAATGTCACTCTGACGATATTATTATCTGGTTGCTGAGCTGTCAGTGTGCATCCCGCAGTTTGTGTGTGAAATCTCAAGCGGCAAGACTTGTCATCCCTTGCGCCAAATCTCTCTCGCATGATTCTGGCCCATAGTCTTCTTGCTGCTCTGAACTTGGCGATTTCCTCAAGAAAATCGCTATGCGAACCGAAGAAGAATGACAAGCGTGAGGCAAAAGCATCAACATCGAGACCTGCTTCGATCGCTGCCTTCACATAGGCAATGCCATTAGCCAGAGTGAATGCAAGTTCTTGAACAGCAGTTGATCCGGCCTCACGGATATGATAGCCGCTTATGCTTATTGTGTTCCAGAGTGGCATATTCTCGGAGCAGAACTTAAAGATATCAGTTATTAGACGCATTGATGGCTTGGGTGGAAAAATGTAAGTCCCACGAGCAACATACTCCTTTAGGATGTCATTCTGAATAGTGCCCCGGAGTTTTTCCATTGGAACACCTTGCTTTTCAGCGACTGCAATATACATGGCAAGCAATACAGCAGCAGGGGCATTAATTGTCATTGATGTGCTCACCTTGTTGAGAGGAATACCATCAAAAAGAACCTCCATGTCGGCCAGAGAGTCAATAGCAACACCAACCTTGCCCACTTCGCCATGCGACATTGGGTTGTCTGAGTCATAACCAATCTGAGTTGGCAGGTCGAAGGCAACTGAGAGCCCTGTCTGGCCCTGATCCAGAAGGAATCTGAAACGTTCATTGGTCTCCTTCGCAGTGGCAAAACCGCTGTACTGACGCATCGTCCAGAATCTACCGCGATACATTGTGGGCTGGACCCCACGTGTGAATGGGTATTGACCAGGAAAGCCCAAGTCCTGAAGATAATCAACTGTCTGTGTATCAAGAGGTGTATAGAGCCGCTTCACTGGTATTCCAGATATTGTCTTGAACTCCTCCTCTCTTTCAGGAAATCGATTGATGGTCTTCGCAACAGGTCCCTTTTCCCAATCACTGAGGGCCTTCTTTAATGAGTTCTCATCACTCATCCTAAACACCTACTCTCTAAACTTGACAAGAAAATCTAGAATCAGTCTTTCCGCAACTGTATATGGGTCAGCAATACGTTCCGCTATTTTCTGAATTGCCTCTTCATATTCGGGAGTCCCCTGAAGCTTCATTAACAGCTCGCGCGTCAGCTTGTACTTCATCAATTGCTCGAGTTCTTCCTTGCTCCTCTCAAGACCTTTCTTCTTCAGTAGACCAGTTTCTACAAGGAATCTCATGTGCTCCTCTATCTTGTCCACAAGCTCAGGGATTCCCTCGCCAGTGTTCGCATTTGTGAGAATGACTGGAGGTCTCCACATGCCCATGTTTGGGTCTATGTCCAACATAGCATTAATCTCGGTGACCTTCTTATCAGCTCCTGGGAGGTCTTTCTTATTGACCACAAAAATATCTGCAATCTCCATGATTCCCGCCTTGATTGCCTGAATGTCATCACCGCTGCCAGGAACATCAGTAACAATGACTGTGTGTGCAAGTTCTACAACATCAACCTCGGACTGCCCAGTGCCGACAGTTTCCACAATGATTATGTCTTTTCCGAAGGCGTCAATGACCCTCACTGCATCGGAAGTAGCTCGCGACAAACCGCCAAGGTGTCCCCGAGTGCCCATGCTGCGGACAAATACCTCACGGTCGAGTGTGTGTTCTTGCATTCTTATTCTGTCCCCAAGCAATGCGCCGCCAGTAAAGGGACTCGATGGATCTACACAGATAATGCCCACCGTCTTACTGCGCCTTCTGAACTCTGCAGTCATTCGAGTGACTATTGTGCTCTTTCCAGAACCTGGAGGACCAGTCACGCCTATGACATGGGCCTTTCCCGTATGCTTGTATAATGCACTTAGAATCTTGTCGGCCTTGGGATCTTCATTCTCAATCAGTGTGATCACGCGAGCAAGGGCCCGCCTCTTACCACTAAGCACCGCTTCGACAAGATCATCTATCGACAAAGAACAATTCCTCTGCTATTTCTTGACGTGTGTTCGAATATACTCCACAATGTCTTCAAGAGGAGTACCTGGCCCGAAGATCTCAGCAATGCCTGCTTTCTTCAGTTCGGGAATATCATCCTCGGGGATTATGCCCCCACCAACTACAAGAATGTCATTAGCGCCCTCTTTGCGGAGCAATTCCATCACCCTTGGGAACAGGGCCATGTGAGCGCCACTTAATATGCTCAGGCCAATGCAGTCAACATCTTCTTGCAGCGCAGATTCAACAATCATCTCTGGAGTCTGACGTAGGCCTGTGTAAATGACCTCCATTCCAGCGTCTCTCAGAGCCCTTGCAACCACTTTCGCACCACGGTCATGACCATCGAGACCGGGCTTTGCTATGAGCACTCGTATCTTTTTGGATGAATTCAAAGACCCACCTCATTTTCTAGATGGACATGGTCTGATTTTACATTGCGGTATAAAGCCTTTCGATTGAAATAAACTCATTCTTCTATGAGATATATGATATTTTCACGACCATCCCTTAATCGTCTGACAAGCCCGCGTTCTTCAAGAGCGGTGATCATCATGCTCACTTTAGACTGTGAGAGATTGAACTCGCGATAGAGATCCTTCTGTGGACAAGAACCGCCCCTGCGACGCATTATTTCTAGAATCTGTTGTTCTTCATGAGTTAGCCCGACAACTCTCACCTTCCCAATGTTTCTAATACGAGTGAGGGCGATTGGACCAAATCTTGTGATTAGTACACCCACTGCAAAGAAAGCAGCTGCAATTACTGCTGTCCAGAGAACAGAGGTGGATTGTGCAACATATTGCAACTGAAGCTGATACTTCGTTATGTAAACTTGTTCTTGGCCAGGCATTAATGATGACTCGTTCCAGACAAAAGCCATAGACTGGCCATCGGTAAAATTGCCATCGGGATATGGGAATAATGGAACTAGTATCCTCTGTGATAGTACTGCCTCTCTTGGAAGGAAGATTGTAAAAGTCAGGTTATAGTACGGATTCAATGGCCTGATATAAAGAGTAAACTCGCTATATAGAAAATTATTCTCTGTCAACATGCTCTGAAGGTCGAAACTCAATAGTTCAAGATGCACCCAACGGTTTTCATTTGGATTGATCTCAGACTGAAATTCAAGATTGATCTCAGAATATCGAGACCTTGGTGATATCGTGTGGTATAGAGGTTCACCCTCAGACTCGGCAGTCAGTATTGAGAAGTCAAGGGAGTCGAACCGAAATACAAACTCAGTGATTGGCTCACTTCCATTATTGTTGATTCGGAAATACACCTCGATAAGAGAGCTCCCATTGGCATTCAAATAGATATTGAATTCAATCGGATCCACGAACACACTCGTGCTGGCTTGGGAGTTCACAGGAATAGGAAATGTTGTGATGGCCAATGCAAATAGTAGTACTATCAAATGTGTTCGATTCATTGTGTTCCCTCAAGACTATGATCATATCGCATATGAATATAGCCTAATGTAAAAAAAAAAGAGGTAGAACTATCTACCTCTTCTTAGCAATGACCACCACAATTGCAATGATTGCAACGATTCCAACGCCCATAATAATCAGATTTTCTGTTGGGACCCCAGTTTCTGGAATGGCATCAGGATACAGTCCGATTGATGGATCATGAAGTAATGTCCCATCGTCAAAATTAGGATATGCTAGTGCCAATGCAACACCCATTCCCACAGGCAGGTATGATGCAGAAACATTGACTGCTTCGGTTTCACCACCAGGCAGAGTGATCAATGCCTTGTCCACCCACCTGAAGAATCCCTCAGGAACTCCAGTCAGGTCATTGGTGAATTCGACTTCTTGCACATGAGTGTTATTGCGGTTCTCAAAGCGGTATTCCATCTTGGACTGAGTCCAGTTCATGTCAGAGGTCATGTTCATGACTCTTGAGCGCTCATGGGTTCTGATGTGATGACGCATCTGTGAGCCCATGGCCTCATTCTCCCTCAACAGGAGTTGAAGTGCGACACTGCTCTCATTGTTGCTGAATGGAAAGTTTCCAATCTCAATATCCATTTTAAGCTCGTAGCCGCCTGCCACCGTAAAGTTGGCATGAACTCCCTTATCATCAGAAACATTGCCATAGTAGTCGTTGAGATATATATGAGCCCATATTTGAATAGTCACGTCCTCAAAACGTTGAACCTCACCAGATCTAGCCATTAGGAGAGATGGTGCATCAGGGTGCATACCGCCTTCACGAAGTCCACCCTTGATATACTTCAACCAGACTTCTGAGACTGCACCATCGTCCTCGACAACACTTCCTGTCTGGACTGTCCACTCATAAGCTGCAAGTGGTGCATAGTGCAGCACCTCGTTGTTTTGGTAGGCACTATCATTATTAGAGTCCAAAAACTCGATTATATTGAGATAAGTTACTGAGAACTTAGTCAGGGTTCCGTTCTCATCATTTGTGAACCAGAAGTGCAGCATTGGCACCTCATTATTGGCCATGATTGTGATTATGTCTGTGCTTATCCATACCGTCCCATCAGATCCAACTCGATGGTCAGGCATTCGATTCTCAGGGGGCATAGTTGTTGGAGGGGTCATGGTTGTGGAGGGCATGGCTCCAACAGATGATATGAATGGCCCTAGAAGCAGGGCCGTTATGATTGCGATGTTAATAAGTTTCAGTTGATTCTTCATTATCAATCACCTACCACGGAACATGAATAGTTAATATATAATGACTCTTAAGAAGAGTCATTTTTGACCCAATGAGAGAGAGATATGGGCACTTAGAATTACAGACTAAGTATTATGAATTCTTCGCTAGATGCATTCGGCAGGGATAATGGATTTTAGTAGTCTTGGTGGGAGATATCAAAAGTTTAAAGGCTAAACAATGTCAATAATACAGAAACAACGGAGATTTTCTAATGTCAGTCGGAGAAGAGGATTATACACAATATGATTATTTTGCTGAAGCAAAGGCTCACGAGTCCAGAGGCGATGATGAAGCAGCTCTTGAATTCTATACTAAGGCAATACAGATAGACCCGAACTTTGCAAAGGCATGGTTTTACAAGGCCCAGCTATTGGCCAAATTAGGAAGGCATGATGAAGCCCTAAAGTGTGCTCGCGAGGCAGTCAGGATAAGAGCTGATTGGGAAAAACATGTGAAAAAGTTCATTCCCGACTTCTCTATGTGATTAGGACTCATTCATTTCAGAGCAGCCGATGAGTCTGGGAACAATAGAACATAGATAGCCTGATTTAGAGTTAGGACTCCCTTGTCTACCCAGTCCATCACAAGATTCACATTCTCTTCAGAGGAGATCTTTGCAAGAGCATTGAGAACAGTTGGACGACATTCCTCATGGTTCAATAGCTCTTCAATAGTCTTAATGAGGATGAGTTGTCGTGCATCAAGGCTGGAACTACTCAGCCAGAAAAGAACATTATCAATTGCATCCTTATCAATTGATGAGTTCTCGGCAGCCTTGGTGATCTTCTCTGACAGTTCTGCTGATTCACCTGTTTTAATACCATAAAGCTCGGACTCGATAAGAGTTGCAATGAGCTCTGCGTTTTCAGGATTGCAGGAGAGAATGTCCACCAGATCAGATCTTGCTCTCAATGGACTTCTAGTGTCATCGTTCTTACTCATTGCAATTCTAACTCCGTCTGTTTTGACATTAATGGGTTAGAGATTGGAGTTAATAATTGATTCTGGTACGTAGATTACTCAATAGTGAGTAATTTTGTTAAGTCATTCAATTTATGCACAGTAAGAACGGGTTTGGTTTCCAAGCCATACTTTGACAGATAGCCTCCAATTGGTTGTCGTTTATAATTCACCCATATGGCATCAAGGCCTGAATTGTAAGCGCCCACAACATCAGCAAAATATTCATCACCAATTGAGAGGGTTGTTGTGGGAGATGCGTTCAATCTTTCAAGCATGAACCTAAAGACCTCCGGCATAGGCTTGAAGGCTTTGGGACTCTCAGTGTCTGCAATCACATCAAAGTAGTGGTCAATTCCAAGTCGACTTAGGATGATCTTGGCATGCCCAGTAAAGGAGTTAGAGAACACGCCAAGTCTAATCCCAAGGCTGCTGAGATATTGCAGAAGCTCAGCAACACCAATGTCGAGCTCTGACAAGTCCCTGTGGTATTTCATCATGACCCTTACTGATTCCCTCACGATTTTTTCATTCGGCTCAACATCTAATTCAATCAGACTAGAACGCATGGCCTCATAGACAATGAGGAATGGAGCCTTGTATGGCGCACCCTGAACAATGGACTGAATTCCTTCGTAATAATTGCTATAGAGGTGATGTAGGAAGTCTTTAATTTCAACATATTGTAGGCCCGGATGATTCTCAAACAGCCATTCACAGGCCCTCAGGGGAAACTTGTTTGCATTGGTCAGTGTCGAGTCTAGGTCGAAGATGATGGTATTGTACTTGGTAATGTCGAATTCTCCCAGCTTAGTCACCTTTGCCAAGATAGACACCATGAGGATCAAGCCTATGCATTATCCTAATCTGCTCCTCTGTGGGTTCAGGGGTTGTTGGCACATCGTCAGGTATGATCAGGTCAAACATGACATTATCGATAATGTCTTGGACAGAATATCCCGGATGGACACTCATGAGGCGTATCTTTTGAGTTTCCGGCTCAAAGTCCATCTGGCACATATCGGTAATGACAACCTCAGGACCTCCGCCCACCATATTCCACTTCTTGCGAGACCCTGGACCCTTAAGATGGCCTGGCGATGTAAAATAGTCCAGCTTCTTCACAAACTTTCTTTTGTCATGAGTCATCATAATTATCAGACGTTTGGCAGACGACGCTATGTCATTGCCGCCCCCACTTCCAGGAAGCTTGACCTTGGGGCTCTCAAAGGGGCCGATATAACTGGTATTGAGGTTGCCATATTCATCAATCTGTGCGGCACCAAGGAATCCCACATCTATCCTGCCACCCTGAAGAAGGAAGCCTAGGGTTTCTATGAGACCGATTGATGCAGAACAGCCATAGTAATAACGCGAGTCAGCAACTGATAATGGCACCTCTCCAGGACGGGCATCAATAAAACCTGCTTCTGAGATCAGATTGATATTAGGCGCGTGGGTTTCCTTAGCCAGCAAAGCTGCAAGGAGCGGAAGGCCAGTCCCGCCAAACACATTTTCGCCATCTCTAACATGAGTTGATGCACAAGCTGCTAGAAACTCTATTTTAGTGTATTTTACCATGTCATCTCCTCCTTAATAACCAAGGGGTTTCTTCGCACGTAGGCTCATCAGTCGATCCCAGCCCACCTTATCGAGATATCCATAATGATCGTCAACCCCAAGAATGTAGTTTTCAAGATACTCATTCCACCCCTCTTCAGTCCTGCTCAGTTTATGGAACATCATCAAGTGCTCAAGGTCATAGTCATAGTAATTATGGCACTGCATGGGATGAGCAGTAAAGGGCAATATGACAACATGATCAACATACATCGCAGGTATCTTTGTCTGATCTGGTCTGAAACGAATTTCATCTTCATGAATCAGCTCTTCAGCCAGAACAATCAGCTTCTTTCCACAGCGCGATCCCTCAATGTCTTCCCCGATGATGCCATCAATCTGTGCATTGCCATTTGAGTCAACACGTTGAACATGCACTATGCTGAAATCGGGCTGCAATGATGGTACAAGACAGATCTTTTCACCTGTGAATGGGCAATCAATGACCTTCAGTTTCTTGTCACCTAGGTATCGTGATTTGTTCACAATATCAGTACCCATCAGGCTTCGTATTGGCATGAAGGGCACATTTAAAGCACCTCCAAGAAATCTCATTGCCATTGCGAGGTTACTGTAATCTTCAACCTGCACTTTGCCCTCTGCGACCCTTCTTCGCATGTTATAAGCAAGTCCCAATGCCTCAATAGCAACAAAGGCGATTTCAAATCGAGATGCAACGCCAGCCCCTGCCATGATCTCAAGATCAACCTCTGAACCACAGGTATGAATTGTCAAGTTTCTCTTCTTCTGGCGAGCCAGCTCTGCTGCAAAGGCAATGGGGGCTCTTTGATATCCAAAACCACCCCAAAAAAGGGAAGACCCATCAGGGACCATCTTTGCTGCCTCTTTAAGAGTGATTATCTTATCCATGACTTCCGCTTCTGTCAATTGACACACCTTGAGCATGATTATTGATGCCATTCAAAATAACGAGCGCCTTTTATCTTTGACTAGTTCTTCAAGTGACTAGTAAGCATATTATGCATTGTTTCCAAAAGCCTATTTTGCAAGGGAATTCTTGCCGTTCATTGTAAATTGGACTTTCTTGGACATCTCAGTCCTGTCCGCCCAGAAAATGGCACTTGGGCATATTTCGAGAGTGAGTCCTGTAAAAGACCTATTAGACCCGTTTTTTGACTTTAGTGAGACCTTTGACAAGTGTTCAACTTTAGCCAATTTACAATGAACGGGTATTCTTGAGTTTATCCATGAACTTGTGGAAAAGGAAGAATTAAAGGACATTTACTCAAGTTCATCTTGAGCAGACTATGAGAATCAGCGGCATAAGGCGACCATACCTAATTGGACTGTTTGCTCCAATTATTGCATTGATATGCATTGTAATAGCAATACTCCTAGCACCTTATTGGACTTGGGAGAACAATGCTCTCAGTGACCTGGGCCATTACACTCGCACAGACATAGGTCCTAATCCAATGATGAGAGCCATTGTGTTCAACTCGGGACTTGTCGTCACAGGGATACTAATGATCTACGTGACCCTGAATTTCTTCAAGGACCAAGACTCCGAAATGGGAAAGTTGTCTATGGTCATTCTTATGATCTCAGAGGGATTCCTTATTGCCATAGGAGTTTTCTCTGAGAACTTTGGCTATATCCATTATATGGTCTCAGTAGGCTTCTTCTTCACATTCCCATTTGCAATGTGGATTGCTTCAGCTGAGTGGTTATGGAAAAGACAAGTTAGATGGCTTGGCGTAATCTCATTACTGCTCCCGTTTGTATCATACTTGATTTGGAACGGATACTCAAGTGGAGCATTTCCTGCTTGGACTGACGTTGCAATCCCCGAGATAACCACAGCTGCAAGTTGCATTGTTTGGGTATGGCTGATTGTCATCTCACATGTCAAGGGGATGTGGTCAGAGTAAAATAGAGTGATGGGCTCTGCGCTAGGCAGAGCCATTATAGATCAGATGAGTTGATCGAGAAGTTCGATAAGCTCTACTACTTTCAGTTTTGAACCGACAGCTGAGAGGTCCTTACCGGTCGCCTCTTCTTCCTTCTTCAGTGCTTTAATCCCATCGTTGAAGTTTGTCACACAGAATGGACATGAGGTCATCAGAACCTCTGCACCCGTTGAGGCAGCCTCCTTCAGGCGCTCCTTGGATGTTGAGAGTGCCATATCAGAGAACTGTGCCTTTACACCACCGCCCGCACCGCAGCAGAAGCTGTCACCCTTAATACGATACATCTCATGGAACTTCAGACCGGGTATTGCTTTCAATACCACTCGGGGGATCTCAAAGTGTGCCTCCTTTGCCTTCTCGGCCTTTCTGCTGTCGATGAGCCAGTTGTCGGAGTTATTGAGTATCTCCTTCTCAATGGCAAGTCCAACATGTCGGATGCTGTGGCAGGGGTCATGCCAAGTCACCTTCTTTGCGTATTCAGTGTCAATCTTCAACTTGCCCTCGTTAATCAGGTCATAGACAAACTCTACAACATGGCGAACCTTGAAGGGCAGGGGCCCGCCGCTCATTGCAGGATAGTCGTTTCTGAAGGTCTTGTAGCACCCGGCGCAACTGAAAAGTAAGAGGTCGAATTCTTTAAACATCTCCAGATTCTCATTCATGACCTCTTTGAATATCTCTCGTTGACCAGTCCTCAGAATTGGAGAGCCACAACACACTTCATCACTAAGAACCGTGAAGTCAACGCCAATCTTCTTCAGAATACTTGCTGTGTGTTCTGCTATTTGCTGTTGTCGATAGGCTGCTGTACAACCAACAAAGTAGGCAACCTTCACCTCTTGGTTGTCAGTCTCTCCTGAAAACCACTTGGTCCTCTCTTCACGAGGCTCATTGTAGGGATTCCGAAGACTCTCATCATGAACACGCACACCGAAAATCTTGTGCTTATCAAGAGGTTCAACTCCTGCCTCGATGATCGCAGCTCGCAAGGCTTCCGTCACTGCAACAGTGTCAATGTAGTTCTCACATTGCGACTCGCACATTCCGCAGGTGGTGCAGGCCTCAACAACCTCCAACAATTCCTTGCTTGGCTCCAGATCTCCTTCAAGGAAGGCTCTAGCCATCCATTGCTTCCCTGAGTTATAGTATCCTTCCCATCCAAAATACAGCCCTGCTGGACATCCTTGCAACATGCCTGTGTATTCCTCAGTTTCACCTTCACGATCGGGCTCTCCTGAATACGCATATTGGCACGCTCGACAGTGAATGCATCGGGCATTTATCTTGCGCAGCTCTTCCAGACTTGTCATCACAATCTTTCCTCCTTACACATCTTGCCATATAAAGTGTTACGTTCTGAAACTTTTCTCACCATATTAGTTTCCTCCAGAACCAGGATAGGGAAGGCCTGTTACATTCTCCCATGGCATTGCAAGTCTGCCTGGATGAAGTATCATGTTCGGGTCCAAGACCTTCTTGAACTTCACTAGCATCTTGTAGTACTCGGGAGTCCTGCTAAAGGTCTCGGGGGCGTGTACGAATGGATCTGGCCGGTAGTTTAACCATCCCTTCTTCAGGAATGATCGCGTTGTGTCAAGATTGAACTCACGAATTCTTTCATAAATACCCTGTTCGGTACTGTCAAAACAGAGTATAGGCATAACGATAGCCTGCCTTGCGTGATCGATAGATGCCACCCACATGGTCGGCGGGAATCCGTACTCTTCCATCTTGGCACAGTATTCCTCCATCATAGCAGTGCTCTCTTTCCATGGGGTATACCAAGTGATGAAGAGGAAGCCTGCTTCCCAGAGGGCGTAGGGGATGGCGATCTTGTTGGGCTTTTTGAGTCGCGAAGCAATCTGTTTAGGATGGAGTTTCCATTGAGGACACTCGGTCTTCTTTTCGGCCTCGTAAGACTTGTAGATGTCGTCGATGCCCTTCATGACGTATTCCTGTTCTTCCTTGGTCCAGGCCCAGATCTCATAGTTCATCCAGTATTCAGAAAGACCGATTTTCTTGTAGAATTCATAGTCTAAGGGAACATTGGTCTTTGGCCAGCGGGTCATGACCAGAGGCCAGTTACCTCCCTGAACCATGACTGTGTGTTCAGCAATACCCATCTCATGTTTTGAGATGAGCCATGCAGGTTCGATGATGTCTTCCCAGTTCTTCCCACCATAAGCGACCACAGTCTTGTAATGTGGATGGGGAACCATTTTGATTGCAGCCTTTGTGATGATACCCATCGCACCCTGAGAACCAAGGAATAGTCCATCAGGATTAGGACCGGGACCCCAACGGTAGTAAGGCTTTGCCCCATCAAGAGCCCATGAACCAGTGCGAAAGATCTCACCTGTAGGCAAGACAACCTCGAGACCCATGATCATATCGGCTTGAGGACCGTACACGCCAGTGACCAGAGAGAAACCGCGTTCAATCGCATCACCGAGAACGGTAGCTGCCGGCGGTGCGCCATCGGGGATTGGTGGCGCCCAATCAGGGTACTTTGTCTTGAAGATTCTCCAGGCATCACCGGACTTGAGACCGGGTTCCACGACCATGACACGATTATCGACATCGACTTGAAGAGTGTCCATTCGAGTCATGTCCATGTAGATGCCACCAGGCTCAATGGCGGGGAGTGCGAAACCACCGCTGAGACCTCCTGCCGCGGGAGTCACAGGGCACAGGTTCTCATTGGCGAGAACAAGGATCTTGGAAACCTCCTCGGCGTTTGCGGGTCTGACAATGACCTCGGGCAAAACAGCCTCGAGACCCATAATTCCTCGTGCCATGTAACTATAACGAAGGGGTTCAGACGTGGTCACATATTGCTCTCCGCAGATCGCCTTGAGCTTGTCAACAACCTCGTCAGTGACTTTGTTATACTCCAATTATAATCCTCCAGTTCAATTCAAGAGGTGAATCTGATATTGTCGAAAGTGTGATGGGTCGATGAAATTCGGGCATAAATAGGATTCGCTAACCGAGTAAGATATTGTTAAGATAATTAATTTGATTATAAAAAATATTTTAAATATAAATTGTCTTGTTTGGTTTTGATAAGATTATCATAATAACCATGGCATATACATCGTAGAGATGATGAATGAATGGCTTGGATGCGATATGTGGATAGCAAGGCGCGATGATTCGCCGACCAGGCATACAACAGAAACGAACCTCCTCATGACATTTCAAAAATGCCACAGATGAACTAATTGAGTGTAAGATAAGTAAATCAAGACATGAAGTTGTATGGGAAGTGTTAATTGATGTTATGCTGACACCTTATTGATGTCATGCGAAACATGTGGTACAATACTCAGATACGGCAAGAGAGTAGCTGCTGGCAAGAGAGTCTGTATTGATTGTTGGAAATTGAAGAGGGAGATGTCTGAAAAGGGGGATGAGGAGTCCGAAGACTCCATAGATGACTAGGTTGCGAATTTCATCCCTGATATAACCACATAGGGTACTTGAAGTGTACTTCCCTGATAGTGGATTGACTTGTATTCTTTGCTGATTGCAGTGATGTTTTTGATTCCTTCGAAAAGGTTTCCAGTTATTGTGATTTCTTTCAGTGTTGAAGTGACCTCACCATTCTTGATCAGCTTACCACCCTTTACAGGTCCCGTGAAATCACCAGAAACTGAATCTGGAAATGCACTAATTCGAGGAATGAGAATACCTGTTTTGACCTCTGCAATCATATCATCAAGAGAGGTAGCTCCAGTTTGCATGATCAGGTTGGTCGATGAGATGGATGGCGCAGTTCTGAATGTACCAGTTGCATGACCTGTTGAACTCAGATTCTCCTTGTTAGCGGTGAATGTGTCATATAGGATTCCCTTAAACACGCCATTCTGAATAATTGGCAGTCTGTGATGTGGAACACCCTCTCTGTCAAATGAACCACTACCCACGAGCCCCTTGATAGTGCCGTCATCAATGAGAGTGAACTCTGGAATGGCGATTTCTTCGCCTAGCCGGTCAGCAAGATGACTTGATCCCGCTTGCACCTGTGTTGCAGTAGCTGAAGACTCAAGCACTCCAAGAAGATCCGCCATTGCTTCTGGCGCAAAGATTGCAGGCCCCTCAAAGGATTCAGTTTTGACGGCACCCAGATTGTTTAGCACTTTCTGGCAAAATGAGTCAACGGTCTTTTGAATGTTAATGTCAGAAACCGCGACAACAGAGTCAAAATCGTAGTCGAATGAACCCACATCATCACCATCGATCGCCATGCCAAAAATCATCCACTCCGCGCGGGTCTTTCTCTCAGATGCGGCTATGCCTGTTGATGAAACAATCGCCTGTGAGATTGATGAGATTGCAAAGGATCCCGAGTCAACTGAAACACGCGAGTCATAATCACGTGCACCATCGAGAAGGTTTCTAGCATAAGTTAAAACATCAGTCATAGACAGGTCATCCATAGCTGGGTCGTAGATTCCCGAGATCATTGTAATCTCCTCTGCAGATGGTAAACTATAATGAGGTATTGATGGAGTGTTCCGCGCAATTGAGATTGCATCCCTCAGGCCCTGCTCTATGCGTTCAGGGGACAATGAATTTACACTGGCAAAACCAAGTTGATGATTGATTAGTACACGAATTCCAACCCCCTCAAGAATTGAGCCTGTGGCACTCTTGAACTGATTCGACTCGAGGTTTGCAGACTTCTCGTGAGCCCTCTCAGCATAGAGTTCAACTTCATCTGCGCCCATCTTAAGTGCTTTATCCACAAAGGGAGTTATTACATCAATAATCTCATCACTCATTTTAGGCACCTCCTGCCTGACCTGAAACCAATGCTTTTGTGCGAGTGGTCCCACCACCACCATCCACCTTTGCAAGTTGTATCTTTCCGCAATGCCCTGCACCCATTGCGAGTTCCCAGTTCTTGCCCACAGCGTCTACAGACTCTAGGACTTCAAATGCATTTCCAGTCAGTGCAAGATTTCTGACAGGCTGCCCAATCTCACCGTTGATTATCTCATATACCTCCACCATGCTGAACATGAACTCTGCATTACTGTCAGCCTGCCCGCCTCCTGGATGAACACAATAGTAGCCAAACTTGATGCCTTCTAGAATCTCTTCCTCAGAGTAGTCGCCGGGTTCGAGGTATGTGTTTCTCATCCTGATCAGTGGTTCCACATTATATTCAAATGCTCTTTCATTGCCAGTTGGTTCGACACCGAAGTGACGAGCTGATTGACGACTGTGTAGATATGACTTCATGACACCCTTCTCAATTATCACTGTACGCTTGGCTTGAACTCCAGCATCATCAACTGCAAGCCAGCCTGCTGCATGGTCCTGTTCTCCCGAGTCCACAAGTGTGACATCCTCACTGGCGACCTTCTTTCCAATTTTGCCAGCAGCAGCACTTCCAGACATGACAAAGTCGCTCTCAACAGTATGGCCAATTGCCTCATGACAGATTATCCCAACAACCTCAGGTCTCAGGACAACTGTGTGTTTGCCGCCTTTTGGAATGGGAGCACTCAATAAATGAATTGCATGCTGAGCAACATGTTCTGCCATATCTGTGGGCGGTGACTTCTCGAACATCTCCCATCCACCAGTTATACCATAGGCCTGATAACTGGGAACAATCTTGCCAGCTTCAGCGGCAACCGCCCTTAGAATTATACTTGGCCTGCTGTCAAAGATCTCTACATCGGTCCCGTCAGAGTTCATGATGATTCTGTGATTTCGCGGCTCTCGAATCCATGATGTTGACCCACTTATCCGTTTGTCATATTCATTGATGATCTTGTCTGCTTCTTTGACTATGCTGATGATCTCTTCAATATCGTGATTCTCGAAGGGATCCTTTCCTGTCGCTCTGAAAGTCCCCTTCACTGGTTTTATCGGAGCCAGCTCGATCTTCTCCTTCTTGCTCTGGGCAAGACTCTTTGCAGCTGCAATCGCATTTGACAGGGTCTCATCAACAGATTCTGCATCGAGCTTGCTGGTACTTGCATAGCCCCAAGCACCATCAACAAGGACACGGATACCAATGCCTGCAAAATCGTCCACAACAGCCTGCTTCAGCTGGCCCTTATCCATTCGTACTTGAGTGTACTTTCGTTGATGGTAGCGCGCTTCTACATGTGCATCCTCGGGACAGTTGTCAATAACTCTCTGAACTAGGTCTCTCATATGGAAGTCCCTCGCATTAAACATTTTATTAATTCGGAGGTTCTTAATAAGTGAGATTAATGAAGCAGAACAATGATTTTCAGATTAACAATGGAAAATTGTTAATAATAGTAGGAATTCTTGAACATGTGTCACATGTATTTCGAATTCCGCCATTGTCAAATTATTCATGGAATGAAAATAATTGAAAGAGCTGATCATTACTGAAGTTTGCAGTCTTGCTGCTAGACTGAGAGCTATGTTTTCATTATCTATTTCAATAGCATTCAACATGCCACAATGGGATAAAAGAATGAATAATCATGATGCATGTGCAGGATAATGCCATTTTTGGGGTGTCTACTGCATTTTTCGTTGTATCTCGCCTCATCTGACTGGTATTATTTGCAAATATTTCTCATTGACTTCTGGCGGCTTGTACACCAACATTCAGCTAATTGGAATATGCATGAAATCCATCATTAAGATGATAGAAGTAATAATGTTTGTCAATAATACACAATATTCAACTAGGACCATGATAAGCCTTAAAATGAGAAAATAGCAAAAAAAAAATACAAGTATTTAATGATTCATTAACTTGGCCAATGCTTAAGGGGATCAATATGTTGTCGAAAGACAGTAAGCAAGCATTTATAGCGCTATTTCCATTGGCTGCACTAGGAATAACTGCATTTTTCAATCTGGGAGAACTCCATGTTGTTCAAGGCAATATTATCGATGTTCTATATGTCTATGGATACATCAATATGAATGATACAGTTCCACTTTGGATCCTCACACTTCTTTTTGGAACGGGAGGATATGCATTCTATTTCTTAGGAACAACTTGGGCCCAATTGAAAGCAATAGCTAATTTGTATTCAATTCCTTGGGCAGCTGCTGCGATTATTCTCGCAGCGTTTGGTGCCGAGCCAGCTGCGGCAGCTGCTGGTTTAATTGGTCTGGCATATGTCACCGTTGGGGCATAGCGAATTAGTAATGGATTATGGGGGATTCAACTCAATGATTTCAATGAAGTATTCCTCAACAATTCTAATATTGGGCATGCTGTTGGGGATTCTGGCTGGAACTACTGAGAATATTGATTCATCATCTCCAAAGAACATTGATTTTGCCTACCATCCCTCTTTTTTTTCCATCTTATGTAATAACATTGGAGTTGTATTAACCCTTATTCTAGGTGGAATTATCCTATTTTCCATCCCCACCATATTAGTGGTATTATTAAATGGTATTCGTACTGGTCTGACAATTATGATATGTATCAGAAGCTCAAATCTCATGCCCATATTGGCAGGCATTCTTCCTCATGGAGTATTTGAGCTGTCTGGATATGTGTTTGCAGCCACCATAGGTCTTGAAAGTACGCGATTGATCATTGATGTGATGCTAGATGGCCCTTCAAGAAATCAAGGGCCAAGTTTGAAACAAGGCCTCAATTCTTATTTGACAAATGATTATATGAAATATATCATATTGTCAATAATTCTCATAACAATGGGCGCATTAATTGAGAGCACATGTTCTTTATATCTGATGGAGATGTTTGCATGAACGATGATCATTCTACTGATGGATCAGTGGTATCATTAGTGAACGGGTATTTAGGAGTCAAGAGCGGACTTAAGTTAATATTGCCTGCTCTTTTTAAGCCATGGAGCGCCTTTATAGAGGTTGCTGATAAGAAGTCCAGTCGAAGAATCGCATTATTTCCATTGATTGTAGTGGCATTAATGCAATTCTTGTTTATCATTCAGGTGATACTTTACATTTTTCATAAAAAGGTAATTGATGGTGATATAGTTCTTTTACCCGGAACAACAGAGGAAACATACTATTACTCGTTTTACACAGCGACATTGCTAAGCACAATTTCAGCAGTTGTCATCGTTTGGATGGGAGTTGCTGCAATAAGCTATTTTGTTTGCAGATTGATGAATTATCAATTGAACTTCGGGCAGCTTCTAACATTATCCTCATTTTCCTTACTTCCAACAGCGATAAGTATGTCAATTGGCACAACCATTTTGATATTCTTAGGTCCTGAAGTACTATTTGCTTGGGCTAACACTATTCAACTTTTTGCAATAATGAATGGGACAATCATAATATGGGAGAGCATTATTTTGATGTATATACTAGTCAATCTTGCTGACATCAACACAAAAAGGGCTTTCATTGTAGGGATCATATCTTCAGTTATCCCCCATTTAATTGGACTACTGTCAATAGCCTGAAGGTGAATATGAAAACAGAAATGAGGAGTAATGCCTTGAATATTATTCTTGAAGCACTGAAATCCAGATTTGGAAGCATTATTTTTGCTCTGCATTTCTTTTTTATTGGCAGTCTATTGATGCTAATATTCCCTCTTTTTGTCCCACCACCAAGGACAGAAATACCAGCTAGCGACTTGTATAGAATAATCCTAAATGGCAGTATAACATCCATACTTTCATCACTTATTATTGCACCTGCATTCGGCTTCGGAATCGCTAATTGGTTCTTTTCAAAACGTTATCCCTTGCAACAATGGGCAGATTTCCCAATTGATGGCAGGCAAATCAATGCCAATATGGTTTCAGTCGTTTTTGAATTAAGCATTTCATATTCTGCATTTAGTCTTCTAGAACCGATACTGAGAATTCATAATTTGCTGAATTTCACTCAAAGAGTTATTTTTGTTGCTTTGGTTCTTCTAGAAATATTTGGATTGACGCTAATAGCTGTAAGTGGCATAATCTTTTTGGTTTATTCAGCGTCTGTATCTAATCTTCATAGCACAAGAAGAATCTTGCCCTTCTTTTTCTTATCCATAGTTGGTGCAATTGGTTCCCAGTTTATTCTGATAGGAGGATTGGGAAACCCGTTGAGTGGAAATGCTGGGTCAGTTCAATTCGTATTCGAATCTCAGATATTAAACATAATTCAAAGACTCATAGCTGGAGATGTAGTATTGGATTATTTCATCATTCTGTCAGGATTACTCATTGCAGCAATGACTGTCTTTGTGGTAACGGGGAAAATCATCAATCAGGGGTTAGAAAAGGCCAGACGAGGTGATTCACTCCACGAAGAATCGATGAGGGAGGAATTCATTGAGCATCCATCGATAGAGATTCTACGAATAATGCTCACGGATCAATACACAGTGGGAAGACCGTTTTTAATTGCAATTATTCTGGGCATGATGTCATTTGGATTTTTGCAATTGATGCTAAACCAACCCGTTAATCTTGCCTTAATTCTTATGTTATTAATCCCAACAATTGGAACAATGGAGTCATTGTTTGTTGCAACCATTGCTGGCAAGAACACTCTCAATTTTTATCGAGAGAGTCCAAATGGCATTCGCTTCTACTTTGGGATACAAGTATGCTTTTCATCTTTGATTACATTGATTGTATCAATAGTGAGCATATGCGTAATTGGATTCACGATTGGGTATTTGCCCTCTTTATCTGAGTTGAATTCATATTTGATATTTGTTCCGATATCGGTTATAATATCAGTCATGATGGCGACTATTCTTCATGCTCTACTCAAGCCGACATCAATTGATGACCCCGTTGTTATCTTAATCTGGCCAATTGTGATCACTCTAAACGTGATTATAATGACATACTTAAGCATGGCCTCTTTGATCACAATATTTTCTTTTGTGATATTCATTGCGGCTATTTCATTTACATTAATGGAGGAGATCAATAGATGAATGCAGATTCAATATCAAGACCTGCAGTTGTTGTAAGAAATGTTACAAAGAAATATGGTAAACTCACAGTCCTTGATAACATTAGCTTCAATATTAGCCATGATGAGGTTGTAGGGCTTGTCGGGCCAAATGGATCAGGAAAGAGCACTTTACTAAGAATTCTGAAGGGAGGACTTTATCCTACAACTGGTGAGGTTATTATTGGGAACTTCAGTATCAATAAGCAGCCTGACTCTATTCGAAGAATAACAGGAATCGCACATGATGAGCCTGTTCTTTTCGAAATGATGACAGGGATGCAGTTCTTGCATTTCGTTGCAAGTATTTATCGGGTCAAACCACAAACAGCAAAAGAGTCTATTGGCTATTGGGTCAGGGCTCTTGGCCTAGACAATCAAATCAGAAACAGGATTGAAACATATTCCCATGGAATGAAAAAGAGACTTTCAATAGTCGCTTCATTGATTCATGATCCATTTCTATTACTCCTTGATGAACCAACACAGGGACTAGATCCTGATACACGAACAATTTACATGCAAAGGATAATGAATAATGCATTTAAATCAGACAGAGTTGTAATAATAAGCACGCACAGATTGGATATTATTGATGATTTGTGCTCGCGAGTATTAGTAATTCGAGGGGGCAGAATTATTGAAGATGGTTCGATTGAATTCATAAAAACAAAATACAATGCTGATGACATTGAAGAGGCGTATCTTCTCACTGATGATGAATAGGGAGATCTCATTGGAATGAAAATAGTTGTTAGGAATGTTTCATATAAATATGGTCGCAAGAAGGCACTTGATAATATTTCATTAGATATAGGACCGGGAGTAACTGGACTCATCGGAGTAAATGGCTCAGGAAAAACAACCCTGTTGAAATTGATACTCGGAATCATTCCAATTCAAGAGGGCGAGATATTAATCAATGATTCCCCAGTGCCCATTAAAGATAAAGAGAAACTTGTTGAAATTGGATATATCCCCGAAATACCTGCATTAGATAATGAATTGACCTTACATGAATACCTTGGCTTCTTTCTGAGTATTTTGGAAACTGCTGGGGGTAAAACAACAGGACTTGATGAAATCATAGAAATTGTCGGACTGGGCGATGCCAAGAATAGAAGAATATCTGACTATTCACGTGGAATGAAACAGAGGGCCTGCATTAGTCAATCCATATTGTGCAAGAGAAGGATATTAATCCTTGATGAGCCCCTCTCACATTTGGACCCTCTTAGTAGAATCCAATTCAAGGAGCTATTCAGAGAATGTGCTGATGATGGGGCAATAGTATTAATCTCCTCACACATTCTAGGCGAGCTGGATGAAATATGCGACAATGTCGTTATTCTGAATGACGGAAAATTAATTGAATATGGAGCAATTGGTCAATTAAGAAACAAATATGAATCTAATGTGGTTCAATGGGTTATAGAAACAGATAGCCCGATAGAATTGGCAGATCTAATTGAAAATGAGCTTAACCCTTCGGCGATCGAAGTCATAGGTAATGTAATCAGGGTGCTAGTCGGGTCTAATCCCAGAATGAAAAGCTTGTTTTTTGGATTGCTGGCAAGGACATGTAATATTGAAATCTTCAGGTTCTATGATAGAAGTTTGAGCCTTGAGGGCATATTGAAAAGAAGCATGGGGGACAATAAGAATGAATCGCAAATTCATTAAGGAGATTATAAAGAGGGAATACCGAATATTTGCAAAAGGCCATCAATTCATTATTGTTCTGGCATTCTCTGTGGCAGTTGCAGTGCTCCTATTTACTTCAATAGTAACCTTATCAAAAGATGTTATAGATCTCTTGTTTTCTCAATTTGAGATCGGGTACTATTTCTTAACAAGCTATGCAATCATCCTATTTGGAGTAATCACCATATTCAATTCAGCAACAGGATTTTCACGTGAACATGAACACAACATGCATCAGGTCTTATACATCCTTCCAATTGACACTTCAAGTGTGATTATCGGAAAAGCGCTAGCCATATGGTCTTGCACCATTCTTACCACTTCGATACCATATTTCACAATCATCATAACACTGATTGCTTTTCTTGGTTTGCAGGTATCTATTTGGATTGTTATTGAGCTATATGCCATCTTTGCTTTTTCCATGATTCTATTGTCAAGCTATTCCATGATCGCATCTATTGTTTCAAAGTCCAATGGAGTTTCATTCTCGATTAGTCTAATGACTTTGATAGGCGCAATTATGCTTAAGGAAAATAGAGTCCTAAAATATCCATCCCCATTTGGATTCTTTGATTATTTGACATATGGTGTTGTGATTCATGAGTTAGACCCAATAGCTGTGTTTATTTTCTTATTCGCCTGTGCCATGGGCATTATGAGTTCTCTTGCGATGTCATGGTTTCTTTTTGAGAGGAGAGCAGCATACATGTTTTAGTTCATTATGCTTTTCATAGATGCAATGAGTCGTGAACCGCCCACAATCATTCAATTTTCGGGGTTGCATTTAGATGCATAGAGGTTAGACAGAGTTGGACACCAATCAAAGGATCATCTAAATGATACTCTGAAATTTTGGAGGGCTTAAAGCAATTCCCCAGCCATCGGGGTTTTCAGAGCCATGTCTTTGAAAGACATCAAGGGAGATTGTGGCTTTAACAGGACCTGCAAAACAAAGACCAAGAAGATCACACATGATTAATCACTTGTTAGCCACATGATTTGCTTGTTATTATTTTTTGTATCTCATTTGGATGAAAGAGGCAAAGTATTATGATTCATAGCGACACATCTTTACTTCGATATTCCTCGGAGATGAGTCATCGAGCATATTCTCCATCTTATCATCAACATAGAGTTTCAGATTCTTTCCTTGTATTGGTCTGACATCGATGGAACGGAATCTATTGGACATCAATGACAACTTAGTTAAGGATCTGCAATTGCTCAGTGGGGAGAGATCAATTGACTTGATTTTGTTGTGGTTTATTGTCAGATTAGAGAGTGTAGTGCATCCTGCCAAAGGTGAAAGATCAAGTGATCTTAGTGTGTTGTGACTTATTATTAGCGATTCTAGTGATTTGCACTCTTTCAAAGGCGACAGATCAAGTATTGTGAACTTGTCACAATAATAGATAGACAGGCTTTTGAGATTGATACATGACGATAATGGTGAGAGGTCAATACTGAGCGCTCTTAGTTGTACTAGATCCATTTTCAATCAGATACTCATTTCCTTCAAGAGGCGAGAGGTCAGAGTCATTAGTGCTATACATTTCAAGTCGGAATGGTCTATCGTTTGGAATGTCATAGGTTGTAAGACCTTCATGATAGGAGATCTGAAAGACCCGCAACTTTGTTTTATTTTTATTATTATCTTGCAGAGTATAATCACCGCCGTATCTCATCAAATGAACAATTGAAACACGCTCTACGATTCGATTTGTGGAGGCTATCAGTGGCAGAACAAAATGTCTAGAATATCTTTGGTTCTTCCCATTCACCCCAGATTTCTCTCCAGACATCACATATCTCGCCGACGGACGCATAGGCCTTCACGGCCTCTACAATGTGAGGCATGACATTGTCGGTTCCTTCGGATGCCTTTCTCAGTGCGTCAAGGGTTTCCTGTACACGTTGGTTGTCGCGTTCCTTGCGGACCTTGTTCAAGCGAGCGACCTGTTTCTTCTCAACCTCAGGATCAATCTTGAGAACTGGGATGCTCAGGTCTTCGCCCTCAAGAACAAAATCATTAACTCCGACGATTATTCGCTTCTTGGTCTCAATCTCGCGTTGGTACCTATAGGCGGACTCTGCAATCTCCCTCTGGAAGAAGCCCTTCTCAATAGCAGCGATCACACCGCCCATTGCTTCAACTTTATCGAAGTACTTGTAGGTCTCTTCTTCCATCTGATTGGTCAGCCATTCGATGTAGTAAGAGCCGCCGAGAGGATCTATCGTGTTAGCAACCCCGCTTTCATAGGCAAGCACCTGTTGCGTTCTAAGTGCAATACGGACAGCATCCTCGGTTGGGAGACACCAGGCCTCATCCATGCTGTTTGTGTGCAGTGATTGAGTCCCTCCGAGAACTGCAGCCAGTGCTTGATATGCAGTCCTGACAATGTTGACTTCTGGCTGCTGTGCAGTAAGCGAGCATCCAGCAGTCTGTGTATGGAAGCGCATCCAGAGTGAGCGTTTCTTCTTGGCTCCAAAGCGCTCTTTCATCTCACGAGCCCATATCCTTCGAGCAGCACGATATTTTGCAATCTCCTCGAATATGTCATTGTGTGCATTGAAGAAGAATGAGAGGCGTGGTGCGAAAGCATCCACATTAAGACCATGATCAATACCAACCTGTACATAGGTCAGACCGTTGAGAAGTGTGAATGCCAGTTCCTGAACTGCAGTGGATCCAGCCTCACGAATGTGATAACCACTAATGGAGATAGTGTTCCATCTCGGGATGTTATTAGCACAGTACTCCATAATATCGCCAATTATTCGAAGAGACTGTTCAGGAGGATATATCCAGCTCTTCTGAGCCATGTATTCTTTTAAGATGTCATTCTGAATTGTGCCGCCAATCTGAGTGGGTGCAACACCCTGCTTTTGAGCAGCAACCATGTACATTGAAAGAAGAATAGATGCAGGAGCATTGATAGTCATTGATGTTGTTACCTTGTCAAGTGGAATCCCATCAAACAGGATTTCCATGTCCTTGAGTGTGTCAACAGCCACACCGAGTTTACCAACCTCGCCAAGTGCAAATGGATGATCCGAATCTCTGCCGTAAATCGTAGGCAGGTGAAACGCCACGCTCAGCCCAGTCTGACCGTTGGCAAGGAGAAACTTGTACCGGGCATTCGACTCCTCGGCAGTGCCCATACCTGCAAACTGTCGCATTGTCCAAATTCTGCCCCTGTACATAGTGGGCTGAACACCACGAGTATATGGATAATCGCTTGGAAATCCGAGGTCTCGGAGGTAATCTAAATCGGGAACATCAAGGGGCGTGTATAGTCGATTTATTGGACGGCTAGAGGTTGATATGAATTCTGTCAGTCTCTCGGGGTGCTTCTCAAGATGTGGTCTTAGAGTTTCTGACTCCCACTTGTCTTTTGCTTCGCGAATCTTTTCAAGACGCTCATTTAAGCTTCCCAAGGATATTCACTCCTGCATGCTGAGTTGTGATAACAACATTGTTAAAGTCTTATGGTTGCTGAGTGAGTTATTTGAAGACATGTTTGCGACAAGATTAAGTGCATTCATACAATCAACTCACAATTGGTGATCTTATGAGTGACAGACCAACATTTCTTACAGTGACCTATTCCGACTCTGGACTTACCACAATGGGTCATGAGAAGAAAATGATTCGCGAGAAGGATGTTAAGTTTGACAATGAAGACGGAATTCTCGAGTTGACAGATGTTCGTATTGTGTGGTATAAGAAGCCAAAGAAGAGTCGATTTGGCGGACTTGGAGGATTAGGCGCTGTTGCAGGAGCCATCGCAGGAGCTGTTGCTGCTGATGTTATCGGGTCAAGTATAGGAGGCATTGGAGGAAGAGCAATAAGGCGTGCAGGTCATGCTATGGCCAATGCCGCTATTGGCGCAGCTGTCTATTCATGGACTGCAGAACAATTCTACAACAAGGGACCAAACGGCGAAACTGAAAGTCTGGCAGTCCCACTGATTGCCATAAGTAATGCGCAGCAGAGCGGCAAGAACCTAGTGATTGAGCTTGCATCTGGTGGAACCATGATTTTCAGCTTCAAACAGCCAAAGGTCATTCCTGCATTGATTGCAAACATCAGGTCAGCTCAAGATGAGGGTAAGTGTCCATATTGTGGTGCCAGTGCAAAGAACGCTGCACAATGTCCAAATTGTGGGGCCCAGCTTGGTGGTTCAGGTGTCATTGATGCACCATCTGAAAGTCCAGTAGGGGACATGCCAACAGGCTCTGTTCATATCACTGTACATGAGGAAGGCGGCGTTAGAAAAGCCACAGTACGAAGTGCTGATGGTGAGATGCATGTTGAGGTCCATGAGGGCAGTGGGAGTTTCTACTGTCCAAATTGTGGACAGCAATTAGCAGCTGGTTCTAGATTCTGCAATAAGTGTGGATACAAGGTCGCATAAGCAAGAGAGGTGGATGTAACTCCACCTCATTCTATTCTTTAGAACTCAATACCGCGTCGGGCAAGAATCTTTTTTGACCCAAAATAGTGTTTCACCTCACGCATCTCAGTTACAAGGTCAGCGGCATCAATCACTTCTTGACGAGCATATCGTCCCGTCATTACTAGTTCCACATCGTCAGGTTTCATCTCTATCAGCCCTAGCTGGTCCTCCAAGGATATCAGGTTCCACTCAACTGCGACATTGATCTCATCAAGTATCAGCAGGTCGCATTCATGTTCCTTCAAGGCATCTTGGGCCATCCTCAGACCATTTTGGGCCATTTTGATGTCAACAGGGTCAGGGTTCTCTTTGTCAACAAAGGACTGGCGGCCAACAGGGATAATTGTGAAGTTCGAAATCTTATCGGCTGATGCAAACTCGCCATAGTTCACCTCAACCCCATCTCCGCGTTCAGCCACCTTTGCCTTCATGAAACAAATCATCAAGACTTTCAGTCCATGACCTGCTGCTCTGAATCCAAGGCCTAGAGCGCATGTCGTCTTGCCCTTCCCATTTCCAGTATAGATATGGACCTGTCCCTTGATCTCTGGCTTCTTCATTTGGATTCCTCATTCATGGAGTAGTCTTAGAACAAGTGCCATGCGTTCTCCCAGCTTGCGGCTTCCTCGAATTGCAAGTTCATCCTTTTTGGCCGAACGCCAACCTCCCTCATCAGTCTGAAGACTACCAGAACCAAATGTTCCATCCTTAACAGGGTTTCCAAGAGAACCAATCACAATCATACCATGGGCTATTGCATAACGGTTGAGCAGATCAATCACAGGTTCTTGGCCACCATACCTGAGCCCTGCATATGTTATGGCGCCGAAGACTTTGTTCTTCAGTTGATGATCTTGCATCTTCATTGGCCGCGAGCGGTCCATGAAGTTCTTAAGTACGCCTGGCACCGAGGTGAAATAGGAAGGTGCAGCAATGATTATCCCATCAGCCTTGCGGAGTTGCTCTTCAATATCAGGCATATCATCAGACTCGCTCTCGGGACAAGGATTGCTTCTTACGCAGGCATCACATCCAGTACAGGGGCGAATCTCATGGTCAGATATATTCAACAAGACTGTTGAGATGTTCTGGTCAAATGATGAAGCTGCATCAAGAGCCTGCTCAAGAAGAAAGCGTGTGCTTGAACGTTCACTCTTAGGAGACCCACAAATTCCAACGATTAACATAATGACTCACAATACAATCGGAGTTAATATGTCATTTAGCACTTTTGTCCGACTCGTCAATTACCTTCAATAGCTTATGTGCAATGTCTCCAGCCATTGTAGCTGCCTTGATTGTGCTTCCTTCGGGGTAAGGAGTGACGATGACTGTTAGGGGGCCAGCACGAAAGATCTGATGACTGTATCTTCGAATCTTCAAGGTCTTAGGAATCATGTCAACATCGCTCCCAAAGATGCCTTTGTACAACTCACGAACTATCTCTTCAAGTAGTGTTTCGGGAAAGTTCCCGCTGACCATCTCATTTCTCATATCGAGAATTCCAACATATGCAATGTTTGGGTCTTCCAATGTCCTATTGACGAGTGATTCGGCAACTTGCAAGACCCTTTCAGAAGGGGGACTCAGGTCCATGGTCACATGTTTGATGAATAATGTGTCCACACCAACAATCTCACCCAGATCACCATCCCATGAGCTGATAATCTTGCCAATCATCAGGGCAATGGAATGGCCCAATGCAATCATTCGAGTTGTGAGCATTGCCTGATTCTCATCCTCTGTCACCAGAAAGACAATCACAAATGATTCAAAGAACATATAGGCCCAGACAGTGTCATGATATGTGTGCGTGTAGACTTGCTCCAGTTTTGTACTCTTTGAAGAGCTCAATAATGCTATTGCAGCCTGAACATAGGGGGGCAGTGATGGAGAGTCATCTCCGAGGGAGGGATCAAATGACTTTGAGAATAAGACATCCCCATTCCTCTTTGTGAGGTATGCTCTGAGAATCACTTCTTGTCCCCACTTCCATTACTCAACAAGTCATGCTGACTTAAGCATTGCTTGCATGCATCGCTTTTTCATGGATATGATGCTTTTTTATAGTAACTATTCAAGAAAGGATTTGTGGACATTATGCCCAGAAGAAAGGAACGCATTAACAGGAATCGATATGATATTTATGCGGAGATCATCAGAGTTGTTCATATATGGGGATACTGTCCATTGACTCGGGTGGCCAGATCCACGAACCTCCCCGTGGACAGGGCTAAAGACTCGATAGCACTTCTTGTAAAGAAAGGACTGTTAGATGAAGATGAGGAAGAGGGTAGACGAGTCTACAAGGTCACTGTCCTTGGACATCAATACTTTGAGCTATATAAGAGAATGGCATCACTAGTAGGCATGCCGATGCCCGACCCGATTATAGGAATGTGAGTAACAATTTGTGACTCCAATTTGTGCTTCTGCTTTATATTACGATAAATTAAAGGTAGTATAGAGGTATAGACAATGACAAGAGTGTTTGAGAAACAGGACAAAATAATAATCGGCGTCATTGAGGACGACATTCGAATAAGCAAGTGTGAGCATGTTATTCCCGAAGATGGGACAGATATCATAATTCATGGAAACCTTGAGATCAAGGGTGATGTGATATTTGAAGGAACCTTACGAGTTCAGGGTATCACAGGGAAAGCAAAGCACGTGATTGTTGAGGGTGATCTATTTGTGGAGAATAGTTGCTCCATAGACAAATGTGCTTTGGAAGTTCATGGTCATGCAGAGGCTATCAAGTTCAAAATCGGCTCATCCCTTGTTGTAGACCGGGATCTAAAATGCTCAACAGCAAGGGCCGGTTCAAAAATAGTTATTGCAGGTAACGCTCAAGCAGACAGTCTGGCAGCTGGCGGTTCGATAGCAATTAAGGGATCAACAGATGTTGACAGAATGTCAGTAGGAGGGTCCGTTAGACTTCATGGCAAAGTAAACATGGAAAGGTTATCAGTCGGAGGATCTGGAGAAGTCAGAACGGGTAGGATTGGCAAGGTCTCCATCGGCGGCAGCTTCAAATCAATTGCCGCTGTTGAGGTTGAAGAGATAAGTGTGGGTGGTTCTGTGAGAGTTGGCGAGAATTCCAAAATTGAGAGTATTGATGTTGGAGGTTCTTTCAAATCTGAGGGGGGTCTGACCTTTGGAACAATTGATGTTGGGGGTTCTGTCAAGGTCAGCGGAGATGCAACGGGTGAATCCATTGATGTTGGCGGGAAGCTTGTGGTTGATGGCAACCTTACAATGACTGGCAGCCTTGAAGTTGGTGGGAAAGTCGACGTGGGTGCAGACCTTAATGTTGATAGGAAGATCAGTGTGGGAGGAACATTGATTGTGGGTGGCACAATTAATGCAGCTAGAATGGCTGTGGGCGGTTCCATTGAAGCATCGTATATTAGGGTCTCTGACCTCTTTAGAATAGGCAAGAAGGGTTCAGTAGTTGGTTTTGTTGAAGCGGGTGATATTGTGATTCGCGAGAGAGCAGAAGCTGAATCACTATACGGTGTGAGGATACGCCTTGAAGAGAAATCACGAGTGAAAAATGTCTATGGCAAGAATATCTACATTGAACGAGATGCGCGAGTCATGGGTCAGATTATATATGCAGATGATATAGTAATTGAAGAGGGGGCAAGGATCAGCTCAGAACCGCTGAAGGTGGAGGAGCTGCCTCCACCTGATGAGTGTAAGAAGTAAGATTCAGAGTAGTCCATCTATCAAATTCATTAATTAATAGTGGTCCCATATGAGAATAGAGTGGATTCAGCAGTAGACTTCAGACTCACTGTTGAAACATCTAATTCTATTGACTCTTTAAAAAAAAAGTTATCTTCCAACACACTTCAACTGGTTCAGTCTTTTGATGTTGTGCAGAGCCACTATAATCAAGAACTCTCTCCCAGGTTATCTATGCTCTCCTGAAGTCGGCCCGCCTCTAAGCCTCACCATTATTATCTCAGATTTGGTTTCCCCAAGACTTCACGTCCATATTCGTGGGTTGCGCGTAGATGCGTAGAGGTCAGACAAAGTTGGACACCAATCAAAGAATCATCTAAATGATACTCTATGAAATTGTGGGGGGCCTAAATAGTATCGTGGGAAACAATGGTCTGAAATTTGTCCAATGCCGTTCCTGGAAGGACAGGACTTTAATGTCCAAGACTGTCCAATTTACAATGAACGGCAATAGAAGATAAGACAACGAAGCAATAATGAGAATCAAATTAAAATTATTAAATAAACATAGTTACTTTTCACCAATGTTATGCTGCATTTTGCAGTTTCTAAAGCATCACCTAATTCCTACACCTCTAATACTTGCAAACATTATTTTGAATTTCAGCCATATAATGAAATAAAGACATATATTCTTCATTATACTTTGCTTTCAACATTAGCCAGTTAATGTTTGATGTTCCGCCTTCTTAGATACACAACAGTGATCACAATAAAACCTCCCGAAAATATACCAATAGCCATAATGAATGCTTCACTGTTGGAAGGAGTTGTTGTGCTGGGTAAAGTGTTTGTTTCACTAGTCGTTGGAGTTGCGGTGGGTGAGGGAGTCGTAATTGTTGGAAGAATAGTGGTTGTGGCAGTAGTTTCATTAACTTCTGCAATTGTGGGTATATGAGGGAAGATATTAATTGAGTAGTTTGGTTGAGGAGGACTCTGAGATATCAGGAGAAGACGGGTGCCGTTGATGACCACATCTATTGGAAATGACAACACACCATTATCCGAGTGAAAGCTTCCCAATGATAAGTTGGCATCCAAAGAATGAACCCAGTATTCACCATCACTCAGGTTAAACTTTCTCAGGTCAACTGTATAATTAAGAAACCTTGATTCATTTCTTAGGTTGCATATTCCAGCTATCAATGTACCATCATCTACAAGACCCTGAGTAATGATCATATTCTCTGTTGACTCTGTAGATATCGAATTTGTGATGTTGAGAAACTTAGCGAATCTTCGAACTATGACCTGGCCCAGATCCCAAAGATCAGTCTCATTATACAGGTCGTAGTTTTCCCATTCAGTGTTGGGCACTGTTGATGAGTGCAAAGCGCCCCAATAAAGCATCCACCCGCTTGATGGTTCTGATTTGTTATGATAGAGGATCAATGGATATCCATCAACGAGATGACTTGTATTGTTCTCATCGATCCAATAGAAATCTCCAATTGGATAATAGTCATAAGTCAGATTGTCGAACTGCAGCATGTAGCTCTGATGAAACGGGGCATCATACTCTAGGGCAAGACCCAAGATATTTGAACCATCAATTGAAATATTGAGATGTTTCGATATAAAAGACTGAGTCGCATTTACCTCAATGTCATATTTGGAAATGGCTCCATCAGGACTCGATCCTTCGCCGATGCCCTTTAGGAATAGAAGATTTCCCCCATTTGCTACATATTCATTCAGCTTGTTAATGGTTTCATTGTAGTACCAGCCATCAGTCACTAATACAAGGGAGTAGTTGGACATATCAATATCAGTCATAGCAAAACAACGTTGGTTGACTAGATCATACTCGGTGAATAAATCATACATGGCCACATTTGGCATTGGCTCGTCAGTATCAAATCCATTTCCAATTATTAACACTTCAGGTTTCGGAGTGAGTACTGGAAGTTTTGCCAATTGACCTGCAAGATCATTCACATATCTCCAGAGCCTCTTGCCCATGATGTCTTCTCTGACATGACCAAAAGCCCAATAATAGCTATCATTGTTGACAGGTGCCCAGTCAAAATAGCCCAGCACATCCACTCCAGACAGATATGAGACCCAAGTCTCCTGACGCATCTGCTCATAGCTGCCCTCATGGTATCGCAGTCCATCACCTGCATCATTGATAAAGTCCCAAATCGTGCCCCAAATGACCATTTGAAACTCTCTGTCAGGAAGAGTCGTTTTATATCTGCGAGTAGTTTCATACAACAACCAAGGATCATCCTTTGCATAATAGCAGTCCATGATTTGACCTTCGCCATTTAATTCATAGGGGGCACATAGTTCATCAGACATGCCCCAGACAGGGGGCATCATTGTATATTGGTATATACGTATATTTGGAATAATAGATTTTAAATAATCATAAATGAAGTTGTAGGTCCACACGGTCTTCTCATTGAGCCATTCAGTAAAGGACCAGTATTCAGTGAGATTGCATTCATATATGGGTTTGAGGTAGAACCCAGTTTCTGAATGATATGTGCTGTTATATTTAGCAATATCGTCTGACACATTTGAGTAGATGTCATTAATCCTAGTCCATGCAGGCTCTTCATCGCCAATTATGATCCCATAGAGTGAATCGGTGTTCACAGTTCCTGCAGGTTCACTGTCAGGAGGAAAGAAACTTGGAGGAGTTCCATAAATATTGTAATTAACAAGCTCTTTCAGCCAATTTTGAACAGTTTCATTGTAATAGACATCTAGTGGATTTGATACCTCATCACACCACCATAAGACTGTCTGAATAATCTTAACACCTGCATTGGCCATTAAGTCAATATATTCAGCATCCAATTCACTGACCTGTCCTGAAAAGCCCCAGTAGGTAAAATTGCCAATTATTAGATGATCCTGCCAAAACAGGCCACCATGACTCGTACTTATTGCTTGGGCCGGAGCAGGGTGATACGATAGAACAAGTAAAATGATGACCATCATCGAAAACAACTGACGAAAGGCAAGATTGCATTGCATAAAATCCACAAACTACATAGGAAAGAGAGAGATTTACATTTTTTGGGAGGCAGTGGTATCATAGGTAATGACCCAATAAGTGCCATTACAAAGACCAAATCCATTCAGACTAACAGAGTAGTTATGATGTTGTGATTTGTTTCTGAAATTGCAGACTCTCGCCATAAGAAGTTCATCACCAACAGTACCTTGAATATAATTTTGTATGACTCCACTTTGGACTACATTTGACAATAAGGGTCAAAATCCGGGAATCTTCCACTGGCGAATACAATTAATGACCATATCAGGTGTGAAAGCTATTACATCGTCATAATCCTGGGCATTTTTACTTACAACCACTCGGGTCCTGATGTCGTCAGTCTTGGTCAAGAAGTTTGATATCTCGGTTTTATTAATCATGCCATGTTTCACTTCCACAGCAACAGCTGGTCGTCCTTTATGATCCACGAGAATACCATCGATTTCAGGACTTGTTGAGTATATCACATATTTGTCAAGAATTCTTGCCAACAGACCGACTATGAAATCTTCATAACAGAGAGAATGAATTCTTGTCAAGTTTTTCTTTGCTGTTGCAAAAGATGGAGGGTTGTACTCGAGAGGATATTTATCAGATATGTAATAGAATACTGAAAAGATTGGCGATAACATTCGATATATGACCCCCTTGCGCTTGTAGAGTTTTAATTCCTTCAGAATTCCCATTCTTTGTAAATTACGAATATATGGTGCTATTGCCGAACTTGAGTTATGCTTGATAATCCCACGTGCATAAAGTAAAGATGCAATTTCTGGGGGTCTACCACGACCAGCTCCTATGCTTCTTGTAATTCCTTCATAAATAGCTGTGAGTTTTCGGTTCTCTTCAATAAAGACCTCTCCAACGAGTGATGGAATTGTCCAAGTAGCATGTGCAACAATGTTATACAAGTCACGAAGTATTGACTTACCACTCATTAGTGGAATCAGCCATGGATCCCGAAGATAGACCATATAGTCAAGAAAAGATCCTGAACCTGCAAACTTGACCAAGTTGCGAGGGTGTATTAGTCCAATTCGGACTTCCTTAACTAGACCCAGAAATGGAGAGCTTGTCCCTGTTATACTCTTAACCACTCCCATATTGGAGCCAGACAAGATTAATGTCCCAGAAGGATGTGCAGTTGTTAGTTTTTCAATTGCTCCGTTTGGAAGCCGTTGAAATTCATCCAATATGACGGTTTTTCCGGTCCTCAGCGATTTTGAGATAAATTGGACAAGTTCGTTAATATCTGGTAATCGATTGACCTCACCGCCATCAAGCCAAAAATTGCCATCTCTTGCTACTGTGATGTAATAGTCCCATTTACAGAAATTACGGAGCATGAAAGTTTTGCCTATCTTGCGTCGTCCATAAACAAGAGTCCAGCTATTGCCAAGGCTGCTGGCTTCACTTCGATGAACTACAATATCAATTCCATAGAATTGACACAAGCTGAAATAAACTTAACTGCAGTTAGTTAATCGCGGTTAGTTAATAGTGGTTAATAATTCGACCAGAAGCATTGGTAGTAATTGCACTTCAAGAACGGGACGTTTCATTATGCCTCATTGAATTTATGGGATTAATATCCAATTTCAATTGAAAAATAGCTCATCAGCTCTTTTGAGTCTATGCTACTCTTCAATAGTGATGATTGATGTTTAAAACCAATCTTGAACTTGGACCACCAATGTTTCTAGAGAAACTTGTTCTCATTATTCAGAAATAAGTGATGCAATGACTCCTTCGAAGCCTTTATCAAATACTATTCAGGGAGAGCCACAAGCTTGGTCAACGACAGGCGGCTATTATAATGAATGCTGATAAGAAGACATTAGTAGACCTCTATAAACGCACTCTGAAGGTGCGGCTGTTTGAAGAGAAAGTATGGGACTTGTTCGGTCAGAATCTGATTCCAGGAACTCTACACTTGTATCTTGGTCAGGAAGCAGTTGCAGCTGGAGTGACTGCTGCCCTAAAGAAGACAGATTGGATCCAGAGCACGCATAGAGGCCATGGACATGTTGTTGCCAAAGGCGCCAACATGAATGCTGCAATGGCAGAGTTGCTTGGAAAGAAGACAGGTTCGTGCAAAGGAAAGGGAGGATCGATGCACATCACACAGTTTGATGTGGGAGTGCTTGGTGCAACCGGAGTGGTTGCTTCAGGAATACCCATTGCAGTAGGAGCGGCTCTATCAGCCAAAATGAGAAAGGCCAATGAGGTTGTTGCATGCTTCTTTGGTGATGGTGCCTCAAACAACGGGACATTTGGTGAATCATTGAACATGGCTGCCATCTGGAAGCTTCCAGTGATCTTCATTGTTGAGAACAACCTGTATGCCATGGGAACACCAATTAAATTGACGTGCCCAAGTCAAGACATTGCCGCACGTGCTGAGGGCTATTGCATTCCAAGTACTGTCGTTGATGGAAACAATGCTCTAGAAGTCTATGAGGCCACAGTTAAGGCTGTTGAACGTGCGAGAAAGGGAGAAGGTCCCTCATTGATTGAGTGCAAGACCTACAGAATGCGGGGGCATTCACGGTTTGATCCCGCAAAGTATAGACCACCTGAAGAGGTCGAGTTCTGGATGAGCAAGGATGCAGTTGAGATAATCAAAAAGATAGCAATTGAGAATGGAGCATTGACCGAGAAAGAAACAGAAAAGATTAGGAACAAGTTGCAGAAGGAGGTCGACAAGGCCGCCGATTTTGCAATCAAGTCCGACTATCCAGCACCAGAAGAGGCACTGGAGGACGTCTTTGCGGAGGTGAACTAGAATGCCAGAGATGACTTACAGAGAGGCCTTGAAGCAGGGACTGCGAGAGGAGATGCAAAGAGATGAACGTGTATTCCTCATGGGTGAAGACATTGGTCTGAACTGGGGAGGAGCGTTTAAGGTCACCAAGGGTCTTGCGGAGGAGTTTGGGGTTGAACGCGTACGAGACACTCCAATCTCGGAGAACACTATTGTTGGAGCTGCTGTGGGTGCTGCAATCACAGGACTTCGTCCAGTGGCAGAGATCATGTTTGGAGACCTCATCACGTTAGCCATGGATCAAGTATGCAACCAAGCCGCAAAGATGCACTACATGTTTGGAGGACAGAGGTCAGTCCCAATGGTCATCAGGACAGTATTTGGAGGAGGCAAGAATATTGCATCACATCACTCCCAGAGCCTTGAGGCGTGGTTCATGCACACACCCGGCTTGAAGATAGCGGTCCCAGCTTTTGCTTATGATGTGAAAGGACTGATCAAGACGGCAATCAGAGACCCAAATCCAGTGATGTTCTTTGAGCACAAACTCGTGTATGACAAGAAGGAAGAGGTCCCTGAAGAGGAGTATCTCATTCCATTTGGTGAGGCAAAGATTCGTAGAGAGGGGGCTGATGTCACAGTGTGGGGCACATTCATCATGGTGCACAAGTCCCTCGAGGTAGCAGAAGAACTCGCCAAAGAAGGGATCAGTGTAGAAGTGATTGATCCAAGAACTCTCGCACCACTTGATAAGAAGACATTAATCGAGTCTGTTAAAAAGACTGGACGGCTTGTGGTCGTTAGCGAAGAAACAAAAACAGGAGCAGTCACTGCAGAGATTGCTGCAATGGTCCAAGAGGAGGCTTTTGACTGGCTGGATGCCCCAGTCAAACGAGTGAACGCGCCCGACACACCTGTACCGTTCAGCCCACCGCTGGAGAACTTTTTCATTCCTGATAAGGAGCGAATTGCCAGGGCCATCAGAGAGATTGTATAGGAGACCCATCACAATGGTCACAATCATGATCATGCAACGGATGAGTGTTGCAATGGAGTATGGCGTCATCCTCAAATGGCTCAAGAAAGAGGGTGACAAGGTAAAGAAGGGAGAGCCAGTAGTTGAGATATTTGGTGAGAAGAACGAGTTTGAACTCGAGGCCCCTGCAGATGGCATCCTGCTCAAGATTCTGTGTGAGGTTGACGATGAGATTCCTATCAGTGAACCAATTGCCATCATTGGCGAGAAGGGAGAGGAGATTCCAGATATCAGACCAAAAGTGCTCAATGCTCCAAAACAGCAGACAACCACGGCACCAACAATAGCTCCCGCAGAAGTCGTTCAGAGAGAACCACCAAGGATTCGGACGCCTACAACAAGAACAACAACATCGGTTCTTTCAACCGGTAGAATCAAGGCATCACCAAGGGCAAGGAAGAAGGCTCGTGAACTCGGCATCGATCTTTCCACTGTTGTCGGGACGGGACCAGATGGAAGAATAGTTGAACGTGATGTGATTGCAGCTCAGACTACCACTGCCACACCGATAAGTGTCAATCTTGATAGGAATGTGAGAGCGGTGGAAGCCCTTACACCACTGCGCAGGACAATTGCAAGAAGGATGACTCAGAGCTCTCATAATCCACATATTACAATGATCACCGAGATCGACATGACCGAGGTTGTTGCGCTTAGGGAGGAGATAAATGAGCGTACCGAACGAGAGCTTGGGATCAGGGTTTCGTTTAATGATATCATAGTCAAGGCGGTTGCTGATGTCCTTGAGAGGTTTCCCAGGTTTAATGCCACACTTGTCGGAAATGAGCTGCACATGTTTGAGGATATTAACATAGGTGTTGCTATGGCTACTGATAACGGCCTTTTGGTGCCTGTGGTGAGAGATGCCAACAAGAAATCTATCACCGAGATCGCAAAGGAAACCAAGGAGCTTGGTCGTAGAGCAAGGAACAACAAGCTAAAGCCTGAAGAACTCTCAGGCAGCACTTTTACTGTGTCGAACCTAGGACCTTTCAAGGTTGACCTGTTTATCCCTGTGATCAATCCGCCAGAAACCGCAATACTCGCATTGGGCCAGATAAAGAAGAAGCCTGTTGTAATTAATGACATGATTGCGATAAGGAGTATGATGATGGCTAGTTGTGCGGTTGATCATAGAGTACTTGATGGCGCCCCTGCAGGACGGTTCCTTCAGGCCTTAAAGGAAACACTTGAAAACCCGTTCTTCATGAAAATCTAGGCTCTGCTGGAACGAAAATGAGTGATGGGAATCATTCAAGGAGGTCGTTTAACCAGTAATATTGAGGTATATCACCTGATAATAGAGTAAAATAATATATAAGCAGAACTAGTGAAGTATACAGTGGGACAACATATGACTTGGCGTGTGATTGAGACCTCTGAGATGGATATATTCAGAAATCTTGCCATCGAGGAGGCTCTTGCAAAAGTCAACGCCGAATCAGAAGAGAAAGAATGTACGCTGAGGTTCTGGCAGTCAAATCCTGCAGTTGTAATGGGCCGTTTTCAATGTACGCACCTTGAACTCAATATTGATTATTGCAGAGAAAATGGAATACCTATCGCGCGAAGATTCACAGGAGGAGGTACGGTGTACCATGATAAGGGAAACCTCAACATTACACTCTGCATGGACCAGAGCAGGCCCTATGTGTCGCGTACTCTTACTGAACTATATTGGAACTTCTTTGGAGCCATAGCCAACGCCTTGAGAAAGATCAAAGTGCCGGCATACTATGATTCGGACAGACAATGTTTGAGAATAAATGGAAGAAAGATCACAGGTACAGCAGGTTGGCTCAAAAGGGGAGTATCATTCATTCATGGAACTCTATTAATAGACTCAGACTTGCAACTCCTCAACAATTGCTTGCATGTCCCACCAAATCAGAAGGAGTATTATCGCAGTCAATCAAGGATACGATGTAAGCCTAGTAAACGCGATGTGGTCACGGTCATCACAAAAGAGGTTGGGATAAGTCCTTCTTTGAGTGAGATAAAGCGGGCAATCAGTGAACAACTTGCCAAAATCACTGAAGAAAAATTTGAGATTGGTGAACTCACTCAGGAAGAGATTGATGTAGCAGAGGCCTTATATCAGACTCGCTATAGTCAAGAAGAGTGGAACATGGGTATTCCAGCCAATAGCGAATGATGGAGACTGTGAGAATTGGCAGATCATGAGGTTGAAAAGATTCTAAAGAGTTTCATGCGACATTATGGAGCGCTCAATCGTGACATTCCTGAAACAAGGAATGCATTTTCAGACTTATTGAAGACTGTACATAAAGACGGAGCTCTCCCGGCCAAGTTTAAGGAGATCATCTGCATTGTGGCCTCTGTGCTTGCACCCTGTGACTCGTGTATTGTCTATCATGTCAAACAGGCATTGACAGCAGGAGCCACAAGGGAAGAGATTATGGAGGCATGTGGTGTGGCCATTGTTATGGGCGGAGGACCAGCAGCAGCTCACCTCGCCCTTGTTCAAGATGCCCTTGATGAGTGGGCACCAAGAAAGAAGTGAGGGAGAGAATAATCTCTCCAATCCATTTTTCCATATGAATTGTTATTTTAGCGTTCATTCAAAAGTCCGAACACATAGGAATTTGGCGGGGGACGCGCCATCATTGATGAACTGATGAGGCTCATTACTAGCTATGTGAATGACATCTCCCCGTTTCAGAGTAATCATCTCGTTACCGACCTTTACACGAATACTGCCTGACATCATATAGACGCCATGCTCATGTTCATGAGTGTCATAGGAAGTATGACCTCCAGGCTGAATAATGTAGCACCGCATAGCAAACTTCTGTGACGAGTTGTCGGGATTAAGCAGCCGATGCCATAGCACACCAGTTATACCTTCTGCCATATATAGTTCATATTCAGACGCAGGAACATCTCTTGTGAGATACATGATTACCACCAGGATTAGCTAAGATCTGTGAATAGAACCTTGATTGCCTTCTGGGTTTCCATCAACTCGAAGCCATCATCCCACTCATCAAGAGAGAGTCTGTGAGTAATGAGTGGGTTCACATCAATCTGACCACTGGCCATCATCTGAAGCGTAATCACCCAAGACGAAGGTATTGTCCCCCAAGTGCCCCCCATGGTGAGCTCCTTCTCAATCATTGTGTCTATATTAATATCTGTAGGGCTACCTTGAACTCCAAGTATCGATATATGTCCAGTAGTCTTCACAAATTCCATGGCCTGCCTTCGTGCCGCAGCAGATCCTGAGGCCTCTATGACAACATCAGCACCATCAGCAATAGAAACACCCTGTACAATCTCAACAGCATCAGGTGAGGTTTGTACATCAATCGTCAGGTCAGCCCCTGTCTTCTTGGCAATATCAAGGCGCCAACTGTCAGCACTTGTTCCTGTCACTATGACCTTTCCAGCACCCATTGCACGAGCGACTTGAGCTGCCAACAGGCCCATGGTACCAGGACCCTGAACTACAACGACATCACCAGGAAAAATGGGAGTAGACTCTACGACAGAATGAACAACACAGGCAGTTGGTTCTGCCAAAGCGGCCTCTTCAAGTGATAGTCTATCGGGAACTTTGTGAATAATGTACTCTGGAGCAACAAGATACTTTGCAAAAGCTCCATCGGCCAATGAAACCCCGAGGATTCTCTTGTTCTTTGCAGTGCATCTGTTCACATGGCCCATCTTACACTGATAGCAACGACCGCAATATGCGGTGGCGGGGGAAACCACTCTATCACCCACTTCAATGTCTTGAACATTGCTCCCCACCTCAACAACAGTGCCTGCATACTCGTGACCAAGAACAACAGGAGGTGTGTAAAAGGAGTGATCATGTTTTATGTGAATGTCAGTGCCGCAGATGCCTGCAGCAGCGACTTCAACTTTGACCTCATTTGGCCCCGGCGTCGGTTCATCAACATCCATGAGTTCGATATTTCCAACACCACGGTTCTTCTTCACAAGACCTCTCATTTCTGATCCTCTTGATGACTGAAGAGGCAGGTTCTAAGAATCTTGCGGAAGTGAATTGTTACTTGATAATGTTGAGAAATGTCTGTGGTTCTTCACCCTCATCAAGAGGTCTGACCTTGAACTGAGGACCATATTGCCCTCTGAGTCTTGATGCAACTTGAGCGCCAACGAACTTCTCTCGAACGCCTGTCTTCTTGCCTTTCCAGAGGAATATTGATTGGGAACGTTCATCCACGATGCAATAGGCCTTGGTGGACTCTAGGACATTATATGAAACTTCAATCTCCTCGTGTGTGCCATCAGGATGGATTTCGAATCCAACTATCATTAGAGAAGGGCTCCTGTGGTGAAACATGCTTTGGTTCATGGTTGTTGTATCATGTCATTTCTTAAGAACTCGTATAATACAATCAGACCTCTTCAAAAGTCGCCCTGACGACAGCACCACAATATGAGCATTTTGCCTCCAATGGCCCGACCCAGTCAATGGTCTCATGACTGAGAGCTGCACCGCATGAAGGGCATTTAGTGGGTATTCGTACGGTTCTAATCCCTGAACCATCAGCGCGGGTTCGCGATCTGTAGGATTCAGGTATAGCAAATTCAGGTGCTTCAAGAGTCATTGTTCTTCCAGCAGCCTTGCAGATTTTCACAAAGACTACTACAACAATGATGATCATTAGGATCGGCACAATCATGAATATGATTGTGATTGCCCCGAATATTGAGAATATCCCGAAGGGATCGAAACCAATTTGCATGCGTATTCCTCGTTGCTTGGTGTGTGTGTTTTCAAATTAATTTGCTTATTACTTTTAAGGATGGCGTGGTTCGCCAAGGTTCACTTTGTGATTAGATACATGAAAATACAGCACATGGGGTTGCGCACAGATGCTGAGAAATGGGACAAACTTGGACACTCTTCAAATAAATGTTTGATAGAACCCTTGAAAAATGTAGGAGCTTGAATTGTGTGACACATACAAGAGAAAAGCAGTCCTGTGCCGTTCCAGGAAGGACTGGACTCTGATGTCCAAGAATGCCCAACTTACAATGAACGGTTTCAACCGACATGAGAATCAAAAATGCTGGATATCAAGTCATGCCATTTTTTTAGAAAAAATGTGGTGTCAATTAATGAATAACTCATAGGAGCATATATTAAGTCATTATAAGTCGTATATAGTATAATGCGTCAGACTTTCGGGGTCTTTTGAAATGAAACATGGGACCAAGAGGATTCTAATTCTTTTACCAATAATGATTATTTACATTATACTTCTGTATATCAGCGGACCAGACTGGAACACATCTCACGGGGTCAGTGTGATATATTCAGTGTTAGCATTTCTTTGTCTGATATTAGTGGTTTCACTCAACAATCTCATCCGTATCGAAAATACAATCGCCAACCAGCTTATTGCAGGAACCGCTAATTATGGGTTCCTCGTCTTTGCAGGATCGGCAATCTCAAACCTATGGAGAGTTGACAACGGTCCAATTCACCTGCAGCCTCATGGGATATTATTGAATCTGATTGGTCTCTTAATAGCAAGCACTCTGTTCTTTGCTTTTGGGCATCAAGTTGGTAAGAATGGGTCTAAGAGCGATTCTGGAGTCTTGTCGCATCTCAGAATCATTGTGGCTGTGATTGGAGTAGGAATATCTATTATGTTTGCAATAATAATTCGAGCAGACACACCCGTTGACATCATATTGATAGCTGGTTATGCAATTGGATCTATTGCATTTATTCTGTTTTTTGCAGCTGGAGTACTGATATTTAAGAAGAGGGAGTCTGTGATTTCAATAGACCCATATCGCATTGCAATCGCCGCATGGCTCCTCTCAGCTGCTGCAATCACTCACATTTACATTCTGTCTAGCCCATCGGTGTTGTGGCTACTTTCGATTGGATTCATTATAATGGCGTTCATCTATGCAGTGATTGGAATCACGGTCCATTACTTGATTATGATTGAGGTTGATTCAAAACGAGCATATGTATTCTCACTTGGCATCAATCTAGTCATTCTCTTTCCAGTTCTTGGGATCTACCTAATTAACAGCCTCACTGCAGGTACTACCATAGTGAATGTTGGTGTGACTGTCATCATTCACCTCAGTGCATCGTTGATGGCGGGAGGAGCGGCATATATGATGATCATGAGGAGCAGGCGAGCACCCGTTCCATGGCATACTCCAATCATCCTTCTGCTCTTGTTCTGGTGTGCTGCTGAGATAATTATCAGCATTTCCCCCATGCTGCCCATATATAATGGCACAGTTTCATTAATGCCGTACATCATAGGGTCAATCATCGCCTCGTTGGTGCTCTATATTGCATATAGGGCTGCATTTTCTCCAAGATTGAGTGTGGTGCAGTTCAGACCAAAGTGGTTCTATATCATGGCAATTGCCATATTCATCTTGATTCTTGTGTTTGCTGAGTTTGTCCGTTTTCAACTGTTTCAGGCATTCCCAGATTTTGCTCATGATAGCTTTGTTCAATCAGCATTGGCACCGACTATAATGCTTGTATTCAGCTATTTCACTCTGTTTGGCATGCTTAGCCTGTTTTTTGTACTGATAAGTCTGCACGGGGGGAGGTTCACATTCGATACAAACCTTGCAAATATTTCAGTGGTCTGGGTCATTGTTGTGCTGTTGCGCGCAAACTTCAGTGTCTGGACAACTGGCTGGTGGATGACTGACTTCTTGCTTTACTTGACTGCTGTGGGATGCATTCTCTATTTAATCAAGGTTCATGTTGACGAAGTAAGAATACGAGAGGACTATCAAGAGCGTATCCTTATCCAAAAGGAGGTCCTATTGAAAGACTTGCTATCTGAGATTCAAATGGTTGAAGACCATATAGAAGCGTTAGGTAGAACCAATGAGATGGACTCTCGCCTTGATATTGTTTCAAGGGCCTTGAGCCAGTTATCACATGCAGAGAGCATAGCTCAAAGAATCAATGCAGTTTTAACAGAGAGCGTCATTGCCAGTTCGGACCTGGTCCCAATGGATTTTGCAGAAATCTGCAAGACTGAGCTGACAACTGAAAGAGTGGGATGTACTCCGACATTCACAGGCAGCCTCAAGGAGTGTACTATACTTGCCAATGATTTACTTGTTGATGCAATTCACAAGGTCATGGAGTTCCTGGTCAATCGAATTGGACTCCTAAATGAGTTGGCTGTGGAGTTTTCACATAACCTAGACAGCGAAACTCCAATGTGCATCGCCGAAATGAGAATGACTATTAGAACAGACTATGCTCATGAGAGCAGAACATGCTCCTTAGGTACATGAGTTCCACTTCAAGTGAGGCTGTTGAGATCGCATATATTAGAAGGCTGATTAGTCTTTTTAAAGGGTCCATTGCGATAATGCCCAATGCTGCCGAGGAGGGACTTCTTGAAATTATCATCGAAATAGCGCTTAGAAAGGTATGTGATGATTGAGAACAAGACCCAGCAGTCAGAACAATTCAGCCCACTCGTAATCTATAAAAGAAGTGGAAACAAATCATTGAATTGAAAACCTCAGAGGAGGACTTGTAGAAAATTGCAGATTCCAACATTTCTCTTAAGAAAACTATATGTCAAAGGTAGTCTTGAAAATGTTGATGATGGATTCCAATTTAAGATAAAGAACTCATTATCACCAGGAACGGCTATTGGCATTGAGCCGATCAAAGTTGACGATAAGGAATACCCATTGGAGAACACAATAATTCGTTCGGATGAAACAGAGGTTCCTGCAGCAGAGGTCACACAGGACAATTCATTCCCAATCAAAGTAGGGGTTGAGATCATTATTCATATCAAGGGAGAGAAATTGTCAGAAGGGGAGCATAAGATCGATATTTCGATACAGACCAAAGAGGCTGGAAAACTCGCTTTTGATGTGAAGGACAGTATATAAAAAAATGTATGCAGAGGAGAAGTTCCCTCTGCATTCTAATTTCATCGACTTTTCATTTTAATTACTATAATCACTATGACAATTGCCATACCACCAATTATTGACAGGGCCAGTGGCAAGTCAAGGGCAGGTGCCGGTGATTCGGAGGTGGGACCTGTTGTGGTTGTGGACTCAATGGTTGGGGCATAGAGAACGAATCGGGCATAACTCCACACACCCTCATCATTTTTTGCATAGACTTCAAGAACATGCATTCCATTCTCAGGAAGACCAGTCAATACAGTGGTATTTGCCATTCCATCCCAACAGTAATAATACTCCGTTGGAACCTCACTGAAATATATCTCAGGGAGAGATCCTGCGGCCCGTTTACTACCATTCATCAATGCACGCATGCTAATCTCGATAGGTCCACTGAGTGGTAGTGAATAGGGCGAGAAAACATCACCGTTCTGGTTAATGGGGTTGAATTCTACCTTGTTATTTGTGACATTGATGACAAGATAGTGATATGCAGCAACGCCCCATGGATTATCATAAAGAGGCGCACCCCCACCGCCTGAGATTATGTTGACAACCCCATTGACTGTTAGTCTGTCGAACGAGTGATCATGCCCTGCAATGAAGGCGGTGACATTAGTACTCTCAAAGAGGGTTTGAAGCATTGCACGTTCTGTCTTATTCACATCCATAGCGCTTCCAAGATGCTTCACGGGATAGAGAGGTCTGTGTGCAAATACAAACTTGTATTGAGCAGTACAGGTTTCAAGGTCATTAACAAGCCAGTCATATTGAGTTCCAGTGATTCGTCCTTCGAAACCGAGTTCCTCCGAGTCAAGTAGAGTGAAGTGGATTCCACCATAATCGAATGACGAGTATGTCATTGGTTCGTCATATAGGACAAAGGAATCAAGGAAATACTTGTCAACCCTCTTGTTATTAATCAGTTCCACATCGTGATTTCCAACGACACCGTATATTGGGGCATAATGACCAATACGGTCAGTGATATTTGTGAAGGCCCCCCACGACTCTAGATTCCATGACTCTGATTCTAAAACATCATAGACATAGTCTCCAGTCATAAGAACGAGATGTGGCTCCTCTGCAATTATCATGTCTGCCAGAGTTGAGAAGACCTCAGGCTGCACAGTTCCAGAGGAGGGTCTGTTATCACCAATAACAATGATCTTCACAGAGTAAGGGTCATCGGGTGCGGTCTTGAAGTGATATACCTCACTCTCAGTGCCATTACTCCTTACCTTATACCAGTATTTAGAGTCGGGATTTAAAGATGAGATTCTGATGTAATGGTCCGTATCAAGAGTGCTATTACTCACAGTTTCAAGTATACTCTGGTTCAGACCATAGAACACGGTTGCATTAGTGGGAAGTGGAGTTCTCCAGAATAAGACTGCTGATTCATTTGTCACAAGATTCACTGTGGGACCACGAATGAAATAGGATTAATTTTGGGCCATGAAATGATCAATTTGAGCGGCTGGAACGGAACTCCCAATTGCAACAGCGAAAAATGGAGAGAAAAGCAGACTGATAATTATGACCTTCTCAACACCTATTCTCAAATAATTCACCTTGCATACAACATGCGCGGGTCTTTTTAAGAGCTCTCGTTGAGCGACCAATATGGCTGCGATACAGTTTTCAGTAAAAGCCCTATTGTGAGCATGATTGAATATGTATGTCAAGATTAGGAGAGATGGAGCACTTGGAATTGGCAGAGGATCAGAGGGTGATCGGGAGATAGCCATTGGCTATGGCGAGGCCCATATGATAGCTGCTGCTCTTGAGAAGTTGGCACAGACCGCGCGAAGCTTCAAGCAGACTTACAAAAAGACCACAGATGTTGGTGCAGGGAACAAAATCGAGTTCGTCAGAACGGAGAGTGGGACCCTATCAATCTCTGGTGATGGGAATACATTCTTCTGCACTGACGAAGAAGTGAATGAGCTTGCAAATGTACTGAAGAATCTTCCGCCAATAGAGGTAGCACCAGCGTCAAACTATGTTCAAAAAGTCACACCAAAAGACGGGTTCTGTATTAAAGTCACGAATAACAACAAAAGTATCATCTTGACCCTTCCCGAAGCAGCTGTCTTGAGAACGGCTGTTAAGGCAAGCCTGAACAGTAGATTCTATCATGAGTTGATAAAGATTGAAGACAGGACTCTTGGAGTCGAACGTTCGAGTGATCTGAAATGGGAGATAATAGCAAATAACGAGTCCGTGAGATTTACCGCCTATGAGATAGAGGCATTGATTGCAGGACTTCATAATTCTATATTGGAAGTATTGATTGGCACTGTGAAGGCGAAAGGTTCTGATGATATCGCAGAGATTCGGTTCAAGAGTCTAATTCAGAGAATCGAGCAAGAGGCAACTGCCATATTAAAAGAACACAAGAAGGGAAAAGGCATTGTGAAAGAGATTGTGAAGTATTCTAAAAAGATTCTCGGAATTAGAACAGACGCCGAGATGCGTGCGATAACATTCATCGATTTATGCAAGTATATTCATTCAAAACTGGAACCACAATATGTGGGACCTCTTTTCAATATACTCACAATGACCATGATTTCAGAACCATGAGAGATTGATTCACAACTCTTATGAGTGCCATATCCTGCAGTCTTCATTGGTAGAGGTGTTGATGTGCCAATCCAGTATATAAGGCAGCTGCAGAAGAGATGGGGATCAAAATCATTGCTTCAGTTTGTAAGGATGCTTGTTTTGCACAGAACACCCTTTGAAGATCTCCTTCAAAACATCTTTGATGCACTCGACACTTACAAAGCCAGATTTGCATTTCCTATTGTCGCCTCGATTGCCAGAATGCGGCCCGATCTTGTGCATATGATAATGCAAGAAGGACATGAGGTTGCAAGCCATGGGTTCAATCATTTGAGATATCCACAGTTAAGCCCAAGCCAACGTAAACGTGACTTGAAACAGAGCATCCATACTTTTGCAAGGATGGGTGTGAGTGTGAAAGGGTTTCGGGCCCCCTATGACAATTATTCAGATGACATGCCAGCAATGATAGATGAGTTCAATTTTGTCTGGGATGGCGGTTTTGGATACAGACCAGAACATCGCACAAGGACTGATTTCTTTAGAATTCAGACAGACAAAGGAAAGTCCAGGACCACATTCATTCCACTGAACTATTGGAGCGATGACAGAATGATTGACAAAATGCGTATGTCATCCGAGATGATCTCAAAGATATTAAAGGCAGAGATACAAAAGGTGGCTTTGAAAGGAGGAGTAGTCATGTTTGATCTGCATCCGATACGTATTGGACAGAGTGAGTACGTGGGTTGTCTGAGAGATATTGTTGAATATACACATACTTTGGGGGGATGGGTTCCGACTCCGAGTAAGGCTGTGAGTCACTGGAACAAGAATGGCTCATGGAAGAGTGGTACAAAGTTCTGCCTGCTGCTCACAGGGGATATTGATAATTGGGTCTTCTCAGATTATCTACGAAGACAGATATTGAAGCTTTATGACAGGGGTTGACATTATTGGGAAAAGCACTTGGCAGAATCTGGCGAATAATCGCATGGCTTGCTCCTATGCATCAGCTGCGAGTTGCAGCTCATCGAAAATGTGGAGTGGAGATTGGAAAAGGCGTGTTTATTGGAGCCAATGTGATGATTGATAGCGAGCACCCCGAATATGTTGAGATAAGGGACTATGTGGCAATAGGACCAGGCGCAATGATAATGGCTCATGGTGGGGCAAGTAAACTGCACCAGAGAATGGGGCTATTTTCCCAACCACCACAAAAGATCGTGATTGAGAAGGGGGCATGGATAGCAGCTGGTGCCATCATTCTTCCCGGGGTCACAGTTGGGAAAGGGGCTATTGTTGCAGCAGGTGCAGTAGTCAGCAGAGATGTTCCACCCATGACTATGGTAGTGGGTAACCCAGCACGAGTGGTTCAAAAACTCGAAACTGCAGATATAGATGATTAGACCTTGCTTGCAAGTACTCTCTTGAGGTCTCCAACGGTCCAAATATCAACTACCTCTTCATCATCGAAAGTCACACCAAAGGCATTCTCAATCTCACTGATCAAAATTAGGTGGGCCATCGAGTCCCAAGGCTCGTAGTCCTTTCTTCGGAGCTCATCACTGATCTCATCCTTGTCAATAAGTAGCACGAGAGAGATTATTTCATTAACGCGTTCATCAATGTCGTTCAAAGTTCATCCCTCGGTCAGTTCTATCCACTCGGGAACATCAACCATTTTCTCTTCAAGATCAAGGGTCCATTCAGTCGCCCCATCGGAGGTCTCCTTGGACTTGACAAAGCCATGACGTTCATAAAAGTCTGAGGCGGGAGGATTCTTCTTAGTGGGAATATACTCACCGATGACTCTCTTTGCACCTGCTGAACGTGCATCATTGATGATTTTCGCAAGAAATGCGGTCTCAACAGATCTGCCAATTACCCGACAGCTCATCAGGAAGGAGTCAATCCGCCAAGTGTCTGCATCCCTCTTTATAATCGCAACTCCCACAATACCCTCATCACCAAAGCGATCAGTCACAGACATGCTATAAACAACCCAGTCTTCCGAGTCCCTGAAACCCTGCACTTCTGCATGAGTATATCGCTTTGTTGTGAGGTTGAACTGGTTGGTCTTACCTATCATCTGCACCACACGAGGCATGTTAAAATCAGATACTTCCTGCACATGGACCTTGAGTTCAAGAGTGCGTAAGAAGTCCTCAAGAGAGGCCGCTTTTCGCTCCAACTCGGCACGCTTTCTACGACCAACATACATCTCTCCACGTGCGAGGTCTTCCTTGGTCAATGTGAGAACATCAAACACATTCAGTCTCTCAATGGTCGCCCGATAGAGCCGCGGATTCTCAGGCATCTCGACAACCAGCACCTCAGGAAGAGCCTGTCTGACCTGTGCCCGTTCAACAGGATTGTCATCAATGAACACCATGGAATCAAGACCTATATTGATCTCTTGTGCCAGCTCAATCATGTTCTGTGCCTTGTTTTGCCAGTTGATTCTGAGAGCAGCAAAATGTTCCTCCCGTAATACCTGATAGGGATGCTCCCTGAGCACCTTGATGGCATCATCAAAGTTGTTCTTACTGTTAACAGCCAGAATAATTCCTCGATTGTACAGGCTCAGTAATGTCCTTTGGAACTCAAGATACTCGATACCTGGAGATGTTGTTCCAAGCTTGATTCCTTCCAATCCATCCTCACCAATTATGCCGCCCCAGAGGGTGTTGTCCAAATCTAAGACAATACATTTCTTCGAGAGACCTTTCAACGCACGGACATAACGAACATATTCATCAGCAAGAAAAGGCATGAAGTCTGCGCTGAACGAAACTGAACCACGATAGAACGTGTTCCAGTCAACAAGTCGTGACTTTCCAAAATCGGAGGCAATGGCATCAAGGTCCACAACATGGATTCTGTCAGTGGTCCTGAGAGCATCAATTAATCTGGCGTTGGCCTGTTGAAAGAACTCGCGAAGTCCAAGAACCTGCTTCGAGTCAACAATGCCAAGCGGGGTGAAAACAGGAATCAGAAAGTTGTTCACAAGCACCAGTGCAGAACTATTCTGTTCTAATGCTTGGGCGACATTTAGAACTTCATTCGTAATGTTGTCAACCAGAGTTTCACGGTCTTCAGTGTTCATTCTAGGAAATGATGACAGAAAGTCTTGATCTAAAAGAGACCATGCATCAATAGCCAGTATTACAACATCTGGATTATGCGAATAGAGTGATGATGATGGATTTAGCGCTTCTTGGCGATAAGTGTTAAAGCCACCAACAAAGGTATCCACATGTAGACCTAATAGGCGAACCTTGATGTCTATACAGGCTGCAAGAGGTTCGAGAGTTGATGACCCAATCACCGCAAGACGCACAATTCTGCTTGAATCTTCAGGAGGAGTGACCTCAAGGCGCTCTATCTTCTTATATGCACTCCACAGATTAAGATAGGTCTGCGTCTCACGGACTGAGTCGAGGATTTTTTTCAAGGCATCATCACTCATTCAAATCACTCCTTTTCATTCAGCTGACTCATAGCATCTATCAACATGCTTCCAATAGTTGCAGGTGGCAATTGAAGGTCTTTTGATAAGTTAATTGCAACTGCTATCGCATGCGTTTTTGAATGCGATAATGACACATGGATTCTGTCGGATTCTTCACCAAACATCTTAACATAGGGCTTCCCATTGGCCCTCCTAAGTATCTCTACAGACTTGTAAGGAATCACATCATTGGCACCAACTGTTTTTATCACAGCCTCCTTACCTGCAAAGTTGGCAGCAAGGTGAGGGGCAGGTTCAGCGAAGCTGAAGATGTATAGCATCTCATCATTTGAGAATATTCGCTTGACGAAGGGCGATTCCGAATGAAGGTCTTTGAAGCGTTCAATCTTTATAATATCAGCTCCCACGGAGACCTCTCTATTTGATGTGCCATCGAAATCTGCCAACTTGACTCGAAGTAAACAGAGATGTTAGTCTTATAATAATATAGAAACAATATGGAAGGTCATTGCCCCCTTTGAATGATTGCTGTGGACCAAGGATATTTTTCAAGAATATCATTAATTAGTCGTGACACCTTATTCTCCTCAGAGGTTCCCAAATAGACCAGAATCACAACTTTTCCGCCACGAGTCCTTTTGAACTTCTGATACATGGTCTTTGTCGTGCTGATAACGTCACAGACCACCATTACTTCTGCCTGAGGTATGTCGAGGTCACGCTCGCCCACAGGTGACATGACAAGAGCGTTGATATTCTTGTTCTCCTTAAACTCGCGTAGAACCGAACCCTTGTCATTGGTTGACCCGGTGATTGTAAGGGTTTCAAGACCTTTTGATGTTAATAGATGTTTGATCTGGCGGACCATTGCAATGTATGAGGTGAGAACCAGAGTTTTTTTGTGTTTCATGGCAATCTCAAGTACCTTAACCGCCTTTGATGATACTCTTGGCAGAGTCTTTCTCAGACTCGCAATGTCAAAATAGTGGCTGAGAAAGTCGCCTCTAAACTGGCGCAGGAAGCTATGAGGAGGCATAGCAAAGACATATCGCCGTAGCATCAGAAGACCCGAATATCTTGCCTTGAGTTCTTCATCAATTGGCAGGCGATCAAGCATCAGATGCACTCTGCGAGGGTCATCATCAACAAGATGGACCTGACCAAAATCATCGAGCTCTTGTAATATCTCATCCCTTGTGGACTTGATCAATGTGTCAAGAGCAAGAACAATCCCTCGTATCTTGGAATCACTGACTAGTAAAACAGTGAGGAATGTGGGCTCAAGATGTTCCAAAACATCCGTGTTTAATATCTCATCCATTGTGATCACTTGCGAGTTAGGAATGTGTTGCTGTAATGTCAACAGCTCCTTGCGTATCTCCAGCTGCTCGCTAGTGAACACAGCATGCTCATCGCGAAGAGTGCCACTCATGCCAATGATCCACTTTTCTCTAAAGAAGTGTAGAATGACTGGCCAGGGAAAGACTATTGTGGTTCTACCGCCAGCTCGCCTTGCTAATGTGTCAACCTCGTTGATGAGAAGCATCTGAAACTGTTCAACAATCTCAGGATATTGTTCTATCATCTTTGCGAGAATTTGAGGAGTTGATACAATAACGCGTTTCTCCTTGAGAACATAGGGTCTTATGGATGAGGGGACATGAGACGATAGCTCTCCAATCTCATCATCAAGGCCAGTATATTCGTGCTTTAAATAATCAACAGTTTCAGCAAGTGAGGATGATGAATGAACGACGATGATCACGCGAGTATTCGGAAATCTCTGAGAAACCAGCTGGTGAGTGATAAACCTCTTCCCAAGTCCGCAGTCTAACTCCACAAGGACATTAGTCCCCTGTAATTTGACTAACCTGTCAAGAATGTGTCGCTGGTATCCCCGTGGAGTGTAATCGGTCGTGTTCCTCATCTCCAGACTCAATTCTCATTATCCATGAATGACTCAGACTCACTGTTAAAGTCCACTAGAAACTCTTGAAAACCTTTGCAATTGCAGGTCCCTTAACATGCATGCGAAACTCATTGAGACCTTCAGGGACTATATGAACAGGAAACCCTCGCTCTACAAGACGTGATTTGACCTCAAAGATTATCTCATTTGCTAGTTCGGGTGGTGCCTTGCTCTCTGCAATATGAGCAAAGGAGTGAAGAACAATGTTCTCACAACCAGTCTTTTTTGACATCCATCTGATGTTCTTGACCATCTTTCTGAGGACGGCGATCTTGTCATCAACATCCTTTTCTTCTGCCTGAATCCAGACAAGGAGAGTTTCGCCAAAGGGCACGCCCTCGGATTCAGGAGCCGAATGCGGCCGATACCAGAACTCTTCAAGATGAAACATTAGGATCTTCAACTTAATCACTATCTCCTACAGGTGCTCGCCTTCTGTTGGCGTTTCGGACTCGTTGGCCTCATTCATGTGAACTCGCGATCCTTCAATCACAGGACGCTTCAGGACACCACTGATGTCAATCTCCGCTTCAATGTCCTTTCGTGGAATCGCCTTGCCATGAACCCATATGTGATTATCAGGAATCTTCTTGTCCTTGGGCACTACAGTGTTCGCTCCAATGATGACATTGTTGCCAATATCAGCACCAGGGAGAATTACTGCATTTGCTCCGATAGTGACATTATTGCCAAGCTTGACTGTCTTCAGATAAAGGCGAGTGCCCTCATATACATGACCACTCAGAATTGCATCATAGCCAAAAAAGCAGTTGTTGCCAATAATTGTGCGCTCGGGGTTGAACAGCCGACCATTACCCACGATTGTGTTCTTTCCAATCTTGGCACCAAAGAGGGTGTGTCTTGGTTTGGTGTCAAAGAATATTGTAAAGAAGCCTGCAAAGTACGGAAACAGAATATAATATACTTCGAAAAATTCATACAACAACCACTTCTCGGTTTCTGCCTCATAATACCCATCTTCTAAGAAGGGGATGCCTCGCCTTGAGAGCTTAAACATCATCACAAGAAAGCCAAGAAAGACCCCATAGCAGATCAAACCGATTGGGACAAAAAATACGATGAACCAAAAGTAGTCTGCAACAAATGGGGGAAGTAAGGGACCAAATGTGATCAGGAACCAGTCCTTTATTGCTGTGAACGGCCAGCCAAATGCAGTTATGAAGGCTTCAAAATTCTGCAGGCAGAAAGCAAACAGGAAAATTGCAGGAAGAGCTGAAATGGTCAGACTCACCAGTATTGAGAGTACCATGTAGATACTATATGCGATTGTACGAATCTTCAAAGGGGCATCTCCTTGAAATTCTTACAGAACATCCTCCAATTTGAAAGTTGCTCCTTGTTCAGAAATAATTATAGAGGCATCATTGTTGTGATGGTCAGTGTCTAGATGACGGTGATAATAATGAAATCAGATCTGATTGTTGTTGGAACAGGTCCCGCAGGTCTCATGACAGCTGAGCGCGCCTCGGAGCGAGGGTTGAGGACTCTGGTCTTGGAAAAGAGAGAAAGAGTCACAGACTCATTAATGGGAGAATTGGTGACCGATAAGGCGCTCAAATTCCTTCGAATAAAGCCAACTTCAGAATTTGTGGGAAACAAGTTCTCATCAATTGTGGGAGAGAGCCTTGATACTGGAAACAAGATCGTAGTGGACAAGACACAATTGGGCAACTCCTACCTGCTGGATGAGGACCTGTGCCAGGAACTCATGCGCAACAGGGCTGAATCACATGGTGCTGAGTTCAGATACAAAGCCAGAGTCAACTCTGTGATTAAAGATGGAAATGCTATTGTTGGAGTTCGATACAATCAGTCTGAGGAGGAATTTGCAGGACTCACTGTTGGAGCAGATGGATCATATAGCAGGGTCTCTGAAACCGCAGGTTTCACTCATCCAAAGTGGCTCCTGAGCTATGGATATCGATGGAAGTTGACAGGGTGTAAAGGCGTTGACCCAGAGGTTGCATACTTCTATGTTGGACGTGATGTTGGACTCGGCTATCTCTGGTTATATCCCAGAAGCGAAACCGAAGTGAATCTCGGAATAGGCCGTGTTCCCTCTTCTAGGACTAACTGGTACAGACTTCCCCCAATGATGGAAGTATTGAAAAAGTACAAGAACCGATTCCCTGAAACCCGTGATGCAAAGATTGCTTCGGTAAATGGAGGCGTAGTGCCTTGTGCTGGGATTATCCCGCGCTTCACAGACGCAGGTGTTGCACTCTGCGGCAATTCAGCAGGGCAGGTTTCCTCAATTGTTGGTGGGGGAGTCACAACTTGTTTTCATGCAGGAATTATGCTTGCAAAGCATGCCCAGAGAGCAGTGGAGGAGAATGACTTTAGTCGGAAGAGTATCTTTCAATATGAGAAGGAGTACCGAAAGACAAAGATTGCAAATAACATTATGCAGACAGGAAAGGGCATGTGGGCAATCTCAAAGTATTCTATGTTCAATGATCCAATTGATGCTGCTGAAATCGTGCTCGAGAATCTTGACGCAAGAACATTGAATGCTGCAATTCAGGGCCATTTGAGTTTCAATGACGTAATGAACCTCTTCACAAAATTCCTACCCATGGTCATGACAATTGGCAAGGGATACATAAAGAGTCTGGCCGTGAGCGGGCCTTGATAAGAAATGTTTGATTCGGAAGGAGTTCAAAAGAATAATTAGGGGGGACATCCTTGGGGAGGGTCACCCCCTCTCCAGGTTTCATACATGCTTGACGAGGATTCACACAATCGCAGGAATTATAATCCGCAAATGTATTTAAAGAAGTGTCGTTTGTAAACAGAAATAAAGTTACAAATGATAATAATGAAATATACATTTTTAATATGCAGAAATCGTGAGAATTATGACCTCGAATCTAGAATCCATAATTCATAACCTGAAAAGGCTTGGATTGCAGATCGATAATGGACGTGAACCAAGGTCCTTTGCACTTCTTCGTGCAATTCTGAAAAGGAGTAGCAATGGAAGGACAATGTTAACATTCAATCAGATTTACAAGGCATTTTTAGCAGAAATACCAAGCAAGAAGTTTTCGAAACCCTGGGTCCATAAACTCCTTCAGGAGTTGATTGATCAGGGCTTTGTTACTATTGAGAATCCAAATGCATACAGAAAGAACTATCTGGTCAATGTCAATACAATAATGACTGCTCTTGGGGAGTTGAGAGAGAAGGCCATTGATAAGGTCGAGCAAGAGTTCAAAAGGCTTGAAGAGGAGTACAGGGCTCTAAAATCGATTGATGTGGAGCACACCGCGAAAGAACTTGTAAGGGCCCTTGGGGGCGGAGAACAGCAGTTAATTTCGGGTTCGATAAGGGGGGCTAAAGAGTTGCACAGGATAGTGGCAGCCACTATCTATTCAAAGGCACGCAAGGGGGATGTGATTAGAGCATCCATGTTAAGAATGACACCATTTGGTTCTGGAGTTTATGAGAGAACAAATAGAATTTTTGAACTTGTGGAGTCAGGGGTTGTAGTCAAATACCTTCTGAATTTGAAAATTATCAGAGAGGACATGCTGCAGATTGATTCAATGCGAAAACAGTTGGATGACACATTTGCCAAGACTCAAGAATATGTACGACATATGCCAAATTTTGATGTGAGATTCTTTTCAGAGGAGGAATTCAATTTTGAATTCATTAGTCTCAACATGTCGTTTATTGTGTTCGTACTCTCACAAAGCCCTGTTCTCGGTGCATGGATGATATATGATTTCAATGTGGACCTGATCAATAACGCGATCAGGTCATTTGATGAAATATGGGAGAGTGCAATATCAATAACTGACATCGAACTGCAAGAAGTCCTAGCAGAGAAAGGAGCATCATGAGATTGACTGATGTGAAAGAGAAAAAGGCGCTTGAACTGATTGGAATAGCCAATGACCGTCGGACTCAGGTATTGAGAGCCATATCTAATAGAGTAATTGAATATGGTTCTCCAGTAGGAATCAATGAGATCTCAGATGAGCTTCAGAGTACCATTGGTGAAAGGATAGCGAATCCATTAATCTATAGATATCTAAGATCTTTAGAGGAAGACAATCTCATTATTAAAACACAGATTAGGCCTGCAAAATACTGGATTAATCTTGAGGGACTGATCCTAGCGGTGGAACATCTATATCACAAGAAACTGAGAGAATTACAATCAAGAGTCGAAGAGATTAAAGAGTTGAAGGCTAAAATATCGAGAATTGATGTTTCAAGGATAGCCGATAAAATAATCTCAAAGACTATTAACAAGGCAATGGTAAGAAAGCCCATGTCAATTATAGGCGCCGAGAGAATTCTAAATCTAATATCTAGAGAAATCTACAGTTGTGCAAAAAAGGGCGACATTGTGAGAATATGTATGGATTGGGTGGATGTGCCTATCGAGGTAGAGCTTCAGCATTACCAAATGGTGATAGAGGCGCTCAAACGAGGAGCTGAGGTGAGGGCATTAAGCACAATAAAATGGCCAGCAAATGATGAACCAAATGAGATGAGGAAACAAGACTATCGCAGGCTCAAAAGAAGGTATAAAGTGAGTTATCGCTATTTATCAAAACAACTTCACAGTTATCAGTTTGTTGCAAAGAATAACGAGAGCTTTGTGATCATATTAGCAAACAGACCACATTCTGCAGTATGGATACCAGAAGGACAACGATTTCCAATTGTGAATGATGCCATTAATGTTTTTGATGAAGATTGGGAAAGAGCAATTGATATGCTAAGGGTCTAGGAGTGATAGTATTGAGTGATGTTGAGAATCAGATAGCCGATCTGGGACTTGATTTCAACTCAACCGACTTCTTATTGCTTGGGATAGTAATTCAGCTAAGTAGTGAGAGTGATGAAGTTATATTTAGAAACATCAAGCAGGCCGTTGAAAGACAACAGGGAATCAATATGTCTAGGGTCTGGATATACAAGGTCTTGAAGAAACTGGAGAGGGAGGGATTCATTGAGATAATTGAGTTTCCGTCACCCACAAAATATCGTAGTGACTATTATATTATCATTGATGCCCTGCAAGAGAGAAAGAAACGGATCATCGAGAAGCTGTCACAGGAGGAGCAGGCTATTGAGAAGACCATTTCCCTTCTAAAGACCGTAACGCCAAGCATAATTGGATTTCATTTTTATGGCATGCTAGCAAGAAAGTCGATTGAGGGGCATCCGACCATAGTCTTTGGCTATGACAACACAATGCATCTTATCAGAAACAGAATTATGACACAGGCAAAGCCTGGTGATGTGATTCGAATATTCAAGCCTCTTGAAAAGAATCCCTCAGACAAATACAAGCACGACTTGATCAGGGATCATGCATACTATGCACTTGACAATGATGTCAGAATGAAGATACTGATTCATCTTCGCAGTGATCAAATCAAAGACTTGCTGAATAGCCAGTTATTTACCAACAAATCCAGATTGTCTCATAAGAGATATAGAAATGTTGAGTTCAGGTTTATAGTGGAGTGTCCCCCCACCTATATGATGGTATCACTAAATGATAGTCTGATGATCATGTTTCTTAATAGGTCAAGTCAACATAATTTTGCTGCATTGATATCAAGCGAAAAGAACAGATTTCTAGTGAATGACGCAATTAGGGTGTTTGATAATTATTGGGAACAGGCCCATAATGCAAAGACGTTTGTTGACATGTACTCAGGATAATCAGAGAATAACTACTCGGCATCATTACAACTCGAAAGCCATTCGGTGGAGTTAGATAGTCTTAGAAAGATGTCATTACAGACATCTTGAAATTCTGAATAGGAGCCATATTCACCACCAGCAGCATATGGGTGTCCACCACCATTAAACAGATGTGCAGCCTTGTTGCATAGTACTTTGTCAGAACCACGTCTAAACCCAAGCAGACCACCTTGACTAACTGTTATCAGTAAATCGGCAATCTTCATCGAGCGTCCGTCGCTATTCAGATTGTCAAGATTCGCCATAAAGTTGCCAAAGTCCGTTGTAGTCACTCCCTGAGGCAATTGAATGACCCTTACAAGACACCCATGAATCATCTGATCACAATATGTATCTAGGGCCTTCTTCATCTTACGCAGGCGCTCTTTACGATAGTTTTTAACTTGCATATTCAAGAGATTATCCTTGAATTGCTGGGTCTGCTCATCCCAGACATTTGCGGGACCCCCATCCGCTAGATCGGTGAGAATTTTCATCAAAGCTTCAGTCATATCCTGCTTTGAGCTGATTGCATTGAATCTTGTCACCGTCAGGGCGTCTGAAATAGCATTTGCTGACTCTATCTCACGCACATTAAAGTCGGTATCGTGAGCAATCTTAGCAATCTCTTCGCTGACTGAGTCTCGTGGCATCAATGTCTTGAATGCAATCTCTGCGGCACAATAATCGTGATTAACTCTGAGAATGGGCTTATTGGGCAGACTAAGAATTGATTGAATTGATTTCATTGACCACTGATGATGATCAAGCCATACGACTTTACACCCCTGTGATATTGCTCTTCTTAGGGCCTCGGTGATAAGGTCCAAGAGGGATTCGTCCATTCCGAGATCTGTTATAATAACAAGCGTATTTTTCCGCATTGATACCTTCTTGAAGACCTTCTCGAAGGAGCCATAATCTGTCAGAATTACATCGAACTTCAGACCCTTTGCCCTTGCATATCGCCAGACAATTGCGGCTGCGCCAAGACCATCAACATCCTTCTCATGAGAGATTGAGAGAAGGGAGTCAATCCGTGTGTGTTTTTTTGCGCCTGAGCTCATCCGTTCCGCATCCTAAAGGTGCCCTGTCATTGAGATTGTTATAATTAATGATTGTGGAATGATATTCGAAAGTGTTTTGTGATAAATGACTACATTCAGAATCAATGACAGACAGTGGGAAAGCCATTCAATTGATGAGTGGAAATGAGGCATTTGCAAGAGGAGCACTGGAAGCAGGAGTCAAATTCTGTGCATCCTATCCTGGCACGCCATCCACTGAGATCACTGCTACACTCATGCGATGGGCAGAAGTCCATGGACTTCATGTTGAATGGAGCACAAACGAGAAAGTTGCACTCGAAGCATGTACTGGAGCTAGCTGGGCAGGAATACCAGCTTTGTGCCCGATGAAGTCGCTGGGCCTGAATGTCGCAGCAGACTTTCTATTGAATTTGAATCTCTCAGGAACAGGTGATGGAGGCCTGGTCATTGTTGTATGTGATGACCCAAGAGGACACAGTTCAAGTAATGAGCAAGACTCTAGGTTCTATGCAAAAGCTGCAAGTTTGCCACTCTTCGAGCCAGCCACAAGTCAACAGGCAAAGGACATGGTTGGACACGCCATTAAACTCTCCCAGAGATACAAGATCCCAGTAATCATCAGAAGCACCACTAGACTCAGTCATTCAAAGGCCCTCGTAAAACTGGGACCAATTAATCAAGGCAAGTGGAAGGCAAGGAGTATCCCCAGTGATTTGTACAATGTCCCTGATCCGCATCTGCGACATCGGGACCTTCTCAACAAACTTGAGATGATCAGAGAAGAGTTTGAGTCGGACCCATTTAATTCAATGGTTCGGAATGAAATCAATGATTTACTCATCATTTCCACAGGTATTGGACAGATGTATGTCCAAGAAGCACTGAGCATAGCTGGGCTTGAGGGAGTTGCCACTCTTGGCCTTGGAACCACATATCCCTTGCCGAAGGAGCTTGTAATGAAAGCGCTTTCCAAGGTTGACCATGTGCTCTTTGTGGAAGAGGTGGACCCGTTTGTCGAGGAGCAGGTAAGGGCCATTCTGGAAGGAATAAACCTTCGGATATACGGAAAGTTTGATGGAACCATCCCAGCATACGGCGAGATAAACACCGATACCATACTCAATGCACTGATGAAGATGGGGAGAATATGGGTTACTGATGAGGGTGATGAAATACGAGAGAGAGCGGCAAGACTCTTAATACCGCGGCCACTCACTTTCTGCCCTGGCTGCAGCCACAGGAATGTATACTGGGCTATTAGAAAGGTGCGACAGAGACTGGGTGGAAGACTGTCTGTTATCGGGGATATAGGTTGTTACTCATTGGGAGTTTTCTACGATCACGCGATGGACACCATGCAAGCAATGGGCTCAGGGATAGGTATTGCAGGCGGACTTGGCCAACTCTCCGAGTTTGGGTTTGAGGACAAGATAATTGCAGTAGCTGGAGACTCCACATTCTTTCATGCTTGCATTCCAGGGCTGATCAATGCCAAACACAAAGGGTCAGATGTCACTTTCATGATTCTGGACAATGGAACAACTGCAATGACTGGCTTTCAAGGGCATCCAGGTTCATGTTCTCAAAGCAACTTAATGACACAAGTTTCAATAGAAGGGATTGTCAAGGCAATTCAGCCAGATGAGCTTGTTAGGGCTGATTCTCAGGACATTCCCAGACTTGTGGATCTGATACACACAAACGTCAAAAAGAGAGGACTAAAGGTCCTAATTCTCGAGGGCGTGTGTGCACTTGAACGCAGGAGGGCGGGCCATGTTATAGATTCACTACATCGTATCACAATTAATAGTGATAGTTGCATAGGAGAGAAGTGCAGGATATGCGCAAGTCAATTTGGGTGCCCGGCAATTGCATGGAACAATGACACAAAGAAACCCTACATCATCGATCATCTCTGCACTCGATGTAGAGCATGCATTGGTGTTTGTCCCCAGTCTGCAATCATTGAGGAGAGATTAGAATGAATCAGCCATTTAATATTCTGATTGCAGGAGTTGGAGGCCAAGGAAGTCTTGTAGCTGGAAATGTCTTAGCTCAGGCTGCAGCAATCAGTGGACACAGGGTCATAATCGGCCAGATATTCGGCGCGTCTAGACGTGGAGGCAGTGTTTTCACACATATCAGAATATGGAGGAAAGATGTGGGCCCATTAATTCCAAAGGAACAAGTTGACATAATTCTTGGACTTGAGCCACTAGAGACCTTACGTGCAGCCCATGAACTCGCAGGCAAGAAGACGCGGGTCATAATGAGCACTACAGAAGTCCCAACTCTAGATACCCTGGCTGGAACACTTGAGTATCCCGCCACTAATGCCATTTTGGAAATCTTGGAGGAACTATGCGAATTGGTCATTGCTGTGAATCCAACTGATACTCTTAAGAAACTGAGTGCCTCACAGGATCTCAACATTTACATGATAGGCGTTCTGAGTGCAACTCAAGATGTGCCATTTGAGGAGGGCTCTCTAGAACAGGGAATTTGCAAGGTAGTAGGCCAGCCAGATCGCAGTTTAAAAGTGTTCAATAAGGCGTTTGACAGATACTCTCAATAATTGACTGGCTTCAGCCTTGATTCTTCTTGGCCTCTCTCCACATGATCTCTGCCAATACAGTGAACATATCAGCAACACCCTCGCCAGTCTTGGCGCTGCTCTCCATGTAGAGGAAGCCCTGGTCTTCAGCCCATTTCTTTGCCTCTTCTGAAGATACTGCTCTGTCGGGCAGGTCAATCTTGTTTCCAATGCAGATCATAGGCACGCGGGTGCCAATGGACTCGTCAGCCTCTTTGACCCATTTTGGTAATTCAGCAAAGGATCTACGTCGTGTGACATCAAAGACAAGTATCACTCCAGCAGCTCCACTATAGTACATCTTCCTAACAGCCTGAAATCTGGCCTGACCTGCAACATCCCAGGCCTGAAGTTTGATTCCAATCGCATATTCAGACTCTGGAGGACTGATGTAAGTGAGCTTTACAGCAAACTGCGAGCCAATTGTTGTTTTATAGTCCTTCTCAAAGGAACCTGTGGTGTATCTAGTGACAAGCGCCGTTTTACCAACAGCACCTTCTCCTATAATCATGACCTTGAACAAATATGCATATGAATCAGGAGATGCCCCAGGAGGCATGGGCTTTGGCGGGCGTGAACGGATCTCAGCAACTAGAGCACTCTGGTTCTCAACGACTTCCGAAACTGGCGGAGTTGTAGTTTCAGGAGCAGGTTCTGTTGTTGTGCCCATAGCATTATCTACAATGTCCTGCACCTCAGCACCATCAACCTGCTCACCAAACAGTCTGTCAAGAAGTTCTTCTGCCTCTCTTAACTGGTCTAATTCACTCTGTACAGGTGTTGAGTCACTTGCACCAAATACTGTGGAAACCTCATCGGGAGAAGCAAAGGGTGAAATAGCAATCTCTTCACTCACCTTATCCACAACAGGTTCTATGTCTACAGGCGCCTCAGCTGCAGGAGCAGCTATAGCTGACCCTTTCTCGACGAGGATAGCAGTTTCTGGAGTTGTGACCTGTCGTACCTGGCCCTTTTCATCAGTCCACATCAGAACAATGGGCCTGACAATAACTGTGCCCTCAGTTGTGGGCATTAGTTGAACCTCAATTATCTTGGCCTCTTTTGGTCCAAGGTCAAAACGCAGTTGTTGAGGATTAACTGTTAGATTGTCCTTGGGGAACCAATAGATCTTACCTGTGATTCCTGATACAGGCTCATCGCTCACATTTACAACCTTGAGTTTCCCAATGAGTGCGGTCCCGGTTTGTGCACCATCACTCACTTCGAATTTTGGAATTATATGATAGAGGCCTGAGATTACTTTTAGAGTGCTGTTTGACAGTCCAACAAGCACCTCTTTCATATCATCACTGTCAACATCCCCAACGTGAATTGATAGTATCTTCGAACTAACATCTACCTCAGAAAGCAGATTAAGTTCTGCCATGTAGAGGTTGTAGAACAAGACACGATAGTCATTAGTTGCTACGACAATCTCATCCATATGATCAGCATTCAGTTCTGCGATTCTAACTGATTGGGCCTTGACACCCTCAAGTTTTGAGAACAGCTCGAGTTTGTTCTCCTCATTTCTGAATATCCTGATCGAACCGTCATGAGTGACCACTCCAAGCTCCATCTTTCTGTCGCCAAGTATATCACCAGCAGCGACTGAGATTACAGGGCTTGGAAGCTCAATTGTGTCAATCTGTTTCATGATTCCATTTGAAACCTTGAATATTCTGAGTTTGCTATCACGTGTGCCCGCGACTATCTCTTCAATCTCATCACCAATAACATCGCAAGTGCCAATGGCCAATGGCATGTCATCTAGTTTAAAGGACACAAGCTCTTCAAGTTGATTATCAGGGGCCATCTTGTATACTCGAAGTGATGAGTCGCTTCCGCCTGCAATTATCTCATTCTTGCCATCTCCAGTGACATCCGTGACATAGACTGATGTCACAAACCTATCAACGCCCTGCTCAGCAAGAAGTTCTAAAACGCCGCTGGGGGCAAAACGGAATACCCTAACGGTACCAGTGCTTCCTGGAGTGTCACCTATTCCAATGCTATTGCCAACAACAATCTCCATCTGGCCATCATTGTTAGCATCAGCAATCCTTAATGATAAGATACTGCCATTGATTGTGTGAGATGCAAGGAGTTTGATTTCACCATTTACCACATCATACAAACGGAGTATTCCGTCTCTGCCACCAGTGCATAATTGCATTTCTTGAGAGTCAGTCACAGGACCCACTGCAATTGCACTCGTGTTTATCTCATCTGGAATATCAAACATGATTCGAGGTGATGTCAATGTATGGACCATCCAACACTCCACTTTATTATATATCAAGATTCTATTGTTGACTATTTCTACTTTGCTAGGGCGTCTTATTTTGACTTTGACTCAAAGACACATTATTTAACCACTATTGATGAGGATTTCTCGTGTGGTTTAATTGATTAAACTTTCCGTTCAGAACATCCAAAAGTCGTACAAGAATGAAGACAATGATGAAACCCATGTCTTAGATGGCATCACATTCAAAGTGAAAAACGGAGAGTTTCTTAGTATTCTCGGGCCCTCGGGATGCGGCAAGACCACTCTTCTAAAGATCATAGCTGGACTGCTCGAGCCCGATGAAGGACGAATATTGATCGATGATGTGGAGGTTGGCTTAAACCATCACAGAGTGGGATACATCTTTCAAGAAGAGAGCCTCTTTCCATGGAGGACTGTTCGCCAGAACATAGAGTTCGGGCTTGAGATTGCTGGGGTTCCCGAAGAGGAGAGAGAGAGGAGGGTCCGGAACATTATCTCTCTTGTTGGGCTCAAGGGAATCGAGGACAATCTACCACATGAGATCTCTGGGGGTCAGGCAAGAAGAGCAGAGATGGCCCGAAGTTTGGTCACTAACCCAGACATCCTCGTTTCTGATGAGGGGCTGTCAAACCTTGATGCTCAGACTCGAAACTTTTTACAGGAAGAGTTTCTCAGAGTTTGGGAGAAGACCAGGTCCACAGTACTCTTTGTTTCACATAATGTTGATGAGGCTGTATTCATGTCCGATCGAATCCTCATCATGAGCAACATCCCTGCCAAGATAATCGCAGAGTATGAGATAGACATTTCTCGACCAAGAACCCGCGCCAGTCATGAGTGTCGGGAATACCGTGCTCAAATCCTTGAAGTGTTAAGGATTGAGCAGGAAAAGGCCATGAGAAGATGGTAGTTTGCTTATTCTAGTAAAACTAGACTGTCACTTCCTGACGCCATTGTAGAGTGTGCTTCTCAACATAGAGGAATGCATATGTTATTATGAAACCAATAAGCCCAATGACCAGCATTGCTGAGAGGGTCGACCCAGTCTGACCGAGTTGCTCAGTTATAATGACAAGATAGCCGAGACCCAGACCACCACCAATCATCTCAGCGGCCACAAGACACATCCATCCAATGCCAAAGCCAATCCTGAATCCTGCGAATATCTCAGGCGCTGCTGAGGGAATAATAATCTTGCTTAATATTTGGGACTCTGATGCACCAAAAGTACGTGCAACATCGATATGAACAGGGCTAGTGCGTTTCACACCTGCCACTGTATTTAGAAGAATGGGGAAGAATGCACCAATCCAGATGATGAAGACCTGGCTGGCCATCACATTTTGCCAGATAATGTTTGAAGACCCAAAAATAAGTATTGATAATGGAATCCATGCGATTGGGGGAATGGGTCTCATGGCCTCCACTACGGGACCAAGTATTGCATCAACAATCCGATAGCGACCAATAGCAATCCCTAAGGGAACAGCCGTGACCATGGCAATGAGAAAGCCAATAGTGACTCTAATCATGCTAAGCTGTGTATGCTCAAGCAGAGTTCTCCCATCAGTGTCGCCAATAGTCACTAGTTTGTAGAACGAGCCAGCCACATCGATAAGAGTGATTCCCCGCGACACCATTGCAATAATCTGCCATAGAGAGAGGATGATGGCAAGGGGAATGATTATTCTGAACAAGACAAAATGCATCTTATTTGAGAGATACTTTGGGTGCTTATTCTCGGCAGATATTGCTTTCATCATGACCATGAGTCCTGAAACTCAAACTCTTTTGTTTCTGTCGTTATGTGTGAGTGCCAGCTGGGATAGTCATATTCCCGCTGGCATCATCGAGTTCTATGGACTTGTGGCCACATCAAGAAATGTCTGATTGACAAAGCCATTTAGGAATGTGGGCATCTCTGAATAGTCCATCTCCACAACAGACTCGTCTATCAGATATGACAGATACATCTCGAGGCCTGTCACATTGAGAGCATAGTCAAATATCACACGGTTGAACGCATTCTCCACGGCTTCAGGAGCGACTTCAAGCCAATCGATGGCAATCTGTAATGCCTCTGCAGGATTGTCTTGAATCCACTTTTCAGCACGAACATGCACATTGATCACTTTCTGAACAATATCAGGATGTGCCTCAATGAAACTATCAGAGGCTCCAACAACACAACAGGGATGTCTTGGCCAGATCTCCCCAGATAGTACAAGTGGGACAGTGATATTGTCATATTCTGACAATGAGGGGAATGGTTCCCATGCGATATATGCGGGTGCGTCGGGCGTCAATGAGAGAGCCATGTCTTGCACCCTGGCAGTTTCAGCATTAATGTCATTGATAGTCAACCCCGACTGATTGAGTGCAAGTCGGAGGAGAAAGTTTTGAACTGTGGCAGGACCTGGATGATAGACAGTCTTTCCAGCAAGGTCTGCAACAGATGTTATGCGTCCTTCATCATATTCAGACTTTAGAACAGATATTGCCGAACCTTCAAGGTTTACAGCGGCAAGAACTGTCACTGCAATCTCTTGATTTATGCTCTTGACAATAGCTGGTGCAGCACCAAGGTATCCCATGTCAATCTGTCCACCTTGGAACCCGTCCATCTCATAGGCTCCATTCTGGTATTGATAGAGATCGACCTTAAGGCCTGCTTCTTCAAAGAAGCCATTGACAATAGCAACACGCAGCGCAAGTTGATGAATGTCTTGAGAGAGATATCCAATACGCACATCGGGGGCTGCTGGTGTGTTGACAATGACAATCAAGGCAGCAGAAGTCACAATAACAAGAGCGACAACTAGGGCAATTCCCTGTTTTTGATTCATCATATGCAGTCTCCTGAAACAATAAGACTCGTTCAATTATATATAGAGGTTAAGATATGGACTACTTCTGTATAAAGTGGATGACAAAAATGCAGTAGTTCCGAAACTATCCGTTAAATCTTGAAGTCTTTAACAGTCTGAATATATTTGGCTATAGGCAGCTCCCATCTCTTTGTTTCAGGGTTGAAATTGTCATAATGGAATTGTGCCTGAGACTGTTTGAACTTATACTGTATCTGAATAAAGTATGAGGACAGATAGGGGCGCATTAGATCAAATCCTTGCATAAAGGGGTCAAATTCATTCGCACCTATTGCTATTCCCAGCCTGAGCTTCATTGGCGACTCGACAGCAAAGCCCATCTTGAAAGGTAGTTTATAAAAGCAAGTAATTATCTGATCGGGTTTTCTGTCAACCTCAATGAATAATGAGATAAAGAGTTCATCATACAGAGACCTGACAACTGGCCGAATCCCTTTGATTAGTCCGCTCTTCTCAAGACGTTTCATTCTCTTACTTACTTGTGTTTCAGACAGAGAGAGGTCAGAAGCAAGTTCTTTCATTGTGCCCTCAGGATTCTCAAGAAGAAATCTCATTATTTGAACATCTTTGATGTCAAAATCAATCATGTGCGGCTGAAGGTCCAGATTGAGTGGGCTCTTGACTTTACTCTTCATAGTCTTATTGATGTCCTTATACCATTCTTTCCAGTCAAATTTCCAGCCCGAACTGAGGTCATAACGTGAAAAATCCATCTTCTTGACTTCATAGTCAACAAGGTCAAACATGTAGTATTTGTTGATGAGACCCTTCTTTTTAATCTCTTTCAGTATCTGCTCGCAAGAACTTGGCGCAGTTATTGGATATACTGCATGAATCATGAAACCATTATATTGTCCGATTGTATGGCAATGCCAATAGAAACAGTCTATCTTATTGACAAGTTCTTCAAGTCTATTCTCAAGTCCAATTACTGCATCAAGAAGAATGATTGTTTCACCAAGTCCTATCTTTCGTTCATGGGTCTGGACGCAGGCGGGATAGAGAATCTTTCGTTCTCGAAGTTTTTTCAGTCTGTATCGGATGGTGCGGTCATTCATCCCCAGCTCCTTGGCCAGCTCACGGGTGGACACTTTGGCACCCATCTGGTCCAAGGCCTCAAGTATTCTGAGGTCCGTATCATCCAGTTCAAGTCTCTTTTTCAAACCGATCTATCCTCTGGGTTGGCTTGCATTAGTCATGTGGAGTGGCTTCTCGAAGGCAAGATGGGTTGCTTCAGGCGCAATAAATATATATCTTTACCAGCAACATCATGAATGGTTGATTTGTGGTAATATTTTTAAGAAATCTTACCATAATCACCCCACAGCCTCAGCAGTGTGATGAATATGCTACGTTTACCAAAAAGTGCCAAGTTTGTTTTGTTTACTCTTGCAAAAGAGGGGCCAATGACCCCACAGGACTTGAGCTCAAAATATGACATATCACCAAGAACAGTTTCTTTTGCACTTCGAAGACTTGTGGAGTATCAGATCTGCCAGAAGATCCCAAATCTTCAGGACATGCGTCAACCCCTCTATTGCATAGACAAGCAGCGAATACGTGAGCTGGAATTAAACATTGATCAGCTAAAGGTAAAGACACGAATGTCAATGCGTTCAATCTGACCCCCTTTTTTATCAGCTCATCTCCTATTTCTCATGAAACAAAATAGTTTTAGAAGATACTGAATGTTAGATAAACAGATGACTTTGGTGAATGCACATGAGCCTGCGTGAACGAATACCAGAACAACTTCGATTAAGCGATGAGGTGGCAGTAATACCCACAGAGGAAGAGGTCGCGGTCTTTCCAACCAGCGAGTACATTCTTCTTGAGATATCGCATAAGATTGGGAAGGTCAATGTCGTAAAGATTGCTAATACCATCAGAAACCTTGTGAAGAATGATCAGCGAATGGTGGCAATCAGAGGCTATGGTTTCAAGGGGATAGGTCTATCTGTGAGGATTGCTCATGAACTCAAGAAACGGGAGAAGCGGTTTCTCTACCAGATGACCTTTGATACTTTTGACGCGGCTGAACCTGGCAGTAATCAGGTCTTTACGAGTGTACAGATTGTAGTTATGCCCCCCAAAGAATGATAATCTGTGATGATATGATAGCCAGTGATTATAGATAAACCATTACTTTTTGCAACAGATTGAAAAGGCAATGATTCATTCACCAGAATGGAGAGAGAGGTGTCTAGGAAGTCCTTCATTGCATCAGTCTTTCTGATTTGTTTGATTGTAGTTCAGTCAGTAGTCATATTAGTAACCGCCGTAAGTTCTCGTCAACTGGTCCCGCCTAGCTCAAAGAGTGAATACATTATCATTGACCCAATCACAATAAATCAAGACTATGAGTTTAGAAACTCATACTTTACGGGTTCTGGAACCCCCAATGACCCATATGTACTGTCTGGGGTGAAGATCATTGGAAGTGATTATTGCATATCAATTTCGAACACCAGTGTGTATATTATCATAAGGAGAAGCTTTTTCATTTCTGCAGGGGGAAACTGCATTAGTCTTTACAATGTCACAAATATTCGAATTGAAGATTCAATAATAGATCAGGGCAGTGTGGGTATCATCTCAAGAAACAGTTCAAGAGTCGTGTTTGATAATATCACGTGTACTAATCTCGTAACTGGAGCTATTTTGCTACAGACTGATCATGTCATCGTGGAGGATTGCTCTATATATGCAAATCAGAGGGGTTTCATCCTGACCAACTCGTCAAGTACTGTCCTTAGGAACAATAGGGTGTTTGCAAATCGGGAGTATGGCATATATCTGGATCAGTCGACAGTAAATTGTACTGTCTATGCAAACGAGATTGGATGGAACAGAGAAAAGGACAAGGAGGAGGTTCATAATGCATTTGATGATGGAGAGGGCAATTTGTGGTATAATCTGAGCATATCTCTCGGAAACAGATGGTCTGATTACAATACTACTGGAGATTATCGGGTTGAAGGAGAAGCGGCATCACTGGATATCTACCCATTGACTCTTGAAGACTCAACATCTCCAATTATTGATTCACCTCAAGACATCGTGATATCAGACACATCAGTATATTATCAGATAATCTGGCACCCAATTGAGGAATATCCCTACTACTACGCTATATATCGCGAAGGCAAAACGCTCTCTGATGGTTATTGGGATGGTAATCCAATACAAATTGAAATCCATGATAATCAAATTGGCTCATACAACTACACAATTATTGTGATCGACGCATCAGGGAATACAGCATTGGACACCGTATTTTCAGTAGTTGTATTCAGCTTGTTTAAGGGCGTTTCCATTGCACAGGTCATCATGGCATCGGTGCTCAGTGTGGCATTGGTCGGTCTCGTGATTATTTGTATTAAGAGATATTGAGAATGTGATGACCAAGTCACTAAATAAATAAGCATGCAGATTCGTGCCACACTTGTCTAGTCACCAATGAAGGTGAGAACACAATGGCCCTTGATTTCGCAAAAGGCATAACTGAATTTCGTTGGCACGGTCGTGGCGGACAAGGTGTTGTCACGAGTAACCAGATGCTGGGCAAGGCTGCCCTCAAAGAGGGAAACTACATTCAGGCCTTTCCAGAGTTTGGTCCCGAGCGCACTGGAGCGCCAGTCCGGGCTTTCTTGAGAATTAGTAAAGACCCTATTCAAATCTATGCTCAAGTCTATGCTCCTGATGTGGTCATCTGTATTGATCCGACTCTTCTGGATGTTGTGAATCCAACCGAGGGACTCAAAGCTGATGGTACCCTTGTAATTAACACAACAATGACTCCAGAGGAGGTCAGGGACAAGTATGACTTTAGGGGTGGAAAGGTTGTAACTGTTGACGCCAGCACGATTGCAATGGAAGTGCTTGGAAGACCATTCTATAATATGCCCACAATGGCAGCTGCTGTCGAGGCCACAAAAGTGGTCAAGATTGAAACGGTCATTGAGGCAGTACTTGAGAGGTATCCCGGAAAGGTGGGCGAGCTCAATAAAGTTGCAATCGAGAAGGCCGTGAAGGAGGCGAAGATAGGATGAAGAAGTATAATGAGATTCCTATGGCGGGAAACATAATCGAGCCTGGTAATTCCAAGGAGTATAAGACTGGTGGATGGAGAGCCAAACGCCCAGTTCATAATGATGAGACATGCTTATGGATCAGGAATGGTACTTGCGGGAAGTGTTGGATATACTGTCCTGATAATGCAGTCAGGCTGATTGAGAAGGATGGCAAGTACTTCTATGAGTATGATTACGATTATTGCAAGGGTTGTGGGATCTGTGCAAACGAGTGCCCAACTCAGAGCATCAAAATGGAGAGTGAGTAAATGACATCAGTCGAGAAGATACCAAAAGACCAGATGGTTGTTGAGGGACTCACCGGTGATGCTGCAATCGCTCTTGCCTTGAAACAGTGTGATATTGATGTGCTTGCTGCATATCCTATCACTCCACAGACCATCATTGTTGAGGACTTTCAGAAGTTCGTTGCTAATGGTGAGGTGAAGACAAAGGTCATCCCTGTCGAGTCCGAACACAGTGCTATGTCAGCATGTGTTGGCGCTTCAGCTGTTGGCGCAAGAGTTGCCACAGCAACTGCTTCTGCAGGACTCGCACTCATGTGGGAGATCCTCTACTGTGCAGCGTCAATGAGAATGCCCATAGTTCTGACTGTGGCAAATCGTGCACTTTCAGCACCCATCAACATACACAATGACTGGAGTGACACCTATGGTGCACGCGACAGCGGTTTTATCCAGCTCTACTGTCAGAGTTCGCAGGAGGCCTATGATACAACAATAATGGCATTCAAGATAGCGGAGAACAAGGACATACTCCTTCCAATAATGGTCTGCATTGATGGCTTCATTCTCAGTCATAATGTTGAGAGAGTAGAGATGCTGCCAGACCAGGCAATCAAGAAGTTCCTCGGTGTACGCCAGCCCTTCCAGAACCTCGATCCCGACAACCCAATCACCATGGGTCCGCTGGCACTGACAGACTACTACTTCGAGTTTAAGGAGCAGCAAGACGAGGCGATTAAGAGAGTGCCTGATGTGTTCAAGCAAGTCGAGGCCGAATTTGAGAGGATGACCGGTCGCTCCTATGGAATGCTTGAAACCTACAAGACAGAGGATGCGGAGATAATCCTTCTTACTCACAGTACACCTGCTGGCACCGCAAAGGTAGTTGTTGATGTCTTGCGTGAAAGAGATGAGAAGGTGGGCGTTCTCAGACTGAAGATGTTCAGACCCTTCCCATCCAAAGAAGTGGCAGAGGCCATCAAGCATGCCAAGGCTGTGGCAGTGTTTGAGAAGTGCCGCTCTTTCGGTTCAACATGCAACCCTCTAGCACTGGAGGTCATGGCGTCACTCTATGATCTCAAGGAGAAGCCAATGGTGACAGACTTTGTCATTGGTCTTGGCGGAAGAGATGTACCACCAACCACAATTGTTGAGGGCTACGAGAAGACAAAGGAGTACCTGAAACAGGGTAAAGCTCCACTATACGAAACCCTGGGGGTGCGAAAATAATGGTAGAAGTTGAGAAAGCAGCATTATCGATCAAGGATATGCTTCAAAAGAAACCGATTTTGTCATCAGGACATAGAATGTGCGCAGGCTGTGCTGCACCAACGGTTGTCAAACTGATGGGCATGGCACTACGTGGCCCGACAATTGTTTGTGAAGCCACGGGATGCCTTGAGGTAGCAACCACAATCTATCCTTACACAGCATGGAACATCAACTGGATTCATGTGGCCTTTGAGAACGCTGCAGCCGTTGCTTCGGGAGTTGCTGAGGCAATAAATGCCCTTAGAGAAAAGGGACAATGGAAGCATGAAATCACAGATGTTATAGCAATCGGAGGAGATGGTGGGACATTCGACATTGGCTTCGGTTCATTGAGCGGTGCTCTTGAGAGAGGCCACAAGTTTGTCTATATGGTATATGACAACGGGGCATATCAGAACACCGGTATTCAGCGTTCTGGTGCCACACTCCCAGGACAGGAAACCACAACCTCATGGGCGGGCAAGGTCGAGCCTGGAAAGAGAGAGCGTAAAAAGCCCCTTCCAGAGATTGTTGCGGCGCACAGGATCCCCTATGTGGCCACAGTTTCACCATATTACACAAGAGACTTTGTCACTAAGTTCAGAAAGGCCCTTGAGGCTGACGGCCCTGCATTTATCCATGCATATTCTCCATGTCCCCGCGGATGGAGGTCTGATACTGCCAAGTCAATTGAGTTGGCAAAGCTGGCGGTAGAAACAGGCATTCATCCTCTCTACGAAGTCATTGATGGCACAGAATACATCATGTCTGGTCCGAGTAAGAGGCTTAAAGAGCTAAAGCCTTTGGACGAGTATCTCAAAATGCAGGGTCAGTTCAAGCACCTCTTCAAACCACAATGGGAAGAATTCAAGAAGAAGATTCAGCAAGACCTCATAGATGACTGGGAGCTTCTCAAGAAGAAGTGTGGAATTGAATAAATGAAAATGCTGGAGTGCTGAGTGCTCCAGCGTCCTTGCCCTATTTTTATTGGGTGCTGATTGAATGGAGATGACCTTATGAAACACTCGATCGATTACATGGTTATAATAACTAGTCAAAGAAGAACATAATGGCCAAGTGTTTAGAATCAATAGTGAGTGTATTTAGTTTTTTTCAAATTGCGTGTCATTCCTAATGTGATTATTTGGAGTCCTTAAGATAATGTGAAATATGAGTTCAAATGGAAGAATGGCTCTTTTTATTCAATCGCCATAATTACTGTATTGAAACAATATCTATATTGTTGCAATAGAGAAGGGAGAAGGTGGAATGATTAGAAAGTATCATCATCTTTTATTAATGGCTTCTGTCATAGGTGGTTTTTTTGCTGTGATGATAGGTCCCGTTTTTGAAGGTCAGACAGGTACTTGATATGGATGCAAATTATCAATTTACGGCAGATATTGAAGAAAACAGTAATGTTAATGGAGTTTTTCGATTATTTGGCGATAAAAAATGGAAGGAGGGTATGGTTGTTACCGTTGGAACATGCAGCAATAATAGACTTGAAGGAGTTAAATCGCACAACAGTGGTGAATTGAAAGAATCACCCCAAGGATATCAGGAAGTGTATTATGTTACTGTAAGTGGAACTAGCAGATTGGACGAGGAAAAATCATCAACATATTATTACGACGAATCAACTGATTTACTTCTACAAATTCGAGGAAGTCCATGTGACTATTTTTTACTTAATCTTGCAAATATTGATTGGATATGGGGAGGTGTCTATCTCACGGGTACAAATTATGACTTGGGTTCCCAACAATATTCGAATCAGAGTCAATTAGTAATAAATCCGTATTCGCTTGCAGTACCTATTATGATTATTTGTTTTGCGGGCATTGGAATGTATAGATTGTGATTAAATAGAAAGGCTCGTTTGCAGCGGAAAAGAAATCGAGGCCCACAAAAAGCAAGGGAAAAAAGAAATAGACAAGGAGAAATGATGGCTAATTGAGGGGTGACGATGGGTATTACCAGACTCCTGTTGCACTCATCTATGCGAAATATTAGAGTCCAATCTGGGTTTCTTCTTATTGTTTTCGTATCAAGTCTTATGTTATCAACTATGGGACTGTTTTCTAATTCCACTGTGTATGCAATGATCCAAGATATTGAAGATAGTGCGCTTGTAGATATCACCATTGATTACATTGGACATAATGGCGGTTATAGCAGTAAAACAATGGACATGGCAACTGTTCAATTACTGCAGATAAGGAACATTAGGTGGGGTCAAATCCTTGGTCGCATAGATTGCTACTCAACAACTAACATATTGCCAGAAATTCATTTTAAGACGAGACTTGTTTACACAACCATTTCTTCACCCCTACATGACGATATCAAATTAGTCGAGGGAAGACTTCCTTTAGCAAGTAATGAAACCTTGGTTGATGCGTCATCCATGCTTGGGAAGAATGTGAGTTTAAATGATAACATAACAATTGATCTCGCACCATTCACTGATGAATTATTGAATATTTCGATGACTGTTGTCGGAAAAGCAATCATTGGTGACAAAACAAACAGAATTGTCAATGGTACTTATTCACCAGTTGAAATTACCACTTCACAGGAGATATCTCAATACAATGGGGCTAGCTTGATCTTCTGCGATTGGAGTTTGACAATGGGCATGATTCTAGACAATCTAATGAGTAGACAAATCTATATCCCAGAGCCAGCTCAGGTATTCATTTTATTGGATAGGAGTAATCTTGCAACAACTCAAGTAGAACTGATGATTGAGCAACTCAAGAGCATTCGAAGAGAGGTGGCAGATAGCGCAATAAAGGTCTTGGGCGAAGGTTTTTCATGGCATCATGTTTGTCCAATTCTTCAAGAGGCACTAGAGAATAGAAAAGGGGAAATATTGGATGTTAGCAATTACATTGCCAACACAACTATTTCAATGGTAATTGCATCATTGGTGATGATAATCATTGCAGATCGAATTTGTAGAATCTCTGATGGGTGAGTATTGGCAGTTCATAAGACTCATAGTATTCATGAAATGGATGCCACAGCATTTGCTTCTTTTCTAAGAAAACGACTTGATGAGATAGATGGTGAAATTCAATCACTCACTCAACGCATGAATAGAGGAAAACTCAATGTTGAGAGATATATTCAGCAATATAATAGATTGATAACTAAAAGAGATGTGCTGAGTGAAGAATTGCAGATTTTGGGAGAATAGCCATAGGAGGTATTGATTCTTTGGGTTTCCTGCGTTCTTATTGGATTCTTAAAGAAACCATGAAAAATAGAAGGTTAGTAATGGCAATCTGCATTTTGCCTTTCATTATTACGTCCACCCTAATTACAACAAATGCGATAATTGAAAATAGTTGGAGCGGTTTTGTTCATGAACAAGTTCAAAAAGTGCCATTTGAGTTTTCAGCAAGACTTGCAAGCTTTAGGCACAATGATATCCCATCATCTCAACAAATCAATGAAATAAAAAAGGATATGGAGTCATATGAAGAGATAGAAGGGGCGGAGATTATAGCTGCTGAGGTTTTCGATTATGGCAGTATAAAGCAGGTTTTCATTGGAATACAAGATAATTCAAGTCTATGGAATTCCATTGATCCTATTGATTATTCAGAACATCCAAGAAACAATGAATGTATTGTTATTAATAAAGCATCAACCGCTCTGCATGTACCCAATGAAAGTAAGATGTTTCTGCCATTTCCATCCACATTGGATGGGGCAGATATTATCATAAAGGAATTGATTGTGAAAGGTCATGCCACAACCAAATTCGATAGTCAGTTATTATTGATTCCGTTTGATCAAGTTGTGGATGATTATGTGATTTTCATATCAAGCTATGACACATTATGGAAAGAAGTAATGGATTATTACAATATTCACCAGATAAATGGGAATTATCCGTTTTACCTTGAGTTTGCAATATACATTAATGACACACTGATTAATAATGTAATAGAGGAAGGGACACTTAATGAGTACACTCAATCTTGGGAGAACAAAATAAGCTTAACATGGACATTTGATGCAGTCTTTCCTATCATTACAAGTACTGTTGGAGATGTTCAAGATTCATTAGCAAATCTCAGAATTTGGTCGATATCTCAAATGATTCCAATTCTGGGTATAATCCTGCTTCTTATAGACATCCAAAGAAATCAAATTAGTGCAGCAAGAGCGAGATCAATTGCAATATTGAAGAGTAAAGGCATCAATGATAGAATTATTATTCAAAACCTCTTGGTTGAGGCTGTTCTTTTAGGTGCAATTTCAGGGATAATCGGGGGAATTGCAGGAAGTATTTTGATAAATCTACTAGTTAGTCGAAATGTTATTCCAATTGATCCTTGGACAGCACTGATATCGATTCTGATCGGAGTGTTAATCACAATCATTATTGAGTTGACTCTTTTCACCAGTCAAAAGAGGAATTTTGGAGTCACTCTCGATGAGCATATTCAAACGAGGAGTGGAGATATCAAAGCAACTAATACAACCATACTCATTTTAATTGGCATTGGGTTAGTGAATATCTGTTTTTGGACATTTGGGATATTAGTAAGTGATATTATGTCAGAGGGAGTTTATCCAATTCATTTGAGCATATTGCTCTTTCTTCTAAATGGATTTGATAATCTTGCAGGCTTTGTAGGACCCACTTTACTATTGATTGGTCTTGGCTTATTGTTCTCCAAATTCAATATTACAAGTGTTTTTCGAAAAGTAAAACAAAGGGATAGCCTGTTAATATACAACAAAAGAATTGCTCTTACAATATTCATCATAGTTGGACTTGCTGTCTGGTCATCACTTGTGTTAGAGTCAGAAATCAGTCTAGCAGATTGGCAAGTACTAGAATCAGTTGGATCCGACATACGGTTTCAAATCAATTCGGACAATCTCACCGATGCTATGGATTCCATAATTGATATTGAACATGTTGAAGGGGTTACATTTGTCACCGAGTTCGAGTGTAATATATTTTCAGCACGTGTGCCAATGATGACAGTAGAACCAGAAAAATGGGCAAATATAGCATATTTTGAGTCAAGTTGGTTTTCAGCACCAATTAACTATTTGATGTCATTACTAAATGACAACAACTCCATTATCCTAGAAAAGAGCATTGCGAAAGAATGGAGCATCAGCCCTAATGACACAATTTCAGTCCTTTTCTCTGGGCAAATCATTTCATTGCGGGTTATTGGTTTGTTTGGTCCTAATCGCGATGCCATTGAAAACACTGAGGAGATTCATTCTATAGTAAGCATCGAAACCATGAATCAGTATGATTACGACCCACCAATTGCAAAAGTATTAGTAAGGACGGACCAGAGAGATAGAATTAATGAGGTGCGAAATAAAATCATCAATCTTGGCTACACAATTTGGGGAATGGAGGATAGCACGCAACCAGATTATTCTACTCTTAATGCTGTACGTATCGAATTGGCATTTTCTAATATGTGTGCAATATTGATTTTCTCAGCAATCACAATTATTGCAAACACTCAGATTTTCTATTATTCGATGAAACAAGACATAGCAACCATGAAGATTAGAGGAATCCCCAAACAGGAGAGAGAGCATGTTGTTATGAGTCCAATGAATTATGGTTTTCAAATCATACCACTTGCAATTGCATCAGGAGCCATTTCCTTTTTGTCGAGTATATTGTGGTTTGACAGAAATAACTCATTACTCTTTATGCCGAAGTTCAATAATCCATTAATTATCGCTATATTTCTAATAATAATTATTTCCATTCTATGGATAATTAGAAAAGTCTTTTCGTTGAGCACCTGATTCATATTGTATAGGGCATTTGGGTGAAGCCATGATATAGTCCTGTTTCATGCTGAGAATCTAGAACAGCTAAATGTTAACTCCCGTGGAGTTAATGAGTTAATTTTGAATGAATTGGGGGATGTTCGTCTTTGCGTTGAAGATGTGGATGATTGACATGTATTGCTGAAATCCAAGATTCACGGCATTGCGGTGCGTGTCTGAACTATCAATGATAGGGAAGCTATGGAGAAACCGATAGATCTGGGAGTCGATGGAGTATTTACTGATAGACCTCAACTATGGAGAGATGTTCTCGTTGGGAGGAGAATGCTGTAAGAGCCGAGTGAAAATGATGAATTTGCCGGTCTTTCAACTCAACCACAATTACCTTAATATGTTGTGAGAACAACATAGAATTCATCCCTTACATATCTTGCAAGGGAATAAATGTCCAACGATGAGGAAAAATAGATGACTTGTCCGGAATATAATACAGAGGAGAACAAATGTGGAGTTGATGGCTTCAAGTTCTATGAAGGAATGAACAAGCCCTGCGACACTCCTGGGATAACCAAGGAGAAATGTCCGCGATTCGCCATGCAGTAGAAAAAAGTTGATCCCCTTGTTCCATAATCTATGGGCTGAAGCAATGTTGGAATAATGGACATTGCTCGGCCCATAAATTGCAATTTTTTGGGAGTACCATATTGAATACAGAGCTTTATTATTCCAAATAGTTACGTTCAGCACTGAAGTTTACTAAAGTTTGCTATTAATCCCGGTATATTACTCAGTGTCGCGAAGAGTTTATCAATGACACAGTAAGAGGGCTAAAGCGCAATGGTGGTTTGAATCATGGTAAAGGCCTACGTACTAATCAAGACCCAATGTGGTCTGGTCGATGAAGTCCTCAAAGAGATCCTTGAGATGACGATTGTGGAAGAAGCACACAAAGTGTTCGGTGCATTTGATATAGTTGCGGAGGTGCGCGCAAGAGACATGGAAGCAATTGTTGATGTGATCATCGGAAAGATGAGAAAGATTGAGGGGATGGTTGATACCCAGTCCCTATTGGTTGTCGATGCAGAACTTGACCTCATATCCACAACAATGGCCAATTGAGAGTCTGTCCCCATATTTGTTAAAAGCAAGTGTGCGGTTTCATTATTAGAACAACATTAAGGGGGCAATCGCGATTAGTCCAAAAGTACTCTCGAGAAAACCATTCATGTTAATGTTGATAGATGATGCTGGCGAACTTCAGCCTGTGAAGTTGGATCCCCATCTTGCAAATAGTAATAATGCAGTAATTGTACTTGATGAATATCATGATACATGTTGGGTATTCATCGGTCGTAATGTCAATATGGCAACAAGGATGCATGCTCTGAGAATGGGCAAGTCTATTCAGAGAATGGGCTATAAGATAGGCGTGGCTACTATAGGAATGGGTACCACCAAGATTGTAGAGATGCTGGAGAAGAATGACAGTGATCCAGAGGTGGCCAAGGCAATTGAGGAGTTCAGGGCTGTGCTTGAGGGAAGATGGTCATTTGATGATGAGGTTCTAGCATTTCGTCCTGATAAACCCAAAGAACCGATTGCAGGGACACCAGTGAGAGCAGAAGAACCCGTGATCACTCCTGAATCAACAATTGAGGTTGATGCTCAACCTGCAGTGACTGAAGAACCCACATTAACCGCAAAGACTGTTGAGGAACAGGCCTCATTTCTATCATTGGGCGAACAAAAAGCCGCACTATTACTGTTCTCGATCATAAAGCACACCGATCTCACATATAGCGAGAGATTCGAGAAAGACGGTAAGATGGGTGTAAAGATCGAGGCACCTGGTGTGTTGACAATTGAAGCTTTACTGGCAGAAAACGATATTCACATCACACCACCCAACTTTGGCGACTCGGAAGTGGCCAAGAGGGTGAAAGAAGAGTTTGAGAGTCTTATCAGCAAGTTGTAGAATTGATGTCTTAAAGGGGAATCAACTCCCCAGAACATTCAACTGATAGAACCATTGCTACAATTGTCTATACCAGTATCTATAGACCTCTTGAAAGCCCAGTTGATGGTATAGATTAAGAGCTGGCTCATTATCAACCTCGACTTGCAGATAACAGGTTTCAGCCCCCTGAAGTTTCGCCCAGGTGGCTAATGCTTTGTTGATTGCAGAGGCAAGACCCTTCCTACGATGGTCAGGATGAGTGGCCAGACTGAAGATCCCCGCCCATTTGCCTTCTACAACACAGAGACCAACACTGACAATCGTGTCATTAATAGAGACCGATGCAAATGACTTCTTTTGCGAGATGCGTTCCATTATTCCACGGCGAACTGCGATCTTATAGTCGGAGTATCCCGTGACCATCTGGTAGCCGCGAATCCATTCATCCAGGGGACTGTTGATGATGTTGACATGCCAGTCAGTTTCAACAGAGACCAAGACATCAAGATTGGCGGTCTCTATTGCAACCACAAGTTCCTTTTCAAATCCAGCATGCGCTAGGATCTCATCAAGTCCTTTTGGTCTACTTGCAGAAGTCACCTGAAAACGTGGAGTGATTTTGCGACTTGTGTAAAATTCGACCACATAATTTATGGCATCATCAATATCAAGAGAAGGGTCATCAAGTGGAAACACACTGTTGGCTCTGCGGGTGACATCGCCATCAGCACGTAGGTACCAACCGCCAAGCCGTTCAACCTCTTTCGCTGGCCATGCATGAAATGCAATGGTCTCAAGTTCAATTATTAACTCTTCATTGCTCATTGGTGGGTCGCCTCAATGTCATGTTATCCGGATGTATCATGGCCATAAAGATGACGCCATCAGTACACATTAAAATGTGGCATATACAATACACAAGAGGCTTCTGATTATGGGACGTCTTCGCTGGAACCAGATGCTGGGTGAATGGGTGATCATCACTCCTGACAGGGCGGACAGACCCTTTCAAGAGAAGGACCATAAGTGTCCATTCTGCGTGGAGCAGATGCCCGAGTGGGGTGACAAGGGCGTAATTACTATTGAGAACAAATATCCCTCTTTGAACGAGTCAGTTGGTATGGTGCCGCTTGACACAGATATTGTTCTAGAGGCCCCCGCCTATGGCGCTTGTAGAGTGTTATTGTATACAAAAGATCACAACAAGCAATTTGAGGATCTCTCAGCTGAGCAGGCAGAACTCGTCCTTGGTGAATATCTAAGTGTGTTTGAAGAACTTGAGAATATGAGAGGGATTGCATATGTGTTTCAGTTTGAAAATAGGGGCAGATCAATAGGCACAAGCCTAGATCATCCTCACGCACAGGTCTATGCCTTGCCATTTGTTCCTCCGAGGATTCAACGAGAGCAGATTCAGTTAATCAGGAGTCAAAGAGAGGAGGGTGAGTGCCTGATATGTCGAATGCTGAAGAACGAGCTGAAGTCGAGAATGAGGATAGTCAGGGATTCAGATAATTTCGTGACCCTGCTGCCATTTGCAGCCAGACTACCTTACGAGGTTCACATCTACCCGAAGACACATGCATCAAGCCTGAGCGAATTGAAAGAGCACCTCAGAGAGCTTGCAATGATGATTCAAGACCTTGTAAGGAGATACAAGTCAGTCTTTGATGATGTTGCCTATTCCATGGTGTTCCACACAAGGCCAACGATTGGCAGTCATGACTACTGGCACTTTCATATCGAGTTCTATCCACCATGGAGAGATCGTTCCAGACTGAAGTATTTGGCAAGTGTGGAGAATGGAGCATGGACATATACAAATGAGTCCAGTCCCGAGGAGAAGGCAAGGGAACTACGTGATGCGATATGATCGAGGTACCTGATGAGTTGAGCGTGCGCGCTTTAGATGTACTTGGTGATGAGTTCGTCATATCTCGCGCCCCAGGTCGTGTGGAAGTTCTTGGAAATCACACAGACTACAATGGGGGTATCGTGCTAGCAGCGACAATTGATAGGTTCGTATGGTCAGCAGGAATCACCGATAAGGAGGTTTCCATCGAGTCAGTGAATTTTGGTGAAACTACACAATTCAGCCCATACAGTTTACAGCCCAGTTATGGCAATCACTGGGACGACTATGTTAAAGGCGTCTATTGGGCACTAGAGAGAAGAAAGCATCAGACTGGTGGTCTCAGAGCATTAGTTTATGGTAATGTTCCGATTGGTTCTGGGCTGAGTTCATCAGCAGCGCTTGAGGTTTCAATCGCAAATCTGATTGTTACGATTCATGATATCAGGATGCATCCAAAGGCCCTTGCCATGATTGCGTTTGAAGCAGAGAGGCTCTATTGCAACATCTCATGTGGAATCATGGATCAGTTCACTTCACAACTTGGGAAACCCAATTCACTCATTGCGATACAGTGTGCCTCTCTTCAGACCAAGAACATACCTGTGCCCACTGAGGGACAGTTCGTCATTGTTGATTCAACGGTTTCGCGTGAGGCCAAGGACATTTTGAATAAGAGGAGGGAAGAGTGTCAATCAGCCTTACATACGCTTCAGAGTGATGGTTGGGACATCAGCAACCTGTCTGCAATCCGCAGCGAAGACATTCAAAGGGCGCTTAACGCCCTTGACGGGAACATTCGACATAGAGTTCAGCACGTACTTGAAGAGAATGCCAGGGTCCACCAAGGAATAAATGCATTAGAGAGAGGGGACCTCGTTGGGTTTGGAAACATCATGAAAAAGTCTCATGCCAGTTCAAAGGAATTGTATGAAGTGTCGCATCCCATGTTAGACCTGCTAGTAGACCTCTCAGTCAAGTTCGATGGCGTGCTCGGAAGCAGGTTGACGGGGGCAGGACTTGGAGGAGCAATAATCAGTCTTGTCAAGAGGAACAAGATGGAGGCCTATGTGGAGTTCATAAAGGACCTCTATGAGAGAGAGACTGGAATGAATGTGCGGGCCTATCCATTGACAATCCCAGGTGGAGCAATCGGGTACAGAGTGAGTGCAGGTGATTGATTCATGAGCGCGTTAAGAGAAGACATAGACACAGTTAGAGAGTTTGCGCCAATCTTGCACTTTCATCCCAAGGAGGGGGAGTTCTGCTGCTTCCCTTCAGATGCAGAGGAGATCTATGAGTGGTTCTCATCAGACTGGAGCCAGTTTACGGAGGATCTCAGCCCATCAGTAATTAATGAGAATGCGCCGTGCTATTATGAGATCTGGAGAGATGACAGGATGATTCAGCTCCGCTACTGGTTCTGGTATAGGTTTAACAGGTTTCCGGGAGCACCGTTCAGACTTGGCGATCATCTTGGTGATTGGGAACATATTGAGGTTCGCATCTATCATAATCTTAACGAAGATGTGGTCATCTGGCTCTACTCAAACCACCTCACAGCACGGCTTGCCTCAAGGCCTTTGGGCTATACAATTGATGGCTTCACTCCTGAACGACTGATCACTAATGAGAATCATGTTCATGCATGGGTTGCGCTTGGCTCTCATGCACATTATCCCTTACCGGACAGCAGACCCTACTGTTATGCTAGAGTTTTATGTGACAGGATTGCAGAGGGAGGAAAAACTTGGAACACTTGGAACAACCTCAAGGCATTGAAGGATACCAATTTTGCGTCATTTACAGGACGATGGGGTGACAAGAAGGCACCAAGAAGTCCAACTAACAAATACAATAATCGTTGGCGAAATGCACCAGACATAGAACCATTCATCATCAAATGAGAGAGAATATTAATCCAAAGTAGTGCTAATTCAGTTGGGAACAGGCTCATAGCCCTTTCTTAGGACTGTATCGACTGCCTGATCCGAGGGATTTGGATAGTCTTTGTTGAAATGAGCGCCACGGGACTCGCTACGCATTCTTGCCATCTTCACAATGAGTTCTGCGACAGCAACAATATTTCGCAGTTCTACAAGGTCAGGAGTGATCTTGAAGTCCCAATAGAACTGATTTATCTCACGTGCGAGAAAGCCAATCCTGTTTCGTGCGCGAATCAGGCGCTTGTTTGATCTCACAATGCCGACATAATTCACCATGATTCTACGGATCTCGTCCCACATATGGGAGAGAACCACAAGCTCATCAGAGTCTGAGGCATCCATTGGATCCCAAGGAGGGATCTCATAGGAGTTAGTATCACCATTGATGAATTTTGACGCGGTTTCAGCTGCATTCAGAGCAAGCACAGAAGCTTCAAGGAGTGAGTTCGAGGCCATCCTGTTTCCACCATGAAAACCGGTGCATGCGGTCTCGCCAATGGCAAAGAGACCCTTTACATCAGTCTGACCATTGATGTCCACCCGAACCCCACCCATCATATAATGCGCCCCTGGAACAACTGGTATTGGCTCGCAAGTGATATCAACTCCTGCTTTCAGGCAGGTCTTATATATGGCGGGAAACCGTTCCTTCACAAAGGATGCATCCTTGAATGAGATATCGAGCCAGACATGCTCGGCACCAGTCCTCTTGAGTTCGTGGTCAATCGCCCGAGCAACAATGTCTCGGGGGGCCAACTCGGCATCGGGATGATATTTCGGCATGAAACGAGTGCCATCAGGACCCAAAAGCTGTGCACCCTCCCCACGCAATGCCTCAGAGATGAGAAATGATCGAATCTTTGGATGATACAGCAGAGTTGGATGGAACTGTACAAACTCGAGATTCATCACTGTAGCTCCGACACGGTATGCCATAGCAATGCCGTCACCGGTGGCAACATCAGGATTACTAGTATAAAGAAAGACCCTGCCCGCACCACCTGTTGCAAGAACTGTTGCCTTTGCAGTGTATCGTTCTACCTCACCGGTATTCACATCAAGAACATAAGCTCCGTAAACACGATTATTTCTGGCAAAGAGGTTGACGGCCATGTGGTTCTCATAAAGATTGATGTTCTCAATCTCTTTCGCCCTCGTTATCAGCGCCAGTTCTATATCTTGGCCAGTGTGGTCTTTCACGTGAAGAACGCGTCTTTTTGAATGACCACCCTCAAGGCCAAGATCGTACGCATGTTCAGAAGTGTTTCTGCAGAACTCCACACCCAGTCTTGTGAGTTCATCAATTACTCGTGGACCAGAGGTCACAAACGAGCGGACAACATCAGGATGACAAAGACCTGCACCGACTCTGATAGTGTCATCTATATGGGCCTCGAACGAGTCCTCATTCGAAACCACTGCTGCAATCCCGCCTTGGGCCCTGTAAGTAGAGGACTCTGCCAATGTGCTCTTGGTGACCAAATTCACAGAACCATGCTCTGAGGCCTTTATCGAGAACAGTAGTCCCGCAAGACCACTACCAATGACGAGAAAGTCGGATTTGTAGAGCTTATTCATCATCCTGAATTACCTGCTTTGTTTTTGAGTCAAAGGCAAGATATAATCATCGATTACGCAGAGATACGTGGTTCAAAAGATTTATTCAAACATTATGCGAATTTGTTCTTAGGAGGACAATTTGTTGAGGAAACTGGCGATTCTTGCTGTTCTAACGATTACATTGATTCTGCCATTGTCAGTATCTTCTGCCACTATTAAGGAAGATTCTACAGAGCGACCGTATATCGATAGACTGCAATACAAAGTCATTACCAGTGATGATCTGGCCATTAATGCCTTAATCAATGATGAGATAGATATGATATCAGAACCAATCGATCCAGGCTTTCAAGCACAATTAGAGAGTGCAGAGAATATTAAGATCGAATCGGTTCTGAGAAACGGGTACGGTTATGTCACAATCAACTGTGCAAAATATCCATTCAATATAACAGCCTTTCGCAGAGCAGTTGCTTTTGCAGTAGACAAAGAGGCCATCTCAGAGAACGTGTGGGATGGGCTCTCACAACCACAGGACTCAGTAGTTCCTGCATTGAACCCATGGTCAGTTGAGGAGCAGCTTCCATACCACTACTATAAGGCAAATGTCGAACAGGGCAACCAGCTTCTAGATGATGCGGGTTTCGCAGATGTAGATTCGGATGGGATACGCGAAGCTCCCGATGGATCCGAGTTCAATGTGGTTATTGAGTGCGCATCGTCCTCAAATATTGCAATTGAAGTTGGTCAAATCTTTGAGACTGCTCTGACTAATCTCAATGTGAATGCAACTTCTGTTTCATCCGATTTTTACGATTACATAAACAGACTGTATTATCATGGGGACTATGACATGGTCTTCCTTGGCTCATCATTCAGCTCTTTCGATGTTGACTGGCTGGCTTATGAGTTCTGGTCAGAGTACGCAGACGAGTCATACTGGAACTTCCCCAACTTCAGAAATGCCACATATGACTCATGGAGAGACCAGTTGCTCTATAGTACCAATTATGATGATGTGTATGAAGCAGCCATAGAGATGCAGAAGATCTTGGTCTATGAGTCACCAGTGATCATCTGTTATGAGAATCTGATCAATTACGCACACAGGGATGACAGATTCACTGGTTTCATTCGGGATGTTTTAAATGGCCCAGTCAATTTCATGACCAATCTGAATGTCCGCATGAAATCAGGGTCTGGAGGAACTTTCAGAATCTCTATAGGCCAAAGCATTGATACGTTCAATTTTATGACAACTTCGAGCAAATCTACTTTGAACATTCTGGAAAACTTGTATTGTTCATTGTTCCGACAAGTGCCAAATGGCGATCTGGAACCATGGATTGCAAAATCGGTATATATTGAAACTCATGATGACAATTCAGAAGTTCCAGAGGGGCATATGCGAATTAACATAGAGATCTTTGACAACTATTCATGGTCAGATGGTAATCCACTCACAGCATATGATGTTGCATTCTCAATGAATTACTATAAAGAAGGTGCAGGAAATCCCTATGGGGTAGATCTTGCAAGAATGACCATCGCACAGGCACTCACTAAGACTAAGTTGTATTTCGAGTTTGAGCAGGAGTCATATTGGAATCTTAACATAATTGCCTTAAAGCCAATAATTCCAAGACATGTGTTCATTGACATTGGTGCTGACAAGTGGAGCACGTGGGACCCAAATCCACCTTCAGATAATATGGTTGTATCAGGAGGATTCATTATTAGTGATTACAGGCCCGATGAGTATGTTGAGCTGGTTCCAAATCCCACATATTTCATTGGTCCCAGTGAGATGATGGTGGCAGAAGACAAGGGGTTCTCAATCACATGGAATGCTCTTTCAGGATTTGACATGTCATACATAATATGGCTGAATGACTCGTTGATTGAGGCAGCAGGAATTGATGCCACAGGGACAATAACCTTCACATCAGAGGGGCTCAATCCAGGAGTGTATAACCTGACGATTCAGATGTTTGGTCTGAACGGGCAATTTATCAGCAGAACCACATGGATTCAAGTCATTGCAGATCCATTCATTGAGGCCCCTAGCACTTTTGTCTTTGTATATGGGACCACTGGAAACTATATCAGTTGGCATGTTTGGGGAGACCTCCTGCTTAATTATACGATTTGGATTGATGGGGAGATACTTGAATCAGGAGCGATATTTGAAGCCAGCAATATCACCATTGGAGTCGACAACCTAACTGCAGGCACTCACAATGTGACACTGCAGGTGTTAAATCAGGTGGGAGGTTCAGCGGTAAACGAAGTAATTGTAGATGTAACACGGCCAGCATTTCCCTTTCCAACGCTGGGCATTTCAGAGATTATCACAATTGGGTCATTAATTGTAATTGTGGTGTTTGGCTCGTTGATAATAAAGTCCAGACGCTAGTGTGGATATGTGATTCCAGCAAGTAATGACTTACACTGGAGGTGAAATCAGGCAAGAATAGAGCCCCATTTTTGCTGTCCATAAATATGAGAACCTTTTCAAAAATGAGAGCCATGGCTAAATGAACAAGTTTTTCAATGATGTTTTTTGAAAGAGTTCAAGGGCCCCCACCCGAAATAGTGGATATGTTATACCCATGTATATAGTGAAACACCGAATCGAAAAGAATCCTTGTTCCAACAAACAACAATTCAACAAGAAGTATGTTCATCGTACCGAGTTTAGAGATGATCATCACAGTTCAATGAACAGTATGCTTGGAGGCAATGAACTTGGAAATTGAAGGAGTGATCATTTTCGACGCAAAATCAGGGATCCCCTTGTTTTCAAAACTCAAGAGTGATATAGACCCATCCCTATTCTCTGGATTCATTGCAGCAATAGGGCATTTTTCAAATGAGCTGAAGTTGGGAGGCCTCTCCTCGTTCTCAACTGAGGAGAAGGTGATCTTTCTTGCACCACATGATAATGTTGTCACTGCACTCGTGGCTCCAAAGAAGCCTGAGTATCAACAGGCATATGCCTTAGCAAAGGAGTTGGGGATGGAGTTCTCAAATAAAATCAAAATCAAAGCAGGAGCACCACCAGAAGCAAATATTGAGTTTACTGCCATTGTAGACGAGTTTATGAGAAAAATTAGGCATCCCTTCATCAGTCGTGCTGCAGACTTCCTTCATAAGAAGTATGGCGGTGAGGTTTCAATAAAGGCAAGGATGATGCGAGAGTCTGGCACTGAGGACATAATGGACATTCTGATTAATCTTGGTGTGAAGAACGACTCGGGGAGCAAGAGCGGAAAGAAAAGACCATTGGCAGAGATGCTCTCTGAAAACTTCATCTTCTGCAAAGTTGTTGACGGGAGAATCAGTCGTGCAGAGGTAATTGATTTTGTAGAGTCCTTGGGAGGTTATGGTGCACGAATCTTTGAGAAGGAAGAGCTCAAGTTTGTCCCATATTATCCCTCAAGGGCAATAATTGTGGCAAGAGAGTTCAGTCCAGAAGCCATTGAGTTTCTGAAGAAACTGCCAAGGCAAAATAACAAACCCATGGTGGAAGCTACAATGTTCTCACTACGAAGGGAGTCATTTCTCAGATGCCCGCTAGACCTCTATGAGTGGAGAGAGAATGGAGAACCTGATGAGGTCGTCCTAGACTAATCATTCATCGATGAAATGTGAATATCACCCGCTCACTGAGTGGAACTGCCCTTACAAAGGGAGAGTCGGTGCCAGGAGACCGTTCAATAATAGACCCACCAAATGCCTTGATAAGTGACACTGAAAAACTCAGCGGTACATGAAGTTCAATCTCGCCAGGAGGACTAGGCATGTTAAGTTCTATCTGATACTGGTTTTTTGAGCTGGCCATCTCTAGATCAATTGGGCCAAATAATGTTGGAACTTGACGGATAAGTAGAGGGCTTGTTGAGGTGAACCATTCTTCTGGAATCCCAGGAAGTAGTATCAAGTCATTGCCAGCATAATGAATGATCATACGACGCACTAAGAGAATAATATCAGCAGCCGCTTTTATGCTGCAACCATAGCCAGCACACCCCCCATGAGTATTAGGATTTACAAAATCGGGGAAAGTGTCAAAACTACTGGCATATTGCAATGCATTAAGAAGGAGTCTGTCTGCATCATGACGTCTTGTCATCATTGCGTAATATTCTGCCAATCTTAAGGCAAGATGACTCGATAGACATTCCCTTGTGCCACTAATATCGAATAGGTCCTTCTTGATGTGCGAGTTTATCTGTTTATCAACAAAACTGGAGAATGCATTGGACCTCAGGCCAGGGGTTTCTACAGAGACCAATGAGCTGAGTACGCTCATGGCTTGGGAGGCAGTGAGATCGAGTGTCAATAGATTGCCAAGATGCTTTTGGACAACCCTGTGTAGTTTTGGGATGAGGTCCTGTACAATCGATTTGGCTTCAGGAGATAGAAACTTCTGGATAATTCTCAATAGGGCATGAGTCCACATCTCACGCAATGTACGCCTGAAATACTTGTCAGGGGAAGACTCATAGTTTCGATCAATATGAACTAATTTAGACCAATTGACAGAGCCAAGAAGAGAAGATATTCTTTCATGAGTATCATGCCGCTCATTGGGAGTAGAGGGAGGTCTTGGTATTGAAAGTCCTTCACTCATACCTGCAGCACTTGATGATTCCGTGCTCTCAGCTTGAGTAGCATCCATGGACTCAAAGATATAGTTGTATGAAGCAGAAAATAAAACAGGAAGAATTGAGTCAATCAACGAGTCAAAAGAACCATTGGAAGCCTTATCCCCTACATGAAGAAAATTGTAGAACAATGCCCATACAATTGGGAACAGCAAGTCAAGTCCTTGTTTGAGCCCCTGGTCGAGTGATTGCTGTAAGGCATTATATGACTCTTTGATAATCGCACCGCAACCTGAGAGGGTCATTGCCATAAGGATTCTTGCAGCATCAATTGAGCCCTGAATGTCGTCAGGCAATGGCTTGCTAATCATCTCATCATAATACATTATCACCAAGGTGGCCTTTGCCTGGGCCAGTGCATTACCAACTACCTCATCAGGATAGATGCCAATCATTTTATGTCCAGTAAAGGAGAACCATGCATCAACACTCTTTTCAATGGCAGATGAGTCCATCACAAACTCAGGTATGGAATCATCCTTATCAATACTAGACAGGGGTGAAACGAAGAAGAATGATTGTGTCCCAGCGGGACGTAGATGAATGCTAAATCTCAAGAGTGCAGTAGCAAGTCCCTTAACAGATGTATAGCTCTGATCACTCGTTTCACTGTTCATTCCCCTGTCAATCAAATTGGGATTATCACAGGTTGTGATTGCGACAGCGGAAGGGGCCTCATTCATTAAGCACGCCAAACAGCCATTAGAATAGAGCACATTATTCGCCGAGTCAAACTCTATTGACTCAATGGGTTCGAACCCAAGGGGCGAGAGAGGCTTTAAGATCACTACAAAATCGAAGTTCTTCTCTTCAAGGGCAAGATTGCGAACTTTAACCTCGTTAAACACTGCTTCGTTGTTGCCATCATTGACATAGTATATTAATCGGGTGAATTCGATGGGACCAAGTGTGATTGACCATTCATAGACCTGGTCCTCTGGTGAAACAAGACGCAGTCTTGGAATATCATCCTCATAACTGGGTCTAACAAGTAAACCATCCTGAAGAGCGCATATATCAATAGATCCGCATTCCCTGTTTGCCCAGACCGACCCGAACTTGTCCACAATGCCATAGGTCTTGCCACCAACACCGCCCACAACTGCCCAGTTCCGATGTTCATCATTAGTGATGGCCCCTGAAGATTCATCAGACTTGACCCAGTGTGGCAATAGGGACTCATGGCATGTCTTTAAGACAATAGCGTTCAAGCGGCCCCTCAACTGATCGAGCTCTTCATCATGAGACAGGCCTGTATCAAGGTCGAGCTTGATACGGTAATTCATTGCGGTTTTGCGGAAACGCTCTAGTCTCGATGACATTGTCCTATCTCTCAGTTCAACAGGTGTGTGCTTGATATTCATATCATGCCATCTATATAATTAATCCGTGCATGAGTTAATTGACAAGTATTATGAGTGATAAATCCTTAAGTAGATTTGAAATTGGGAATAAGCAACGAAGGAACAAATACAGAATTGTTCATTGCGACTTGTGAAGAAGAGTGAGTCATTATGGCAGAAGTCATCACCAAGCCATACGGCAGAATAACCAATATGATTGCTAAGGAGCTACGATTGATTTTCAAGGACAAGGTAGCACTCTTCCTCATCTTTCTGCTGCCAGCAGCGCTCATTGGAATACTCTCTTTTGTCATCGATCAAAGTGATATGGGAAATGTCACACTGGGTTCTGACAACGGTGGAAACCTAGAGAATTCAACATCGATGGCATCAGACACAATCTTGGGACTGATTGATCAGGACACATCAAGAACATTTAACGGACCCGACCTATCATCGGAGTTCACGGATGTTTTACGGAATGTGACAGGTGTTCTGATAATCTATGATACGACGGAGCAGGCATATCAAGACCTGTATGAAGGGCGGATAGATGGATATGTGGTCATCCCAGACGGATTTGAGGCAAACCTGACCAAAAACATCCCGACTTATGTTGAAGTGCATATGGACGCCACAGATATGGTGACTCAGAACTCTGTGCTAGGTACGGTTCAGAGTGCGACTATCTGGTTTCGAGCAAACCATTTTTGGATTCGCTCTGAAGTGTTTCCAAATATGATACTTGAGTTCACACCAGAAGGAAACTATCTGGCCACTGTATTCGGCAGTTTCATTGTGATATTCTCCAGCTATCTTGGAATAGCAATGACCTCGGCCCAATCAATCGTTGGTGATGTGCCATTGAGAAGAATGCTTTTGACACCGACAAACAGGTTGGAGGTCATTCTGGCAAAGGTCCTGGCCTATCTGATAATTGGGTTCTTTCAATCATTGTTTCTGGTTTCTCTATGGGTGGTGACTTTTAATCTGAACCTCAATACTGGATTTGAAACCCTGATTATCATCATGTGCCTTACTTCATTGACAGGGTCAACAACTGGCATCTTGATATCGTCAATATCATCATCACGTCTTCAGGCCAATCAGATGTTCCTGTTTGTGATGTTTGGAACGCTCATTCTTGCAGGATTCTTTATCGATGTGGGATTCTTTGACGAGATACTCCCAATGAATCAAGGACTGAGAGTTCTAATCGACACCGCTTTCAAGGGTTTGACCCTTATTGATGTGTGGCCCTCAGTGGCCAAACTTGTAGGGTTCTCGCTGCTTGCAATCTTTGCATCCACGATCATATTCTCAAAGAAGCCCACGCTGGGGTAGGTGAATAGTATGTTTCAAGACACGCAGACATCCGTTGAGATTCCACGTTTCGTTGAGGAGGCACACTTCTCAGGAAACAGAATAGCGGATGCCGTTGACTGGTTGTTGGCAAGAAATGACAGAGAGATTCATTGCGACATTCAAGGAACGCATGTTCAGACAAAGAAAGATGTACGATTTCGCGGCAAGATTCTGAAGTTCAAAAAGGGCGTGCGTGCCCGCTGGATTGCAGTTCTCGTTGAGGAGGACTTGCGCAGAAGAAAGACTGAAGAGCTGGACTTTGTACTGACAGTCGGAGGAGAGAAGGCCACTAACACTGATATTGCAGCAAGCGAGATCACACTTCTCAACTATCTGAAGCGAAATTTGTCAGATGATCTGTACTATGAGGGGCGAGACCTACAGCAGGCAGTAAAAGATGTTTCTAAAATGAAGAGTAGCCATCAGATGAAATGCACTGTTTGGGGAAAAAGGGCTTCTGATAGGCTGCCAATAATGATCTCAGGCACCATTGTCGCGGCAGAGATCGAGCCCGCTCCTATCTTACCCGAGGGTTATCTAGAGATTCGTGTGAAGCCAGAGGGCACTGTAGGAGATCCAAAGATATTCAGAGTGATAGAACCCCAGTTTCTGTTCAGTACAAAGTCAAACCCGAATCTCACAGTTATTGCTGAAAAAGTCTACATCCAGCCGTTTGTATGGCAAGAGGCTCCTGCATTTAGAAATGTTCTCGAAGCCAGAAACTTGACAGTCAAGATTCGTTCTGGCAAAAAGCTGATAGAGAATGTGTCCTTTGCCATCAAGGAGGGCGAGATGCTTGCCATTATTGGAGAGTCAGGAGCTGGAAAGTCAACAACAATCAAGGCCCTGATTGGGGACATCCCGAGCACAGGAGTTGCAAGAATTGCAGGAATAGACTCACGACAGAAGAAAAAGGTACGCTACTTCTTTGGCTATTGCCCACAGGACTTGAGCTACATGTATGAAACCTTCACCCCGCTGGAGAACATTATTGCCTTTGGAAAGCAGTATGACATTCCTGAGTGGGAGTTGATAAAGAGGGCCAGACAACTACTCAAGGACTTCAACATTCTGGAAAAGGGGGGAAATAAGACAAAAGAGCTAAGTGGGGGTCAACAACGGAGAGTCTCAATTGCGATTGCTCTGGTCCATAGACCAAAAGTACTATTGATGGATGAACCCACTAGTGGTCTTGATCCAGATAACAGGAACGAACTCTGGCACTTTCTTGATTACATCAATCAGGAATACGGGACTTCAATAGTTGTAGTAACACATTATCCTGCAGAGGCGGAGTTCTGCGACAAGGTCGCTGTGTTCATGCGTGGAAAAAGCCTTGTTGCATTTGGAAGCCCAACGAAACTAAAGGAGTCTATGCCATCAAGAGGTTTTGCAGTGGGAATCGTTCTTGAGGAAGTCAACCCTAAGGCAAGAAAGATTCTGGAGCAGGTCAAGGGGGTACAGTTTGTCCTTCAGAGGGGAGAGTTATTGAAGGTGTTCACTGAGGAGCCGCTGCAGGTCATAGCAGAACGATGTGTTGCCGCTCTAAAGGAGAAAGACATTCCAGTGAAGATTGTTAAGACTAAGGCCGTGGCGGACATGGTGGATTACTATATCGCCATAACTAGAGGGCTCATTACAGGAATCATTGAGAAATAGACTACAGGGGATTAGGAATGAACAGGACAATAATCTCAGCGACTCTACTGATCCTATTGCTTCTTGGATGGGCACCTAATCTTGTCCCCTTGACTGATGCGACAACTAATGATAATTATATGAATAAGATTGAGCAGAGCCTGTTGAATCGGACTGATAACACCGACCCAGTAGATGTGCTCGTTAAGTACAATGATCGTGCAGGCGAGTTCAAAGCACAGAATGCCATCCGAATGATTGACTCTACAGCAGAGATCATAGAAGCATATGAAGACCTCAATATGCTACGCATTAAGACCCTGCCAAAGAATCTGATTGAAATTGCCAGAAGCACAGTGATTGAGAATATCTGGTCAAACGAGATAACTGATTACTCAATCAAGTACAACACGAGCACACCCTCACAGCAGGAAACCCTCATATCGCCATATCAGAGTATTAATGCCCAGGAGTTCTGGGAGAGGGGGTATAATGGGTCAGGAGTCGTAATTGCTGTACTTGACACAGGCGTTGATTTTCTACACCCAGACCTTGACGATTTTGACGAGAACGAGTCAACCGTAGACCCAAAGGTCGCTGCCTATGCTTCTTTCGTAGAGGTGGACTCGCTACCCATCGATCTTCTAGGCCATGGCACATATGCAGCATCCATTGCTGCTGGGACAGGCAACAGGTCAAATGGGCTATATGCAGGAGTTGCCCCTGGTGCATCAATCTTGTCTGCAAAGGTCACTCTTGGAGGACTTCTTGCACTCCCAAGTTGGATAGTGTCGGGAATCGAGTGGGCCAGTCATCATGGTGCAGACATCATCCTCATGCCTTTCAATACACTCGGTGCACCTAATGATGCTGTTGCAGATGCAGTACGCACAGTTGCAGAACAAGGAGTCTTGGTTGTCACAGCTGCAGGCGACGATGGTCCCGATTATTTCACAATCATGTCGCCTGGCGGTTCAAGTTCGGCCTTCACTGTTGGAGCATATGACACACTCGCTGGGGCAGTGCCTGATTTCTCAGGTCGTGGACCCTCGCTGGAGATGCTCACAAAGCCCGATATTGTTGCGCCAGGAGTACGAATTGTAGGGGCAAAAGCAGGCGTTGGTGCTTCGCAGTTCACCACAGGCTCCTTTGATACTACAGACATCGGTGATCAGATGGGCAGTCTTGGAGGAGTCTCAAGTCTTATGGGAGGTGCCTTTGGTGAGGAGGTCAATGATGATTATATCGTGGCAGATTCGACTGCTGCATCAGCTGCAATTGTTGCAGGTGCGGCTGCTATTCTGATGCAGGCGTTTGATCGGGCCACACCAATCGCCCTTGTAAATGCACTCAGAAACTCAGCGGTCCCACTCGATTATGGGGCTAATGATGCGGGTGCAGGTCTGTTAAATCTGGAAGGCGCATTCAACCTGTTGTATTTAAAGCAGCGTCCCGGTGAGGCATATAACAGAACTACTGGAACCCCTCTCGTTGCTCTTGGACTGCTGACATCCGCTGCTCGTGATGCCACAACAACACTGATGATGAGCAGCTATGGAACATCAACCGTAGTCTTGGATCAGAGAAGAGATGATGAGATGACCACACATCTTTTACTTGGAATGTTCGCACTTCGTTGGAACAACATGGATCCAACAAACCTGATGATGTTTGAAGTCAAGAGAGAGCTCCATCAGGTGGCTATGGCAAATCCTCCTCAGAGTAATTATAACCGATGGATAGGGATACTGTCATACAATGATGATGTGTTTGTCACAATTCTGGTTGAATCATATAATCTCACTTTATCCTCAACGCAACCAATTGTGGGCTATAAAGTCACGCCATTCATTCTCAATATTGGTAATGAGCCCATCAGTAATGTGAGCCTGTTCTTGTCATACACATTGGACCTGTTTCTTGATGGTAATGATGATCACGGAAAATATGCCCTTGCAAATCAACAGCTCTTTGCATACAGTATCTCCGAGAACTATCAAGACTTCTATTTCGGGCTCAATTCGAGTAGGAAGTTGGCATCTTTTGAGGTTGGAAACGCATCTGATATATTCTCACATGTCTTGGATGACAATCTCACTGGTTCTACCACATTCGACGGCTCTGTGGGGCTTGCGATGAAGTGGGACTTTGGAGTGGTGCAGCCATATAACCCGGTGAATGTCACCATAACAATGGGTATGGCTGAGAACAGGACAATGCTTGACACATCAATTGAAACTCTCTGGAGTCTTGGTCCATCATCAAGCCTTGAAAGTCAGGGTGACCTGATAGTAGTGGAAGCATCCATTCCAAGGATCACTCAGAAAGGTCAGACATTTCAGTCTCAGGCAATAATAATGAACGTAGGAGTTGACACATCCACTGCTATTTCGGGATTTGTAGTGATGGAGGGAGGTGTGAGTGATTCTGGAACTCTGTTCTCAAAATACTTCTCTTATGACGAACTTGAGCCATTCAATGTGCGAGTGATGTCTAGTGAGTGGAGCCCAGTGAAGGAGGGAATATACACCGCAGCCTGGGTCGTTTCGAAGGGGTTTGATTATCTCAACACATTGATCCTTCAGACCACACTCCCATCGACTGCAAATGCATTGACCCTACAGGATGACTTTTTGCTCCGTGACGTTTTCGTGAAAACGCCCATTCGCTCAATCTCAGTCTTCCCAAAGAGAATCCCATATGCTCCATTTGACCTTCAATTCCCATCAGATTTTGGATTATACACTTTCACACTCTATTCAACGGAGGGGCTTGGAAACCTCACAGTTGAAAAACATGGTAATGCAACAGACTGGGGAAATATCACGCTGACGCCCAGTGAGAATGTGATAGGATACTACAACTTCAGCCTACTTGCATTTGTTCCAGTTATCACAATGGATGGATATCATAGATGTGACTATGTCCTAAAGACAGAAGTGGGGTGGACGACCAATATCACCTTGGAAACAGAAATCAAATACCCCAAGGCAATGATGTTGCTTGACACGTCTCATGGAGGACTGTTTGCTAGTCTGGGCCTAGAAACTGGAGACCTAGGCAATACCACAAGCATGGGTTCGTCTGGAAGTATTAGTTTTCCACTTGCGTCGGATTCAGGATTTACCACGAGTCAGGATGAGGTCAACTTCGACCTCGGGTCAATGGAAGACCTTGGTTCCATTTCTGATCTCATGGAGCAGTTCCGTATGACCACATTCTCAGGACTCTCAAACATGAAAAAGACCATGGCTTCCAGAGGGTTGGATTTAATCGAGCTTCCCGGGCTCCCGCTTGATGACACGATACTGAGCATGTTCTCCGCACTGTTCATAATTAATCCGACCAAGGAGTTTAACTCATCAGAGCTGGAAACTCTAGCCAATTTCACCAGACATAATGGCAAATTGGTGATATTTGGAGATAATGAGGACAGAAGTAACCACACTATTCTCAATGAGATATTACAGATGTATGGCTATTCAGTATCAGGATCGCATGATGTTGAGAATACGACTGAGATCATTCATGACAACCCACTCGGATCTGGCGTCAATTGTGTCTGGCTCGGTGGTGGCACGTTCATTCTGAATAACCAGTCATTGGCAGCAGTGACTCTAGGCGGGAACCCAGTCATTCTGCTTGACGACTCGCCTCCAGAATTGACCATATTTGGATCTTCAAGATTATTCATGAACAAACACATAGTAAAATGTGACAATCAGAGGTTATTGGAGAACCTCAATGAATATCTCTTGCGTAATACGTTGACTGCAACCACCTCATTGGCTTAAAACATTTCTAGATACGAGGTTGGAAGGAGCATCTATATCAATCTGTATCTAAAGGATTATGAAGGCAGACCTGCCAATGATCTCTTTGTTGCTGTCGCATTCGAGCTTCCTAATGGAACGCTTGCCTTCTTCTTTGCAGGCTTTGTTGAGAATGGGCATTATGTCACACAGTTCACTCAAGAATATTGGAAGTCATCGGGGAGAATCAACTGCATCTTTATCATCATGGACG
>JAJRWI010000080.1 GCA_024276825.1 archaeon
ACGCCTACCAATGATGACATGTCTCCACGTGTGACAGAGATTGCAACGGCAGCTCCTGAAAAGACAGCCACACCAATATCAAGCATGTTAAACCCGCCTCTGCGCGTGATTTCAGTAAGTGTGCCTGACACCCAATTGCCATCAACTTCAGCGCCAAAACTTGGGAAGAATATAACGAATAATACTCCCATTATTGCTCCCATTGCAAATGACAAGGCAAGAGCTATTAGTTCATTCATGGTACCCTTGATAAAGAGCGGTCTATCAGAAACAACATAACCAAGTGCGACTCCCAGCATTGGTCCCATTAGGGGAGATAGCAGCATTGAGGCAACAATAATAGTCGCGTTGTTTTGAGCAAGACCTATTCCTGCTATCACTGCAGCGATAATTACAAATGCAAGGAAATCAAAGTTTAGTGATGCCTGCGATTTCACATTCTCATAGATCTCTTCTACTGCCAATATGGCCTCTCTCTGAAGCTTGCTCTCCGAGGTTTCTTCTTCAACTCGCGGAAGTGATGCTTTTAGATCAACAATATCGATATAACCAAATTCGACTCCGATACTTCTGGATTTCAATTTCTCCATTGTCTCTTGCAGCATCTCATCAGGAACTCTGAACTGAAGAAGATGTGCGGAATCGGCATCGAACTTAAAGATTGTTTTAATACCAATTACATTGAGAATAAACTCATAGACCTCTTCGGTCTTGTCCCACGGGATAACTACTTGAACTTGCTTCAATTAAGGCAGCTCCCTGTCAAATTACAGCCCATTGCAATATTATTAAGAGTTTCTAGATGGCGAAAAATCGGCAGTTTGTAATACTACTATTACGCTCAATGATGCATCCACCCGCCTGAAATTTAATTTCATTTATCCTAACAGTTTAATTAGAGTTTAAGTCTGTTAAATACATGGATATCATAAATATCTCAATTATCCTTGGCGGATGGTTTATGCTCTCACTGACTGGCGCCTTAGCCCCAGGACCACTTTCCGCTGCCTGCGTTATGCAAGCAAGTCGACGAGGGCGTCTATTTGGAATACTGCCAATGGTCGGGCATGCTATTGTGGAACTCGGGATAATTGCAGCAATAATCCTGACATTGCAAACCATCGATTTCTCGCCCCTTGTAGAAGGCTTAATGATTGGGTTTGGGGGCGTTGTTGTGATCGTCTTTGGATTTCTCGCACTCAAGGATTACAAGGTAAAACCAAGTCCTGAACTGGGTCAGATATACATCAGGAATAAGACAACAGTTGTTGAGGCCACGCTTCAAGGAGCCATAGTCAGTGTACTCTCACCATATTTTTTGCTCTGGTGGTTTGCAATAGGTCTGGGAAGCATTCAATCGCTGATGCTTGAGCTGCAGATTCAAGGCACAATGTTATTTCTAATTGGAATCCTTGTGTATGTTGTTCATGTTTCAACAGACTTCATATTTGGAGCATTTCTTAGTATTGGGACTGACACTGTTGTGCGAAAAGCCGAAACCGGAGATGTCAATTGGATCAATGTATTTATCGGAGTATTTCAGTTATTGCTTGGTCTTTGGTTCGTCTGGCAAGCATTGATGATAATCACAGTCCTATAAACTTCGCAATCGGTGAGTATTATGGATACTAGAGTTCTTTTGACTGGGTTTGAGCCATTTGACGGTTTTAGCGTCAATCCATCAGCAGTTATGGCAGAAACCTTGAATGGCAAGACAATTGGCAATACTCATGTTTATGGATATGTTCTCCCCTTAGACTATTGCCGTGCTCTTAATGTTTTACGTAAGGCAATTAAATCATCAAATCCCAGTCATATAATAAGCTGCGGACAATCTTACTCTCCTGAGATCAGACTTGAACGAATTGCCATTAATGCAGTAAACACTAAACGGCCAGACAATTATGGCAATACTCCCAATGATGACACCATCATAGCAGGTGCTCCAGCAGGATATTTCGGGACGATTGATCCACATCAGATAATTACAAGACTCATCAGGAATGGGATTAATGCAAAGATCAGTTATCACGCAGGCATATTTGGATGCAATTGGATTTACTATAATCTTCTGCACTGGGCAGCCAATGGAATCCTAGATGCAAAGGTCCTATTCGTACACCTACCTCCGCTACCCACACAAGCTGAGGAGAAAGGAGATCAAAGTATTCCAATCATGGATAAAAATACTCAACTTAATGCATTGAATTTGATAATAGAGTCATTGTAATTTAGCAATCGATTATGCCGCTCTTTGCGGACGACTGCATACATCATTATTCACAACTTAGAACCAAAGTTCCATATTTATGAGAAAATTCTCTCGCCAAATGCAAGAAGGAGTGCATAAAGAATGATGCTACTAAGAACAATAGAAAAGGTCCTTTCAACAATCATCACTGGGACAATGGGCAGGAAAACTTCACCAGTGAAACCAAACAGAAAGATGGCACTAAGAGTCAACATTGAGAGATCAGCAAATGCACCAATCAGAGTAAATGGAATAAACTGCAAATACCTCCAAACACCCTGTCGCTCTGCTTTGAATTCAATATGCATGAATTGCAATGCTAGGGCAGTAAGAGCGGCAAATACATAAGGGATGATAAAAGGCCAGCCTGTTGCACAGTAAGTCATGAACACAATGATCACAATTGTCAGGTATATAGCTGCTAATGCTGGGCCAAGAACTCTTTTTCCTGAGATAGACCTTGGCCTAGCTGCGAAACCAACAAGAAGACCAGCCAATGCAGGGCCCAATATTGTGGGAGGAGCAGCAAGGTAGATAGAGTTACCGATGACCCCCAAAGTCAACGTAAGTGCAAGAAAGCCTGCAATAAGACCATACACAAATCCTCGTGCTCCACCAAGAATCACGCCAAAGATTGGAGCAATGCAGATAGCGAGGTTAAGAATGCTCCCCATGCCAATTAATGTATTTAATGGAATCAAGGCAACTACTGCATAGAGTGATGCAAGTATCACTCCAATAGTCATCGCTTCTGATTCAGAAGTACCGCCTTCCAGCTGCAAGTCGCTTTCGGTCATTGTAATCAGCCGGTTTTTAGGCGGTTCCTTTTTTTCTCTTTCCATTTTAACAATTTAGTATCAGTTGGAACTTTCGCTTGATTGTTCTGAAATAATAAAATAGAGCGATTCATCCAAACTTCAAATCTGGGATGCACGAATCAATTTTCTGGATAGAAATCCCAAAGATGCGAGAATTTCCAGCCTTTTCCAATCTTCTTGAACTCGTCTTCCAAATCAACGAAGGCGTCATTTTCAAATGGATAGAATCGCAGATTGTTATTATCATCGCGAATAATCAAATCGGGTCGACCAACTTCTCTCCAGTATCCTACCAGATATATCCAGTCATTCTTGAATCCTCGGCCCACCACAGGATATGGGGGTTCCGCAAACACATTGTACTGCCTTTCAGGGTCTAGTTTGCCATATTTGTACAATATCAACTCATTATTCCTCTTTCGAACAATCAGATCTGGAGTCCCATTGCCCGTCCATTCTTCCACAAAGAAGTGTGTATATGAATCACCAAAGCCGCGCCCGATTCTTCTTGGCTTGCCTTGATCTTTGAATGTTACACCATTGAATAGATAAAGATAGAGCTCCCCATTCTCTTTTCGTGCAACCAAATCAGGAAATCTCTTGCCCTCCCAATAACCAACCAATAAGTCAGGAAAGTCCTTCTTGAAGAATCCCTCACCGACAAATTTGGACCTTCCCAGATCTTCAAACTCACGACCATTCCATGGATAAAGTCTGAGCCTTCCCTCATCGTCCCTTACGAGAAGATCAGAAGTACCATTATCAGTCCATTCAGCAACAAAATATTCCCACTCAGGCAGAAAACCGCGTCCTACTCTGCGGCCCGTTCCCTCAACAAAGAAAGTCTCGTTCTTGAAGGGATAATACTTCAGGTCGCCATCATCCTCGAGGACCACAAGACCAGACCCGCCACCAATTCTTCTACGGTATGATACTGTATGGCCTGGTTCCCAGTAGCCAGGCAAGTATTTGGCAAATTTCCAATCATCGCCAACCTTGATACCGGTTTCAACATCCTCAGGGGGAAAGAATGTAATATGGCCATCTCTTTCAAATAGGGGATACCAGAGTAGATCACCGTTATTTTTTCTTACTACCAGCCCAGGCATCTTCTCTCGCCTCATCCAATTATTCCAATCATTTGAGATTTAGTATTTGGCTTTGTCTATGATGTAACATACATGCCATTTACATGCAATCCGAATGGATATTCAAAATGACTGTACTTTTCAATCCAGTTATAAGAAGGGAATGAAGACCGCAAATTAGGTGAGCACAATTTCCCTGCTTGAATTCAAGAATGTTGCAATGGCCTACGATGGTATTATTGTGTTTGAGAACTTTAATCTTAAACTATTGAATGGAGAAACTGTTGGTCTCACGGGTCCCTCTGGCTGTGGCAAAAGCACTGTCCTTAGACTTGCAGTAGATCTGGTATCGCCAGTAAGCGGTGAAGTGCTATTCAAATCACAACCTGTGAACGAATGGGAGCCTACAGAACTTAGAAGAAGAATGGTGCTTGTACCACAAGAGGCTTCAATGTTTACCGGAACCGTGGAAGACAATCTGAAATGGGCCTTGGATATTCACAAGATGGATTACAGAGAAGGAGAGTTCGAGAGGGTCTTAAAGGATGTACTTCTCGATATTGAATACTTGGGCAAAGTCGCTGCTAATCTTTCAGGAGGACAGAAGCAAAGAGTGGCTATAGCCAGAGCTTTACTACTAAAACCAGATGTTCTGCTTCTAGATGAACCAACATCTGCCTTGGATATGGAAGCAACCCTTGCAGTTGAAGAGGCGATTAATAATCTGATTAAGGTCTCAGACCTTTCAGTGCTGATTGTTACACATAACAAGGAGCAGGCTCGGAGATTCACATCGCGAGTTATTGAAATGGAGTGAGAAAAATGATGTTACAATTTGATTTTAATCTTTTAGAATTCTTGAATGGTCTGCCTTGGGATAGAATTTCTGAAACCTCATGGAGATATATAACTGCATTATTCTTGCTTGCAGCCTTGATTCTGGTAAGCAGATGGCAAGGTCTTGGAATTGGAAATAAATTGGTGGTTGGAACTATTCGAGGCACCATCCAGATCCTCATAATGGCCCTGTTTCTAGTTTCAATCTTCGCCCTTGAAAACCTGATAATCATATTCATCGTACTGACATTCATGGGAGTTTTCGCTGCTCATACAGTGAGGTCCAACTTGGACCATATACCAGGGGCCATGTCAGCATCACTGCCAGGAATTTTAATTGCTGGTCTCTCGGTGATGTTCATTTCTGTTCTTTTAGGCATCATTCCAGTGATTGGAGAATATATCATACCAATGGGAGGGATGGTCATTGGAAACTCAATGACAATGTCAAGTCTTGTCATTGATAGGATGTGGTCCAACGCTCAGAAGCAAAGGTCACTGATTGAAACAGCATTATCACTTGGTGCAAATCCGACTCAGGCAAATGAATTGACCATTAGGGAGGCCATTAGAGCAGGTCTACTTCCAAATCTGAACAGATATGCATCCCTGGGAATAGTCAGCATTCCGGGACTAATGTCTGGAATGATCATCGGAGGTGAGCATCCAATTGTCGCGGCATTTTATCAGGTGATAGTCTTCATCATGATATTCCTTGCTGCTACAATCTGTGGATTTATAATCTCAAGGATGTTTCTGCGAAAGATGTTCAATGAACGATATCAATTACTAGTTCCACCATTACAAAAGTAATGATAAATAATCAGGCAATCGTCAGGAACTTGAGTTGATAGCAACTCTTTTAGGAGGCTTAATCCTAGCCCAGAGTCGCCACTCGGAGGAATGACTCTTGAGTACCGAAGAGACTTTCGATATCATAGTAGTCGGAGCGGGAGCCCTAGGAGTTGCTTCAGCGTTCTACCTTCAAAAGAACAATCCTGACAAGAAGATTCTGCTAATTGATAGACTTCTCGCTGCAGGGCAGGCCAATACTGCAATGAGCGCAGCAGCAGTCAGGAACATGTTTGGCTCATCAACGAATCAACTTCTTACAGATACTTCCATTAAGTATTTTGAGCATGTACAGAATGATCTTAAACATGAACTGTATTTCGAGAAGACTGGTTATCTATGGCTTCTTAGTGAAGAACAATACAACAGTGAGAATGCCAAGGTCTGGATGGGAAGAATGAAAGATTCAGGCATTCAATTCAAAGTCTACACAAAGGATGAACTGAAAGAGATGATACCTGGCCTGAATGTTGACTTTGCAAATGATGAAGAAGCGGAGCTTATGAACCTTAAAGAAGTGGCCTATGGTCTCTTCGGACCTGACTGCGGGGTCCTTGATCCAACTCGACTTGTTGAACACTATCTTGAGGAGTTCAAGAAGGTCTCCCATGTCAAGCCGCGATTCGGTGTAAATGTCGAAAAGCTGATTGTTGAGGCAGTGCCAAAACTGGATCTGCCTGGGGAGCCCTATGTCTGGCAGAATAAACGTGTGACTGGTGTAAAAACAAACAAGGGCATTTTCAAAGCAGAAACTATTGTGCTAGCTACAGGCGCTTGGGCAAACGAGCTACTCGATCCTATTGGTATTGATAGCCAGACAAAAACAAAGAAGCGACAGTTGTTTGTTATTCATGCTGGCGAGAGAGAGGGCCTGAGGAACCTTCTGTATACAAAAGGGTTCAATGATCTGGGATGCATTCCATTTACAATCCTTCCCTCTGCGGGAGTCTATTTCAGACCGCAACTTCAAGAGAAGGGGTTCTGGATCGGTTGCGGCGATAAGTTCGGGCGCGCATACAAGTATATCATGAGCGATGAGGAGATGGTGCCTGAAACTAGTTATTATGAGAACAGCATGTATCCAGTGCTCTCAAAATATTTCCCTGATTTTAAAGATACTCGAGCTACCAATATGTGGGCAGGTGGTTATTGTTATAGCCCAGACAGAATTCCATTTGTTTATGAGGATCATGGCGTGATTGTGGTAAATGGTGCTTCAGGTTCAGGAATCATGAAGGCTGATGCTTTAGGCCGCATTGTTGATGCATTATATCGTGGTGAAGAAGAGGCTCAATTGTACGGGGGCAAGAGGATTAACGCCAAGGCTCTTGGTCAAAAAGACAGAAAAGTTGACCTAGAAACCGCAGTGATCTAGTGAATTAAACGGCAAGCAATTCATCCACAATGGATTACATTGAAATGGCAGTAAGACCTATTTTAAATGAGGTGAAGCTCAATGAGCAGAGCAGATAAGAAATTCTGGATCTATCGTGTGCGTTCGCTTGAAAGCGGCATTGAATATGACTCATTAGAAGATGCTCCAGAGGAACCTCTGCTTGTTGAGATGCTGGGAATTCAACCTGAGAAATTTCCAATGCTAGCCACTCGATTCAACATTGACCTTGATGACCTGCAAGACCTTATGGACCTTGATGAGAGACCACGAGTCCAAATTGAGGAGGACTTTGCAATGCTTGTGTTGCGGGTTCCCGTGGATCTGAATATCAAGCATCGTGAGTATTCCACATATCCAGTAGGCATTTTCACGGATGGACAATCTTTACTAATAATGAAGCATGCAGAAATTCCCATTCGAAAAAAGAGGCTAAGACGACTGACCAAGTCCCTCATGACTCCACCGCAAATAATCTATAACATGTGGGAACTGGTGATTCATTCGTTTGAAACTACTCTGGATATTATTGAGGCCATAATCAAGAGAGCCGAAGAGTCAATTCAGACAGAATTATATCCAACTAGACTCAGACGATTCTTTCAACTATCATCAGATGCGGTCTATATGGAAGCAGCTCTCAGATCAAACATGCGAGTCTTGCGTCATATGATAAGAAATCCAAAGTTTGGCTCCATAGAACTCAATGTAGAAAGATTAGAAGAATTGGAGGTTGACCTTCAACAACAAATGGAACTTAGTGCGATTTACAGGGAACTTATTGACAATGCTATGAATGCATATGATACAATAGTCGGTCACAACCTAAATCAGGTCATGAAAACACTCACTTCAATATCTCTACTAGTCAGTGTTCCTACACTTATTGCAAGCATTTATGGAATGAATGTTGGACTGCCTTTGCAGAATGAGCCAGGGGCCTTTTTCATCTTGCTGCTGATCAGCATTCTTATCACATTACCGCTTCTTATAGTTCTAAGAATGAAGCGCCTTGTGTAATAAACTCAATATGCGCTGTCTTTATCTTCATCAATGTTATTCATAGTCAACCATGAAAGTAGGTGTTCTCACAAGTGGTGGCGACAGTCCAGGCATGAACGCATGCATCAGGGCCATTGTACGAGTTGGAATCAGTAGAGGACAGCACATCTTTGGAATCCATGGTGGGCTTCAGGGTCTTCTAGACCGCCATATCTCAACACTTGAGGCACGCTCTGTGGCCAATATCGTCCATAGAGGAGGGACTATCCTCACAACCGGAAGGTCTGAGGAATTCAGAACAACTGAAGGTCAGAAAAAAGCCGCCCGCATTTTAAGGGAGGAGATGTTTGATGCCCTGATTGCTCTCGGTGGCAATGGCACCATGCAGGCTCTTCACAAACTGCAGCAGTACTGGGATGGTCTGATAATTGGGCTGCCTGGAACAATTGACAATGATGTATATGGCACCGATTACTCAATCGGCTTTGACACTGCAGTGAACAATGCCATCGATGCTGTAGATAAAATAAGAGACACTGCACAGTCTTTCGATCGCATTTTCCTGATTGAGGTCATGGGTAGACACTCGGGACAGATAGCATTACATGTTGGAATCGCCTGTGGTGCTGATGTGATTGCCATTCCCGAAACCAAGACCGATTTGGATCTTATCGCTGAAAAAATCATAGCGGGAAAAAAGCGGGGCAAGTCATTTGCATTTATCGTTGTTGCTGAAGGAGATGAGGAAGGCGATGCTCACACAATCGCGCAGAAGTTGTCAACCAAGATAGGCGAGAAATGCAGGGTGTCGGTATTGGGATATATCCAAAGAGGAGGAAATCCAACGCATCATGATAGAATTCTGGCCACACGTCTTGGAGCTTATGCCATCGAATGCTTGCTAAAAGGAGTTAGCGGCGTAATGCTGGGAATGATTAATGGTGAGTTGACTGCAACACCATTAGAAGAAACATTCACAAAGAAGAAGCCTATTGATCAATGGCTGTTCAGTCTTGTTGATGAGCTATCCATTTAACAACTGTAGAGTTATTGTAGGAATAACTTGGATTTAGATATAAGTAAGGCATCAAAGGTTGTTCCACAAGGCGGATATCATAACATCTCGAAGGGCAATTAATTAATAGAAGCTGAAAATAAAGGATAATAGATTAAAATATGGATACCACTCCCTTTTTGCTTTTTCCATGACTCTGATCGTGGAAATCGGATCTACTATTACATATGCTTTATTGAATAGAGGGGTCGACAATGGCAATGGTACTTTGAAAAGCATAACACTCCTACTCAAGATACATGGTTTGAGCTATACTGAGCATGGACCGATTATTATCACCTCAAACTCAGACTTTGTTACTCAAGGATGGGCAGGATCAAGGACTAAGGCAGATCCATACATCATTGGGAGCTAAACATTATAGCAGATGGTGATTGCATATCTATCTCAAATACTGATGTGTACTTTGTGATTCGCAATAAGCGAAAATTCAGGGTGAGTTCATCGGGCCATAAGTTATATTCTTCAGAAACAGATATTCTCAAACTAAATATATTCATCATAGAATGTTAATTTCATGTTTATTTTCACCATTTACACACATTTCATTTGATAATGGAATGAATATGTGAACTTATTATCACACATGTGATGTAATTTATGACCACTTATTACGAAAACACATTCACCAAGAAGAAATTGATGAGTGGATGTTCAAACTGGTTGATGAACTGTCAGTTTAATAGCAGAATGATATCTAGATGAGGCCTTTATTGCAGATTATGACAATGCTTATATTGCAACAGGTTACCGAGTTACTAGAACACAATGTCAACAGTAAAATTTGATTTTCAAGACGAATTGGAAGAACTCCAGGTCAGAATATTTATGGACACCCGAAAGAAACTCTCAAAAAAGGAGTTGCTTGAATTAATATTTCAAATTGGAATTGAAAATTATGACAAGATAGTAAAAAGAGTGTTATCAAGCAAAAGGCCCCTTGATAATAAGACAATCAAGAAGGTACTGTCAATGGCAGAGGATCTTGGTCCCGGCAGTGAAGACCTCTCGCTAAGGGTTGATGATATTGTTTATGGAACTGATGAGTAATGTCAGTATTAATTGATAGTAATGTCCTAATTGCATTGATCAATAAACGAGATAGACTGCATTCTAAAGCTAAAGAATTGCTTGACAAAATTGCAAAATTGGAAAGCGCCTATCTTATCACAATTGATTATGTGTTAGATGAAGTCCTAACAACACTATGGAAGCACACTAAGAACAAGAGTGTTGTGAAAAAGGCTTACAATCTGATATGCAACAACCCAGATTTTATCACTTTGGAATTCATTTCAGAACTGATGATTAGTAACGCATGGGACATATGGTCGAAATACGCAGAGTGGCCAAATAAACCACTTAGTTTTACTGATTGTTGTATCGTTTCATTCATAAAGAAAAATAGAATCAAGAATATTGCAACATTTGATTCAGATTTTAATGGACTTGTAAACATAATTAAATAGAATTCTTGTTGGCTCAAATCAATTATTCTAGACTCATACCACAACATAGCCAAAAGTAGGGAATTAAATATCTGATAGAAGATTAATTAATGAGATAACTAAAGGAGCTTGATGTATGAGGCACACCGTTCAGATGCGGCTATCAGACTTTGACGATGAGATGAATCCAATTGAGCGCTGTGATTCAACGGCGATTCCCACAGGCAAGATTTGGAAGAAGACCATAACAGAAGGCGAGTGGGTGGTCTGCAAGTTCGATGACACTGTTTTTTTCGCACAGATCATCAATGGCAGGATTCACGTGTACGGTCATGAGGCAGTCTGCAAATGGTGTGGAGACCCCTTGGCCATTCGTGATAAGAGTGTGTTCTGCAGTGGTCATTGTGGGAGGTATCAGGGTAAGGTCTCACGAGACCTCAACAAGTATTTACACTGGGATGGCGCAACCTCATTCACTCTTCGCCATGAGATTGCACGGATCGAGGGGCTGGTCCTAGAACCGCGTGATCTCGAGCCATTGGTTTCCACGCCCCCCATTCCGTTCTATGAAGAGTTTGAAGAGGATTAATTGGACTCGGTGACTCATAGATTCAGTTCAAACAGCAAGAATCTCCTGTCTTTGTAATCTTCAGGGATTTCTATAAACATCTGAATCCATGTGTGAGCATTATTGCCAAGAAAGAATACAAGGCTCTCGGCAGACTCGTTCTCAGCCTCTTCGAATATTCTGGAGATTATGTCTACGAACAGGCTCTGATTATCAGCAAAGACAGAGAACACCATCGTCTTCTTGTCATTACGTTGTAACACGCCATCAATATAGATCCCGGCAATACTACCATCATGGTCTATAATTGCTCGAAATCTGGCAGACTCTGAGAGTCGTTCTAATGACCTGAGGTCCTTTCCAAAGAAGGCCCACATGAAGGGAATGGTTTCATGATCCACAAGACCCGGGTTCTCCTGAAGAATAGAATGAAGTCGCTCAGCATCAATGATAAGGGGAACATAATTGGGACTTGATTTTGGTCTTGGCGGGAATGGATGTTCAATCCTAAAATAACCAACACTGTTCTTCTGTTGAAAACCCAGCCCAAGAGCCAGTTTCTGTGATGCAGTGTTTCTGCTGCTGGTTCCATAACGAAGTGTCTTGACTCCGACATCCTTGGCAATATCAATGATTTTCTGAACAATCTCTGTGCCATGATGCTGCTTCTGTGAGTCAGCTCTAACTCTAAGTGCTCTCACCCAGGCCTCATTTGAATTTTTGATCTGTTCTAGCCCACCAAAGCCCACAAGCTTGCCATCAACAAACTTTCCAACAAGATGCCAAAGAGGATTACTTATCCAGCTTAAAAAAGTGCTTGGAACATAATCATCTTCCCAGACACTCTTGCTTACTTGGATGACATCTTCGAGGTCATCTGATGTCAATAGTCGAATTTCCTGATTGTTGGACATGGATTTTTTCTTGGACTATATCATTTAAGAATCGAATGAAATGTGCCATTTTCGAGGAGCTTGTTCTGGCTGGGTCAATGTGGTGCATATGAAGAACGACCCTTGAAAGCAAGACCCAGTTTGACGCGCTTGCCAGTCGCCATATATACTGCTCTCTCAGCAATTGCGAACGCATGATCTGCCGCGCGTTCAAAGTATCTACCCACGATGATATAAAAAAGTGCCATCTGACTAATGTCTGTGCGCTTGCGGAGATAATCAACAATCTCGTTGAACATCTCACTAGTTTCACGATCACTATCAGCCTCAAGCTTTTCCAATTGATTCAGTTGCGAGAGGTCACCTGTGAGAATTGCCTTCATACTAATCTCAAGAGTCTTTTTCGCAAGTTGGGCCAGATATGGTAATGATTCGAGCTCTTTGAAATGTTCAAGGCCGTTGCAGAGGTCTACTATATGTGCTATCTTATAGGCATATCTTCCCACCCTGTACAGATGGTGAGAGACCTGTAAATAAGTGGCAAGAGTTCTCAGGTCTTTAGCAACGGGCTGCCTGCGTGCAATTGTCTCAATCACATTCTGTTCAACCTTCTCAGCAAGTTCATCAATATCCTCGCATTTTCGTTTCACCATAGAGGCCTCTTCATCATTCAAATGCTTGAATGCAGTCATTGCATCCAATAATGATGACACAGCGAGTTCATAGAGCCTTTCAAGTCGTTTTGCAATCTCTTCAATGTAAATTTCAAGTTGAGTCTTCATTTATACATCTCCTCATCCTATTCGTCCAGTGATAAAGGCCTCCGTTCGGGGATCTTCAGGAGCTTCCGCAATCCTTTTGGTCTTATCGAATTCCACGAGTTCGCCAAGATAGAGAAAGGCTGCTTGGTCTGAAACTCGAAAGGCCTGTTGCACATTATGCGTAACGAGGATAATAGTATAGTCTTTCTTTAATTGCATTATTAAATCTTCAATTTTCGCGGCACTGATTGGGTCTAATGCAGAAACGGGTTCATCCATCAACAGGATAGGAGGGTCAATGGACAATGCTCTTGCAATGCATAATCTCTGTTGTTGACCGCCTGAAAGATTCAAAGCAGGTTGGTCAAGATTGTCCTTCACTTCATCCCAGAGTGCTGCCCTTCTTAAGGTATGTTCCACAATTCTCTCAAGCTCATCTGAATCATGAAGACCATGTAGACGTGGGCCGTATGTGATATTATCACGAATACTCATCGGAAACGGATTTGGCCTTTGAAACACCATTCCTACCCTGCGTCGCAATTCATACACATCGGCATCAGGAGCATAGATGTTTTCGCCCTGAAGCATGATCTTCCCAGTCATCCTAAAACTATCAACCAAGTCATTGAGTCGATTGATTGATCTAAGAAGAGTGCTCTTTCCACAACCACTAGGGCCCATTATTGCCGTCACTGAGCTATCCTCAAAATAACATGTGATGTTCTTTAGAATCTGCTTCTCTCCAAACCATGTGCAGAGGTTTTCGATTTCAATGTGGTATTCATAGTCAGATTTCATTTCAGACGACCCTCCGTGTGACCTTGCGTGACACTATTTGTGCAGTGGCATCGATCATTAGCACCATTATTAGAAGGGTTAATGCGGTCCCTTGTGATTTCACTTGAAGATAAGATCGTGGGTCTGATATGTAGGCCCAAATTGTATATGGCATTGATGCAACCCATGATCCCGGTCCCATCAAGTCAGTTGGCAGTCCCAAATTGTTTCCGGTGGTGAATATCAGGGGTGCAGTTTCTCCCATAATCCGTCCTAGTGAAAGAAGGATTCCTGTGATGATTCCCGGGAATGCAGCGCGTATGGTGATATTCCATGTTGTTGACCATTTTGTTGCTCCCAGTGCAAGTGAAGCTTCTCTGAGCTCTCTTGGCACTTGCTTTAATGCCTCTTGAGTTGTTCTTAATGTGCTTGGAATCATCATAAATGCCAGTGTGAGACCGCCAGCAACCATTCCAAGACCAATACGTAGGTAGACAACTAGGAAGACAAATCCGAATGCTCCAAATACAATGGAAGGGATTCCAGCAAGAACATCAGATGCAAATTCTATCGCACTTCTCATCAGGCCTGGCCGTGAGTATTCAGTAATATAGACAGCTCCAAATATGCTGAGCGGGATTCCAACAGCACCAGCAATCAAGATAAGAAGTAGTGTTCCCACAATCGCATTCAGAATACCTCCTGTCAGGTCACCACCGGGTGTTGTAAAGATAAACTCTAGGCCATTCCCATGGCCTGAGCTGAGAAAGATCTGAAGCCCCATAATGCCAATCTGAAAGACAATCATGAAGAAGGGTAGGATCACTATGATTATTGCTGCAATAAGCAGAATTTTCGTCAGAAGGTCTTTGAACTTTCTCAGCTTATTTGCACTCTTGAATTTGCTCGCTTTCTTTCCCCTAGTGGCTCTAGGAGTTGGGTTTCCACTATTATTATTCATCTATGCTAACCCCCTCGATTTTATGCCCCATTTAATGAGTATCTTAGCAATTGATGTGAACATTATGGACATCAATAATAAGACAAGAGCAACAGCAAACAATGCAGACCTCCATAAGGGATAGATGAATGCATAGCCAAGCTGATTTGTTATTATGCTGGTCATGACATAAGTCGGATCAAATAATGTGTAAGGAATCTGCAATGTGTTTCCAGTGACCATTAGGACTGCCATGGTCTCGCCCACAGCTCTTCCAAGTGACAAGATTATTGCAGCACCAATCCCGGGGATTGCTGCACTGAGAACAACACGAATTGCGGTTTCAGTCTTGGTTGCGCCAAGTGCAAGTGATGCCTCCCTATAGGTCCTTGGTACTGATTGTAGTGCATCATCAGATACTGCAACAACGGTGGGCAGGAGCATTATTGCAAGAATTAAACCTCCTGCAAGTACACTTAATCCATTTTGAACATTGAATATGGTTTCTATGGTGGGTACCAAAACAAGATATGCCCATAAGCCATAGACAATCGATGGTATAGCTGCCATCATCTCTACTATCATCCTAATTGGTCTGCGCAGAGAATTGGGACAATATTCGCTCAGAAAAACAGCTCCGCCGACCCCAAGTGGAACTGCAATTGAAATTGCAAGAATCGTACATAGAAATGAGCCAGCAATGAAAACAAGAATCCCATATTGACCATCATTTGGATTCCAAATAGGATTTGTAATTATTCCGATACCACCCTCAGGTGCTACAAAAATTGGGAAGGCTTCAATCCACAGAAAGGTGAAGATTAAAACAATTATTGAAATGCTCATTACAGTAGGAAGGAAAAGCAGAATCTTGCCGGAGATATCAATCTTTTTTGATCTAGACATCCTTTTGATGTTCTGTATTATTCGTTTCACATTCGCAACTGAACCATAGGCTCTTGTCTTAGGTTCATGAGATCCATCGGACTGTTGTTGTTTTTCATTCAGCCTGCTATCCGTCATTGTTCTCTATCCCTTGAATTCCTACTAAAGTGTAATGTGAATATGATTTGTTCACATTTCCATGATTACAGGTCCTCGCTCGATGTTATGCATAATGATCATCAACCACTTGGAGTGAGGTTTGCTACTACACTCTCTGAATACACGAGTGCTGAGCTCCCCGAAATGGGCACATATCCCACAGTCGAGATGTATTGCTGTCCTTGAATTAGAACCCAGTTAAGAAAGACAATGACATACCATGGAAGATAGTCGGGATTGACCAAATAATATAGTAATCTTGCAATTGGATATGCATGGGGGTTCGGAGAATTCATAAGACTTTGACTGGGGTCAGTCAAAGTTTCGGGCAGTGCATTGAGTACGTTCTCAAGAGTTGGAGTCACCCATTCATTATTTCCAGGATTGTAAAGGTTCACAGGTACAAGTCCTTCCATAAAGGCTAGTCCAACATAGCCAATTCCATTCTCATCACTCTTAATTCCTTCTGCCACACTTGGATTCCCATCTACAGCAAAGATTCCTGGCGCCCAACTAATTGATTCATGATGCCCATAACGCCATTCAAACTCTGCGCCATGTGGGTTTGCATTCTCATCTGCAGTTTCAAGCCATTTTCCAAATGTTGCAGTCGTACCACTTGCATCGGATCGCACATATACATTGATGTTGCCAGAAGCCCGAACAGACACACCAAAGACTGTTTCAAACTCTTCCCAAGTTGTGACATTTCTCTGAAATATGGCGACTGCCATGTCAACATCCATCTTGAAAACCGAACCATTGACATTCTCATTGACCACGATACCCAAAGCATCCGCCGAAACGGGTAGTATAGCTATATTGGGATAATTCGCTATAAACTCTGGCTCTGGGTAGGAGCTGGACGCCCCAATATGAATCAGTCCACTCGCCACTTGAGATTGACCGAGACCAGAGCCTCCAGTCCCGGGGTTGACGGTGAAGGAAGGATAGTCATCATGAAACTTTGCTGCCCATATTTGCGAGAGAGGATAGACAGTAGTGGATCCAGCTGTGGTTATTGTATATCGAACTGTAGGTTCCAATGATGATATTGCGGTCGCTATTCCGACGCCTATTATTAGGCCAATTATCATACCTGAGAATAGGGATCTTCTGCTTTGACTTAGGCCCATTTCAATCAACTCATGCCCACTTTATCTGATTATTAAGAAGTGTGCATTGATTTCTAGTGCATGTATATGATGTAAATGTTTCATATGATAATGTAATTGTCAATAATACAAATTTATATCAGGAAAATTGAACGAGAGAGGCAAGAGCATGAATGTGAACAGTCACAGATGTGAGCAAATGCATTCCCACTAGTTTATATGAGGGCATATATTGCATATGCAATATAATTTTGACATATGATTGCATGTGAAGTGATTATGGTGGGTTCAACAAGGAAACTCAATCAAGTGAGAAATTCCTACTACATTTATCTGCCAAAAGAATGGTGTGCAAGATTTGGACTCGACAAAAATGCGGAAGTGCATTTAGAAGAGACATCTGATGGTTCTCTCATTGTTTCTCCTACTTCAATACGTGGAAAAAGCCAACAGCAGGTAAAGTTTTGGATCAAAGACGTCATTCCTGAGAATATTGAGAATATACTAGTGGGTGCATATGTTGTTGGTGTAAGTCAATTGATGATTGAGTTCGAATCAGAATTGGAAATGGACACCAGAGAGGCAATAAGTGGCACTATTAGAAGACTCCCCGGCTTTGAGATTCTAGATGAGCGAAGAAATAGCATTCTAGTAAGTGATACAAGTGAAAAACAAGTTGTAATTCCAGTTTTGAAACGGCAGTTTGCAACAGCAAAGTATATGCTGCATGATCTTCACAAAATGATGGAATCAGGCGAGCCCAAACGAGCAGACAAGATAATTGACCGCGATGATGATGTCGATAGGCATAGATACTTTGTTGAACGCCTAGCCCATTTGGCCCTTCAAGATCCAAGTTATGCTCGAAGAATCGGTATATCTCCGGAAGACTGTCTGCATTTCAGTTTGGCTGCAAAATATATTGAACGCATTGCTGATCATATCTGTAGCGCTGCAAGACAATTCCGAAAAGTAAAGGCAATTAGCAAAAAGATTGTTAACCAGACTGCAAAGCTTGTCATGCTATACGATAAGACTTTCAAGAACTTTTTTGCTATAGACTCGCAAAGGAAAAAGTATCCAAAGAAGATCACTGAAGCTGAACATCAAGATGCCTTTGATTCACTATCTGAATCAGAAAAAGTATTGAAGGGATTTACAATCACAAAAAGCTCCACTCGCACAACTTCAGCTGCTTTGGTTATTCTATTGTTGCACCTTGAAAGGATTGCATCCTACTGCCAAGATATTGGTGAGGTCGCAATAAACAGAACAATAGAATCTAGGACTCGCATGCGGGATATATAAGCAACAGGCAGGAGCGATGTTAGAATTTAAACTATTGAATAAATCAATGCATCGAGGAGTCTGGCAAGTATGATAATCAACGGGTCTTGAACTTTTCTTGAATCGATTTCACCAGTTCCAAGAAAGCAAGATCGACATTTTCGTTTTCAGTAGCACTCGTTCGAATAAGTTTGAGCCCCCTTACTTCTGCCAATCCTGCAAGCTGATCATCAGTTATCACTGGAGACAGGTCAATTTTATTCGCAACCATAATAACAGGCACCTTTCCTGCTCCGCTATAGAGCGCATTTAGCCATCTGTCAATATTGGCCAAGGTTTCGGGTCGTGTAATATCAACTACCAGAAATGCACCTGCAGCGTTTGAACAGTATTGCTCTCTCAATGCTGAAAAGGACTCTTGCCCACCAAGGTCCCAAATTACAAGCTTTATTCTTGAGCCATCCACAATAACAGTCTTCACATGGAGGATTGCCCCAATTGTACGGCCTGTGTACATTGAGAGACTATTATACACATACCTTTCGACCAGCGATGTCTTGCCTACCCCGCTATCTCCAAGAAAGACGAGTTTATGGACATAATCAGGGGTATCTGTTGACACGGATTTCTCTCTCCAAATCTCTGGTTACATTAATAGTAAATAAGTCAACCGACTAAGCTGTGGGCATTTCCTTTTCTCTTGCTTTATCAAGTATTCTCTTTGTAAGCCGCATGAATGCCTGTTCAACATTTGTGTCTTCCTTGGCACTTGTCTGAACATAATCAAAGGCGTATTTATTTACAATTCCGTTTATCAGGTCTTTACTTGTCTTACTCTTGAGATCGCACTTGTTTTCAACCAGAACTACTGGTATTGTAGAAGTTACGCTATATAGGGTGGAAATCCAATCATCTATTCTATCAAGAGTTTCAGGTCGTGTTCTATCAAACACAAAAAATGCTCCAGCAGCGTTTTGATAATATGCCTTTCTTAATTGTGCAAAACTGTCCTGACCTGCAATATCCCAGATTACCAGTTTGACAAGTACATCATCAATATGGATTTTTTTCACATGGATGTCAGTACCAATAGTTGCTAAATAATCGCCTTCAAAACTATCATAGACATAACGGCCCACCAAGCTAGTCTTGCCTACTGCGCCTTCACCTAGAAAGACGAGTTTGAATAGGTAATCTGCTTTGTCTGGCAGGGGTCTGACTCTCCAATTCTACTGCTTTTGAAAATGCTTTTGTTGTTTGTATCTAATAACAGTATCGCAGTTCTATCATATCTGTTCAATTATAACCAAAAGAACAAAAAGAGGCTAAAGCTTCAATTCTTTTGATGTTGTTATGAAAATAGGGACATTTGCACGAGAGAACTCACAAGTAGAAAGGGCCATTCAGTTCTCTCCTGATTTCATTGACCTAAGAATGGACCTCAATTATAGTCTGAGTTTTCAAAAGATAACCATGATGCTTAGCGACACTGACATTGAGATAACTCTTCATCTTCCATCAAGCCCTGATTGGAAGCCACAAGAGATCAGCAGGGAGATTGTTCCCTATATTGATATTGGGGCAGAGATCGGTGCAAAACTTGTCACAATTCACACTACATTATCACCTCTCTTCTATACAGATGAAGACATTGACAATTTCCTGCAATCGGTAGTTCTCGCTCATGATGCAGCATTAGAAGTTCGAATTACTCTTGCTGTTGAGAATCTTGGCTTATATTATTCAGAGCTCGAGTTACTCTTTGAAAGCTGTCCAAGGATGAGGCTCGCTCTGGATATTGGTCATGGCCAGATATATTCCACAGAAAATCGGAGTATTGCAATAATTCAATCTTTCTATGATCGCATTGAGATGGTCAATGTTCATGACAACCATGGTTCAAGAATGCTTGAAGAAGTCATATCCATGCAAAAAAATGATACAATTTCAAAGGAAACAATGCGCGAGCTTGGTAAGAAGCATGATGAGCATCTTCCCATCGGAGAGGGAGAAATTGATTTCAAAGCAATATTTGGTAAGCTCAAGAAGAGAGGCTATGATAAACGCTTTCTTATGATGTGCAAGGACCCATTCAAATTCCCAGATGAACGTGAAAAATTCTTGAATCTGTGGGATGAAGCCTAGGATTTGGACGCAATCGATCTTGCGAGTTTATCAACCTCAGCTATTCCATCGGGGTCCCCAGCCTTAGCAAATAGTGCTCTTGCAATTCGCACAATCTCTACAGCCTTGTCATATTTTGATTGTACAACAAAGAAGCGTGCTTGCTTGAGCCTTGCTTGAGCCATGGCGCTATAGACATCAGGAGGATAGTCGTAGTTGTCAATAGTGATTATTGCACCACATTTAGGACAATGGGTGGGACGATCCACAATATCTTCAGTGGGCGTTGGAGCACGAGTTGCTGGAGTGGGGGCTTCAACCACAGGCTTGGGAGTCGCTTCTTCAGAAGGAGTTGCTTCCATAGAATCATATCTTGAAGATCTAAACTCTTCAGAAATATCTGAAAGCACATGACCTTCTTCTACTTCCACAGATGAAGGTGATTCTTTGTCTTTAGAGATGAGAGCAGAATGTGCACCCAAAAGTTGCTCTTCAATTTCAGATGTATCAGGTGCATCAATAGCTGGCGCTTCACCCCCTGCAGCGGCAGGTCCTGCAGTACCAGCTGGCATTTCACTGGGTCCCTCTAGTAATTCATGAACCTCGCTTGCCCGTAGCATCCGAGTTTCAACAATTGAGCCATCTTCTTCACTAATGCCAACTACTTCAGCTCTAGAGAAGGTCTCTCTCGCCTTATCCAATTCACTCTTTCCTCGTTTCTTTGCAGTTCGGCGAATCCGATCCTTTTGAATCTGGCTTGGGCGGACCCATTCATCATTGGTAGTAGGGGGAGGGGGATTTGCACCAAAAGAAGTAACTTCTTCAGAGGAATCAGTTGTAATTGATTCTGCTGCAGGCTCTGGCTTTGGAACCTTTTTTACCGGCTTAAGCAAAGAGGCGCCACAGCGAATACAGAACTTTCTTGTCGGCTGATTAGCCTTACCGCATTTTGGACAAGTCTTCATCTTGCCAGCCTCTTTCTCCTTCGACTCAATCTTCTATTACATTCCTACTGATATAAGTTTGCGGAGTGAAAACAAGGCCAATGCTTCTGTCCTAAGATCAATTATATCAATAGCATTGAAATGACCTTTGGAAATTTGGGACATGAAATAGTAAGTTTCAGTCTATATTGCTAGTGACCTTAGTCCTGTGAGTTATGCAATCACTATTTATTTCGGGATTGTGCTTGAATACATAAGACTTGAACAAAGACTGACACTCTCGAAATGTGCCAAGTGCGGTCTTCTTGATGGACAGGACTGAGATGTCCAAAATTGTTCAATTAAAAAATGAACAGCAAAATGGCCCCTCCCATTTTTTCTATTAAACTCCATTCTCATTATCTCTAATTTTACATTCCATTTGAATTGAACTTGCAATTTTACATGCTATCCCGTAGGCTGCTTCCAGGCTTTTCTCAATAGTTATGATTGTGCATATCGGAGACCTGCGCTCAACAAGCATACCAGTGGGAGTCAAGTCGAAGGTATGCGGGAACTGTGAGAGGTCAGGACATATCCCATCATGCCTTGCATAGACTATCATTTTCACAACAGGCTTGAGCTCAATTCTCTTGGTTGGCAGGCGGCCATTACATGCATTCAAGTGCATCTCAAGAATTGATGCATTGCTACTGAGTTCTAGCATCTCCAGAGTTCCTTGAATTCGAGGGTTTATTTCCATTAAGAAAATCTCATCATCTCTTATCATAAAATCAAATCCATTGGATCCAATAAGACCTATAGACTTGCAGATTGATTCGGAAACCCTCTTGATTTTGCTTTGTATGCTGCGTGAGATTTCTAGCGGCCAGTAATTTCCACAATACACAAAATCATTGTTTCTGCCGGCGCTCGGCATTCCAATTAGTTGACCCTGAATTGATATTACCTTTACATCATTACCAGTTGAGATGACACTACAACTTGCATCAATCCCATTGATGTATTCTTGGATGACAACTGGATTCTTTCTCTCTTTTTGCTGATACAATTCAATGGCTTGCTCAAGATTTAGAAGTAAATGAATTCGGGAGCCTCCACCAGAATGAATTGATCTCATCACACAAGGAAATCTAATTCTTTTGCACGCTCGAATCAGCGAAGATTTGCTATTTGCTATAAGGCGGTTAGGATAATTAATTTCCAGTTCATCCGCCAGTTTTGAGAGAACTTTTGGGTTTCTGGCAGTTTCCATCCTTGATCCAGTATTGCCCATTACTTGCCAATTTTCGCTTATTCTTTTTAGTGCCATATAGTGATCATCAAATCCACTGCCCACAACTACATAATCAATATCACAATCAATGAACTTCGCCCTGAAGTTTTCCACAAGAGCTTGGCTCACTTTCATTTCTTCAACTTTATCAAAAGCCGGACTATTAATTGCAGTCCAGTCATCGCAACAAGCACCAAGGTCGCTATCGCCCCAATAGTCTGAAACATATACCTTTGCTCCGAGCCGCTTTGCTGAACATGCAATTGGGCGAGCATTGAAACCAATGATACCAATTGAACAGCCTTTGAATGACATGGATTATTCAATATGTGATGACTCCATTATAGTATAAAAATATGAGAACTGATCTGAACATTCAAGCATGAATTAGTGCGATTTCATTGAATTAACAAGGATATTATTTCGATATATCATCTGAATCTGTATTGATGTAATAACAGCGTAATTATCATTGGTTAGAAATATAAATATCATTTAATTATAAGATATATTTAAATTTAATATGTTCTTTGAAATAATTACAAGGAGAAAAAAGGTAATGGTATATTATACCGATTTGCCGAAGAGCGACAGACGCTGGGTTGTGGGTTACTACCTATTCCTATGTCTGATCGGTTTCGCCGTTCTCCTAGGACCAGTAGGCGGTGGAATTCCAATAAATATCATTGGAAATCCGGGCCGAAATCAACATGAGATTGCAACTCCAAATTATGGCACTAGCCCGTCTGATTGTCAGACCTGCCATCCTGATGAGTTCAACTATTGGAATCAAACAGGTCATGCCACGCACATGAGTGTTGTGAACTCAACGCACGTGCGAATTGGAGCATACACAGTTGTATCTTGGGCCTTCTTCAACACTTCCTGTTCAGAGTGTCACACAACTGGTTGGGACAATTCAACAGGAACTCCCACGTATGATTTCTTGGGAGTTAATTGTTTTGCGTGTCACAACTCAACCGGATATGTTGACTATTCTGGTGATGCTTGTTCCACATGTCACAGACCAAGTGGCGAGGAGCATCCTCATGAATATGTCCCATGGGAAAACTCAGCCCATGCAAACTCCCTGAACGACTTGCGTAGCACAACTGAAGAAGTTCCTGCTGCAGAGTGTATGCATTGTATGTCCACCGAGGGTTTTGTGTACCAACAGAACCCCGATACGATTGGCAGTGATGTCAATACTGATTTTGATCCTTACGGGGACTACAATCCAATCTCATGTCCCGCCTGCCATGCAGTTCATGCAAATTGGTCTGCCGTTTCACCTGGTATGATTCGTGCAGTTAATGACACGCAACTATGCGTAACATGCCATTGGGAAGACCAAATATGGACAGGGGGCCCACACCAGCTTGCTGGAGTTGAATGCACAGACTGCCACGGTTATGACATTGCCCCAGGTGACAATGTGTTTCTGAACCACACCTTTTCAGTCAATCCAGACAAGGCGTGTGGACAGGCACCAGAGTGCCATATGGGACAAGAGGACTGGGCGGTCGGTCAGCTTGAGGCGATTCAGAATGCCTTTGACGCACTTTCGCAGGAGATTCTTGATGAGGCTAATTCCCTGCAGGAAGTCATAAATGCCTATAATGCAACCGACGGTGCCAATCATACATTGGTCACTGAAGTCCAGCAGACCATCGACGAAGTTGTTGAGAATGTTGGGCTGCTTGTTGCTGATGGTTCTCATGGCTTCCATGATCCAGCAGGAATAAGCTCAAGTCTCACTGCAGAGTACGCAAAGCTGCTGAATGCTAAGGTCTATTTCTATGAGAACATACCACCTGAAACAGTTACAGTCACACAAACTGTCACACAGACTGTCACAGTTCCAGTTGAAATGACCAATACACTCATGCTGGCTGGCGGAGCAGTAGGCGGCATCATTGTCGGGTTGCTCCTAGGAATAGTTGTAGGTAAGCGGCGCTAGTTTAACGCGGGGATTTTCATCCCCTTTTCTTTTTTTGCATTATTCTTCGCTGTCAAGTATTTCTGTGTGCTGAGAGTGTCGAAATGCAAAGAGGTGAATTTCAATCATTAAATGCCATTGCCTTAACACTAGTCATCGAGCCGAGTTTAGTAAAGCTCACTGACTGATTGCAATATTTAGATCATAATTAGCGATTGAATCAAAAACTCCAATAATCTGTATACTATTCCCCCAACAATTATTGCAGTTATTAGATTCGCTAATGCGATTGCAATAGTAGGTCGCCACCCAAATTCTTTGATTAATATTGCGAGGGTTGATATACATGGGATATATAGCATTCCAATAAGTGCAAGCACGATGAATTGAACAGGCGTTAGAACTAGCGCAAGGTTTGTTCCATAGATGGCAACCAATAAAAGAAGAATGTACTCCTTTCTAATGACGCCGAAAATCAATAATATTCCAGCGATTGCAGGTAATCCAAGCCACCAAACAGTAAGCGGAGCTAGAAAGTTGCTTATTGGGTCAAGGAACCCAAATGCATACATTCCCTGAACCAACGCGCTTCCAAGTATATACAACGGAAAGACCATGTAGATAATTGATTTTGTCCGTGTCCAAGTCTGCTTTGTTACTACAGAGAAGGAAGGAACTCTAAGAGTATGAATTTCCATTATCAGACCAGTCGTTTCTCCAGACAATGCTTTGAATGCCATTCGACCCACTATGAACATAATAAAGATATCAATAAGATAGAGTGCCAATGCCCATTCAATGCTAACAAATGCGGCAACAAGACCAAGAATAATAATGGTTCTCGCAGAACATGGGGCGAAAGTAATTGCGAGTGCTGCAAGCATTCTCTCACGTCGGGTTTCCAGTATTCTGGTTGTGTAAATGGCAGGAACATTGCAGCCGTAACCAAGTATCAATGGAACCAGCGCTTTACCATGTAGCCCAATCTTGTGCATGAAGCTGTCCATCATAAATGCCACTCTTGGTAGAATTCCAGAATCTTCAATCACTGTGAGCATAAGATAAAAAGGAATTATATAAGGCACAACCAGTGTGATTCCAGCAACAATGCCACCGAAGGCACCGTTCCATAATATGCTGATAACTGGTCCACTTACAACTGGATCCACGGGTTGAAAGAATCCAAATAGCTGAGAGAGGATATCAGATAAGAAATTTCCAACTAAGAATGTCCACAACAGCAATGTGGCAATGACCATAAATGAAACAACATAGCCAAAAACCCGATGAGTCACAATGCGGTCGAGCTTTTCTGATAATGTTGCTTCTATTTCGGTGTTTATCTGGGAGTCGTTTGCAATCCTGCTTGCGCATGAGTATCTCTCAGAGTTAATGATTGAAAAGCAAGGTTCTTGATGGATGTCCTCTAATTCAATGGCAAGTTGGTTGGCTAGGATGATTATTTCCTTAGATTCTGATTCCATCTGCTCACGTACTTCTTCATCATCTTCCAACAGCTTAATTGCAATCCATCTTAGAGGATACCCCAATTGAAGTTTGATGGACTTGAGGAACTTGACAAGTTTCTCAATCCTCTCTTCCACTTCTGCCCCATATCGAATTAGTGGTTTCTTTTCTTGTGGGGCATTTTTGGCCACCCCTACAGCTACTTCCATTAAATCATGAAGACCCTCGCCACGAATAGCCACAGTGGGAATGACTGGCACTCCAAGAGCAGCTTGTAGCTTATCAATATCTATAATGAGCCCCTTTTTCAAAGCAATGTCCATCTGATTGACACAAATGACAAGTGGGACTTCCAGCTCCATCAATTGAAGAGTAAAGTACAGATTGCGTTCTAATACTGATGCATCAATGACATTAATTACGACATTTGGCTCTTCAAAGGCAATATACTCTCTAGAAACTACTTCCTCAAGAGAGAATGTTGAGAACGAGTATATTCCAGGTAGATCAATAACTTCAATATCATAGTTCTCAAAACGAAGATATCCCTTTGCAAGCTCAACTGTCTTTCCCGGCCAATTTCCTATGATCTGACGAGAGCCTGTGAGATGATTGAAAATCACACTCTTGCCAACATTGGCATTTCCAGCAAGAGCAATAACCAGTTGTTTGTCTGCCGCTTCCATTGATGTCTTGTCTTCAGAAGGCATAGAGCAATGACCTGTAAGTCTCACTATATGATTACACTCCCAGAACTTCAACAAAGACACTCGAACCAACAGTCCGGCCAAGAGCGATATTTGATCCTCTGACCGCAATCTCCACCGGACCTCTGAACGGTGCTTTTCTCAAAACGACAATTGTAGCACCTACTGTAATGCCTAAGTCCAAGAGTCTTCTGATCATTTTGTGACCACCTCGGATAAAGGCAATTCTGGCCTTTTGTCCCTCTTTTAAAGCAGGGTCGGCCAATGATATTACATCTTGGTCGCGCTTGCCTATTTCTCCAAGATCGCGTCTTTTTTTCTTCATACACTCATCACAGCTTGATAATTTCAAATCACATGCAGGGATTGGATTACGAGTGTCTGGACACTTATCCGGATGCTTAAGCAATTGGCATAGCGCTCGCTCGGACTCGTCATTTAAGGTGTGTTCTATTTCGCATGCCTGATCATGAACACGATCCTTCTTGATTTTCAGAATGTAATGCAAGAAACATTCGAGCAATCTGTGTCTGCGAACCATCTTTTTGGCGATTCTACGTCCTTCAACTGTTAGATTCACGCCCTTATACGGGTAGTAATTGACATAGCCCAACTCACTTAATCGTTGCATCATCTGAGTGACACTTGCAGGGGCGATGTTCATTTTTTTAGCAATCTCTGAATTCTTCACCTTATCAGCATTCTGACTGAGCTTATAGATCACTTCAAGATATTCTTGGATGCTTTCACTCTGTAATTCGTCAGTGGACATTTTAGCTTCGCCTAAATTTTACTTAAAAGATTGTAATGTATAGTTGCCTATGAAGTTATCTATCATTGCAGAATGAATTTGTTTCTTATTTGATGCGATTGACTCATCCAAAAATGCCTTCAATTGATTTGAGTTTGACTCATTTTATAATTCTATATATAAGTCCTAATTCTAGCCCATATAGAAGAGGTGATCTATCTGATGTTTCTTGATAAGAAAGTAAGTCATTTTTTTGATGCGCTCCATGTGGGAGTTGTTATTCTGAATCCAAATGATCAAATTATTCTTTTTAACAAAATGGCTGGGAAAATGCTCGGACAGGACCCATCAAGTCGGATTAACAGTTCAATTCTTCGATGCCATCCGAAGCGTGCAGAGCCAGGTGTTCAAAAGATGCTCGATGAATTAAAATCTGGTGAATTAAAAAAATATCAGGGCTGGGTCAATTTCCAGGGTCGCATTCTATGGGAGCACATCTATCCTGTGAGAGATGAGAAAGGAAACTACCTTGCTACAATGATTGAACTTCATGATGGCACAGCAAAGGCCAGATTGCTTGAGTTGGAGGGAAAATTCGAAAAACCTGAAATGCATGGCGTTGGGGCTAGTTCTCCAAGAAGCCCTTTCCCGGATTCGGAAACTGACGAATGATGTCAATTGAACATATTGCAGCCAACTAAATTCCCAATACTACCAATATGACACCAACAATAGTAATTACAATTCCAAAACATGCCAGTTTCGTCAACTCCTCCTTTAGAAAGATTACAGATATGGGAACTGCGAAGATTGGAGCAGATGATGCAATGACTGAGGTAATAGCTGCTCCTGCATATTTTACTGATGCGACATATAACAAAGAGCCTAATCCCATGCCAAAAAACGCAGCCATGGCCACAATCTTCATTGATTTTCTAGAGGGCAAGGCCATGCCGTTTCGTAATGCTATTGATACTATTGGAAGAAAAGCAGCGGACCCGAATAGCAGACGGATAAAGTTGCCGCTAAACACATCAATATTATACATACCAACTTGTAATATGGTTGTAGCAATGGCATACAATATCGCTGTGAGAAATGCCATCCCAACTCCTATTAGATTGGTTCTTTTATTTCTAAATTTGTCCGACAAATCTTCAGATTTACTTTGCTCACTTGAAATTACTGTTATTCCAAGTATTGCGAGAATTGTTCCAATCAATCTTGAAACAATAAAGGGCTCTTGCAGAAACCATATCGTAAATGCAAAAGTGAATATTGGAAAAGACATTGCTATTGGAAATGCATAGGACACACCAATTCTCTCTTGGCTCATAAGATATATTGTGTCTCCAACCACAGCACCAAGAATGACCGAAGCTGCTAAAAGAACTACTGTTTCAAGGGGAATCATTGTAATTGCTGTTTGACCAAACAATATCGCGGCAAAAGCAATTATAGGTAATGCTATCCACATTTTTAGAGAACTGATCAAAAGAGGTCGAATCTCTTCTCTTTGGGATCTATAAATAACAACTGAAATAGCATAAAAGACCACTCCAATCAGACCCATTATTGAGCCAAAGAGAACATCCGGTATGGGTTGCATAAATGTAAGCTAAATTGCAAAGCAAAAACACTATTGGTCAATGCCAGATTTTTCAATCTCACATGCCTCATCGATCAATTTAACAGCTGTTCTAAATACCTAATGAGATGCTGCAACCATTGGAATTTATTTCTCACATCTTGGTTTCTTGTAGTATCCTTTTGTTAGGATTTCTGCCATCATGATCATAATTTCAAGTGCATCATAGGCTTTCGCATATGTGTATGGATTAGTGAATCTTGCCAGCTATTAAGCTGCATTCCGATTGCCATTCAAATCTAGTTCAGCCCTAAGGCAGATAGCTTGATTGATACCATATTAAGCCCTCAGGGGGACCTGATGTTATCACGAAATAGTAGATTCCTATTTCAGGCCCTATCAGCTGTACGGTTTGGCTATCTGCCGTTAGAAAGAATTCATGAATTATTGTCAGATTATAACTCAAGATTAGTCCTGTAAACTCTGCACCTGTTGGAATCTCTGCATAGAAGTCATAATTGTAGCTTGAATTCAAGAAAGAATAGCCAGCAAGAATGCCTCCATAAATGTCCCATGGTGTAGGGCACATTAGATATGGATAGCTATCCCTAATGGGATTCATTGCATTCGGGGGTGTTTCATTCGCTGGAGTCACTGTCATGGTAATATTGAATGCAGTGTCATTCAAATTCTGCTTGATGACGATCAACTTTGTCAAAGAAGCAGAACCTGCGTCAGGGTCGAGGATGTATCCAGGCCAAGCATTATTAAGAATCTCAACGAATTGAGTGTCATTTGTGCCATCTGACCAATATCGAATTATTGTTATATTAAGATGTTTATTATTGCCTCCACTCCAATTAAGAAACATTGAGAATGAGGTGCTATTGTTGATGTTAATTACTTCAAAAGCAGACTCTTCAGGTTGTAATTCGACAGTGTCGTTAAGAGCTTGACCCTCATATGTCATGCTCAAAGTCTTGTTATAATCGGGAGTGATGGTCATTGTGATACGTTGGGTATATCGTGTTGTAACACCTTTAATGACCCAGATTCTTGAGATCCGCTTAGGTGCGTTTGGATTGAGATGGATAATGCCAGTTTTGCTCGTTGAATTCATATGAATAATGATGGTTTCATTAGTCCCATCTTCATAAAATACCAAAACTGATGCCACCCATTTGTCACTAGAGTAGGACCAATTAAGCCGCAGGGTGAATGGAGATTCTCCAGTGATATTCACCTCTTCAATCACGGCACCACCCTTGCCCCTTACCCATACTGTGTCATTCAGAGCACCATCAGTGTAATTCATTCGAACATGTGGCTCATACAATGGCACACCATTTGCCTTATGCGCATCAAGAATTAGCCAGCTCCAAAATCGAATCAAGGCTTGTTCAAGAGTCATGTTCAATACTCTTTGAAGCGCGGTTTCAGGCGACACGTTTCTGGAATCGCCACTGCCATAATATTTAGTTTCATTGAATATTCTTAGAAGGGTATTGGGACCAAATGTTTCATTCAGCCATTTTGTGAACAAGAATGAAGCCATGTAATCATTCCATGTGCCCACCCATCTTTCGAATGGACTACTTGCATTCAAGTCTCTATAATGATCAAACCAGTTAAGACTCCCAAGGCGCTTTGCCATTCGCATCCATGATGTCATAGTCATATTGGGATAGTTCCTTAACATTGATGTCATGCCCCAGAATTCAGCCTGCCCTTCAACAAACCATCTGGAGTAAAACCACACATGGCGAAATGTTCCAGTTGAGTCATTATATCTCTTAAAATGGAATTGATGCATCATTTCATGTTCGCCTACGAGCTTGAGCTCTTCCCTTGTGGCATTAGTTCCCACTCGAAATATAATGGTACCATTAGGATTAGCCGAGGCAGTAGACTCTACTGATGTTGATGATACTAGACGTACTCGGATCCTTCCCTGACTGTCTTTATTTGGTTCGCCAAAACCTAACTGTCTATAGAGATTAACTGAGAAGTTGATGTGTTCAGAGATGAGATTAATAACAGAGCGGTTGACTCCTGGCCCAGCTCTAACTGTGATATTATCACCCTGCATAAGGGATTCATCGAATCCAGTGGTCTGAATATCAGTTCTTACTCCATTGATGAACCAAATCTCATCTCCACCATATTGTCCTGATGTGTAAGATATGAGAGCATTTGGTTCTCCAGGTGTCATTGGGCCTGTTACCCAAGAATCAGACAAATCATCACTCGGAAAGTATGAGAGAGACTCATCAGAGGCAGGAGGGTTCGGACCATCCATTGCATCATTCCAATCACCAAGGATAGGATCTCCATTGCCACCGCCATACCTCATGAAATCAACCAAAAGTCCACTTGCGTCGTGAATACCAACTTCATCACCCGACGGGTCCAAAATACTCGAGTTAAGACCTGCATAGACAGTAGCCTGATTATCGTTGATATCCAAGTCATTTGTCCCAACACCCGTAAATACTCGCAAATAGAGATACTTGCTATTTCCAGTGAGAGTTGGCAGAGTGATGATATCATCATCATATGTCGTTAGAATCCAGTTAGTCATGTCTGGAAGCTGTCCAGTTGTAAAGAGTTCAATGAATTCATCTTGCGTGGATTCATCAGGATGAACCTCATTTATGATAACTAGACTCTTATCTTGGGATGGGTCATCTACAAGCTCAGTTTCATCTGGTGGAGTCTGTGGACCACGATATAATATGAAAACACTAACACCAGCCAAGAGGATAATTATAACTAGTGCAACAGCGGCGCGTTTCATTAGTATGAACCTCGCAGACAAATAGAAGTTAATAAGAGTTAATGCATATGCTAATAAGCCTTGCGTCGATATTGTATTCCAAAATGAGCTATTTAATCCCTTCTTGAATAATCATGTTTCAGATTAGACTATATCAATGGAACTTGCGTGGGCATTGAACTGAAGCAGGCTGAAATACCATCATGATCATGGAATTCCAATGCCTGCTTCGAGAGATTATTGGTTTATTCTATTTTGGCTTGTCAAATAGTTTAGTCTTGGATAGTCTCTTGCCTGATGAACCGTGAGGAGTGCGAAGAACACTATCGCCGGCTTTCTCAATCTCCCGTGCCTCATCAGCAAGTTTAGATGCTGCTCTTAGCACCTCGTGGGCAGCGGTTACCATTGGAATGTATTTCTCTGGCCTTTGCTCCTTGAAACATCCCTTTGTTGTTATGCCAGCCACTACGGGCAATATCTCAAGTGCGGCATATGCCTTTGCATATGCATAAGGATTAGTGAATCCACCAGCTTCAAGTGCCTTAGCAGTCTTTAAGGTGATTTTTGGAAGCTCTAGTTCTTTTCCATCTTTTAGAGAATCAATGAGTTTATCCATTTCTATCTGAATAAAGCGGATAACACCAGTTGTAGAGAGAACCTTGATCAGTTCTGCGTTAAAGAGAGCCATCTCGGAAGGATCTAGGAACTCTTTTCGCGCGCCTATCATAGGATCCATGGGCAACACAATGAACCCGCTGTTGTCAGGAACAGAAACAACACTCTTCCCCTCTTCATTCTTCTTGTAAAATGCTTTCTTAGAAGGTGCGTCTGATATTGATACTATGGGGATATTCTTGCCTAGCAGAATCTCTCGTGCCCTAGTTGGCCCAGGCAGTGCCGCATTTGGACTCACAATAAACACAAGCTGCGGCTTCATCTCTGCCATTCTATTTGCAGAATATTCACAGGCATCAGGTTCAAGCTTCGCACCAGATCCCGCAGATACCACCGCGATATCCTTTCTCTCTGCACGTTCATCCATTATGAGATCAAGAAGCGGTGCAGCTCCAATACAACCAAGTTTTAAAACACCTATCCTTACAAGGTCGGTCAATGTTCAACCTCCTAAATGAGAATTTGTGTGTTTGGTGGATAAAACGGTTGTGGTTGAATTGCTGTCTATCATCAGATTGAGTTTCAAGGCCATTGAAGAGTATCTATTTGAGATTCGTGATGTTTTTAATAAATTCTAGAGACCATTCATCATCTTGTTGATAATCATGGCCTAAGCTCAACGCAACCTCTGCTTTCATTAGCTCTGCGCCGAGATACGCTGCATGTTCAGGATTGCCCACCAATCCTCTATTAACAATCTCTTTCAAAAGTGCAGTAGACTTGTCAGAAGCAAGTCGTTGAATGTTTCCTTGGCCATCCCTATGCTCGCAGAGTACTAGTCCAGCTTCACGGTCGACACTGATTCGAAAGCAACCTAGAGGATCTGGCACGTAATCTAAGCTCACATCTTCTACAAGATGATAGGTATCATCAAACGATAGGGACTGAACACTGAATTCCCTGGACTTGCTTGCAAATGCTGTGATGCCAAGTTCTTTCGGTGGCGAAATATTCATCCTCGCAAGAAATGCCAGCTGTGCGGTTGATTGCAGTTCACTAATGCACCCAAGAGTGGATGGCCTTTCTTCTGTTGATAGGAAGACAGCTATTCCCAGTTCAACACCCAAGAGTGAGAGAATTGCATTGATGCCCATCGTGTCCGAATCAATAAACTCGGTTACATTGGCGAATCCTGCAAGGAATGGGGTGTTTTGATCTAGTTTCCTGTATTCATGAAATGCCACAAGTGATTTCATCAACCCGGGCTGGATAGGGGCCTCCAAGATAGGGTCTGCAAGAATCTTCGAAAACCCATTCCGTCGTAATCGAGCGGATAACTCGTAACACTTGCGGGCTCGATCAATCGGCTCTAGTGGATATGCCCCCTTTGATACATTTGTTGGTAAACAGACAATTGCAATGTTTTCAGGAAGTCTAGTAAGGGCGTTAACATTTCCATAGTCAATAGAGAGCACAATCTCAGCACCAGCATCAACAGCGGCCATAATCTCTTTTGGATTAAGCGAGTCAATGCTTATGCTCACTCCAAGTTTTCTAATCTCATATGTGAGTTCTGCAATGCGTTCTGGATCGCTCTTTGAGATGGTGGCACCCAGATCTACGATGTCCGCATATTTCGCGTAATACTTCGCAGTGGCAATACATTGTTCAAATGGACGTGTTGTGGCATCAACGACCTCAGCCATTATTTTGGGGCGAACATCAATACCAATTACAAGACCTGAATCTAACTTGAAGTTCCTCACACCAAAAGTAGCATCATGTTCAGCCTTGCTAAGAAGACTTTTCATCTTCTCCAGAATATAATTGCTAAGAGCCATATCCGCTGGTGCAGAACCAGAGAGATCATTAATCACTTCATCAAGATTAGCAAGCAATAGCGGCAAGTTTGAAATATTGCGAGTGCCTTTAAGAACTGGAATTCCAAATTCATTCTCAAGTTCAGAGTAATCGCCCTGTGCCATGCCCGATACAAAGATGATGTCAGGCTTATTAACAGGCATATGTCTTGATAGATATCTCTGTACCATTCGAGGAGTGGTAAATGCAGCCACAGAGAGGGGCAGCATCCTTATTGATACTTCTGATTGGCCGCTCATTGTTTTTGCCAAATCTGAATAGGCCATCTTCCCCGTCAAGAGGAGTATTTCTCGATCATGTATCATTTGACCACCCGAATTATTTCATATGAGAAGAAAATGTTCGTATTATTCTTTCTTAATTTCAATACATCCAAGACTTTCATTGAATCATAAGACGTTTTATGTTCTAATGTCATCAGCAATATTGTGATTATATTGCACCCATTTAGACGATTACCAACTGTCCAGCTGACGCCTGATAATGTGGTTGAAGAGGATGATCTTGTAGCAATCGAAACTGCATTGGAAGTAAGGATTGGCAATGAGTTTCTTGCAGCTTTTTTATGTAGCCCAGGCAACGAGAAGGAGCTCGCCATTGGATATCTGCTCTCTACAGGTATTGTTCAACAGGCATCGGACATTAAACATATTGAGTTTTCAAACAATCGTTGCAAAGTTATTATGATGAATGGGGCTAGTTTCAACAGGCAGAGGGCATTCTCTCAAATTAGGCGGTTCATTGGAACCGAGTGTTCAGCTCCAGAACTGCTTCGGGACCTGCGAACAGCTCAAGGTCTACCTTGCATAAAAAATGAAATCGATGTTTCTTTTGAACGAATGCAGAAGGGGATAAAGCTATTGAATGAATTGCAGGTAAATCGCAGAAAGACTGGAGCGTTTCATGGAGCTCTCTTACATCACATAGAAGCGAACCAATATGTCATTGCTGAGGATCTTGGCAGACACAATGCTGTCGATAAAGCAATTGGAATGGCGATAGTTCAGGGCATTGAACCTATGAGTTGTTTCCTTATCAGTTCTGGAAGGTTAACTGCAGACATTGTCAGTAAATGTGCATGGACACGCATACCATTGCTTGCGTCATTTGCTGTGTCTACAGACGCAGGAGTAAAGTTCGCACAAAAGGCAAATATCACTCTGATCGGTTCGTTCAAGGGTCATAAGATGCGTCTATATAATCAAGGTGCGGCAAGTATTGTCTTTGAAAAAGCACAACAAAATAATTAAAGTCTTGAAAATTCGTGATTGTTCAGCAGATACTGAGGAATACCGTTCAACCGTGAGTTCTAATTGCAGCCAAGAACAATTCTATTTTCCGCAACACTCACTTCCCGTTTGACAACCTTCATCTTCGGTGTAAGAACTCTTGCGTTTCGATAGGATTCTGGACATTTGGTTCCATATGCAACCACATCCGAAGTTAATTATGGATACTGCGTTTGAGGGACAGTTCTTGGCACAGGCAGTGCAGTTAGTACAATCCCAGGGTCGTGCTATTATTGCAGGACCAGTTTCAGGTAGCTCCCAAACATTGAATGGACAGACCTCAATGCACATGCCACATCTTGTGCATGCGGATGAATCATAGACAACATCTGTTTGATGCTTTTGCTCTGAGATTGTCATTTTATCACCAATTAAGAATGAAAGCAGCCGAATTAAAGGCTATCAGGAAAATTGCTCCCAATATTAGTATTAACAGCATATATGGAAACTCTGCTCTTATAGATTTCGGATCACTAATTGAAGTCATCCCCGCAAAGTCCATTGTCAATGTTATGGCAAGTATTAGTTGAACTGCTGTCCAATTGACAATAGTTGTCCAATATGAATTGAGAAACAGCATTATCAATAAGGCAAAGGGCACTGTAATTATGGCAAAGCCGAATCCCCTTCTGAGAAATGAATTATTGCGAGATGGCAGCAAGGGAAATATCAGTCCAAGTAACAATGTATTAGCGAAGAGTGCAAATACAAATTTACTGATCAAGACAATAATACCAATGCTCTGATTCAGGATACTGAAAAACAT
>JAJRWI010000006.1 GCA_024276825.1 archaeon
AGGCAAGACCACACTGATCAGGATTCTTGTTGGTCTTCTTACTCCCACCAGTGGTAAGGGATGGGTCCTTGGCAAGAATGTTGAAGAGGACATTGAATACATCAGGGAGAGAATTGCCCTCCTGCCCCAAGAAGCAGGAGTATATGAGAACCTGACCGCTCGTGAGAATCTGGTCTATTATGGAGGTCTCTATGGCATTCCTGAGGACGAACTCAACAGACGTGCGGATCACCTGTTGGACATTGTGGGACTCAAAGAGAAGGAGGACTACAAGGTCAAGGGATTCAGCGGGGGTATGAAACGTAAGGTGCTTGTCGCAAGAGCGCTCATTATCGAACCGGAGATTATCTTCATGGATGAGCCCACAACCGGCGTTGACACAATTGGTGCCCGCATTGTGAGAAACCTCTTGAAGCGATTGAGTTCCGAGCAGAATCAGACAATCATCCTGACCACGCACGATCTGAACGAGGTATCAGAGCTGTGTCATAGAGTTGGCATACTCAACGAGGGGAGGCTAGCTGCAATTGGAGTACCAAGTGAGCTCGAAGAGAAGTTCAAGGCGGCCAATCTTGAAGAGGTGTTCACCGGACTGGTGACTGGTGAGGGCGTATATAAAGGCGAATGAGATTGATTATAAAGATGAGATTCTGTGATAATCTTTTAATGGAAGTGATTAAGTATCTTTAATAACTCGGCACAAATTAGTAGTAAGCGAACAATTCATTATTATCCATAACACGCTCATTTAGAATTGCTAGAATATCATAACTGGGCTAAGGTAATAGCAATGAAATTTAATTGCAATGGAAGCTTTGAACTCATAGAAGATAAAGATAAATGCTTTTAACAACATTAATTTACTCAAAAGAAATTTGGGGGGTTAGATATGAAACAAGAACTCGAATCGATGCTTTCTACCCTTAATATCGAAATGAGTCAGTCTGCAAAATGCAAATTTATTTTGTCAAAATATCTTCCAAGGGAAATTCATAAGCAAGAGATATTAAAGGAGATATTGCATATTAATCAGTGCCAAGAGATTCGGAAATATGGCATGATCAAAGATGATATGAACAATCCAGATTTGTATGAGGAGCTTCTCAAATTTGACATTATTAAAAACTGTCATTGGGGATCCTTAAGAAATTACCAATTAATTGAATTAACTCCAAAAGGAAATTTAATTGCATCAGCACTTGAAACAAGCATTTTGGATTCAACTTCGATTGCAAATATAAAAAACATTGAACTTTTCGTTGTGTGGTGTAATGCTTTTTATTTGAGTGGAAGAAGTCCAATTATGAGAATAAAATTCCCAGATGAACAGTTTCGTAGCTTATTAGGAGAGGACATTAATATTATAAGTGAGATTCCAGACCACTCGTTTTGTATTCATAATGAATACTTGAGGATATGGCAAAATCTCTCAAGCATTAATCTTGCTTCCAAGGCATTTTACTATGTTGCAACAAGAGGAGGAGAGAAACGCAACGAATATTTTATCATGAGTTGGCATACTGCAAGGAATATCATATCTCAAATTACTTCCGAAAGGATTCAAGAAATAACTAAAAGGATAATTCTCATCTGGGAGAAATACAAGCGCAAAATCAATGCATATGACTATCTTAATCGAATCAGATGGGGACCTGAAAAAGCTCCTTCTGATATTAGTGATTTGATCAAGTCAATATATATAAAAATGGAAGAGAAATTGAACCTTCCGATGCCCCAAATTGATGATGTTCTCGCCGGCAATTGTAGTATGGAGGGCCTGAATTCAAATATAATAAGCAAATGGTTAGAACAGAACCGGTCCAAAATTGTATTGAGAATCGAGGAAGACTACGAAGAGTTTTTATCAAGTCTTAAGGGGAATTCAACAATAACCAATATATCATCTATAGAACCAGAATTACGAGAAGCATATGAATCAGATTATGAAAACAGGTTTAGGAGGGCCATTATAGCAATTCTACGAAGCGCCCCTGTAGTATCCATTCCTATTATTGCAGAGCGGATTCATTTAAACATTGAACAAACACGCGAGATCATTTTTGAGCTTGTTAGTGAGGGAATTATTGATGCAATTTACGACCCAGAAAATGATGAGATTCGATCAGTTCAGGCATCCAAATTAATACAAGAGATTGTATCAAAAGGATCAACAGCCTCGTGCTGCAAATATTGTGGAGGTAATCTCGGTAGAATTCTTCTTTCTGGAGATAGGATTGAGTGCCCCAATTGTGGCCGAGTTAATTATGGATAGTTCATGAGGTTGATTCAAATCCAGTATTAAGACCATATACTATTGGATTTCATCAAAAGGTATTCTAATAAGACGGAATTACGTAGAGAAATTTTCACTATGGTGTTCTACGAGCTGTAGCAATAAGAAATCTTATGTTGCTCCAAATTTGATACGATTTAAGAATTGTACAAATGGTTTGATAGATTGGACGGATGATACCAGAGAGGTAGAGTATTAATGCAAAGTTCATCAGGTTCAAAGATGGTCTGGCTACTGCGAAAAGAGGTGAAGTCCGTACTTAGATCGAGATGGCTACTGTTGGGATTCATTATCAGCCCTCTCTTTGCATGGCTGTTTCAAGGACTCTTCCTGAACTTTGTCTTTGCCCAGACTGTTGAGCCTGAGACCGTCTACATCACAGTGGATGATGAGGGGCCGTGGGGCGCATATCTCAATCAGTCCATCTGGACACAGTACGAACTTGAGAAAAACAATGCCACTGAAAACCAGATATTGTTGATTCGAGAACTGATCCAGATTGACCGGGAAACTGGTGAGAAGATGTGGGCGAACGGGAGCTTACCCGTATGGATCTATATACCCGCGAACTTCTCGGAGGTGCTGGAGGCC
>JAJRWI010000081.1 GCA_024276825.1 archaeon
ATTGCCCACATCATAATAGACGACACTGAAAGTGACATTTTCACCATAGGGAGTAGTCACTGGACTTTGGCCAATATAGATGTCAGTCGGGGCCGCAGTGACTGATACACTGGTTGAGATTGTCTTGTTGTAATACTTAACTGTAGCACCTGTCCAATTTGCATAGAGTGTCAAGTCTTTGGAACCAATGTCACCCCATTGATCAGCACGAATGATGATGATGTATTCACCAGGGGTGGAGCCATTCTGCGTATGATATTTCAATCCTGGCAGAGTTGGACTGGTGACCTTCATAAGAACATTGTATCCAACAGTCGAGCCATTCTCAATTCCTGAATCTGTATCTATGTCATAATACATCACGTAAATTGTAATGTTTGCGGTATAGGGAGTTGGGTCTACTGGATTAATAAGATAAAAGGAGGTCAAATGCGTGCGAAGTTCTACAGTCACTGTGAATGTATGATTCTGTGCGCCATATCTTTCAACATTGAATATCACATTGTATGTCTTTAGCACATCAAGGTCCTTGGAATAGATTGTGATCTCATAGACACCTGGGGTTGGTGTTTCCACAACTGTATAGTTCTCATCGCCTGATGAGTGAATGGCAGACCAGTTGCATGAGATGGAGCTAGCCGCCCCTGTGATTGGAATGTCATGATCAGTGTCAGTATAGGTGATTGTAAACGATGTTGAATATCCAACTGGGAGTGAAAGATGACTTGTTGATGGAATTGCTGAGGTATGGAGTTCGCGAACTTGAATACTCAAGATTATTGTCCTTGACTCAAAATAGTCTTTGGATGCAGTGATCTCCACATTATAGGTCCCTATCTGAACGTTATTAGTTTCACAGCTGAGCGTGTAATATCCGGGACTACCAACGACTGGTGTGACAGTATATACATCCAGAGTCCAATTACTTGTGATAAGGGCATCAGTAATTGGCTGTCCAGCTTGATCTTCATAATATAATGAGAATTCTGCCACATCGCCCAATGGGACATCAACGCCTGGAGCGTCTGAGGAGAATAGATCCGTAGTGTATATCACATTTATTGTGAATGTTCTTTGAATAGAGTCGTAATACTGTTTGGTCCATTCAAGTGAAACATCAAATCGACCGTTGGAGGGGAGATCTGCTGTGTCAAGGGTCACACTATACTCGCCTGTTCCCATGTCACCCACAACACCGGACCCTGCAGCCCACGAATAAGTCATAGTACCTTCAGGAAGTAAATCGCCATTGTCGCTATCATTGACCCGTAGTTGTAAAAGCACTAGGTCACCATAAGTGACATTTACAGTCCAAGAAGTTTCTGATCCCACTGGATATCTGACAAACATATCTGTTGCATGATGCACCATGAAGGTTCGTCTAAAGAAGCCCACATTATGCGTTGTTGGACTCGATATTGAATCAATGACGAATGCCTGCACTTCCCAAGTCCCAACTGAGGCATTGTAGGCGTCCAAATTGACTAAATTGGTTTCAGCATATCCAGATGAGTCCACTGTTGCTTGAAGAGAAACCCACTGAGTACCGTCAGGGGAGTAGACAGTGAAGAAAACAAGATCATTTTGAAAAGTAGGGGAGAGGGTGGCTCTGAAACGTGTGTCTTCATTTGCTCTGAATGTGTTTGTCATAACCCAACCCGAGCCATCCCAAACCTCAAGGTTCGTTATGATATTGGGGGATGTGCCCTTAACTAGCCAGAATCCGTTTTGCGATGTGGTCGTAATTTCATATGCTGATACATTGACCAATTCATCTCCGGGATCACCATAATACCACCCGGATGTTAGATTAACCGTTCTCGCAATTGGCTGGCCCACATGATAGATATCACGATTAGTGGGCAATGAGATGTTATAGAAGTAATAATCAGAATATCCGCCTGGGACTGCAGCGTAAAAGTTGGTCACCCATTGAATGTCGGTGTAATTTGATGCAATATAATTATCACCTGTTGCATATGTTTCGGTGTCGCTAACTGTTAGCACATTGTATCGTCTCGCATATACAGAGACTGCGACATCAATATTGATGCTAATATCTAGGTCCGGTGATGGAGGATTTGGAGAGGGAGTCCAAGAGAAGTTGGCATAGGCCAGACCTTGCGTCCATGGTGTTGTAGGGTTGTATGTTGCGATTCCGAGTCCAAATGTCTGCGAACCAGAGATGTAGTCTTGAACAACTTCACCATTCATTCGCAAATTGATCTGGGAAGGTTTGGCCTTGGCCTTGATGTATACAGTTATGTTGTCAAAACGGCCTTCTGGCAGAATGTCGGGAGTACGATACCATTCCAGATTTGTGACTCGAAGCCCTGCGAGTATGTTTATGTTTGGAAAACTAAGAGAGGTCGGATCTACTTCTATGAGACCTGTTGAGAACCATGTGTTATCATCAGCGATACCATCAAACATGATACTCCATAGCTTGTTTCCACCACTGTCAGGATCACCGTTTGAAACAAAGAGTTCAAAGAAGCCCGTCATATAGGTGCCCCAATCTCGACAGTCTGCATAATAATCCAAGGAGATACCTGCCCAAGTGACATCGCCACGATCCACATTAATGGTCTGGTTAACAAAAGCCTTATCGCCAGGGTTATACCAAAAGCCATACAGTCCTGTTGAAGGGTCGTAGTGATAATACCCACCAATCTGAAGCTTTGCTACACCCGTGTCCCAACTGGCCGACTGTCGAGTTGTTCCATGGCGCTCAGTTGTATATACATGGCCAGAGCCATTCACTGCAATTCCGTAAACTAGCCTGAAGTTTCCATTTCCAGTACCATCACTACCCCATTTTCCTGTGTAAGATCCGGTGGACGTGAAGTATTGCACACGGTCATTGCCCATGTCAGCAACGTAAATTGTACCAGATGAACTTACAGCAACACCAATGGGATTTCGGAAATATCCATTTGAAGCAGAACCATAGGTTGAATTTTGTGATCCAACCAGACTCGGATAGGCTCCAGTTGAGTCAAATCGCTGAACTCGGCAGGTTGAAGTGTCTGCGACAATTACTTCACCATTGTTCTGATTGATTGCGATTCCCGTTGGAGCACGGAACTGACCAGTAGCTGTTCCTTCAGTGCCCCATTGACCCTGATATACGCCATTTTGGTCGAAGTATTGCACGCGGTCATTTGCCATATCGGTGACGTAAACATAACCGTTGGAGTTTCTAATTGCCACTCCAACAGGACCATGGAATTGACCATTGCCAGATCCAGCAGAACCCCATGAACCGACGAAGTTTCCGTTCGAGTCAAAAATCTGAATTCGGTCATTTCCGTAATCTGCCACATATACATAGTTGGAACTGTTTATTGCAATACCCATTGGCTGGTTGAACTGCCCATTACTAGAGCCCAATGTTCCCCAGGTCCTTAGAAAATTGCCATTCATATCAAAGACGACGATTCTATGGTTACCAGTATCAGCAACATATACATTTCCAGAAGAGTCAGTTGCAATGCCCCACGGATTGCGGAATTGAGTGTTCCCAGTCCCATACGAACCCCAAGTTCCCTCAAAAGTTCCTGCAGATGAAAAGTATTGAACGCGGGTGTTCTCTAAGAATGCCCCTTCGACATAAGACGATGAGAATGACCAGCTGCTCTCGTCAGCGAAGTCATAGTTGTTAAGCCAAGTTCTATTCTCTGTTATGCTTGTGACATTAGTAAAGACCTTGTATCCCTCCCAACCATCGCCCAATGGAACGCTAAGATTTGCGGTGGTTATTGTTTGCGTCGCAGATTGATACCACATCTCTTCATTTGTAAAAGGGTCAGTTCTAATACCATATTCTGCGCCTATTAGAGGATCTGCAGTGCCCGAGATTTCCGTTGGAGCATTAGCAATGCTATATGTATAAAGGACCTCGTCTGGAGCAAGTTCTATAGTCTGACCGTTTCCAATATCTACAATTCTGGTTCCATCACCATTATTGTTCATGATGCCTGATTGTAAACCAAAAAGGAGCATACTGAACAACATTGGAAACAGCACTATTACTAACTTATGGGCATTTTTCTTATTCACCGCAATGTCCTCCACGGATGGACCGTGTTCTTGATATACTGCGCTCCATGTTTTTGTGAACTTGCGAATAAACGAGTATAAAAGATTCCTTGTCCATTTATTCATTCCGTAAAAAGAATGATACTACGATTTTTAGGGAGAGGATTCATTATAGCACATATGATTGATTTATTGAGATTTATCTATAATATAATAGAGAGTGAATTTAATATAGAATTATAGCATTATAGCTATTATATTATAGATCATGTTGAGGTCGAGTAAGACTATGATTGCCTCCGGATAACCACCGCAATAGCGATTAAGATAACCCCACAGACCAGTCCAATAATAATGACCTCCACCGGGATTGGATACGGAACAGGTTTATTCTTGACATACTCTAGAGGAGAGGTTTTTGCATGGTTCATTCCCATGTCCCAAGCCTCAATCCATATCTTAAGAGAATTATCAAGTTCTGGCATTGGAATAGTGGCGGTCCAGTTGCTGTAATCAAACTCACATGGATAAACCAGTTCTGTTTCATCGTCAATTAGGATATGGACTGTTACATTGTCAATAGCAGAAAGGCCACTTGAAACAGTCGCCCACACAGTGAATTCATCGCCAGAGAGATTTTCAGGAATCACACCCCATTTATCAATCTCTGGAGGTTCAATGTCGACCATAGAATATTGAAAGCGTTCGAGCCAGACCTTAGCGAGTTCGAACTCTTCGTAGCAGCTCTTCCAGTCCATGATATTGTAGCATTCAATTGCGTGATTGATATGAGAGAGGGCCATAGACTGAGCATATAGGGTTTCCTCACGGGGTTCATAAGGCACTTGAGCCGCTATTGTGAGATATGAACCAATGACTTCTTGTTGCATTTGATCGAGATATGTGGACTGCACAAAGTTCTGATCGAATGTGGCGGTGCCATTATGAAAAGCAAAGTACCCCATAGGACCATAACTGAAGTCGCCAGCATAATGGCCATAGCTCCATGTATGCATAAGGCCTATTGCATGCATGGTTTCATGAAGCTGAACAGCGGAGATTCCGTCCTTTGGGGTGACTCCATCGGGCCTGTAGTATCGTTCCCAGCTCTTCCAAATCACAGTCTGACCATTACCGCCAAGACCTGTGTAAGTGCGGTTATAGACATGCATCTCCATGTTCTTCTTTATGAACACCACTCCGAAAACATTAATGTTCTCGCTGAAAATGTCCACATATTTCCAACGCATCTCGTTTGCTATTGCATAAAACATTGAAGACCCATCAACTATAGTGGTGCCATTTGAATCAACATATGCATAATTCCAGAACAGCTCGTTCCAATCTGACTCCTGTTCGATGTCCAAAAAGTCAATCTTAACAGTCCAGTCAATGAAGGGCAGGAGTTCCTCAAGATGTGCCTTCTGCATTTCAGCATTCGTCACCCACCGTAAACTGTCTACTGAAATGCCCTGATTGACATCCATAGCAAACACAAGACCGCGCAAGAGGCCTTGTTGTACATACTTGGAGGGATAGTTCTGTGAGGGGGCTAAAAGATATGAAATTGGTTCATTGATGTAATTATGAAGATAGAAACTCAACTCTGTTATGCCAGCAGAGGTTGAGAGATCAACGGATGCCACTTTGTCCTCAAGATCCATTGTGCAATGTTCGGGTTGATCATTGTATGGCGGGTCACCCCACCAGATTCTCGCCCAGCGTAAATACCACTGATCAGCAGAGGGATCAAGGACATAGAAGTTTCCCCTTCTGCCACCAAAGCCGGGATATTCAAAGGTAATATTTGGGTTCAGTGCGTTGTCCCACTCAAGTCGGAACCAGTCTTGCTCATTTCCAGTATCTGGGTCAACAGGATGATAGTCATACCAATGCTCGAATGAATGGTCTGGGGAGTCGAACTCGCTGAAATTCAACAGATAGAAGTTGTATCCAAGATTAGGAGGAGAGATTCCAGGATTGTCAACTAGCCAGTCTTCCACAGCATAGGCATCGATCTCTCTTCCCGCACGGGGATAGAAAATTCGCTGTGGTTCATCAAGATGGGTTTCATGATATTCAAGCGCTGACTCATTGAGTTGAGTGCCTATATCATCACCAATAATCGAGTTTTCAAGCATTATGTTGCGAAGATTGTCGGCATAATCGGCGCCCATGAATTGTGTTTCATATTCATATCGATAGATGATATCGGGATCAGTTGCATGATGGATCTCAGTAGGAAGGCCATCTAAAATTGTATCGAGATCAATAATGGAGGAATCGTAGTTGACAAAGATGAGGTTAATTGTCCAGTTTCTTATTACATTCTTTGTGAGTGTCTGTGCAACTGGTTGATATGAAACTACTGGTGCACCAATGACATTAGGAGTCTGAAGATTCATTATCAGAATGATTGTGATTAAAACAAGACTGTGGGCACGCATATGATAGACCTAGAGCAAGTGCATATTAATTAAAGGTTTCAAGTAATAGTTAGTATTAAATTATCAGAATTGACTATGAAATGAGACCACCGTATAATTTTTTCCAAAAATAGAATATATGAGATATTGGTAATAATCAATATTGCAATACTTCCAATTGTTTATATTTTATTACGAATGTCATTATAATATTATAGATGAATATCATATCACAAGTATTATATATTTATAATCCAAAAATAAACTGGCGTCGGTGTAAATAGCCTTAACACCAATATTTGCACTTGTTGAGTCAAAAACTTCATTTTTCAGCCGGCGCTTGTATCTTTCTCAAGTTATCGCATTTTTATTATGAGTAGTAAAGTCATCAATTTTGAAAATTCCATATGCACACATCAATGCGTTGATTCTTGGCAATATTAATTGATAAGGCCTAACTCTGAAACAAAATTCTTCACTGATGAGATGTAATCAGAAACCTCGTCCTTGCTTATTTTGAAATCTTCATCAGGCTTTGAGATTTTATCAGCAACATCGTATCCAGCAAGTGCCGTCCTAGTCTTCTTTGACCTTTCAAGAAGAAGCCGGGCATTCTCAGCAATGTAATGATTCTTTGTCTTTGCTTCAGCAATAACGCTGCTAATTCGTTCTTCGGCAGTATCAAAATTATTATTCAAGACATCAATCAGAGAAACTGCCAATTTAGCATGCCAGATCAAAACTACATTTTTCATGTCCAGTGCCTTTTGTTCAATGGTCAATAATGTGTCAAGTGCCTTATCAAGATCATTGCTTTTTAGAAACAATTGAGTTTCCAAGAGAAGCAGAAACATATGTTCTAGAACCATGTTGTTAATTCGAGAATCTTCCTTCAAATCACAGAGGATTTGAAATGCATCATCATAATGATATTGTTTCATTTGAATTTCGGCTTTAATTAGATGATATCGGATATACCATCCATAGTTTTTCTCAAGATGAGACCCATACTCTTCTAGTTCAGAGATATATTCAAGAGCTCTATCAATTCTGTCCATTTTTGTCATTAGATAAGCTAAGCTCAGAAAGACTTCAACAGGCGGAATGCGTGCTCGTTCAAAATGGATCTTAGCGCGGTTCAGATGTTCTAATGCTTGATCAAAATCACCACGATTTTCAAGTAGTTCTGCAATATTCCTCAAGACATATGCAATGCCTTCATCATCATTTGCTTTTTCACTAACTTCAAGTGCCCGATAATAGTAAGACAGCGCTTCATCATTCAATCCCATTTCAAGGAAGATATTGGCAATATTGTTCAGTGCAATTGAAACTCCAATCAAGTCATCTTCGAGGTATTGAAGACTTTGATTATAGCAGTCTATCGCATCATCGTTATTTCCCAGCGCGTGTTCAATGGCTCCAAGTGTGTTGTAGCAGAGAGAAAATGCAAAATCAGAACCATTAAGCGAACTTTCAATTGCTTCGAGGAGTAGCTTTTTCGCCTCTAGTGCCCTCCCAGTTCTAAGCCAAACATAGCCCAGACTGTTTGCAATGAATAATCGTAAAGTGTCATCATTGGACACTCTTGAGAGTTCAAGTCCTTTCAAATAGTACTTGATTGCTTCGTCATCATGACCCAGTTTTACAAGTGCGCGGCCTAACCAATAATTAGATTTGGCCTCAATACTGAAGTAACCAATATTATGAGAAATAGTAATAGACTGCTCCAAAAGTTCTTTTGCTTCTTGATTTTGATTTAGTCGAAAAAGAGCGATACCTACAATACACATAATTTCACATTTCAAATCGGCAGGAGGATTATGCGATAAGAGCTCTTGACCTAGAGTGATTGCATCCTCATATTGTCTATTGTCCAATTTCTCTTGTATTTCACTAATGCTCAATTCTTGTTCTTGTCTTTTTTTTTGAACAAAAATAATCACCAACAATATCATTAAGAACACTGCAAGAATCAGATAAGAGGGCATCATTATCATAAAGAGATGACAATATATCATAAAAAACTTTAATCTAACATATATGACAGAAATTTAATCGAGGTGCGTTTTTCTGAAGAGCTTTGGAATCCACTCATACAAGGGTGGAACTGGAAAAACTACTATTTCTGCAAATCTGGCTGCAATTCTTGCAAAACAGGGCTACGATGTTGTCTTATTGGAAATGGACTTTCAAGCGCCTAGCCTGCATACATTATTTGGAATTAGTCCTAGAGACAAATATGTAAACGATTTTCTTTGCGAGGAGGCAACATGGGAAGAAGTGTTTGTCGAACTTGGCGATGAAAAGAAGATGGAGGGTCTCTTAGTAATTGGGTTTGCAAATCCTGATATTGGTGAGATAAAGAAGATTCTTGCAAAGGACCGCAAGTGGCACATGCAAGCAATATCGCAACTTCTTGTTCTGAAGAAAAAGCTACAAGATGAAGGTTTTGACTTTCTAATAATGGACTCAGCCCCAGGTGTGCATTATAGTAGTATCAACACTGTAGTTGCTTCGGATACAACCATTTTAGTGGCCAAAATGGACAACTTTGACTTTGATGGGACCATTGCTTTGCTCGATGACTTGCTTGCACCATTAAACAAGCCAACATTCATTCTCTTTAACAAGGTTGTTGAAATGCTCTTGACTGATCAACAAAGAGCTGTTGATATTGCCAAGAGTATATTTCAGGACAAGAGTGAGATAATTGGTTTTGTGCCATGCTATTGTAGTGTGCCTCTTGGTATGGGAAGTGAGATCTTAGCTCTCACAAAACCCGACATGCCATTTGTGAGAGAACTGAACGAAATTTCAAAGATACTAGCACGATAGGAGTTTTATGGATAAATATCGGAGATTATTGGAATATATGATTCTATGAGATATGCCTTCAAGTATATGGATGTGGGAAACGAATGATAAGAGCCGTTTACATCATTGATGAGGGAGGCATCTGCATTTATTGCAGATTGTATGATGAGAGATTTGGAGACCCGCAACTGATTAGCGGTCTGATCACTGCCTTGTGTCAATTTAGTAAGGAAGCTATTGGTGGAAACCTTCAATTCATGAGATCGGGTGAGCAGTATGTGATAATCAAGGAGTTTGATATCATCAATACAATGATTATAGCTGATGAGTTTGATGAGGTTGATTCAGAACTAATGGAATCCATCTCATTTCAATTAATTAGAAAGTATGCAGCAGAACTCAAGAATGGTAATGATATTCTCAATCTTAATGAGTTTGATTCAGTCATGGATCAATTAATTCCAATCGAAAAAACTGCACTGCATTCGATTCAACCCACAGAACCATTAGATGCTCTGTCAGTTATTGATCTTCCCGAAGAGTTGAAAGATGTAGCATTACTCATTATCCGAGAACGCTCGTTAACACCCGATGAGGCGGCCTTGCACTTCGAGAACAATGTCAGGCAAATAAAAGAAAAACTCGACAGGCTTGTCTATTTGGGATTTGTTGGCGTACGCTTCGATTCTAGTGAGCCCACATATTTTGTTTAGATTATTTCTATCTTTATTGATTGATTCCAAATAACCTCAAAATGTGATGATTTTAATTCTATTGACTCTCATTAATGTATCGAAAAAACCATCTAATCAGCCTATCTTTATCGCTGAAAATTCGATTGGCTAATGCAATAAATCGAAAACAAAATAATTATAATTATAAAAATCTCTAAGAGTTTTAGCCGCGTGAAGATTGTGGGATATCAGCATGCCAGATAATCCGTGTCTTCGAGTTCTGTGCATTCTGATTTTATTCACAATTCTTGTGGGAGATACTTGAGATGAATAGGCTAGAGGTTAGGAACAAGACAATTTCATGTTTGATTGTGACTCTTTTTATCATCGGGTTCATTCCTCAGGCAGTCTGGTCAGGACAGTCTTATGAGTCTTACAATGAGTTTACTGATAGCTTTGATGATGGATTTGATCTTGATCCAATCTACATATTCTACGAGCCATCAAATTCCACAATGGACATTGTCGCAGAATCTGTCGACGAAGTTATTCGGTTCAGAGTGAAGGATGTTCATCTGATACCCATATCCTCAGCATAGGAGCTTCAATTTTGGCTGCTTGATGAACCATGGATTGCAGTATATGCGTTTTCTGCCAATCTGACACATGTTCAGTTTCAATCTGATTCAATTACATGGCAGCAGTTCTATACAACTCTTAAAGAGCATCCAAAAACAAGACATGTTGTTGGAATGTCTAACACACTCAGTTTCGAGCAGTTTCATACTACGGACAATCTGCAAATCATGTCCAGCGAAACCGAGCAGACAGATGCCCTTCTTCTTATTATTCACGATCTCTGGTCAATTGCTGAGATTGTTGATGGTAGATCAAATCAGGATAGAGAATATGAGCAAGCTGCGAAAGAGCTTCGTTCTATTGTCATCAAAATCTACTCAGACAATTTCAACGAGCTATTCAAAAGGTCCATAGAGCCCATTGATATTGTTGGGCAAGAAGATCCTGATGCCCTTAAGAAGAGAACTGAGGAGATGTGGAAGAGACATGCTCCCAAGATTGAACCTGCAGTCTATCGCCTGAGTGAAAATGGTTCTCTCAAGTCGATTCCATCTAATGAGATTCCCAATGACTTCTCGCCTGCCATTAGGTTTGCAAATCATCCAGCTCTTGCAGGTAGTAATGATGACTTCTATCTTGGCGAGTTGCCGCTTTTCTCAGGATTGCGCGGACCTATTGGAGAGATCATCAATGTACTACTGCAGATTCTGTCAGACTCAAACAGTAATGAGATAACGATTTCAAATGATTTGATGAGTGACATCATGGAGATCTACAAGCAGATTGAACCATTAATTGGCATTGCTGCAAACTATGATAGTAACTCGCCGCTATTGTCGATAATTGATGCCATGGCAAGCCAATTTCCATTTATTGAGGAATACAAGCCGTACATCAATGTCCTTGTAAAATGCCTGTTTGCACTAAGGGGTGATAAGGCCAGCATAATCGGAGCACTCACAGAGGCGGTATTGTCATTGCTTCCAGAAGTGATTCCTAGTGATGTCACTTCATTCATTATAGATATGCTTGGAGTAAATGATGGTCTTGATGAACTGATTGCAGATGTGGTGAGAGATGGACGCGGTGCTTTCGATGCATTAATGGGATTTTTTACTGAGAAGGTTCTTGCAAAGTTGCTCAACAAGACCTTGGATGCAGTATTTGGACTTGATCAGACAGACATAGATGTACTCTTGCCGAGACTCTCATCCTTTGCGAATGCTGTGATCGATTATATTGCAACACGCGACTTTGACACATTCATCCAGCGAGTTGGAGAGGACCTACTAATTGGTGCTCTAAACATACTCTCTGTTGATGATGATGCATTCCTGAGCGATATGATGGCATTGATAAAGATTGCAGCCACACTTACACATCTAATCGATGATTTCTCAATTGAGTCGGTAATCGATGTTGTTGCAGAAACCCTCACCCTTCTCTTTAGTGAGAGCGAGATGACTACTACTTCTGAGGACCTTGCTCGCGGTGTGATGGGTGTCGTAAAGACCTACAAAGAGGGCGAGGGAGTCGAGTTTACAAATGTCACTGCCTTCAGAACGCAGGTAGAAGATATCATTGAGAGTTCAATCTCAACTAATGTGCCTGAGGGAATCATCGGTGTCAGTATTGACGCAATTATGCTAATTGGAGGCTACTTTGTTGATGGGTTTGACAGAAGTGATGTACCCGATCTATTCATGGTATTGGCAAGCCTTGCGAATGAACTTTTAGACACCAACACCGCAATAGAGATGCAGGATGCCCTTGAGAACCTCATCAAGCCGATTCTTGGAATTATCGCTGAAGTCGCTGATAATGAAGCCATGAAGGAGATAATCAGTCAGACACTCGGCGATTTCGAGATGGAGATTGGAAACATTCCAGACCTATTAATCGATGTATTGAACTATCTCGATTTTGATGATACACTTGATTCCATCACCGGAGTAAATGACACTCTAGGAACTATTGGAGAGATCACATATGGAATTATCAAGGTGATTGGAGAGGCACAGGATGCTTCATTCTCAGGAGTGATGCATGGCATTCTTATTGCTGTCGGTGGACTGCTTGGAACTTATCCCGCTTTTGATAATGTGCCCATAGACTCGTTCCTTAGTCTGCTAGAGACATTCTTCCCGGATGTCTTTGGCATTCCCGCTGATGAGGTTCCAAGTAAAGCTGAAGTGATTGCTGAGATAATATCAATGGCGGCTGGAAATCTGGGGATGGGCTTTGATCAAGACAGTCTCACTGAACTTCTGGACACTCTAATGAACACTAAGGACATTTTCACAAAAGGAGTTCAGTGGCTTGTTGGTCTGCTATTTGATTGGCTCTCTGGGCAATTGACACCGCTATTGAACAATCTAGTTGGTCAGATTGAGAGTGCGCTTGGTGGTGCAAACGAGCTACTTGGCTTTCACAGCAATCTTCCAATAGGTCTCGGAAGCTGGAACCTTTTTGAACTCACAATAGATCTTGGTCTAACTGCAAACTTCGATATCGATCCACAACCATTATTTGATCTTATATCCAGCGTTATATTTGATGCACGCAAGGCTCTCTCTCTTGATACTCTAGAAGACTTCTTCAAGGTGATTTTCAAGTGTTTCTCAATTAGTCCCCAGTTCTATGCCAGCATGGGAGTTAATGAGTTTGACACCTCAAAGAACCCGTTCATGGCATTTCTACTTGAGAGCTTTGGTGTGGAACTGACATTTTCAGGAAGTGCTCACTTTGTTCTCAATCTGTTCACATTCAGAAATGGTATCTTTGAATGGGAGAACTTCATGGAGATTGTTGAGTGGGGATTCACAATCAAAATCGCAATCTCAAGAATGTTCACATTTCTTGACTTCGTGACCGGAGGTGCAGGCGGAGCACTCAATTCAATTGGTAAATACATCGGCCTTGATGCCATTAGTGTGACTGTCTATTTTGCTGTTGGTCTTGATATCGTCAAGAGGGCAGCGACCGCAATTGCCCCAGAGATATCTACTTTGACCTTGTCACTCACAATAGGAGCTATAGTACATCTTGGCATTGATGTCATTATTGCTGAAGTTGCGATAGAAGGCATATTGGAAATCACACTGACGTTCTTCCAAGACCTATCTTCTGGAGCACCTCTTAAGATATTTCTCGAACTGGTTCTCACTGTTAGAGTAATCGTTGAGTTGCTCTTTGTCAGTAAGAAGTGGAACTTCAATCTCTTGGACAAGCTCTGGGATATCAGTCCAAGTAAGGGTGATGATGAGTACAATGACTCAGCTATTGGCTTCGATACTGATGGTGATGGACTCGGTGACGAGTATGAGGCCACCATACCGGGTCTGAATCCACTTTCACCCGACACGGACAGTGATGGAGCAAGCGATAAACTTGAGGTTCAAACAATGCTCACAGATCCCGTCAATCCAGACACGGATGGTGACGGACTACTAGATGGCGAAGAGTGGAATATTGGTACCAATCCACATCAACCTGATAGTGATTATGACACAATCTCTGATTTCGATGAGGTCAGAATCTATGCAACGGACCCGTTATCACAAGATACTGATGGCGATCAATTGACTGATGACTACGAAATATTCACGAGTTGGGACATTGCTAACATCACACCAACTGTGACTGAGGTCATCATTGGTGGCGTGTCATACAATGACCACACCGATCCGCTCAATCCAGACACTGATGGTGACGGACTCCTTGATGGTCAAGAGGGACCAATGGGAGCCTATTATGGTCTTGAGTGTCTCTACAACGACACACCAGGCTCTGGGTTCGATCCCGACCCAATAATATTCAATCAGGGCTACACACATCCATTGGATGCGGACACTGATGATGACTCATATCTCCAGTTGTATAATGGTGAAGTTGACACCCAGGCTCTCAAGTTTCTAATGGACATGAATGATGGTAATGAGGTCAATGGATTCAAGGTCATCTTCTATGATGAATACGGTATGCCTGAGGAACGTCTGGTATTCACTAATCCTTGCAATCCCGATTCTGATGGTGACACTGGAGTCACTGATAGAACTCCTCAACCAGGACTCTGGCTGAACAGTGATGGCTATGAACTCGCACAGAATCCGCCAACAGATCCAAACAACGCAGACTCGGACGGTGATGGTCTTATCGATGGTATTGAGGGAGTTCTCAATCCTCTGTCAAATCATACGAATCCAAATGTCGCAGATACTGATGCAGATGGGCTATATGACATGCAAGAGATCCTGCTCGGATGTGATCCAAGATCTCCCGACACCGATGGAGACTTGATAACTGATGGAGATGAGTTTTACAAGTTCCACACCAATCCACTTGTGCCAGACTCTGACTTTGATGGCCTTAAGGATGGCGAGGAAGTGTATCTCTGGCATAGCAATCCCATGCTTGATGACTCAGATGGCGATTCGCTTCTTGATGGTCAAGAAGTATTGATTTATGGCAGTGATCCCATGGATGAAGATTCTGACAATGACGGTCTTACCGACTTTCAGGAGATATTCATCTATTATACAGACTGCTTCCAGTTTGACACTGATGGGGATGGCTTGAATGATGCCGAGGAAGTGCTTGTATATGATACCAACCCACTTTCTTGGGACACTGATAGAGACTCCATCACCGAGCCAAATGAATATGGCGACTATACGTGGCCTATGAGTGACTATGACGAAATCATGGTGTATCATACCAATGCTACCGATCCCGACTCAGACCTTGATGGACTCTCAGATGCCATTGAGTTGTATCTTGGGTCCGGTGAGATCCCATGGATGGATCCAATACCCCTCAATGCTTCTAATCCAGATACTGATGGTGATCTATTACTTGACGGCCAAGAACTGCTTCTCATGAATGTGAGTGACATCGTGTATCCATATGTTTCAATCACAGTTGTCTTGAAATACAATACAGATCCATGTAACAATGACACTGATGGGGACCTTCTTACAGACTATCAAGAAGTTATGATATTCAACACAAATGCAAACAGCACAGACACAGACAACGATACTCTGGATGACTGGTCAGAAATATGGAGATACAACACAAGCGCCCTGAGCAATGATACTGATGGTGACGGGCTTTATGATTTCGAAGAAACCTTGAGTGATGTTTGGCCCTATGGTCCGTGGCCGCCAACCGACTGGTCAACTGGCAAGGTCCCGCTAGTTGCAGAAGTCGTAGATACTGGACATCAGCCAAATCAGGCCTATGGCACAAGTGCTACTGATCCTGACTCTGATGATGACTTCCTGCCAGATGGCCTCGAAGTGCACTTCTACAGTTCAGACCCACTATCAAACGACTCTGATAACGATGGCATCTTGGACACATTTGAATATGACTATGATCTTGATGGGCTTGAGGATGGAGTAGAATACAGCATTGGCACGGTCTATCTTCTTGGTGGGGGTATTACAAATCCAGACAGTGATGGTGATGGATTAACTGACGGTGATGAGTACTATATCTATGGAACATCACCAATACTCGCAGACAGTGATGGCGATGGCCTTTCGGATGGTTTTGAAGTTGCAGTGGGTTCCAATCCAATGGAGTTGAGTTTCCTAGCCATTCTTAGTCCGATTAGTGGAACCGTGCGACCAAACACAATTGTTAGTGTGATGAACTTCACAACCTTTGATGCTATGTGGTATCGATATCGATCTAATGGAATCTGGTCGGACAATTCAACTCTAACATATGTTTCAGAAGAAAAGCGTTGGGTGGACACATCAGTAACTTGGGCCTTAGGAAACTACGAACTCGAAGTGTTTGGTCAAGATGCCTATGGTAACGTCACATCCTATTCAATCACATTCTCTGTTACCATTGAAGCTCCAGAAGGCATCACCATGCTTGTAATGACTCCAGTTCAGGGTGCAGAGATCTCGCCATATACAGCAGTCAGAGTTGCAAATCTGACACCATTCGAAACAATGTGGTTCAGATACACTACAGGAACTGAATGGAGTGACAATAACACACTGGAATATGATGCATCATCTCAACTGTGGCATAATGACTCGATTATATGGGAGCCAGGAAGTTACACGCTGCAAGTGTTTGGAAGAACGCATTCTGGTCATACCTATTCAGCACAGATCACATTTGTCGTGGCTCCTATTCCTGCGGACTTCACATGGCTGATAATATTGGGTCTAATTGTAGCTCTGGGTGTTGTGAGTTTTGGTCTTGTATGGTTCAACATCTTGCCTCGATTGAGGAAAGAATCGCCACCCCCCAAGTCTACTGAGAAGGGTGAACCAGATGAGTCAGGTGAAACCAGTTCTGAAGAACCTGCTGAAAAGCCTGAAGAGTCTGCAACTACTGAAAAACCAAAGGTCGATGAGAAAAAACCCACTAAGAAGAAAAAACGAAAAACAACGGCCAAGAAGAGCACTTCATCCTCTAGGAGGAAAAGAACAAGCAAGGCCAAAAAGGGAGGTGCGGAGGAATGAGAGTGAGGATTAGATTATTCACAATGATTGTCATGATAGTGATGATGGTAGGCACTTTTGCAGTGGTGCCTGGCATTCCGAACAAGGCGGGAGAACAAATCGATGATGGTAGTGCAATGAGTCCAATAGTAGATGCGCCAAATAATGTCAATCAGGCAATTCAAAAGGCTCTTGCTGAAGCATATTCAGACTACCCATCAGATTTGGATCTTAACGACTTTCTTGGAGATCGTGATAACTCATATAGAATCACATATGAGCCTTGGAAGTCAAAGGCCGCAATTCATGCTATCGCTTATGATGAAGACACTGGCTTCTTGGCACTTGGTGGAGGTTATCTATACGATAATGAAGTTCACCTCTATCGTGAGAATGTGATCACAGGCGAGTTTGACAAAGTATTCGAGCTTGGTGATGGCGTGATCAGAGGTGATGTTCTCAGTGTCGACTTTGGAGACACTGACCTCAACTCATTTCTTGAAGTTGCAGTCGCCTCTTCAGATGGGCATGTCTACGTATTTGAACAGCGACATCTGTACGACCCTTATGCAAATACTGAGAACATGTTCGATCTTGTCTGGACAAGCCCGGGTCTCTTCAGAGTGTTTGCTGTGAAGATTGATGATGTTGATAGAGACTATCGACCTGATATCATTGCAGGCTCATGGGATGGTAAGGTACACCTTTACGAATATGACAATCATAGTGGCTATCCATTTGTTGAAGAACACTGGATCACATACAGAGAGGTCTCCACACTTGATGTTGGAGGAAAAGTGTATAGCCTTGAAACAGGAGACACCAATAACAATGGCTTGCCAGAGATTGTTGTAGGTACACGTGATGGGAGAGTCTATGTGTTTGAGAATGCAGGCACAAGCATTATGATAAATAATGAGCCATTCCCCCTCATTCGTGACAATACATACAATCTGCGATGGACCAGTGAGAATTATACTTGGCAGCCAATAAGATCAATTGCTGTCGGAGAGCTTGATGGCACACTTGGTGATGAGGTCGCATTGGTTGCGGAGGGGCAGGGGGTCTTCACTCTAGACTGGGATGAGTCTCGAGAAACCTATGAATATAAGAAAGTACAGCGCGAATTCGCAGACTGGGAAACCTATGGCTTTCATGGTCTAGATTATTGGGCAGACTCGGTTGTTTATGCTGAGAATGTTGTTTATCACGATCCGGCAAACGCGTCCTTAGTAATAGACGAACCCATCCAATACGAATGGAATGATGCCTTAAAGATATTCTTGCCCAATGCCAGTGTCTATCCCTACAACACCGGCATGGCTCAGATGACAGACGGGAATTATTCAACATTTGACACTACATCGCCAGATATTGACAATGCTACTGCAATTGTTGATTTTGGTCTGGATGAAGAGGGCACGGGGAGCGCAAACTCACAAGCGGATATCATAATCACTTTCAAAGATATACTAAATGCCAGTGTATATGACAAGCTGAAGTTCTATATTGGCCAGACTACTAATGCCATGTTTCAAGTCAACAGTTCGTGTTTCGAAATCATGCAATCAGACCAGACCAAGCTGATGATCGATGTGGATGATGTGCTAAATGAGCAGAAGATGGACTGGTTTAGATACGCAAAGATATTTGTTGATAATGATGGGTATTATGCCATCAATTCAATCGAGCTCATGCAAGTCTACAACCTTCTGACTGATGCGCTCTCCCTCACAATAGGGCCACTAAAGATGGATGGTACGGCATATGCTTTGGGCCTTGATGAGGCCAACAAAATTGTCGTTGCTACAGTCACGGGCGAGTTCGTCGCGATCTCATTCAATGTTGGAACCAATGAATATGAGATTGTTTGGGAGTCATATGATGATGAGCGATACACACTTGGTGCCAACGTGTGGGATATCGAACATATCAAGACCTTCGAGACCGTGCCTATATGGTTGGATATTGGGGAGCTCAACAATATTGAACCATTAATTGGAAACTACAACTCTTGGGGATATGGTATCATTAACCCAATCACTGCGGGTGGCGATGGCACACCATATTATCTCATTGGCACAGATGTTAGCTCGGTCTTTGCAGTAGACATGGGAGGAAATGCGGATACGACCGTCAACAATTATCTTAATCTAATCTACACTGGGCTCAAAAAATACACATCAGCTGAAGTTGCCTGGCTCTGGCCAACAGAATCAGTTGGGCAACTTCCAATGATTGCAGTGGGTTCATATAATCCAGATGGAAATTATAAGGATCCTTACAATTACTATTCCAGAGCTTCAATAGACTTCTACAAGAGATCATTGCCCACCGAACAGTTTGATTATTGGATGAGCATTGAGCAACTCGACCTAAGTGGACAGATGTCAGCAATATTGTCAATGTCAAAGACCACGCCAAAGATGAGCTTTGCAGATTATGACAGAGATGGTGACCTAGATATGGTAGTCTCTAATGGTCATGTTTACATGGTCAGGAATATCTTTGCAGAATCAGGTTTAACTTACTTTTCATTCGAACCAGACTATTTTGAAGAGATAAACAGACAATTCTCGGGTATTGTATGGGGACAGCCTGAGATGGTGGACATTAATCAAGATGGTTTATTTGATATTGTGCTCTCATATGTAGAGAAGAATGGAGCCACCTGTTTTATCAATAAGGGTACAGCCACAAGTCCAGTATGGGTGGAAGAGAGGCAATTATTCTCCAACTCAAATCCCGAAACCAATCTGAATGTGATGGGGTTAACAGACATTAGGCTTGTACCAAATATTGGAGGATACACACATCAACGTTATGCAGAGAGTGCATCGATTAACCTTCAAGGAAACTATTCACTTGCCGCATATAATGGAGCAACTGGAAAACTACATTGGGCAATCCCACAGTATTCTGCAATAGACTCCTATCTAGTTGCAACATATCCAAGGGTTGCAAGGATGGATTTCTGTCTTATGCATAGTGAGAGTTTTAGAAATCTTGGTTTTCATGTCCGTGAATCATGGAACACAGATTTTGACCTTGAAGACTGGACTCTTTCAATCTCATCTGGCGATATCGATGGGGATGGTCGTGGTGAGCTTATTGTTGGAGATTATGATAACAATGTATATGCTTTTGAACACATGAGGAATAACACATTCAAACGCATGTTCAGATCCTTTGACCTCAACCACACAATGGTGACCGATGTAAGTCCTTACGCATATGAAGACCTTGAAGGGATCTCAGGTGACTTCAGGAGAAAGATTTGGGATCATGCAAAGTTCTTAATTGCAGACATCGACCTTGATCAGGATTTAAAGAAGGAGATCATTGTAGCAAGCGATCTTCAGTTCTACATTTTTGAGGCAACCGGAATCGATGATACAATACAATATGCCTATTCGTTTGACTTACGAAACCTCAGCTATCTTGAGCAAGAGTCAAATGCCTGGAAAGATGTCACCGAGATCACAGCTGTTAGTGCTGGTGTCGATCTCGATAATGATGGCCGCCTTGAACTCGTTGTAGCAGCAGGCCCATTTTTGTTTGTATACAACATCGATAAAGGGTCATTTGAAGACATGGAACAAAATGATATCTTTGGCATGTATGGTGATGAGAAGGGGCGATATGCACTATTTGGAAATCCAGAAGCATCATCTCAGTACCAGAATGCAGTGATACAGGCTCTTGCAGTTGGGGACACTGATACAGATGGCTATTTGGATCTGATAATAGGAGGAGTTGAGGACAACACACTGATGACAAGAAATGGACTGTTAAGAGTGTATGAATGTATGGGCGGGACATTTCAAGAGGTTTGGCAAGCTCCAACCACAGTGACTGATGGAAATCCAGTCAGCAGTATCCTAATTGATGATCAGGATTATGATGGACTTCCGGAGATAATCATCGGGCACACAAAGGGAATAGACATTTTTGAATGGGTCGCCGGTAAAGATTCAGAGTATCAGCTCGTTGAAACAATCACTTCATCACCGAATTATCCCACCATCACCGCTAACTCAATCACCCCATCATATTCTGAAACCTATTCAAATCGCACCGCTAATGACCTTGTATGGGACATGACAGGTCTAACTGATTCTGCATTTGTTGTCTATTGTGATAATAGCAAATTAATGTGGAATTTCTATAACAATAGCACTCAGAGTTGGTCCTTCCCCTTTGGGGTTCCCACCAATTTTAATTATGATGGTGGCAGTATTAATATCGATTATGAACACCAACCATCATTGTTTTCAGACTCTAATGGAACATATCTTGTCTGGAAGGCAAAGAGAAGCAGCAGTAGCAGAACTGACTTTTGGATATCACAGCTAAACTACACATTATCTCAGTGGAACAGTCCGTCATGGGTCTATAACGACACAGACACATTCGGTAATAGAAATTTCCCCGACCTCTTTGAGTATAACTCCACTCACTTTGGAGTGCTCTATGTTCGTAGCACAATCCTTGAGTCTGTAATTTATTATACGTTGATTGCAAAGAATTTCACAGGGCCTAGGGAAACCTTCAAGTTGTCGTATCCCGACCAGTCATCATTTGATGTGCAAAAAGCATCAATTATCAACTTGCCAGATGGCGGGTTTGCAATTGCAATGTCTGCAAGAAAGACTGACACAACAAAAGCTGACTTTGATATCTGGACCCTATACAGCGACTCATTTGATTTCAGCAGTTCAATACCACATAGAGCAACCAGTTCATTCTATGATGATCTCTATCCAGACATTGATTTCCTCTGGAGTGATAACTCAACGCTTCTGGTTGCTTATGAGAGGGGTGGCACACAGTTTGATGACAATCTTGGTCTGGTGGCAAGTTTCAACAATGGTTCCACATGGACACTGGAGGGCATGCTCAATCCATACCCAAGCTATTTCTCAAGGGTTGAATTCTCAGGATATTACTACTATCAATGGAGTGGGAGCCCAACGTACTCAATCAAGCCCATGGCATTCTCACCATCAATCGTGGGTAATAAGTATGGTAGCGGCTTCATGTATGCCTTTGGGTTTACAACAATTGATGGTGTGACTCACACAATGTCGAATGATATACTATATGGTATTAATCCATCTGAGGACTGGATCCACAACAGTCTACATGATATTGCCAAATTGACTGTTGGAGACACTGATTCAGATGGTAGACGCGAAATCATTGCTGCTTTTAGGAATCAGTTTGGAGTTTATGAGTTAAAGAGTTCAACTGACGGACAGGGCAATATGAGTTATAGTGAGGCGTTTCTATCAGAGCCCTTTGTGAATGAGATAACTGGCATCACAACTTATGATGCCAATGGCAATGGCTGGCAGGAGATTGCGATCTCAAGCATGCATGGTGATGTGTTCGTCTTTGAATACATGGACCCGTCTCATGGTCCGACCGAGTTCACTGCATCTGCCCTTGCTTCCAACACCACATTTTATGGAGGAATGTTGGGAGGAGTCATGGCAGAGAGTCTGAAGAGTGGAGATGTTGACAATGATGGCAAGGACGAGTTAGTTGTCAATGCTCTCGCTGGAGGATTCCATCTATTTGATGATGATGGAACTCTTGTCTGGAATGTGACCTCTGATGACATCTTTGTGACAATGGACCTCATCGACATTATTGGTGATGAAGCACTAGAGATTGTTGCGATTCAATGGGGAGAGCAGAACCTCCTTGCATACAACTCCAGTGATGGTTCTTTACTTTGGAACACCACAGGATTCACTAATGATCTTGGCAGCATTGACTTTGGAGACATTGATGGCGATGGCGACGCAGAGATAGTCGTCAATACAGATGATGGTAGAATCTGGGTCATTTTCGGAAATGGCACTGTCTGGAGTAATATTAGCACGGGCAGTTCAACCATCTGGGGCCTTGTTGTTGGAGATTTCACCAATAACACAATTCTAGATGTGGCATATGCCAACAGCTCCTATGCTGTGAGGGTGATTGATCCAATTGCGGGCACATTGTTCTATGAAACTCCATCTGACATGGTTGGATATTCATTTGGCAGGCAACCTATGGTTGCTGCTGATTTCGATAATGATGGATATGATGATGTTGTGTTTGGTAATGATGTTGCCACAAGGATAGCTAATGCAATGAAGAAGGAGATCATCTACAACTCGACAGTAAGCAGCAGACTCTATGGACTTGAGATAGATGACTTCGATGGTGATAGTGTCAATGAGCTCTTAGTCTTCACAAAGGACGGTGGAATGTGGCTTGTTGAAATTGGCACACTTCGCACTCAATGGCATTATTCAGCAAATCTTGGAGATTTCAATCAATTCGTCACAGGCAAATTTGGCGGAACAGGTGGTATGGATATCGCAATAATGGCGAACTATTCCACAATCATAGCTGTCGATGGTAAGAGCGGACTACCACTATGGATCAATTTCACGGTTGGAAATCTCCTTGACATGAGTTCTGCCGATTTCGACGATGATGGTGTCGACATAGTATTTGCAGGAAGATGGATGTTCGGTTGGCTCTACTCAGAACTGCTTGGATTCGAGTCAGCAGAGATTGTTGGACTAAAAACGGAGACCTCCTATGACCTGCACAAGACCTATTGGGACCTTGACATTCAAAATATCAACGACACGTGGAGTGAGGATGTTGATGGAGATGGATTCGATGAGATTTTCATCTGCACTAATTCAGAATATTTGAGCATGTGGGACAGTTATCATGGATCGATGGTTTGGAACATCTCATTGGGTGGTGAAATAAATGTTGTAAGATTCGGGCTATTAGATACTGGTACTGGCATCGATCTCGGAGTACTTGTTGATAATGACCGAATCGTGCTCATTGATCCTGAAACACACGGAACCATAAGAACCATCAATGCAGCAAGCAATTACTACATCTCAGACTTTCTTATCGCAGGTTTTGATACATCGCCATATGATGACATTGCTGTGCTATACGAGTCAGCGACAAGAATGAGCTCGTGGGTCACTTGGTATGAGAGTGATGGCAGATGGAAGTACAGCAGTGGATCAAATGCAACCGATGGCTATTCGTACATTGCCATGGGCTATTTCACAAACGACATCACATGCGACATTGTATATGGTGGAAAAGACAATATCGCAAGGGTTTTGGATGGCGATAGCGGGAATCTTGTGTGGGAGTACAACCTATTCACGGACATTAAGGGCATTGTAGCGGGTTACTTTGATAGTGACAACTACGAAGACTTCGCTCTAGAAACATCTGCAGTTGTCTACGTGGCGAACTCTTCAGGACAGAATCAGATGTACTCGATTGTTGTCGGAGGATCCAGTCTTCGAGGATTTTATGCCGCGGATTTGACAGGTGATTCCACGGAAGAGCTTGTTCTCAATGTCAGATATGATGGCGTCAAGGGATACAATGCAACTGGCAATGAAGTCTGGCAGTATCAGGCACGACTGGTTTATTACGACTACTCGTCTTGGTCAATCTGTGCCTTCGATGACTTCAACAACGATGGAAAACAGGATCTCATACTGACTAATGCTCAGTACATCAATGTGGTTGGTGGAACGACTCAGACTCTGATGTGGAACTATGTTGGCGATGATGAGATCAGTGGGATTCTCGCAGGCGATTTTGACTCGAACTCTGGAAATCCCGACATTGTTGCTTTTGACATCTCCAGCCTATTTGTGATTTCTAGTGATGCCAATCCACCTGCATTACCGCCATCTTCGGAATCGCCAAATTCAGAACAAGGAGGCATTCTGCTAACAGCATCACTGGTTGGAATTCCACTCGTATCTCTCGTAGTTATCTTAGTTCCCAGGGTACGAAAGAGAAAGATAGTCACATACACAATATAGCATCAAATGAGCAATAGGAAAACTGACTTTATGTGACTTCTAATCATCCAATGGAATAGATTCGAATATGAAATACAATCAGTTAATACAAGTTTTTTAGTGTAAAAGTTCAAAAGTAGTAGCACACACCTGATCAAAATGCTGCTTTATTAGAAGATTGTATGTGCAATGTGTGATGAAGAATGATTAAAAGAATATCAGTGCGAAACTTTAGATCACTTGAAGATTTAGAAGTTGAAGTCAAGCCGATTACTCTACTTTACGGTAAGAATGGCACTGGAAAATCATCTATCTTGTATGCTCCATATATTCTAAGAAATATAATGTTGAATCCGAATAGAAAATCCGTTGCATTTGGAAACCTCATTTTTAGCAACCTAGGTGACTTTGAACAGATTGTGTTTAATCACGACAAGAGTCGAGAGATTGCAATTGCTGTCACTATTGAAACCAAATATGGCGATCTAACTTATGGTATTCAATATAATAACGAAAACGGCACATTCATACTAAAACTTGGGAGAATGTTTGACAAAACACTTGATATAAGCTTCCCCTATACTGCGAATTCGCAAGTCAAGATTACTATTCAGGAGGAAAAACAGTCGTTTTCATGGAATGGAATCACAATTAGTGGAATAGCACAGATGACACCCAAAGCTCAAGAGATTGTCAAAATTGCAAATAGTGTTGTTGAAATGCTCAGAACTACTGAAATCATTCCTCTCAAGAGGGGATTTCATAAATCGAATTATTCTCAAGTTCCATTAACTGATACAATATTAAGTGATGAACAATTGGTCACATTGCTAGCTTCGGGCAAGGGTTATCATCAAAATCTAGCAAGTAAACGTCTTCAAAAGATTTTCAATAAAGAGTTCAAGGTTTTTACAACACTTGGAACGAATATATTCTATCTTCAGATTGTAGATAGCGATGGACTTACATCAGAGATTGTTAATGAGGGGTTTGGAATAAACCAAACTGTATATTTACTATCAAAAATATTAATTGACCAATGTCAGCTAGCACTAATTGAAGAACCTGAGATTCATTTGCATCCATCAGCTCAAACAAAACTTGCTGAAACTTTTGTGGATATTGCAATTAGGAAGAAAAAAACATTGATTATCTCAACTCACAGCGAGCATTTTGTTTCCGCCTTGCTAACATGTGTTGCTGAAAAGAAACTGAAACCTAATGATATTGCATGCTATTTGTGCGAACGTAAACAGGGTAAGACTATTCTAAAGAAGCAAGAAGTAAATTCTGATGGACAGATTAAGGGTGGCTTATACTCATTCATGGACTCAGAACTTGAGACATTACAAAGATTCATTGGTGCCAAGAATGCAGATGACGATAGATGAGTGGATATATCATTACATTAAGGATGGAAGATTAGACGATATTTGCTCATTTCTTAGAAAAGTCTTAGAGATTTGTGACAAATTCGTCTTTTTGCATGGCTTGCCTGTTATGAACAAGATACACAAGTTATCAAGAGAATCTAATGAGTGGAAACCAGCCTAGAGGAAAGTTGTGCACTTTTTTCAAGCGATGTTCATTTACAATTCTGAGAAGGTAATTAAATTAGTTAACAGTGATTTAAAAGACCTGCCTTCGGAAATCCTGAATGAATGCCCTCCTGAAGATCTCTATTTGGTAAAAACGGCATACAGCACAGAGAATAAATTCATAATAACGACGGACAGGAAATTATTGAATGACCTTGAAAACACCAGAATTTCGGTTAGATTAGCAGATGAGTTTATGGCGGAATATTGCTCACGATAGCAAGTATTCGAAAATGCATTCAGATTGTTAATGCGTTTAATACAATCATCAAATTCTTCAAAGACACAGATTTGTTTTTTGATTTTAAAGTGAATATGCGATTCAATTATGGAGTGCTAAAAAGGGATCACTTAGAGTGGAATACTCTTGACAAGTTTAATTATTATTAACATGACCTCAGTACAAATGTGCAACCGATTAGAATATCTCTCATTATGACACATCCATCTTCTTACGAATTGACGAGATTATTTTCTCCACAATCTGAAGTGCAGTTTCTACTTCTTCTGGATCGTTATAATATTCAGAGGGATCATAACCAGGAAGCTCATTTGGATATCTTGTTTTAATATAATAATCATCCAACCGTTCCCACCCAATTGGAAATTCCATTGATGTGTCCAACTTTAGAACACGCATAATCAAGTTATGAATCGAGTGAGGCGGGTTACCTGAGCGAATGACTGCATTAGATTCGCCAAGAAATATCAGAAAACCCCTCAGAGCTTTTTCAGTACTCTGTTGGGATAAATACAATGCCAAATAGTATCGACCATGCTCGTATAGAAGCTTGGCATCTTTGAACTCTGAGATTGCTTGCTTAAGCCAATGCATTGATTCTATTTTTGGATCAGGTCTCATATATGACAACCCCTTTCTGAAGAATACTTTTCAGCAGTCCGCTGTAAGGAATATTCTCACGAAGTTCAGTTACAGTAAACATAAGCAGATCGATTCCAACCCGAACATCAAGATGGTCGTAGATTATTCTGCGCCACTCTTTTGATGATTTTGTGTCAGGCATAACAACCAAGAGATCGATATCGCTCCACCTGTGAATCTCACCATCAACCAGTGAACCAAATTGAATCAGTTTGACAGCACCCAAGTTAATGAGTGTGGATTTTGCCTTGTTGGGTTCATTTTGTAACAGATCATTACGCTCTTTGCGGAGTCGGCGCCTCGCTTCAATTGATTCCATTATTATCATTGCAATATGAATTGGCACACTTATTCATTTTTCCAGTTCACAGATTAACAAATAGAGTCCAATAATCAAAAATTGTTTCGGGACAAGTCTTATAGATTCGGATCATAACACTAGTGAATAATCAATTCGTTGGGTCTAATAACCATTAATAGAAAATGCCATTATTTTGCAATCAAGCAGTGTGGCGGAACATTATATGATTAATGAACACAATACGACCGACTGAAAACAACATTATACCAATGACAAGTCAATTCATGATGCAATTCTTAATTCTGGTAATGCTGAAACAATAGTTTCCAACTTGAGTTGTTTTCTTGATCTAATGAGAGTTAAAGTAGTTAATGATGCTATTGAAAGGTCATCCGAGAGACTTGGCTGGCGTAGATGATATAATAGTTATTTGAAGACAAGCAGTAGACAAAGTCAATTATTGATATGTTAACAAGTGCATTAGTACGAAATAGAATCCTTCTAGGTTGAAGATTCAGGTTCATCCTGTTGGCTAGTTTCCACGATTTTTGCAAGAAAGTCGTTCATCAATGTTTTAATTCTTTCAGATTGAATTTCGCCAGTGGTTTCACCGAAGTATAATGGTGGATCATTGGGCATTTTAATCTGTCTGATTGCTTCCAATGTTAAATAAAGAGGCATAGGATTATCCATCTCTGGAACCTTAGAGATTGCCTCATAATCTACAGCGAACTCTTTGATGTATCTGGCAAGTTCTCCCAGTGCAGCAATTGCTTTCAACAGTGATTCACCACTGGGGACTCCCACATTGACTTTTCGCTTCTTGCCTGTTCGAGGATCCGGATACTCGATTTTCGCTTTTTTCTTTGGATTTGCACAAGTATGAATCATTATCCATGTCTTATTCCCAACTGGACTAGCAGCCATGAATCTTGGCGATTTCAGCTGGTAGCCGCCACCGAGTTGCCTGTATTCAAAGCTACTGTTGAGCTGGTTATAATGCCGCATTAGTTTGGACTTCTTTTGATTCTTGATCTCAAGCCTTAATGACGCTTCGAGAGGATTGCTTTTTGGTGTGTCCGGATGATCATCGATATTTGAGAGAATTATGAAGCTTTTGATCAGAAAGAAGCCTCTGGGGATAGTATAGTTGTCGATAGCACAAACATCAATCCCCGTAAATATTGCATTGCCTTTATTAGGTGTAAATACGCTATAACACACAAAAGTATCATTTGAAACACCCTTAAGCCGAAATCGCTGAAACACTCTGACATTTATTCCATAGGAAGTCTTTCGCGTTACAGGAATTATGGATAGAGTTGGAGCCCATTTTGATTCCTTTTGGATCTCTTTCCATTCAGCTTCATAAACGGGATTGCTATCGAGATATTGGGAGATGTATTCTTGGGTCATAGCTCCAACAACTTTACATAACTCAAGTTCTCGCGCGGTTAGAGATAATTGGATATCTGACATTATGGACCAGCCCCTTGCTGTGCACAGACAGGGCACTCAAGCGACTGCCCCACATATGCTCGTTCACATTGTTCACAGAAAATCGGAACAAGTAAATCATCTTTCACCTTGGTGGATGCAACTGGATCACTTGTTGGATTGTAAATGATGAAATATCGTTTGCATTTCTTACATTTGACAACTATGCTTGCAGATAGTGTTGACTCCTCCCAGTGTCTATCATCAACAATATGAAGCATAGTATACCATTCTTTTACTCCATAGACATTGTGGATCTTTTCTGGATTATCATATGATGCATCAATATCCACTTTGTTCTTATTGCAAATTGGACATTTGACCTTTGGAGACAATATTATTCACCAAACACTATATAAATTCAAATAAAAATAAAAGTATTTTGTATTTTATAGATTTAATGTCGTTTCAATATATAATGTTGACAGATTAAAATGATCTTTAAGAAATTCAATTATGCTTGGGCATCAATGAATGTTTCAATATAGCATTTGTAAGAGAATAGAAATGCTAATGGAAAATTGCAATTATTCCTCTTATTTATAGAAGGCAGGCTGTTTTGACCTTTCGACTTCAGACATCATCTCAAGCAGCTTGTTAAATGTTACCTCGACATTTTCACCAGTCTTTGCACTGGTTTCAATGAATGTGGCGGGAACTCCAAGTTTGTCAATGAACATTTGCGTGAATTCAAGACCTTCATTGGTAGACACAAAGTTAGATTGGTCTCTACCACGACGCAGGTCAATCTTGTTTGCAACGATGACTGTTGGGGGGAGCGGCCCCATGTTCTTGTATGCTTCAACCAGCCACTTAGATGCATTATCAAACGAGTCACGATCATCAACAGCATAGACCAAAATGATACCATTGCAACCGTGATAGTAGTTCCCACGGACCTTCTCAAAAGTGGGTTGTCCTGCAAGGTCCCAGATTATGAACTTAACAATCTCATCATTGAATAGAACTCTCTTTGTGGCTAAATCAACACCAATGGTTGCAAGATGGCCCTCAATAAATTCGTCGCCGAGATAGTTTCGTCTAATGCTCGTCTTTCCGACTGCACCATCTCCAATTAGTACAGCCTTGATGATCTTTGAGCCATCATCCTGATTTCTCATTCATGCAACTCCTCGCACTCAGATGCTATCGAAATAGACTTGGGCATTAGCACTTATAAAACTAGTTTAATAGTTAGTTCCAGTTTCTGGGTGATTGAATCAATCATGCCCACATTAACAATGCAAACTCATGGAAGGCCAATTCATTCAAAACTGGCCAAACTCAGGTGACCAACAATGCTTTTTTGTTGTTGAGTTCTAGGTTAACTGTTACGAGTTAATTCAGGGAAGAGTATGATATGATTAACTTTGTGAAGGTTGTTATCTCGGGTCCTAGTGCAACTGACAAGACCGCTTGCCTCAGGGTATATTCAACTGGAATTTTTCCTGAGAGCCCATTGATGACCATTTAAGCTAATATTGCGGTCAAGGTTGTAAAAATTAAGAGTAATGATCTTAGAGTGCAGTTTTGAGATCTTGCAGGCCAAGACAGGTTCGGAACTGTTCGAAAGTCATACTATCAGGGATTGAGAGTTCTTATGTTAATGGTTGACCTTGCAAGACAGGACACTATACAGCACGCTAAAAATTACATTGATGATGAGATAGCCCCCATCGTTGAAAATGAGAGAGTCAAATGTATTGTTGTTGCTGGAAACAAGATGGACCTAAAGGAGCAAATTGTAGTGAGTGACGCTGACTTGGAAGACCTGGCTGAATATGCAAGAGATAGGATGCCCAGAAAGAGGGTTTATTGGATGAAGACAAGTGCAAAGATTATGCAGTCCCTCGAACAATTGTTCAATTCACTCTTAGAGTGCATATTATCATGATGAGGGATTAACTTGCAGTTTGAAATAAAATTGGGTGATCTTGGGATTGCATTTGCTGCGAATTCCATAGCAATCACCATTATTGGGATGTTTCTTAGTTGGCTGTCAGAACATAGAGAGCTAAGAAAGAGTGACGCTATAGATGCCGTGGCCAATAGACTCTTGCCATTTTATGCAGCCATTTTAAAATCAATAGTGAGAATTGACCTCTTTCTTATAACTGCAAATTCTGTTGATTACAATGAATTGAAACTGGAACCTGATGAGTTTTATTCAAAAGCCAGTGATGCGTTTGTATATATTACACATGTGGAAACTAGACAACTTGTTATTAATATCATTCAAATACTGAAAGGTCTGGACCTAGTTGAGAAGAACGCAGAGTCAGAGAGGATATCAACGATTCTCACTCAATTGCGTCCACTTTTTATCACCCTGAAGAATCTCATTGAACTCTATCTTGAGGAGTATGCAAAGATGGTGAAGGTGAGAATTCCAAAAATGGATAGAGTGCAAGAGATGTTTAGAGTGAACCTTGAGTTATCGGAAGAGGCCCTTAAGAGTGTGATTCATTCAATAAACGCAAGAATATCAAAAGATTAATTCTGTGAAGCAGATGACAAGACATTGTTTAATATCCACTTGGCCGTTTTGGTTTTTTGCGTCGTGAACCCAGCGGGAATGGCCCTTTTGAAGAGGTAGTGATACCCGGTGAATAAGACCGTTCATAACCATAAGAACCCACAGTGAACCCTGAGCCACTCGATGGAATATGCGAGGAAAGGCCGGATTTTTGTCTGAAAAAGGTAGGGGCTCGTATATGGTACTTGCCGAGAAATATCATTACTAAGATGTTGCCAATTATTATCAGTACAAAAGTCAACAGATTGTTCCACACAATAGTGACAATATCGATGATGATAAGAATCAGGATGAATTGCCCGCATGTTAGTCTTTGCACGAAATTCTTTCCTATCGAAGAGTTTGAATCTGTTATTGATTGAGTAGTTTCTGGTGTTGATTCATGATTGAGATTTGTTGAGCCACGCTCCTTTATTCGTTCCATTTCAATTTTCTCTTTCAACATCCCAAAAGATTGTGGTCATTCTCTAGGTTCAATGTTTGTTCATTTTCTTTGATCATTATCTAGATTCAAGAAACTAGAAACTATTGTAAGAATACGCCATTCAGTTTATTATTATATGAATCGAAAGATATAAGGTTTTACTGCAGTGGCCACTCAGACTAGACAAGTTCCTTTATAACCAGCTTTCAAAAGAAGATTATTTATGTTTTAAGTGATTAAAAGGTATGTGAGATTGCTTTATGATTTAGCAAATGGAGAATTATAGATTTATTATTTCACTTGTTGTCAAATAGTTCTATGAAAAGCCAGTTTGATCACCAAAATAATCTGAAGCATACTATTGAAAAATTATTGTTCGAATGTTTGGATAGTAAGCCATCCCGTGTTTTCTAAGTCTGTCTTGGAATTGTGAGATCAGTTCATCAAAAGCAATTGCTTTCACGCCATATCTAGCAAAGATCTTTGGTGCCTCCTCGCAGGCAAACACAAGCTCCTTGGTGGCCTGTTCGGGGGTCATCTTTTTTCGAGTCTTGAAAGTGACCTCATCAATTGGTCTTAGACCATGTTCTTCAAAGGCATCTACATAAAACTCGTAATCCAAAAAGACTGCATTGAGTCCAATGCTCTCCCATATTTCCTTAGCAAGTTGTTCTTCGGGCGTGTCCCCATATTCCACGATAGTGATCTGTATTGGCATGTTTTTCTTGGTCACTCTGACCATTTCTGATATTGTGGACAACAGGCCATTATTACCACATGTCATTACTACATCTTCAAGGCCTAGGAAGTTGGTCACTAAATCAAAGTAGCCATTTTTGAATGGCAGGTCTGTCACGTCACATATAATATAGTCCACACCGTTCCAGAATGATGCAGGAATCATGCTATAGGCTTTAAATGCCATAAACGCCCTGAAGTCATTGATCAGGCCAGTGGCAAAGACTTTGCAACTTGTATACATATTGGCTATTTCAGCGGTCATAAATCCATGACCTGATAGAAGGTCCATAATAGTGCCTTCTTTGAGTGGAAAACTCATCTTAAGGTGTTGAGCTATCTTTCTTCTTATGCCTTCAAAATTAGTGAACGCATTCTCATATTCTTCATCAGAAAAAAACTGAGACATTTTTTTCACATTCATATTCTAAGTCAAAAGAGAATCATAATAGCCTTTCTACTGTTATGTTTTAATAGGGGGTTTCAACCTCTATCGATATTCCTAATTAATGATATATTCGAATGTCTTGGGAATATGTATGAATGGGACAGCAGAACGGATAATTTTGAATTCAGGGGCCTTTGCAAATGACAGGCAATCAGATTGTGAGTGTTTATTACTTCTTCACTTTTTTCTTTCGATCTTTGGAAGTTCGGCCCTGTGAGCCCCAAGCTTGAATGCAATTTTTTGAATTATCCCTGTTGTCTTGTGCATTACAACCTCATGAAATAGGATAATTGGAATAATAAAGGCCATTATGAGAAGCGGAATCCCAACAGTCCAGAGCATACTCACAAAGATATTGAATGGTGTGATTGGAATTGGATCGGACTGAAGGATGTATGGCTCCAAGAAGTGTGCATGGAACATTGCCAGAGGAAATGACAATAGTGAGTATCCACCGATCATGTTGCTATACCAGCGACCAACGCCCTCAGTGTCAGGACATTGACGAATGTTCAATTGGTTGGACTTAAGAGTGGTGACAATTCCTGCATCGTTTAAGATCCAAGTGGGGATGAAGAATGCAAGGGCAATGGGCATAATGAGGAGAGCGCCCATTAGAGTTAACATTAGAGGATAGAGAAAGCGAACCTCTGGAGGAATTGTAGGAGGAACGCCAAACACAAAGTCTTGCAAGAGACCAATAACATAACCAGATGAACTGACCGCAAATAGTGCAGGAGCAACTGACCTTCTGATAAGTCGGAATGAGCCAAATTTCTTTCCAATCCTCATCACATTAAGATCGTAGGCTGTTGCCTTGATCATGCGGTTCGCAATAAGGAATAGAGCTGCCAACGGAGTACCAATAAGAAAATACTCCACTGTCAGAAATGGAAGCGATGCCCCCATGACCACCAAAATATCATTGTATAGATAGCCAGGGATGAACTTGACCCAATCAAAAGGTCCTAATGCAGAGGTCAGGATATGAAGTGTATAGATAGTATATGCGATTCCAGCAATCGAGAATAATAAAGGCAATACAAATCTTACTTTTTTCAAGGTTCACTGCTCCTTATACAACCTCAACTCGGCAATATTTAGGAGTATTGTGGATAATATACATAAGACACAATCAGATTAATCTTATAATAGGATAGAGAGTTAGAATATCAAGAATTTTGAGATGAAGTAGGGCTTTGCCATGGTGGAGCTAATATTCGGAAACCTCACAGTCCTCGATGTAGTCATGGCAATCTTTACCGGCATCTTTGGCAATGTTGTATTAGCTATGGGATACTTTATGAGTCGAAATCATGTTCCAAGGTGGAAATCAAGAAAGTTTGTTCACGTCACTATGGGCACGGTAATTGCGTTCACTGTGACTGTTTATTCCAATCTTAGTGGTCCAGCCTTTGCAATGGGGGTTTTTGCAACTGGGCTACTTTATGTCTGGTCCCACAAGCGAGACCTCATATCTGATCTTCTTGCTGCGGGCAGTCGAGAGTTTGAGTCAAAATTGAACACCTTTGCAAGTAGTTTCATGGGCCTTGTGGCATTTTCACTGACCTTTCTCATTTTCCTTGAGCGTCCTGAGATTTTCGTTGCTTCGTTTCTTGTGGTGGCATGGGGAGATGCTGCAGGTGAGATTATTGGACGCCCTTATGGGGGCAGATGTTTTAGGAAACTCCGCAAAAACAAGTCCATAGAGGGATCTATAGCAGTCTTCATTGCAAGCCTTATTGCATTCATTATTTCTTTGGGAGTCTTCTCAGCTGACACATGTCCGCTATGTGTGATGTTTCAATTAATTATCATTGCATTCATAATTACCATTGTCGAAGCATACAGTATAGGCTGGACAGACAATTTCGTGTTGCCACTTCTTACAGCAATACTTCTCTGGATTTTCATTTTCCCATCAATAACACTCCTTTCCATGTAATTTCAACCAAGGTCTGCCCTAATTCAACAACAAAGACCAGCCAACAGCAGATACGACTTAAACAGTTTTTGTTAAAATGGCAAGAATAACAAGAATAGTATTGATTTCAATATGCCGCCAATTATGGAGATGTATCCGTCATAAGAGTCTTCAGTGTCGAGAAACTCATCAACACTATCAAGAGTATTATTATCACTAAAACTGGAATCCAGTCAATCACCAATTGAGTTGATATTCAGGTGCACAAATAATTTTGTCAAATATCAAGGAGGAGCCTAGGCCATTGATATTCTTCGAAACTCATCGTCACGTTCAATTTCCCAGTCGCGAATCCGAGTGATGCCGGAGTCACCAAGCTCACAAATTAGCTTTAATTCGCAAAGCATTGAAGTCCAGCCAATATCATAGCCAATGGTTTCTTCGGGCGAACTGAAACCATAATGGTGAAGAGTCACAACTGTGGAATCACCCGCCCTTTCAAAGCGAATATTAACTCGCGTTTCTCGTTCCATACCATAGACCCATGTGAACTCGAGCTCCTGATCTTGGACAAGCTTAGTAATGACCACGGGTCCTTTGCCCTCACGCCACCATGTGTATATGCCTGCGTATTGTTTGTCAATCTTTGGACTTTTAGCCCGGATGAAGCGACTAAGTTTTTCGGGGTTCGTCCAAACATCAAATGGGAGTTGAGGGGGTGTATTGATGACCACGCTTATTCGTAAGTCTGTTGGATCATATCGGGTTGGTGTCAGAGGATGATAATTGGAATAGTTGAATCTGATGGCGGGAGTTCCAAGTTCAAGCACCGATTTTAGATTTGCAAGCAGGGCATTCCAATGAGATGGCAGATGAAGGTTCTTGGCACCGATTGGAATGGCACCATGCTTGATATCAAGAACAGAACCCGTTTCAGTTGGTCTGAATCTTGCTATGAATAGGGTTTCAGCACCCAAGATATCCCAGCTGAATAGAATAACGCGTTTTGGTTTGATTCTACGAATTGTCCAATGGTCTGCAATCTCAGCAGTGGCGGGAGCATTCTCTCCATGAAATCTGATCATCCCGCCTTCTTCGAAGTCAACGGTGATTTCATTGCCAAGCCATTGTAGGAGAACAAAGGGATCAATAAACATATCCCACAAATCTTCTACTTGCAGATTGAACTGAACCTGAATTTGAATAATGGGAAAGACCTCTTCTTTAACTTCCCCTGACACCAAACCAAACTCACCATAAAACAATTGAATATAACACTTATAAACGCAATTGATAGTATCGGGGAGAATAAACAATTAAATGGTCTATACGGACTTGATATCCTGCTATCCTTTTAATAGTTCAATAATAATCAAACGTTTGAAAGCTAGTCCATTAATTTGATCAAGGCTTCACCCTCAATCACAGTTTCACCATTTTGGTTTATGCAAGTGGTTTTTAGAACCACATGTTTCTTCTCATCTATCTTTCTAATCACTTCAACATGTGCTGTAATAGTATCACCAATTCGAACAGGAAGTAGGAATTTCAAGGATTGGCTGAGATACACAGAACCCTGACCTGGCAATTTCATGCCTATTACAGCTGAGATGAATGATGCTGAGAGCAGGCCATGAGCAATTCGACCGCCAAACATTGTAGTTTTTGCCCACATCGCATCAAAATGAAGAGGATTAAAATCGCCGCTGATCTTGCCAAATGCTTTAACATCCTCCTCAGAAACAGTATGAGTGATTTCAGCAGACTGCCCGATGAGTATCTCGTCATATTTCATGATTTCACCAACTCGATTCTCAGGTGAGTTTTCAGCAAGGAAAAGTAAGAGTACATTATTAATAATAGTATGCTCTTAGTGAATCCCCAGCGGTAACGGAATAGATTTATCTGAAAGAGTGCTTGAGAGAGAACAATTCTTATCAGAAGCCTGCTTATATTCTGAGTGAGAATTTAGGACATGGGGCACCCAATTTGAATGAGAAGAAAGGCTCAGAATTTGGACCCATAGTGGCCCAAGGAACAACTGAAGAACTATTAATATTCAGAGCTTTAGTGGATGCCATGAATGAGGGCTTTGCTGTTGTTGATAGAGGAGCTAGTCTCACTTATGTAAATAAACGGTTCTTGGAAATGCTGGGGTACTCCTATGAAGAAATGATTGGACATGCAGTGACTGATTTTGTAGATGAGAAGGGCAAACAGATTCTAAAAGAGAATATCCGTAAGCGTGTTCTTCATCATAGCTCCAAATATGAATTAGAATGGATGGCAAAGGATGGCTCACGAGTGCCAACTCTGGTTTCGGGAGTTCCAATTGTTGATCAAGAGGGCAACTTCCTCGGCTCATTTGCAGTAATCACAAACTTGTCAGAGATGAAAGGAATACTTGAGAGGATAGAGAAATCTGAAGAGAAATATAGAATGCTCATTGATAACCTGCGGCAAGGCATCACAATAATTCAAGATGATCGCTATGTCTTCGTCAATCAGGCCTTTGCAGATATTGTTGGATATGCCATTGATGAACTGTTAGCGATGTCATCTGAACAAGCCTTTGAACTCATACATCCAGATGATCGGCAGTTCCTATTAGACCTTGCAGAAAGGCGCAATAGAGGTGATGTAATTAAGGCACCATATGAATATCGCTTCATATGTAAGGATGGTTCGGTAAAGCATGTTAAGGCATTTTCCTCAAATATCGAGTATGAAGGCAGAAATGCAGTACAGATCCTAATAATGGATATTACCGATCGAAAAGAGATTGAGCGTGAACTCAGCGAGTCCAAAAGGCTGTTGGAAATGGTCATCAATACAATTCCAATGTATGTGTTTTGGAAAGACAAAAACTCTACCTATTTGGGATGTAACCAGAATTTTGCTATCACAGCAGGAGTGCCTTCGCCCAAAGACATCATAGGAAAGACCGATTTTGATTTAAATTGGCCAAAAGAGAATGCGGAGTTCTACCAGAAGTCCGACAAGGAAATTATGGAAACTCGTCAGCCAATTATTCATAGTATTGAGAAATTGCAATATGCAGATACTGAGATGTGGATTGATTTAACAAAGGTGCCACTCATTGATGAGAACAACGAAGTAATAGGAGTCCTTGGCATTTATGAAGACATCAGTGAGAGAGTCAAATCTGAGCAGGCGATTAAGGCATCTGAAGAAAAGTATAGAACTCTTGCCGAGCAGAGCTTTCAAGGAATGACAATTCTCACAAGAAATGGATTCGCTTATGTCAATAAGGCATTTGCTGAAATTGTTGGGCGCACGAAAGAAGAATTGCTCTCAATGACGCCCGATGACATAAGGAACATAGTGCATCCTGCGGACTTGGAAATGATCGAAGACCGCATTGCAAAATGGTTCGCAGGAGAGGTCGTTCCTCCAAGACATGAGTGGCGATTCATTCGCAAGAATGGCGAGATCAGATGGGTGGAGTCATTTTCAACAAGAGTACAGTACGAGGATGACATCGCTCTTCAGATAATACTCATTGATACGACAAATAGAAAGAACATAGAGCGAGAAGTACATACAGCAAGAGACCGTGCTCTTCTCTATCTAGATTTGATGTGCCATGATCTTCGAAACCAACTGCAAGTCATATTAAATAGTGCAACATTGCTTCATGACATAAGTGATGAAACAATGAGAAGCAATTTCCTAGACATTATAAAGAACAGTATACAGAGAGCAGCAAGACTAATTGGAGAAGTTCAGGAGACTGAACAACTACTGAATGTTCCATTAGTTGAGCGAGACCTTGCAGCAGCATTGACAACATGCATTGCAGCTCTTGAAGGTCGTTCTGATACTCAGTTTCATTACAAGTTTCATATTAAGAGGGCTTCAGTAAAAGCCGATGAGTTTCTTGAATTGCTTCTCTCAAATATATTGCTCAATGCAATAGAGCACAATCCCAAAGGGAAGAAAGAGGTCTGGGTCGATTTAAGTCAATCCAAGGACTACTATATTGTTTCAATAGCAGACAATGGTCCAGGAATCTCAGATACACGCAAGAAGGAACTCTTTGACATGACCAGAAGATTCGGAGGAATCGGTCTCCATCAGGCATATCAAATCGCAGAGAAGTATAATGGGTCAATTCGGGTTGAAGACAGAGTCAGTGGTCATCCCGAGGAAGGAGCCAAGTTTATTATTGAGATTCCTAGGATGGTCAGATACACTGACTGATATCAACTAATGAATGTTCTATTAGTGCATTTTTCTTAAACTCACAGATATGCCATTTTGCCAGTGATCCATCGTTCATTGTAAATTGGACACAATCTTGGACTAATAGTCCTGTCCGCCCACGAACCGCAGTAGGCACATTTCAGACCATTGTTTCCGATGAGACCATTTAAACTTCTCACAATTTCATAGTGGATCTCTTAGATGTTCTTTTGATTGGTGTCCAACTATGTCCAAGATTTGCACATCTACGTGCAATCCTTCGATAGTGTTCTTGATTTGAAATAGAATTAAAAAAATCTGCAAATATCCATCATATAATTTCTCGTGCTTCATATTATTAACTGCTTTTTTTAATTGATTAGAATTGTCAGAACTTTGATAATAAATGCGATTAAGAATAGTCTTTATTAATCGTTCAGTAATCAACGATTCAATGACTGGACTTCAGAACACTGCAAGGGACATCTCAAGACCAAACATATACAGAGTAGTTGCTGCGACGGGTTTTGGAATTCTGCTTGGAGCCCTTGATGGATCAATAGTGAATGTTTCACTTTACACAATTGCCACAGGCTTCAGTGTTGGAATGTCAGAAGTTCAATGGATCGTAGTTGCCTACCTGCTGATAATCACATCGCTAATGCCACTCATGGGGAAGCTTGGTGACAGATATGGCAAGGCAAAGGTGTTTCAGTCTGGAATGCTTCTGTTCATTCTTGGCTCATTCTCATGTGCCATTTCTATTAGTCTTGAAATACTCATTACATCTAGAATCTTTCAAGCCATTGGAGCAAGCATGATGACTGCTAATGGCTTAGCCCTTGTGACATATTATACAGAACCTCGAAATCGCGGCAGAGCAATTGGATTGAGCTCAATGATACTTGCAGGAGCTCTGGGCCTTGGTCCACCACTCGGGGGTGCCCTGACAGAATTCTTTGGCTGGCCAAGCATTTTCCTTGTGAATGTCCCGATTGGTCTAGTTGGGTTAATTGTTGTGTGGAGATGGATTCCAGAAACAAAGCCCATTGAAGAGGCCAGGTTTGACACATTAGGGGCAGGACTCTTTTTCGGGTTCTTGTTTGTAATGATCTATTTGGTCAGTAGTTATAACAAAATCACAATAGAACAGACATTATTCATGTTACTTGTATTCATTATCCTATTCATATTGTTCATTGAACGTGAGAAGAGATTTGACTCACCAATCATCCCGATTAATGTCCTTGCCAATAAAAGAATCTCAATTAGCATATTCACAGCATTGCTTGCATACATGTCATATATTCCAATTTCATATCTTCTTGCTTTTTATTTGCAAGACGCACTAGGACTCACTCAATCAATCACAGGGATTATCCTGATAACGCACCCAGTCATAATATCATTCTCGGGACCAATGGCAGGGTTTATTGCAGAACGTATAGATGCACGGATTCAGACCGTTATTGGTCTGCTGATACAGGCTCTTGGTATTACCCTGCTGGGTTTTGCAATTCCCAATCTTCCGTTTATCATTCTCTCCATTGCCATTCTAGGCCTAGGTCTTTCAGTATTCACAGTGGCCAATAACAATTTCATAATGACATCAGCACCCAAAGAATACTTGGGTGTTGTGAGCGCCCTTAGTAATCTTTCAAGGACATCAGGATTCTCAATCGCGATTGCTGCTGCAACTACGGTCTTTGCAATGTTCATGGCACTCTTCAATCCGCTTGGCTATACCACTGGACCAGAATATATTGCAGCATACTCGGCCTCATTTCAGATGACTTCTTGGTTCTTCATTATATTTGCGATAATTGCATCCGTAATGTCCATCTTTCGCGGAAAAAGCCCATATGAGAAAGTGAGAGAGGAAGACCGACCAGTTGAGGTCTCACTCCTTGACAAACCAATAATGTCATAGTTCAAATGTGTCAGCTATGAAAAGAATCCGCCTTCTAAAATCGGGATGGCCAACAGCATAAATATTCATTCCAATCTCGTTTTGAAACATCATTTTTGATGGGTTATTTCGAAGCAGTTCAATCAAAGGGCCAATCTCACTTTCAGAGAGCCTTCGGTCGCCATCTATATCAGCGACATGCCAATCAATTAATTGACTCTGTTCAGCAGGGATTTTAGTCCTTGAAAGTTTGCGTCTGACTAGCAATTCCCTAGCAGCAGGCCTAACTGCATTATCTATTTGATCATCTGTGAAAACTACACCGTAGATCTTTCGCATGTTTTTCAAGCGGGTAGTAAGAAAGAGATAGGGGGCCAACTCTCGGGCATTTGATTCATCAATGCCATCAAGCGGAAATTGGGCAATGAAGAGTGCTAGTTCCATATCAGAAACAGGAGTTATTCTATCAGTGTCCTGTGATTCAAGCCAGCGAATCTCCTCAATCAGGGCGGAGATTGCTTCAATCCTCTGTCCAATTCTGATCAGGCTATTAATCATTGGAAGGACACCAATTAATGATGCAGCATGATAATCTGCCAGAAGTTCAGCTGCGCGTGATGAGCGTTGAATGAAAATCATAGCTATAGTGATTAGTACTCGTGAGAGTATAAAGAAACCAATCAGAATAACAATTCTAATGATGGCCAGAATCGGATCAAACTGCACTAGCAAAGCATTTGCAATTCCGAGTCCAATCCTGATATATACGTAAAGGTAAACAATATCAATAAAGAATGCGGGCAGCTGTGCAAAGATCGAAACCAGTGAGTCATTGTTCCTGATATGACCAATTTCGTGGGCAATTATGGCCCTCATCTCATCAGGCTCCAGAATGTCAAGCGTATTGGAATGAATTACAACTATTGAGCCAATTAGGGGCAATGAGAAAGTAAACGCATTTGGCAATGGGGACTTTAGAAAGAATATCTTGCTTATGCGTACATGACTCTCTTCAGCGATTGCGAGTGTCCATTTGACAAGCTCATCTGCAGAATATCTCTTGGAAGAAAAGCCTTCAGCTAGTTTGGGATACATCATAATCATTGAGGGGTTTGAGATCATCTTAAGCGCAGATGAATAAATGTAGAAAACTTGAAACAAGCTGATTATTGCAAATAGAATTAACGAGTTTAGGGGGTTGATCTTCATTGGGTCAATAATAACAACGGTCGGAAATGTGTCATCAAATACAAGAGTTGCAACAAACAGAATTTGCAGAGCATCAATCAATAGGAAGACTAACAATGATCTCCATTTATCAGAGGATGCAGATTCGATGGTTTGCATGGAATAGAATCAATGTGGTTTCTTAATAATATTCGGAAAACACTATGATGCGATTGAGTTGGCAACATAAAGAAACATTTCAGCGATGTTATGACCTGTGATTGCGCTTGTTTCAAAGTATCGAAGTAACAGAATATCTGCCATCAGTTTGCCCTCTCTATAGGAAACCTGTCGAGCATCAGCCATGTCAACTTTATTTGCTACAAGAACGCCTTTGATATCAGATAGAAAGGGAAGAGATGCTTTATTACATACTAGTTCATACCATCTCACAACTTCTTTGAATGAGTTCCTGTCAGTCACATCATATACCAAGATGAATGCGTCCGTGGAAAGCAAAACATTAGCAGGAATTGTATGGATTGCTTCACTGCCCCCAATCTCAACAACCTCCATTCGTAGATTAACTTCTGGGAAGAGAAGCAGGCTTTCTTGCACATCGAAGAGTTGTGAGTGACCCTTTGACTTGGTGAAATGTGTTGGCTTGAATTTGTAGAGAATCTCGCTTTTTCCTGCCCCACTTGGTCCAACTACGAGAACTCGCTTTATTATAGGCATATGAAAACCCCGCCATTTGTAAACCAATAATGACTATTTACTTTAATAATTATGGATGTAACTGGATTGTAGTTATCATTTCACATGCAACTTTTGATGGGCCACATTTACAGCATGCAGAAAAATCTCGCCCACATTTTCTCCAGTCTTGGCGCTTGCCTCGAAGAAGGACAGTGAGAATATCTTTGCTGCATTTATTCCCTCATCGGTTGAAACCTGACGTTTTGAGGTCAAGTCTATCTTATTCCCTACAAGCATTCCAGCAAGAGTATCTCTTTGTGGACGGCACACACTGCTACTCAGAGTTGCGTACCATTCGGATATGTTTTTGAAACTATTCCTATCGGTTATATCATACACGAACATGATAAAATGTGCCCCTTGATAAAAGCGGCTTCTCAACAGAGTGAATGACTCTTGTCCACCCAGATCTACAATGGTCAGTGCTGCATTTCCTGTAGGTGTTTCTATTGGTGTGGCCTTCATATCAACTCCAACTGTGGCAACATAACTCTCAATAAACTCTCCATGTAAATATGCCCGAATTAAGGAAGACTTACCAGCACCTGGAGGCCCAACAACCAAAATCTTGTAAATCTCGGCCACCATTACTGCTTCCTCCAGCTATCGCATACATTCTATTGAAAACTGGGCTTATGAGATTTCCTGCCACTCGCCAGTCATAATAATTGCACTAACAAGAAAGTGTTTTAGAGTATTGAGAGGCTTTTGCTTCATTATGACAGACCTAAATGATATCAGAAGTAGGACTAAGTCTGCCTCAGAGTATATTCGAGGATTAAAGGATAAATGGGGATCATACCAACTCCAACGTTTTGAGAATTATGAATTGAACCCAGAAGTCGTTGGAGAACTCAAGAAATATGTTGATGATATCACAGTTGTTGTCATTGGCGCAAGCTGGTGCAAGGACTGCCGTGAGGCCATTCCTGTCCTTATGCGACTGGAGGAGGACATCGGTCTTGAAGTGCGAGTGTTTGGCACCGTAAAGACTGCACCTTTGGATCCTGACAATAGGTGGGCCATTCCGCCATCACCCCCTGAGGCAAAGAAGTGGGATGTGAAGGCCATTCCATGGATAGAGATATTTCGTAAAGATGGAACACGAATTGGCACCATCATTGAAAAGCCAATAGTCAAACCCACATTAGAAGCAGAGCTCTTACGCGTAATCAAAGGTTAAATAGAGCGATGGCCAATACTTTTGTGTGTAAATGGAGGAATCCATTATGGATATACCAGTGCTATCTAGGTTCATTGAAGGACTCAAGTTGTTCTTCTCAACGAAGGGAATGCGATGGCTGACAATCATTTTTCTATTGAGTGTCTTTTTGGCCAAGATCACCGAGGCTGCATCTCCGTGGCTTCAACTATGGGGTTTTGGATTACTAATTCTCATTCTGGGTGGAGCATTGCCAACATTCTTTTTCATTGCAGCAATCATTTCGCTCTTTGGATTTCAAAAGTTTATTGTGAGTGATGAATCTTATCTGGGATCAATATTGCGATTTCCCATTTGGTATTTTGTAAGCCTGTTTGTCCTCTTTGGTATGCTTATGACTGGTGTTCTGTTCCAACTTGTCTTTGTGATTTTCGGATTCCTGGGTTGGATTGTGTTTCAGGCATACCTCGCCTCAAGAAGCAGTCTGCGATATGCTGAGAGTGTGACTCTTGAGAAACGTGGAAAACTTATGATGACACTATATACACTGATTTACTTCTTCAATTACATCGTTGTAATAGGGGCATTCATTGCGACTATTCTGTTTATCAATCCAGCAATCCTTGCCTCACTCGCAACCGTTGCTATTGCTCTCATAGGAACAATATTTGCATGCGGCTTCAACTTCATAAATGGAATGATTCAGATACGTGAGAGAAACAAAAGGTCAATCGACAATGTGTCTTTACTGGGTCTCTTCATCTCGCTATATTCTGCTTACTTCATTTACAATGTCCTATCAGGGCCATCATTTGGTGATCCTATTGCCATGCTCCCCGAGATAATTCTCTCAGTGTTTTTCATTCTTTATGCAATCAGTAATGTTGGTCTAACTGTCACATCAAGGGCAGATATGGACACACGGTGGAAGGTGTCGAAGGAAGCTGGCGGCGCATTTACATTTTTCCTAGCTTCAAGTTATTCATATGTCATAATTCTCTATATCTTCATCTTTCCTGACCCAATCTTTGCATCATCACTTGGCGACAGTGTCAAGCTCTTGCTCTTTCCATTAGTAGCATTGATTCTTGAACTAATTTACATCCGCAAATGGAGAAAGGAACCTGAACCAAAGAAGGTACCAGAGGTCCCATCCGAACCTGAAACTATTGAGGGGGTAACTCCAGAGGAAGCAATCACTGAAACCCCACCCGAACCTGAAACCATTGAGGAGGGTACTCCAGAAGAATCAATCGCAGAACCCCCATCCGAACCGGAAATGGATGAGGAGGAGGGAGTACTTGGAGGATTCCCCATGGATGATGAGGAATCCGAGGGAGCATAGTCAGAATCACATGGACATGATACTGCTGAACCAGACACATATGAATCAGAGGAAGAATATGAGGAGTGGATGATTGGAATCAATTTCTGATCATCCACAGCAATGCTTTCCCAAATTAATTCGATCATCAGATGGTCCAGTTTGCTAATATTCTTTTTATCAAATCAGTTTGAACATAACAAACAAAAGTTCATAAACATAACATTGAGATATTACATAGAATCTTCTTGTGTATCAAGTAGATCTACTATTTTACAAAGGATAAATGAAGGGAGAAAAAATGAACAGACGAATGAATTTGCTATTTGCCGCATTCGTGGGTATTACGCTGCTAATGCCCATAATAGCTGGAAATAGCATAGGCACGCCAACTGTTGTTCAGAAACATAGCGTTTCTGGAATGAGTGAACCACCCGCCACAATAGAATTCATGGCATCATATATTAATGCATGGGGTGGGGTGACTAACGCCATTGTATCCATGCAAAATGAAACACACTATGATTATGCATATATTAACACGCTAGATGCTATTGTTGCAAATCAGCGGGACAATGAAGATGGGTATGTTGCACAGTCAACGCTGGAGGTTTCCGGCATGACACCATTCCCGAATGGTGCTGTAGGCCCATCAATGATTTCAGTTCAACTTGTAGTGAATCCGATTGTAGTTGTTCCCGCAAACAGGGATGACACATATATTACAAACCTATCCATCAGCGAGGCCATTAGCCTAGCAGATGAGGTTATTGCGGTATATGACTCTGTGTTTGGAATAACACTTGAACGACTTAGTACAAGACAGCATGACATCTATTATTATACCGATTTCGACCCATATGTTTCATTGCAGGGTTCAGCATATAATTTACAATATGTCTACATGTTCAATGATCTCTCAGCTGGAGAGGCTGCGGTCACGACCATGCTTGAGAGATTGGCCAATATGGGAGGATTCATGAGCATTGTTGGTGCTGATGGATGGAGTGGAATTTTGACCGCTGCAACCGAATCATACTTCGCACCCGTCTGGCTCGAAAATTATGAGTATATGGGTGGGGGAGTGTTTGGAATGATGAGTGGCACCGGTAATATTTACGTTCGTGCAGATTCCAGTCATCTGGACCTTGGATCAATTGAACAGACACTAATTATCGGCGGAGCCACATTCATGGAACCAGGATACATCCAAGCTGGCGCGGGGGATGAAACATACTCATTGAAGACACATGTTGGATTCGCTGACAATATCCAGAATAAGATGGCAGAAGACCCGAGTGCCCCATCGGCTTCGATAATCGCAGGATTTGCACCTGCGTCTCTGGACATAAGTGGACTGCCAACTTCATGGGTTACCATTGATGACCAGTTTGAAGTCCCAGATGACATCATACTACCTGGTGGACACACAATTCCAGCAAACTCTACTGTATCCGATGTTATCAAAGCATATCTCTCATACATCCCACGTGAGTTTGCATATGGTGTAAATGAGGCACTTGGTTCACTTGACCCAACCATGTTTGACTCAGCAATTGACTCACTCTGGGGTGGAGTCGGGCCATATCCAGACCTCAAGCAGAGTGTACTCTCTTATGACTTTGATACATTTCCAGACACCTCGCTCAAGGAAGTGAACTTTGACCTTCTTGCCCAGATAATGGAAGCAGCTGGTCTAACACCAAGCGCATTGCTTGATAACATTGACCCTGATCTTGCTGATGCTAATCCAGTCGCTGCCTTGGTGAAGGCATTTGTTGAATACTTTGACAGCTATGGAATGCTTGATATTCTTGATAACGACATTTATGCTGATCCAGCAGCATTAGAGGCCTATCTTGGTACATTTGGTGCAGGCTTTGTTCAGGTCGTGCATGATCTAGTTGGAATAGACCTGCCCACATCAATTCAGACCCGAGAAGGCCTAAATGACTTTGTTCAGGAGCACTGGGAGATTACACTTGGAGCTCTATGGACAGCCATGGCAAATGATGACCTGACAGCAATAAAGAACGCAGTCCACAATATTCTTGATGCCGAGAATCTACAGAGGCACATTGTGCCCTATCTGATGGCAGATCTTGGCGCAAGTCTTGTGACAGGCATAGGGTTCAAGATTGCAATCAACATTGATGAAACCTTTTCAAATTACCAAACAATTGATGTTAGTGACCTCGTACTCACCTTCGATGCTGATCCGGAGTCCATAACATTCGATGGACCATATCTGGTTGTTACCAAGGGCGCATCAAATCGAACAGTTCCTTTGGACAGTACAATTGACTTCACAATCACTGTGCATAATTACGGTTCTGCCACGGCTTATGATGTCAAAGTGATAGATGGCATCAATGCAGGACTGGATGGTGATCGTGAGGCGTATTGGACTCGCGATACTCTTGCTGCTGGCGAAACATGGACCATTAACTATCAAGTCGCAGCTGATAAGGCAGGACTGTTTCAGGATATGCAAGCAATTTGCGTCTACTTCAATACAACAATAGACTCATTTGATCCATATAATGCAGAAGACTGGGTTGGATCTGCATTCTATACCTGGTCTGCTCCAGGATATCAGATTCTCATAACCAGTGCTGGCGGTGGCTTTTGGGATGCCATCCCCTCAGAGTTGTTCGGAATACCAACTCTGTATGTGGCCGCAGGTGCTGGTGGAGTTGCACTGATTGGGGTAGCTCTACTCGTGGTCAGACGTCGATAGTCCTAGCTTAATGGTTCTCGCACTAGCAAGTGCGCGGACCATCTTTCTTCTTTTTTTAAAATTCCTAAAAAACTCTTCAAAAACATCTGCATGCTAATCTTTATTTTGCGTCGGACAATCTATGCGTATCCAAATCGATTGGAGACAAGAAAAATGGCAAAATGGGAATGCGATGTTTGTGGTTGGATTTATGATGAGGCAGTGGGCGACCCCGATGGCGGAATAGTTCCGGGCACCAAGTTCGAAGACATCCCTGATGACTGGGTATGTCCCGCGTGCGGTGCAAGTAAGTCCGAGTTCACAAAGATTGAAGACTAAGGTCTTCAAAGTCACATTTGAAAGTGCAAGGTCTTGAACATTGTTCGGGACCACTTTTTTCATTTGTTTCTTTTTTGGTCTCTTAACAAATTGACTACATTCTGATTTGTTGTCCGGCGAATTGCGTAATATGATGCTGCAATCGAAACCAACCACGATGAAACCACAAGAGCAAGCGTCTTCAGATCTATTATTGTGAAGGTTTCACTTCCAAATCTGACAAGAATGGAGAGTATTGAGAGTTCAACAAAGATCCCGATTATCGCCCCAATCAAAACACCAGTTGTCATTGAAACCGCAGTCTCGATAGTCATGGCCTTTGCAATGTCAGATGGGTCCATTCCAAGGGAAGCCAGCATTCCTATCTCTCTTCTTCGTGTTGAGGACACAGCAAAGCCGCTTAGCAGAGCACTGACTGTCGTTGAGATGAATAATGCTATGAGAGCAGAGTCAATGATGAGTTGGATAGACTTTAGGGCGGCCTCATAATCGGTTTCAATCTGCGACACCAAGACTGGATTGATTCCAGGCACTCCCGATAATGTGAGAAATGTGTTTTCAGGGGCGCTAGAGTCTATAAGGATGGTACTAACCAGAAATGGAGAGTTCTCAACCTTCACCCATGTATCGGGACTGATGATAATGAACAGTGGTTCAACGGCATACATAACAAAGGCAGGGACTGATGAGGCACAGATTCCCACAACTGTAAGGTTCATTCCAGATACGAGAAGAAGGTCTCCGAGTCCTACGCCCATAGATTCTGCAACATAGTCAGAAATCACACAGGAATTATTGTTCATTAGAACATCAAAGCCCTGAGTGTCGTTTATTGATTGTAGGATTGCTATTGATGCCATTTGCTCAAAGCCCTTGGTTTCCGCACCGATCACAAGTCCTATTTCAAGACGACTCTCAAAGACTAGATATTCTAGGGCCTGATTCATTCCAATCGCATTGTTTACAGACTCCATATTCTTCAACTGTTCCACGATTGCAGGGTCGTTTGGCTCGTTGAAATAGGCAACAATATTAACGGAGCTACTATTCCAGTTGATGTTTTTTCTCCATGACTCCGTTATTGCGTAACTAATGTTTGTGGATGCAAAGAACAACATAGTGACTGAAGTGAAGAGATTAAACACAATCAATGCAGTTAATGTATTTCGCTTCAGGTTCTTCCTCGATAGTGAACGAATTACATCATTCATCCGCCAGACCATTGCTTTATGAATCAGATTGGAACCATGAATCCGAGGAGAGAGAAAGACAGCAAGAATAAGGAAGGCAGGAATGGAGCCTAGTCTGAGGTAGTCTTCGTGAATGATTCCAAGACCAAATAGGTCCGAGGCCATTTGGACTAGAACAAGACCTGATGATATAACACCCAAGACCCCAAGAGCCATTTGCAATCTCCGTCTTGCCCTTGGCGATATTGACATGCCACTAGCTATGGGAATTGCACCTCGTCCCAGACTCTCAACCACAGATTCTTGCGAGGCACGCCAAGCAGGGAGATAGCCAGAAAAAATTGTAAGTGCGAGACCTGCAATAATTGAGAATAAAATGCTGGCACTATCAAATATGAGAGAAGACTGGAAGAGTTGAAAAGCCGGAGTGATAAAGATAATCCGTGATGTCAGGATTATGAAATTAAGAACTACTGGGCCCACGATAATGCCGAGAATGATGCCAATTAGACACCCTAATAGTCCCATGACGAACACTTCTGAAAGAAACAGTGCAAGAATAC
>JAJRWI010000007.1 GCA_024276825.1 archaeon
AAGTCGTTGGATGTGCATCAGTCGGTGTCCATGTGATGGAGTTGCCTGTGCCTCCCTCAGGATATGAGATGTCAGCAGGACTGTCAAGCACTGGAGGTGTGCCATCTGAAACAGTAACCCACACCAAGTCTTTAGCAGTGTTTTCACCGACATCAGTCACTACAATTGTGTAGTTGTAGGTTCCCAAGCCAAGTCCATCGATGTTTATGGTTATGGGGTTTCCGGAAGTCCAACTACCCGATGCAACAAGAGTCCCATTTCTGTATATCTCGTAAGTCGTTGGATTTGCATCGGTTGGTGTCCATGTGATGGAGTTGCCAGTGGCACCCTCATCATAGGCAACATCAGCAGGACTGTCAAGCACTGGCGCAATCACGTCTGATACAGTGACCCACACAAGGTCTGTGGCTACGTTATTACCAACATCAGACACTACAATAGTGTAGTTGTAAACACCAACACCAAGTCCATCCACATTGATAGTTATTGGATTCCCTGAGGTCCAGCTGCCCGAGTCAACAAGAGTCCCATTTCTGTAGATCTCGTAAGTCGTTGGATGTGCGTCAGTCGGTGTCCATGTGATGGAGTTGCCAGTGGCACCCTCATTGTAGGCAACATCAGCAGGACTATCGACTACTGGGGCAGTCCCGTCCGATACAGTGACCCACACAAGGTCTGTGGCTATATTATTGCCAACATCAGTCACTGCAATGGTATAGTTGTAGGTTCCTAGACCGAGCCCATCCACATTGATAGTTATTGGATTCCCTGAGGTCCAGCTGCCCGAGTCAACAAGAGTCCCATTTCTATAGATCTCGTAAGTCGTTGGATGTGCATCAGTCGGTGTCCATGTGATGGAGTTGCCAGTTGCACCCTCATCGTATGCTACATCTGCAGGACTGTCCACAGTTGGAGCTGTTCCATCGTAGACTGTCGCCCAGACAAGGTCTTTTGCAGTATTGCCAGCAACATCGCTCACAACAATTGTATAGTTATAGGTGCCAAGACTCAGTCCATCTATATTGATTGTGATTGGAACACCTGATGACCAACTTCCAGAGTTAACAACGGTTCCGTTCCTATAAACATCATAGGTTGACGGGTTTGTGTCTGTTGCTGTCCAAGAAATTGTGTTACCAGTTGATCCCTCAGCAATATTCTGGTCTGCAGGACTATCTATTGTTGGAGGGGTTGTGTCTGGTGTAACAACTGAAACAGCAATATCAAGACTGGCTCCATCCAGATTTACATCGGCCGTCCAGAATCTTATTGTATAGGATCCTGCAGATTGTGGAGTAATAGTGTATGTCACTGTCATTGCTCCTGCAGCAGGATTGGTGTCATAGGTCCCATCATCATCAATTACTGCTGTATCACCAGAGGGCGAAAATGTAAATTGACCATTATCGGCCCAGGTATTGTAAGCTTTTATCGCTGTACTTCCAGTGGCCTCTCCACTTGATACATCAATAACCAGAGCAAAGGGCACTCCCACTGTGGCACTCACAGTACCAGTGGCATTTGAGGAGATTGAAATTCCGCTTCCGGTATGACAACCACCACACTCACTGGTATAGGTAGGATATGCCAGGGTTGAGTATGCTCCTGCGATAATGAATAGACCAAGGCCCACTATTAGAGTTAGAGCAAGTTTCTCCTTCCTTTTCATTATCTAATCACCGAACTCATTTTGCCTTCAATTTGTAATTGTTTAATGGCATGCGGTCGCACAAAAAATGACCTAATAAGTATAGTGCCAAAATATGACGAATTTCGTCATGAAAACGATTTTTTTGTTATAATTCTTAACATTGAAATATTGCTTTTTATTGATTTACATACTTTTGATAAATTATTAAACATAAATGCGAATTTAAATTTCAATTATTGACATATATTGATATTTCAAAGTTATTCTCAAGTTAATTTGACAGATGGCTCTTGGCATTTCTAGAGATCTGTTCAATGAGAATGTAATCAAGAAACAGCAGGATAAGAGCAAGTCATCAATCAAATTGGTTTTACAACAATGTTTTTATTAACACGAATTGCGATTCTATCTGTCTAGACAGACAGGTGTTTTCTGTGGTCGAGTTCCCAGCTATTGTGATTAAGACGCGGTCATTACTGACTCTGAGAGGATACAAGGTAGACGAGGTTCTAGAGTATGAGGACAGATATGTGATGCACCCAGAGAAAGAGACTGAAAAGGGTGTTCACAGAATGGTTGTGTGGGTCCTCAAGGAGCCTAAGGTTGTGGGTGTTGCCATAGTCAGAGATATCGTCAATGAGATGGAAGAAGTAGAGGCTCAGGGGGGAATGCTTGTTGGCGGGTCTCGATTCACACCAGCCTCAAAGAAGCATGCTCGTGACACACGGATTGAATTAATTGAGGGCGGCTATGCATCATTCGATCTCTTTGAGCATGAACTGGTTCCCAAGCATGTCATTGCGGACGAGTCAGAGGTGCAACTGATTCTAGATCATTATGGCATAAAACGAACACAACTACCAAGAATTCTCAGGGATGATCCTGCTGCGAAAGTTCTTGGAGCAAAGCCGGGTCAAGTCTTACGAATTGAGAGGGACAGCCATACTGCAGGCAAGACATACTACTACCGCCTTGTTGTTGATGGACACCGCTAGAGAACAATTATGCCAAAGTAGACTGCAAACATGAACATTATGAATGTTGATATGAATGGTACCGTTATGTTATCAGTTCCTTTTGGACTAAACAGTTCAACTATTGTTGCAGTCAATGATCCTACGAGTACTATCATAAAAATTGTGAACCATTGAATCTCACCAGCAATTACTAAGAGCCCAAAGTTAACAACACCAAAGAACCAGAATGCTAACAAAGCACCTAGGAACCCAAAGAGGAATAGAGCAAATGTGCCATGCAGGCTTCTTATTGATCCAAAGATTTTACGTGTGTGATTAGACCCATATTTCATTCCTATTGGTGCAGACATACCATCGCCAAGCATCATAATCTGTATACCTGCCGCTGCAACAAAGTACCAGGATTCATGTCCTGTAAATGTGAAAAGTCCAGTGAGTATTGTTATTGAGACCGCATACCAAAACGGACCTCGTACACTTCCGTGCTCAAGGTCTTCAGGCCGAGCCATTGCCTCAAAAAACTTGCTGAATCGCTCCCGTCCTGCTAGACCAAGCATGATCACAAAGGTCAATGCGACCAGAGTGGCCACCCAGGGATGAGAGTAGTAGGGAACAGACCAGATTGCAAAGCCAGCAAAGAGATGAATTATTTTTCTTGTGAAGTCAGGGCTCATATTCATCTTTCGCCTAACGATATCACCCAATGAGAGGACGATCACAGCATACATGACAGCAATAAAGTACACAATGGCATCCCAGAGGTCTATTAAGAGCACAACTTGCATCAGACACACACCACGTGCAGCTGATGAAAATCCAACACAATAATCTATCGGAATTAAATATTATCCATGGGCTCTATTGTCTTCAGACCAGTTGCTTCCTCTAAGCTTGCTATTGCGGATTCCACAAGGTCGTGCAACTCAGAATCATTCTCACCACGTGCAGACACCCAGACCTTGAGCACATTGGAAGTCCCATAGGTTGCAGGCATTGACTTGATATAGACTCCCTTGTGCTTCTTCATCACAGGGTCAATATGAGGTGCGAACATCGTCTCATCCCTTATTGGGAAATATACGACCTTTTCAACATAAGATGATGAAACATTCTCTTTGATCCAGGGAATGACAGAGTTTTCAAAAATGAACTTTAATTCACTTGGCACTCCGGGAAGACAAAAGATAATAGCCTTACCAATTGACAGTTTTACGCCAGGTGCCCCACCAACTCGATTGTCGAGAGGTAAAGCACCTTCTGGAATAATGGCCATTTTTCTTCGGCTATCAGTTATTTCAGGGCTTTCAACAATCCCCCTTTCAAAGAGAATTTGATATTGCCTTTTCACTATTGCCAGTGCTTCAGGGTTCTCGCACATTGGAAGCTCAAATCTCTGAGCAATAGCAGCAAGTGTCATATCATCATGAGTTGGTCCGAGACCCCCAGATGTCAGGATCAGATCACAGGTTTCAAGGAGAAAGTCAAGGCCCCTGCCAATCTCACCAATGTCATCGCGAACACATGCAAGTCGTACATTTTTCACTCCAAGTGCCACAAGTCTGAGTTCCATCCAATTGGCGTTTGTGTCAACTACAAGACCATCAAGAACCTCATTTCCAATTGTCAGAATTCCCGCAGTCAATATTTCAGTCATGTCAATCACCATTCCAAATAAGCTCTCGTTGCAGATTTTCACTGATGTCTTTCAAGATTTGTAGCCTCTCTCGTGCCATTTTGCGAGCAAGTTCAGTATGCATACTGTTGGCGATTTGAGTGGCTAATGGAATGAACTCATGTAAGTCCTTTGCAAATGCCCTTAAATTCCGGCCAGGCCTTATCTTGAGACCATTTATCAGATAGTGAATGAATCCAGTCACTCCAAGTTTAACCAGCTTATCTGCTTCCCAGACAATCTGGGCTTCAATTGGTTGAAGGGGCTGTTTCAAAGTGAGACCAACATGCATTTCTATCACCTCACAAATCCTATCAATCAAGTCATGGGCCATTCCTTTGGATTCAAGAATGGCCCGAGCCATTTTGGCTCCTTCCACTCCATGTTTGTTCTTTCCACCAAGGCCAGGTTTTGCAACATCGTGAAGCCAAGCACCCATTGTCACAATGAATTTGTCTGCACCTTCCGCTTCTGCAATCGATCTGGATATTCGTACAACTTCTCTAACATGATCAAACCTATAATCGTAGAGTGGAGGAATGCTGTCAGTCTGTGCACTTGACCATTCAGTCCTTGCTGTTTCTTGTGTTGCATCTCGAATGACTTTGATAATTTCGTCCTCAATGCCAGCGTCCATTGATTGAACTCACCTTCTTGAAACCTTTACACCTTCATAGACATTTGTGAAGTGATATCAGAATTGAACAGGCTGGATGACTTCAATGTTTCTAAGTACTGATATAATCAAGTTCCAATTTTCTTATACAACCGAAGAGTGTTTTCCAAAACTATCTCTGCAAGTTCATCAACATTGCGTCCGAGAATCTCTGCCACTGCTTTAAGTGCAGTCCAGACATTAGTAGGTGCGTTCTCTTCACCACGTATCGGTGCTAAGACTGGACTATCAGTTTCAACAAGCAAGTGCTCGATATCAACAGCTCGTACCAACTTCTGTTTCTGGGGAGACCGTACAACTGAAGATGGAATTGAGAAATAATAGCCATAGTCTCTTGATGCAACTCTAGCAATACTACTCTTTCCATCAAACGCATGCATATGCACATTGTCTGCAGAGGTGTTTCTTAGAATTTCTATTGCTCTTTTGCCAGCAGAACGTGAGTGGACTTGGATTGGCAGGGAGAGCTCGTGGGCAAGAGCAATTAGCTCACGAAAGGCCAGTTCTTGCTTATCTCTTTCTTTATGGTCTCTAACAAGATAATGATCAATCCCAATTTCACCAATTGCAATAATGTCTGAACTGAGATCTCTTATCCTTTCAATAGCTGTTTCAAATCGGTCATACTCCAAAGCATCGAGTCCAAGACTTGTGAACACATTAGCATGTTTAGTAGAAATATCGAGATTTGCATTATATTCTTCGGGCAGTATTGCTGATGAGATTATCGCCACATTTTGCTTTTCAGCATTCTTCACTATCTGGTCCAATCTATTTTCTTTAAGGAAAAATGTAAGGTGACAATGAGTGTCAATTATTCGCATTATTGCATTCCTCAAACTCATCAATTAGATGAGTGAAGCTGATGCAAATTGCTTGGTCATTCATCATATAAGTCCTTCAGCTTGTTGAATCAGCGGATTTGGTAAATTGCCTAGTCATTCATTATCTTGAGTAAAAAATCAACAACTCAGTTTTTTGATTGTTCAGAAAATGAAGAAACCTTAGTCAATGCCGTCATGAAAACAATGATAGCAAATGCCATTTATAAGACACATGGGCACATGCCAGTATGGTAGAATGCAATGAGAGTCATGGTGATTTTAGGAACACGCCCCGAGTTCATTAAGACCTGGTCCACTCTGAAGGCTCTTGATAATCATAGTGAGATAGAGTCGATAGTTGTTCATACAGGACAACATTATGATTTTGAGATGTCTCAGGTGTTCTTTGAGGAGTTATCAATTAGAGAGCCAGACTACTTCCTTGAAGTGGGTTCACATGATCTGACAGAGCAGACCATTAAGATAATGGGCAGGAGCAAAAAGGTGATTGAAGAAGTAAAGCCAGACCTTCTTTTGGTACAGGGGGACACCAATAGTACAATGGCCACCGCTCTGACTTCAGTTCAATGCAGAGTGCCCGTGGGGCACATTGAGGCAGGGTGCCGTTCATATGACTTGTCCATGCCAGAAGAACTTAATCGAATTGTGATTGATTCTATTTCAGCCATTCATTTTGCACCTAGCGAAGTGTCGTATCATAACTTGCTACGCGAGGGTCATAATCCCAACAGAGTGTTTCTCGTTGGAAATACCGCAAAGGATGCTCTTGATGAGGGGATTAGATTAATTGGAAACTCGCCTTTAAAGAATGAACAGTTTGCTATCGTCACAATTCATAGAGCAGGAAACGTAGACAATCGTTCGCGTTTACTCGAAATACTTCAAGGATTGAAATCAATCCAAATGAGGTGCATATTTCCAATTCATCCCCGTACAAAGAAGCGCATCAATGAGTTTGAGTTCATGGATATTATTAATGGTTCAAATATTGAACTCGTGAACCCCATGGGATACTTGAGCTTCTTGAGATTAATGCAAGACTCACAATTAGTCATAACCGACAGTGGAGGAGTTCAGGAGGAGGCTGCTCTTTTGGGAAAGCCCACTCTGACCGTTAGAAACAATACTGAATGGCCCGAAACCATTTGGAGGGGATATAATATTCTGGTAAGCGCAGACGCCAATGAGATCAAATCAAGGGCCAAAGAAGTTCTATCAAGAGACTTGAGAGAGCCTGACAAGTTATATCAGTCTGGTGCTGGCCAGAGAATAGTGGACATTATTTTATCAATGCACAGAAAAAATGCCCTAGGATTCAAGCAATTGGATATGATTCAAACTGGCTATCCACAACTTGCACTTTCAACGGATCAGAAAAACGGTGCAATGTTTGGATTCACTAAAAATGGCAGTTTCACAACATCGGAAATGAAATATATCGTTTTATTGAAATATCGTAAACTTAAGATGGAAGAATGAACCTGATGTGATTTGCAAATCTGCAACTCATCTTTTGGCAAGACTCTCTATGAGGTGATAGTAGTCTTCTAGCGTTGTGATCTTGAAACTTGTAACAATCTCGCCAGTATCAGTCAGTACCTTTCCAGGAGATTCAGCACATGTAGTTTGAAGAAATTCCAGAGCAGTCTTGCTTAGCACATCCTTGGAAGTAAGTCCTTTCAAATCAAGGTACCATTCGTATTTTTGAAGGATTTCCGGCATCTGAGTGTGTGGAATCTTGTCGTCGGTTGTTCTGTCAACTATGGTAAGTTCCAGTTGGTTCTGCTCTGCAAAGGCAATTGCTTCATCAAGACAATCCTTTGCTCCTTTTGTAATCCTGATAAACAATGCAGTATTGGGTCTTCGCACCCCAGGAGGTGCAGGTTTGAAAATGGGACTAATAGGGGTCCCATAGTATTCGCCCCATTGAGCGATGTCCTTTGTGGAGCAGATTCTCTTGGTGGCCAACCTGGCTTGCCAGGGTAGTTTCTTTTTATCACGAATCTCTGCACCATGAAATTGTAGAATAATAGGAGTAAACGGTGCAAAAAGACGGATTGTAGGTAGCAATTCATATACTTGTCTGATCAAGATCACATTTGGTCTAAATGTCAAAATCGTCTTGATTATCTCAAAAAGATATCGAGCCACTCCGCCCTTAACACATTTGTAATCCCAGAATTCTTCGGAACAATTGTGCTTATGGAAAGCTTCACGAATGATTACTTTGCAGCGCCAGCCCTTTGATTCCATATATCGTGCAAGAGTTGCACTACTGCATGTGATGTCCCAGATTTGAAGCAGTCGTTTTTGTTTCAATGCAGGTGCCAACCCGAGTCAGTTATTTCTAGAAGCACTTGATTAGTGTTCTGATAACTGGCCTTATTTCATTTCGAGAAGAATAGCAGATTTGAGCAATTAAAAGTTCTGCCATGCCATGGTCCAGTTCCTTGAAACGATATTGAATTTCATTGATTAGTATGGCCTCTAGGGGCTCATTCCAAATGATAATGTTAATAATTCAGAGGGATTGAGTGAGGATGATGAGCGCATTGAAGATTTTACATATTTCGCATGCGGGGCTACCTGATGTTCGTGTGGAAAAAACTGCATTGACAATGAAGAAGCGAGGACATCATGTGGTCTTTCTGGGAGGCCAGCCAATCAATGGTCAACATCTGAATGTTTTCGATGAAACATATTACTTGCCATTAGGCAATTCTCTGCAAATTGTTTTTGATCCGCGTGTGAAAAGACGCTGGATTAAGAAAATTCGTGAGATAAATCCAGATTTTGTACATGCTCATAACTGTATTGTTGCACATTTTTTGATTGACGAGGATTTTCCTGTGATCTTTAATGATCATGAATTGATGAGTAAACAGACCTCCAAGTTTGAGATCCGTTCAATGACAAGACGGATGGCTGTCAAACCTCTAGTCAGGTCTTTTGCCAAATGGGAACATGAACTTGCAGAACGATTTCCTGTCATCACTGTTCATCCAAATATGACAAAGGAATATCAAGGAATTACTAGATATGTAGCGACCGTTCCGAATGTTCCTACATATTCACAAGTTGAGGGTCTTGAGGAGAAACCCGAGAGACATGGGAATGTATATGTGGGCGGCGATTTTAGCCTGCCAAAGTTCATCCCCTACAGAAACTTGGAAGGTCTAAAAGAGTTGATTGATTTTGATATAATAACAGGGATTCCTCATCGGGAGATGCTACAACGCCTGATGAAATACGAAGTAGGTCTCACTGCTTGGCGCCCACACCCCTTTCATAAATACACAGATCCAAATCGAAACTATGAGTACTTCCATGGTGGTCTCCCGGTCCTTACAAACCACATAATCAAAACTGCCCTTTTTATTGACTTGCCGTATGTTTTTGCATTCAATAAATATTCTGAGATACCGCAGATAATTGCAGATATGAAGAATGTTGATCACTCTTCAATTCGAAGATTTGCACTGAACAATTTTATCTGGGAGAAACACGAAAATAAGATTGTAGATGCATACAATAAGATATGAGTCATTCTGTACTTCATAATAGAAAGGAAACTTGCCATTCCATTTATGGAAGCCAATTAGCTCTATTGACCCAAGGTTGACATTATTCCAATTCGGATCTAAGCACATTTGATATTGGGAAACAAGAAATGAGTCATAGGAAATAATTCGCTTACAATATGTACTTTTACAGTTCAATTGCATCATCAAAGTAACATCTGGTTTCGAATTATAATTGGATGAACTTTCATCCGTCCGAATTTTATAACATTCGAGTTATTCCTTTCATTCTAGCTTTTCTCTCAATTAGACCAATTATCCTAAAGAGACCCATGCCATCAACAAGCTTGCTACCCCTTTCGGACATGGTTGTTCTAAGTGAAGGGCGTTCTATCAGCTTTTCAATTACACTTACAAGGCGATTCATAGTGTCATCTTTTGAGAATAACCCCAGATTGATCACACCATCTCGTGAGGTTATGTGTCTATGTCTCATCTCTCGCTGGTTTTGACAAATAACAATACAAGGGGTCCCGCAGGCAGCTGCCTCGAACACGGTTCTCCCGCCAGATGTTATCGCAATGTCAGCCTCGTGCAAATGTTTTGCCATATTTGTTGAACCATCAATCAACTCTGCATTATCAAGTTGAGAGTCAAGTTTCTTTATTTTTGCCCTACTATGTTTATAGCCAGGACCAATGATTATTCTGAATTGTATATCTGGAAACTGCTTTGGTAAAACATTCATACAGTGGTGGGCTATATTGTTTGGATCGCTACCGCCAAAAGTAGCAGTAATCAGTTCCACTTTCTCCTTGATAATATGGCGTTCTAAAAAGAGAAATTCTTCTCTCAGGATTGCATAGGCAGCACCACCATAATGAGATGGATCAATGGAGAAATCATCATACAGGGCATTGAATACGAGATCTGCAAAAAACCTTCCCGGACCGAGATCCTCAAAATTCACAACAAGACGAGTATGATTGGACAGTTCTCTCATATATTCTTCAGATGTGTCAAGAATGTCATTAACGACTATGGAAGGGCTTTCTCTCAAAATGATAGATAACGGATCATCAGTCAAGTAATACTTGAATCCAACTGTTGCAATTCTATCCTTGAGGTTTTGATCATAGTCCGAGCATACTAAGACAATATCGTTGTAGTATAATCGATTTGCCAAAGTCATCGCTCGATAATAATGACCAAAACCCAATTCAGCATTTGCCTTGAAATGAAATAGAATCTTTACGTTTCTTAGAATGATATCGCTGAGTCTTAACTCCCAAAAGTTGTTAATGTCGATGGACTCCCTATCACTCATCACATATAATTTGACATTACTGCCAATAGTTGTTTCATCCGTAATCACTTCAGGTCGTGTGACAAAAATTGCCCCATTTTCTTTAAACCGGGGTTTCATGTATTGTCTATTAAGGCGCTCATTTTGAAGTGGCTTGGCAAATCCTGTTTCATCAAGTTCCCATCCAAGACTCCGGTCTTCTTGAACTGAGATCACTGTGTCTGCATTACTCTCAAAGAACAATTGAACTGCTTCATCAATGTGATTTGATGTCCGTAGCGGAGAGGTGGGTTCTAGAATGACCAAGGTTGTAATGTCCCATCCATTCTTCCCGCACCATTGAACAAAGTGGTTCATTACAGCTGCAAGAGAGGTCTTATCATCGGATAATTCAGCGGGTCTGATGAAAGGAATCTCTGCGCCAGCTTGTTCAGCCACTCTTGCTATGAGTTGGGAGTCGGTAGAAACGACCACCCTGTCAATCATCTTTGCCCTTTTTGCTGCTTCTATTGTGTGTACAATCAGAGGTCTGAACCCAATTTCTCTCAGATTCTTAAGAGGGACACCTTTGGAGCCACCTCTTGCGGGAATTATTGCAATAACACCACTGGGACATGATTGAGAAGCGTTCATATCAAGGGCCTCTAGCTAATTCATAGTATTTGAAGATTAGCGCCAATAATGGCATCTGAGTCATAAACGCCGCGATTAAGTGTGATGACCGCATAGAGGGAATATTACTAAAAACTGTAAGCTCGTCAAAAACGATTCAAGCCAGAATCTTAGTAGAAATGAAAGAGTTCATTATGATTTGAAAGATGAACTATGCCTTCCCTTACACTTAAATAATTGACGTGGAAATTCGCAAGTACAGTCCGACTCATTCCGAGTCCATTCATTCATGGATGGCATTAATATGACTTGGTCATTCACCTTGGTAAGTGGCGCATTGAAAAACGTCGGCGACTTCTTAATAGTCAAAAAAGCAACTGAAGCTGTAGAGCGCTTTCTTCAACCCGATTCTTATATCACATTAAAGCGAACTGAGGATTTTGGTCCACATATTGACAAGATAAACGAAACAAATGCAATAATCATTTGTGGCGGCCCAGGGTATAAAAAATGGTTTTATCCAGCAGTCTATCCATTTCTCAAATACCTGGCCAAAATTCGGATTCCAATTATTCCTTTTGCATTAGGTTGGTCGGGATTGCCAAGATATCTGCCGGATCGATTTGTGTTCGCTCAGGAGTCAAAATCAGTAATTCACCACATCCATAAGAGAACCCCCTATTCAAGTGTGCGAGATGAGATCACACGAGAGATACTGATTCGTCATGGAGTACAAAATGTGATTAATACAGGATGTCCCACACTGTTCGATATTGATAAAATGAGAGGCAATGCTTCATTCAGAATTCCAGCAGAGATAACTTCCTTTGGAGTCAGTATGGCACAGAACCCCGCACTGCATACACAGAATGTCAATCTTCTAAAGCAATTGAAAGGTTGCTTTCCAAAAGCTCGTCGTGTAGCATTCTTCCATCGCGGAGTGGGTGCTGATGAGTATACTACGCCTCAAGAAGGAAGACAATTGCAGCTCTTGGCAAAACGAGTTTCTGCTCTTGATTACGAAATAGTTGATCTTGCTTATGATGCAGGGCGGTTGAGTATATACAATGAGATGGATTTCCATGTAGGTTATAGAGTACACGCTCACGCTTATTGCATCAGTCAAAGGATTCCTTCATTCTTGTTGTGGGAGGATGGACGAGGACAGGGTATGTCTTCTAATCTTGGATTGCCAGGTGTCCCTGCATTTAAGACAAGACTTATTGATCATCCACCCTGGCCCTCTCGCATCCAGAGATATGTGATGAAGGGTGTTTCTAAAATTGCCCCACTGAATGAACAACCAATTAATCATCATGCAGTTAAGGAAGTATTGAAACTCATCAATGATGAAACAGACAACGGATTTCTAATGTTTAGCGCTGTTCCTCAACGGCTTAAGGAACTTTATTCGAATCTACAGTTCTTTTTCATACATATCAAAGAATTCCTAATTGAATCTGAATGAAGGCGTTAATGATATCTCATCTAATCTATCCAGGGCATTTCGCAATTCTATATTATATCGTTCCATTCAATAAGATAGCCTGCTTTGATTGGACGCTTGGCTTTGAAACCAATTATTTTGTCCAAAAACATTGGATGAATTCCAGTTCCTGGTCTGAGCAAAATGAGATTCTCTTCGGTGAGTTCCTCTCCATCTTCGATATCTCTTGCTGCGGCTATTGATCTTCGGGCATTCATTCTTGCTGGCATTTCAACCTCAATGGGTTTCTTGATACGTTCGCCCAGAGCCTTTCGAGCCAAACGAACATTGTTAACAAGTATTCGCAATAGATGTTCATCAACAGAATGAAAATGATCATTGCCTTTGCGTGTGCGGTCAGTTGTGAAATGCTTCTCAATGACCGTGGCGCCCAAAGCAGCAGCAACAGTTGGTATTGTTACCGAGTCGTCGGGGATAACATGATCTGACCAGCCCACCTCGTATTTAGGAAATATCGCTCGCAGGAATTGGATCATTCTTAGATTCGAGTGTTCAGGGGGAGTAGGATAGGCTAGAATACAATGCAGCAGTACAATGTCCGAGTTACCCTCGGACTCGATTATTCTAGTCGCTTCTTCAATCTCTCCAATAGTAGAAGCACCTGTTGATAGAAGTATGGGAACCCCTGTTCTTGCCACTTTCCTCAAAAGTGGAAAGTTAGTAATGTCGGCGGATGCTATTTTAAAGGCAGGAACACCCAATTCAACAAGAAGATCAACACTGTCTAAATCGAAAGGTGTTGACATGAAAATTATTCCAACTTCCTTGCACATTCGAGCAAGTTCGCGAGTTTCGGCATGGTAGAACTTGTTGGAACGCTTGAAGAACTCGTATTGGGTTTCTTCAGGATTGTCATCATCCCAATATTTTGGAGAATGTACTGCGACTATCTTACTTGCCTTATATGTCTGAAACTTGACAGCATCCGCACCTGCCCGCTTTGCTGCTTCAATCAGCTCTCTAGCATAATCCATGTCATTATCATAGTTGACGCCGATCTCTGCAATGACAAATGGATCCTCATCCAATCCAATCTTTTTTCCCGCGATTCCAACAGGCATGCTTCTCATCCCGTTCATTAAAGAGTCCTATAGATAAGACCTACATTCAAGGCCCATTCAAATTGATATAAAACTCCCGATTAGCCAGGCACTGTCTGACTCTAATTTGACATTTCATTCACCTTATCACAAATGAATGAAACAATATTCTGAATTCCATTAGGCTTGAAGAAAAAGTTCACATCAAATTCTTCCGCGAGCGTGCCTCTTCTGATCATTTTGACCAGGTCTTCAGGAGTCGAAACAACATGAACAACTTTCATCTCGATTAATGGTTCAAAATATTCAATTCCAGGGGCATTTATCAAAAATGTGGAAAGACCGAATGACAAGCCCTCAAAGAGGGCTGTAGAGAATATTCCAACTTGAACCTTTGATTCCTTGAAAAGTTCGTAAAGATCCCTCTCAGTCCCTACAACTTCGATATTTGATTCTACAAGCCAAGGATAGAGTTTCTTCCAACGATCAGTTTCTAAGGGATGCAATTTGTATACCACTTTGAAATCGTTGGACAGAAGTCTGCTCAATTGAACTGCAAACTTGGAGATGAGCACCCCACTTCGTTCTTGTGAGATAAAGAGAATCTCGCGTTCATTTCTGCTACCGGCGCCAGAAGCTCTTTTGGATTCAAGATATGGAAATCCAGCACTAACAACATGTGATTTCGGAATGGGATAATTTACACTCTTTTTCCAATATTCACCAAAGGTCAAAATGAAGTCGGGAAATGTTGTTTTAGTCACACCATCAGGAAAGACATAGCCCGGATGATATGGACTTATTACGCCATGCTGAAGTTCAATAGTAGCGATTCCCAAGGTCTTTGCTGCGTCGATAAGGGCCTCTTTTCCATACGAACATATGAGAACTAGCACTTTTGGCTTGATCCATCTGAGCAATAATTTGTAAAGAATTGTAAAGGCCCGCCATCTATGAATGTTCTTTATCACCCTGTTCTTGAGCTTGACCCTGTAATCAAATCTCTTGTATATTGCGTCTTCGATTGTTTCAAGAAGCGAAATATCGCGTTTGGTGTATTCCACTTTTCCCACTCCCAAACGCATTAGAATGCTACCAAAGACTTTGATGAAATCAAAATATTTGAGTGATTGTGTGCGAGGAGGCTCTTTGTGCTTTCGCATCAAGTCATATTCAATGCACACAGAAGAACAATGAAGTTTCTCTATAATAGGATCAACATAGATATCGCTCCAAAATCCATTAGGCATACGTATTCTTCGTGAGCTGCCGACAAAAAGAACATCTTTAGGTCTTGAGAGATATGGGTTTTTTCGGATATCAATTAGAGCTCGAATATAGAACTTGAGTTTCCCGCCCATCTGTCGAGAAGAACTCCGCTCTTTTCCTGATGATTGCCTTTCAAAGAGAGATAGAAAGATCTGGGCTCGAATCCGTTCCCAAAACCGCACACCCGAGATTGTCTTGTTAAAAAGGTTGAGCTCTTGTTCCATTTGAAGGAATTCTTTGAAGATAATCTTGACACCTTTCATGGGGTTCTCCTCGGTCTTCCTGATGTTATTGTCTATTGCTTATGCGTCATTGGGGGTCCTAATAATATGTTTGCCATATAGAAAAGTATGATTGTCTTGCATTTCTTCAGTTAACAGTTGGATGTGGAATTTCTCATGATTTTATGGGACCAGTGCTTTGTAGCAATCCGCGATAAAGTTAAAACAAACTGTTAGGGGTGTTCATGAAGAACCTTCTGGAGCGCAGGGACTTGCCAAAATCCAAGTGGATAATGAAGCAGTATTGGAGAATGGGTCAAACTAGAGCCCTGTTAAGCCTAGCAATGGGCATGTTCACACTTGGAAAGTTGTACATAGACTATGTTCCAGGACTTTCAGAGTTTGGTGTTAGAGGTGCTCTGCTCCTGGGTGCAGGTCTCTTTCTGTTTTTCATGGGGCTTGGATGGTTATATGATGAGAAGGGCAAAATGTGGAGTCAGCAGGTACTTGTTGCTAGAGAGAGAGACCCCTTTCAATACGTTCCAAATTATAGAACTATTGCACTTGATTATCCATTCCTTTATGCCATCGTTAAGACATTCAGAAATATTTTTACAAAGTTGGACCTTCCACAGGATCGGCTAGCCGCATACGAAGCCTATCTTGCCGATTACTTCTCCAGACGAACTACACGCCATTCCATTTTCAACGCGATGCCAAAGGCCAAGTCATTCTTACGGGAATATCCATTTGAGTCAATATCTGAGGGGACGAAAAAGGCAACAATTTCATCCCGATTAAAGAAGAGCTTTGAAACACACAAACTCAGACTGGCGTGGGTACAGGCGCTGACCGGAATGGCTCAAGATGCATTGGTTGTTGGAGCTTTATACATTACGGTGTTTATTCCTGCCACTCAGACAGATGACACTCTTCGTGTATTATATGGGTTTGTCCTGATTTCAATACCACTATATTTGGTTCTAGCTATAGCGGGATGGATATATGATAAACGGTTGAAGGTATGGCAGGCTGACATGACTGTTAAAATCGAGAGAAATCCATTCTCTTATGTGCCCGAGCCCAGATTTCATATCTTGGTCTATCCATTTCTATTTCCAGTCATTTTCACCCTTGAGGGCATTCTTAAGGCACGGGGAATTAGTAATCATAAGATCGAGCGGTGTATTGAATATCTGAGAGAGTATGCTAATTTGTCAGTAACTCGAGATGAAGATATGAAACGAGCGCGTATACTCAGAAAAGAGTTAGGTGCCATTTTTTCAACAAAGAAAACAGAGGGATGAATATGGGATTTCGAAAATGGCTAATGAAACAACAATGGCGGATTGTTCAAATTCGAGGCATATGGAGTCTAATGAATGCCGTTCTCCTTTTGGCTTATGCATATTATGCAGTATTCCCGATATTCGCAGACATGGAGATGGTAGGTCCGTTCGCTTTTGCATTTATTCTCTTGATTATGTTTCTATTCATCGGGTATCTTTATGATAGGGTCTTTGTCATGTGGGCGCCATCACAGGAAGTCAGTATGGAAAGGAATCCATTTCAATATGTACCAGGACCAAAGGATCAAATTTTCTGGCTTCCGATGTATTCGACAATTCTTGATTCGGTTGAGATGATTGCGAAAGAGCTTGAAGCTGATACAACTGCTATAAGAGATGCTAAGGAATACTTCGCTCAGATTCAGAATTTATCCCCACTCAGAAAAGAAGATTTGAGTGAAGCAATTAGGCTTCGTGATGAGTTCATCAAGAAACATCCTTTCGAGAAGTCAAAGGCAAACAAATCATAGTGAAAGTGTCGATGAATCTATCTGATTGTCTGGTTAAAATTTCAAATGCAACATGTTGGCATGCGCACCTTATAAAGAGTTAAAACTAATCTGTATCCGAATTTACTGGGTTATTACAATGAAACAAAAAAAACTCGTGGTTGTTGGTCTCGGCTATGTAGGGCTTCCTGTAGCAGTGAAATTCGCTGAAGCAGGTTTTGATGTCGTTGGAATTGATATCATCCCTGAGAAAGTCGAGATGATCAATAAGGGAGAGAGTCCAATTAAGGGTAAAGAACCAAAACTCGATGAACTCCTGAAATCTGTTGTATCATCAGGAACTCTAAAGGCTACAACCTCATACGAGCCAATACGCGAGGCTGATTATGTTCTCATTGTTGTACAGACTCCATTTAATATGCTAAGCAAGGAACCTTATTATCAGGCCCTACGATCAGCTGTGAGAAGTGTCGGTCAAAACCTGAAAAGAGGAGCCCTGGTCATCATCGAGTCTACTGTTGCCCCAGGAACAATGAACAAGATAGTGATACCAATTCTTGAGGCAGAATCTGGTCTAAAGGCTGGAAAAGAATTCCTGCTAGCAACAGCACCTGAGCGAGTCATGCCGGGCAAACTTCTATGGAATCTTGTAAATCTTGATCGTGTTGTAGGGGGCATCAATGAGGAGAGCACGCAAGCCGCTATTGAACTTTACAAACATATTGTCAAAGGCGAATTATATCCAACTGATGCTTTGACTGCAGAAATTGTAAAAACAACTGAGAATGCGTATCGTGATGTTCAGATTGCCTTTGCAAATGAGATAGCGCTTTTATGTGAAAATGTTGGTGCTGATGTTTATCAAGTGAGAGAGCTTGTTAACAAATCGCCATATCGAAACATGCATCTGCCCGGAGCTGGAGTTGGCGGGCATTGCTTACCCAAAGACAGTTGGCTTCTTGCATTCGGCGCAAGGGGTGCTAATTCTCCTCGATTGATTGCCCTAGCAAGAGAGATCAATGACTCTATGCCAAGGCATTTGAGTGACCTCTGTGTGGAGGCGTTGAAAGAGGCAGGAGTTGGAATATATGGGGCAAAAGTCACCGTTCTTGGAATTGCATATCTTGAGAATTCTGATGATACTCGAAATTCACCAGCCTTCACACTAATCAAAGCATTGGAGGTCTATGGGGCACATCCTATTGTTCATGATCCATTCGTAGAAGAAGCAAACGGGATTGTGATTGAAAAGTCGCTTGATAATGCCATTCGTGATTCTGATTGCGTAGTTCTGGTGACCGCACATGACGACTATCATAACGTTGATCTTGATCATCTCAAAAAGCTGATGCGGACCCCTGTCATCGTTGATGGAAGAAAGGTCTTTGACAAGAAAGAGTGCTATGCAAAGGGCTTTGTGTTTCGAGGCATAGGTCGTTGAAACATGTTTCTGCCAAGTGTTGTCGTGCAATCATACTAATTTGGAGAGAAACACAAGTCTTTTCTCCAAGTGGGTAACAATTACTGATGGTGATACAAGTGACGAGGATGCCTGTCGTTGCGGGCAGCTTTTACGAGGGAGATCATGAACTCTTAATGAAACGCCTGAAGAACTGTTTTCTCGGAGAGCTTGGGCCAGGTCAATTGCCAGAGGGTGCACCAGGAAGCAGTCGAAAATTGAAAGCAATCATCTCACCTCATGCAGGGTATATATATTCTGGAATGACCGCTGCCAATAATTATTTTCGACTCTTTCAAGATGGTCGTCCAGACCATATTGTAATTATTGGACCAAATCATACTGGATACGGAAACAGTATTGCTATTTGCGAGGAGGATTGGCAGACCCCATTAGGGGTTGTAAGATACGACAGATTGCTTGGCGGCGAGCTCATCGAGGGAAATGAGTATATCACTTCAGACTGTATAGCTCATAGTAGTGAACATTCAATTGAAGTCCAGCTGCCATTCCTGCAGTATATATTTGGCGAAGATGTATCATTCGTGCCAATGTGTATAAGAGAGCATAGATATGAAACTCTTGAGTCGATTGGGAAGACTCTTGTTCAACTTGCTAAAGAAATGGACATCCTCATTATTGCAAGTTCTGATTTCACGCATTTCGAACCTGCAGATGCTGCGAGAATGAAGGACCAGCAGGCAATTGAGTATCTGCAATTTCTAAATCCCAAAGGATTCCTCGAGTATGTGTTGAAACATCGAGTCAGTATTTGCGGAGTGGCCCCGATTACAATAGCAACTGTCTTTGCCAAAGAACTTGGTGCAACTGAGTTTAACATTATCAAGTACACTAACTCTGGTGACATCACTGGTGATCGTAGCAGTGTGGTTGCATACGTTTCAGCTGAATTCATCTAAACCTGTGAGTGATAATTACAGTGTTTCAGGCGTGTTTGAATGACTCAGTGGCGATTCATCATCCTTCAATAGTTTTGGAATATAACTCGGCAGACCTATGGCACCTACTATTGCCCCTGCAAAGGATGCAGCTGCTGCGACAATTAATCCCTCGGTGCTCGTGTTATACATATCATAAAGAACACCTCCGAGCAAAGGTGAAACGACATAGGCACCATTACTGATTGCTCCAAACATGCCCATGATTGATCCATAATGCTCCTTGTCGGTCAGATCTGCAATCAATGCTTGGATAGTTGGGCCCCTCATGGAAATAGCAATTGCAAGAACACTGCCTGCAACAATGAAGTCCACAGTATCGCCAGAAACAAGGAAGAACAACAATGAAATCGTTCCCACAACTGATCCAGCAACTATCAACCACTTTCGACCAGAAGTATCAGAGATCTTTCCAAAGGCCACATTTCCAACTATCATGACAAGTCCGAGCACACCAAAGAAGATACCAATCTCTATGGGTGTGATGCCAAATCGTTCAACTGCATCTAATACAAATGCCACTTCTAGTATGCCCATTGCGAACATGTTTGCAAACATTGCAATGCCAAGAGCAGAATATGCCTTTGTATTATTTGAGATGACCTTACGGACAGATATCTTTGGTCTATCCCCATAAGCTGCAGTTCGGTGTTTAGGCTCGGAGACCAGTACAAGGATTGCCATAAAGGTCCCGAGAGTTATGACAGCTGCGACTATGAAGGGGAGCCGAATACCCAAGAATTGAGCTAGGACACCTCCAATTGTTGGACCTATTATAAAACCAACCATGTTTCCCATACTGAGATAGCCCATTGCAGTGCCTCTGTTCTCAGGAACTGTCATATCAGATACAAATGCATTAGCCGCAGGAAAGAAACCAGCAGAAACAGCACCTTCGAGAGCACGCGCTAGGATCATGACAATGATATTTGATGCAAACGCATAGACCACATTTGCAAAGGCAAAGCCTATCATGGACCCCAATAGAACTGGGCGTCTTCCAACTTTGTCAGAGAGACCTCCAAAAGGGCCCGCAAGTAGAATTCGAGTTATGGCGAATGAGGCTGCAAGGACTCCAAGTTCAGTACCACCCACACCAAGCGCAACGATGTAATAGGGAAAGATAGGAGTCACTATTCCAAAGCCAATTTGCAGAATGCTCAGAGAAAAGGCCAACATCCAGACCTGATGCATACCCTCTTGCCGGTCTATTTCAGCAATATCATTATTTGGAGAGTATGTTTCAGTCTGCATGAAAAACCCTCGAAAACAAGATTTGAGTGGTCTTTTTAGGCATTGCTGACGGGGTAATTTATTTTTCAATTATCACTTTGCTGACACCATCTATCTCAGTCAGGATCTCAATTACAGATCCAGGGAGTGGGTCCTCCGTAATGACTTTCAGACAGGGCTCCTTGTAAATTGCAACATCTTCTGCCACAACCTGTCGTATGGTTATTCCATGTCCTGCAATGGTCGCAGTGACTCGAGAGAGAATCCCAGGGGTTTCTGGTGACTCCACAAAGATTGTGACAACGCCATATCCGAAGATCTTGCTGACTTTCTCCAACGAACTGCCTGCAGGTCGGAGTAGTCTAAAGAACTCATAGAGATCTGGATGTTCCCAGATAACTTCGGTTGTAGCACGAACCGTCCTGCGGTCAACTTTTGGTGACAACGAGTCGCCAATGGACTTGAGTGGAATTCTTATGTTGCCACACTTTACTATGCCAGGACCCTCTATATGAAACCCATGGCGAATCAAGGTTTCAGCAATCTTAAGACGTTGTGGAGAGTCTTTGAAACACTCCACAATTTGCTTCCACATCGCATACTACTCCTTTCAGTCCCTTTTATATCATCATGCCGCATATTATTTCTTTGGCTTTGCTGAATGAATGCAACAAGTTGGAGATGTGACCATATGGGAGAATCATACAAGGTGATAGCAGAGGTGTTTGAGATCAGATCTGAGCCTGGCAAGCAGCCATGTTCTCTATACTCAATAGGTGATAAGTTCGACCTTTCGGATATGGAAGACAGAGCAAAACTCTGCCACTGGGCATTTCATTCAATGTTGCCATTCTGGTCAGTATTGCGGTTTGGTGGCACTCTACCTTGGGAACCAGATCCCGATGTGGCCTATGTGGCATGTCCAGACCCGAACAACGTGGTTGTTTTTAAGCTCTCACGAACTCGGGAACAAGAAGAGAAGGCGAAAGATGAATGATTGCCCGTAGAGCTCTGCGGAGATGATGCAATCTCAATTGAAGTGATCTGGATGAGTGATAATGTACAGAGAATTTTGGCCAAGCTAGAAGTGTATCCTGTTCATAAACTCAGTTTCAACATTCTTTGTTCTTGCCTCAAGTCTTTGCAAGAATCACTCAATATTAATGATCTCAACGAGTTCACATCTACTGACATACCAATTCTCACAGGACTCTCAAGACTTAATGATATTGATTTCCACATCATATCTAATGAGATGAAGAGGTCGATTCCTATCAAGCAATGTCAGAATCAAGTACAGAAGTTGCTCTCGCAGGAGGATCGGAAACGCTTTGCTGCTTTCTTCACCAGATCAAAAGGCACAAGTTTCATGGCACAAGTAGTAGCGAAGTACATCGAAACAGAGAAGAGAAGTCAGGTCATAATCGCCGATCCATTTTTGGGGTCTGGACAAACACTTACAGAGGCAGTGGGGTACATTGGCATAAATCGAATCAAGAGTGTATGGGGAATTGAGCCAGTTTCACTGTCTGCTCTAGTGGCATATGCTGCACTGATGAAGCAGTTTGATGGCAGAGGAAGTGCTGTCAACATAAATGTGGGAGATGCATTCGAGATACTGAGCAGTAATGGAAGTTCAAGAGTTGGCTATTCAGCAGATGTCATCCTTACCAATCCTCCCTTTACTAGAGGGCAATATCTCGACAGGGATTACCGCAGGTTCCTACTATCAACGGTGAGGAGTCTGGGCTATGGCAAATACCTTGCGCGTCGTGATACGAGTCTACAGATCCTGTCAATGTTTCTTGCAGATCATATTCTAGGGGACAAGGGGCTTCTTGTTTCTGTCCTTCCAGCATCCACATTCTACACGCTCTCTGGTCGTGGACTGAAGAAAATGCTTGGACAAGAATATTGCATTCATTCAATAGTTGGGACAGACTCACAAACATCATTCTCTGAAGACAGCGGCTTCAAAGAAGTCATTCTGATTGCGACCAAGGGGCATACTGGGAAGAATAAAACATTATTCGCAAATCTTAACGAGAACACCAAATTCCTTGTCAACGAGCTATTTGATGTTCAAAGCAGGTCACTCCATCAAAGAGTTGACCTCAACAACATTTCGAGATTCTTTTACAATAACTGGATTGTCTTCTTGAATGACTCAGGACTGGTCAACATAATCAATGATTTATTCATTCAGGGACTAGAATCGGGCACACTCGGCTATTGGAGTGAGATCTTGAATCGCGGCAGCATAATCAGAGGAGTGGAGATGTATGGCCCAGAGTTCTTTTTCATCCCAAACAAGTTCTGGTCCATTAGTGGAGCGACCAAGAAGTATATAGAAATATTCAATCCTGCTGAAAGAGTCAAACTTGCAATTGATAGAAGATATCTAGTGCGAGCATTGCGAAAACCCAGTCTTTATGCAATGACCATGACTGCAAAAGTGGAGTCGTTCATGCTTTCATTGCCGGAAGTGTCAATGGCACGATTTCCTTCGGATATTCAACAGTATATCAAATGGGGAGTCAGATCAGGAACTGCGAGCCCTGCAATAGTAAACTATGGAGAGTATTGGTACAGTCATGTCCATCGGCAGATGATGACAAAGCAACCTTTTGGTCAGCTGTTCTTCCCAGACAAGGTGGACATCAAGTTCAAGAGGAGAGGAGTGTTTGCGAACTTCACACAAGACAACATTGCTGCATCTAAAAATTTCTATATAGTAAAAAATCAATATATTGATCAGACAAGATTGTTGTTGGCATGGTTCAATAGCACATTCTTCTTGGCCAGTCTTCTCGTGCTTGGAAGAAATATATCAAGAACATGGACACGCTTGTTAATCAATGACTATATGGAACTGCCAGTGATCAATGTGAAGTCGATTGCCGCTGAGAAAATGAGGGATATCATCGATTGTATTGATACTATGGTATCTGCTGAACTCTCACCTTTTTGGGAGCAGATCGATAGTGAATATCGTACAAACATGGACATTGCAATTGCAAAGGCGATTGGAGTGAGGGATCCAAGGAGCCTTGTCAAGCGATTATATGGAGGATTAAGAAGGTGGAGAGAGAACAACTAGTGGAGGAGTTTCTCCATTAGAACTTCATCAATATAGTCGTGGGGCATTTTGAAGTGCTTCTTTCTGATTCCCACAAAGCGATAGCCCATTGACTCGTAAAGTCGTCTTGCAATCATATTGTCTTCGAATGTGGACAGGATTATTTTCTCATAGTCCATTTCACGTGCGAATTCTTCTGCACATTGCATAAGAGCCCGACCAACACCAATGCATCTGAAGTCTTTCATCACAACAATTCCGAGACGGGCAACATGCTTTGATGCCATCCATTCTTCAGGCTGCAATGATAGATGTCCGACATATTCGCCATCAATCATAGCCTTGAGAATCACTTCACGGCGAAAATGGGTCTGTTGAATCCATCGAGTCCAGTCATCCACATTTGAATTGGGCTTCAAGACTGGAAGCCAACGACGTTCTCCGACTACAGAGTTGAATCCGTTGTAAAGAACCTCTGCATCATTGACAGTGGCGCGTCTGATTATGACTGTTCGACCATCTTTTGTGGAATATTCCCATTCTCTCATCAACTCAGCGCTCCAATTCTGGACATTACTTGAGAACTTCAACTCTTTTCAATGGGCTGACATCAATCCTCTCGCCTGGTCGAGGTAGGGAACAAGCATAAACGCTATCAAGTTGGATGTATGCACTGTTATCATCAATAATCCTGAAAGTGCCTTTGACTTGAAACACTTGAGGCTCCATGGTGACAAGAAGTACCGCAACATGTTGTCCATCCTTCAGTGAATATCCCCTTCGTTTCTCCTCTCCCCTGTTGACCACTAGGGCATTCGGTGCTGCTGATACCATCCCCATACAGGGCATTGCAACAGGATATCCATCATCATCTATGAATGCGAGGACCTTGACAGCAGCCATCATGTCAAACCGCTTTCTCACATTGAGTGGCAAGTTGCCTTCTTCGGTTGGAGAGACCCTGACTTTTGATCTGGCCCTCTTGGCCTTCAAATATGAAGAAAGGATTGGGAGCTTGCAGATTCTCAAGTTATTACTGGCCCAGACTGCATCGGCCACACCAGCTGCTCGTGCATTGGTATACTGACTATATCTAAAGAGGGGAGTCATCGCCATAAACTCATAATACTCGTCATTACGGTGGAACGACTCAAAGTCTGCCTTGATCAACCAATTGTCAAGGTCTAGGGTCATAACGAGAATTGACATCTTTATGTTTCCAGCTTCAAGATTCTTGCGAGTCTTGTAGGTCATGAAGTCTCCATACACAAGCCTGTCCTTCTCATAGACATCCCAAGACATCACCAATGCCACATTGGGCTCATCATTACTATCCTTGGTGACCATGAATTTGGGATTCTCAAAAACCTTCAGGGCTCTGGCCAGATCTTCTATTATCACATTAGCCACATTTAGTCACCTCCATTTTTGGTGAGGACTGCTCATTATCATCTCTCTGAGTCATCCCGGACCAGTGAACATTCTTTACTCCAGCATCTCGTGCAATCAGTGATAGGTGTTCCATCACTTCCCTTGATATCAATGGAGCATCCTTCAGGAGGTAGGTGGTATCAAAGAGAGTATACTTGTCGATGCACATATTGTTGAATGCAAGGAGGTCATAACGTTCAACATTGGGCAGACTGCTGACTATGAACTCTGCAATAGCACGAATATTATCAATGTTATCAGTATGATCAGGAATGATTGGTGTTCGTATCCACATCGGTATGCCAGATTCAGCAATCACCTTGGCATTCTCTAGAATTCGCTCATTAGGAACTCCAGTATGCTTCTCATGCAAGGCGGAGTCCATGATCTTCAAGTCATAAAGTACCAAGTCAAAATGTGGAAGGGCTCTTCGAAGGACTAACTCGCTATAATATCCACAAGTGTCGAGTGCTACATGAATCCCTAGTTTCTTCAGACCCTCAGCCACTTCTATTACAAAATCTGGCTGATATAGAGGCTCACCACCTGACAGCGTTACTCCGCCATTAGAGGTCTCGAAGAAGATGGCGTCTCGTGCCAGCTCCTCAACCAAGTCCTCTGCAGCCCATTCTTGACCCATGAGTTCCATTGCCGTTGTAGGACAGACCTCGACGCAAGTGCCACACACTTTGCATCTGATGCGATCAACCTTCATTCCATCCTTTGTGAGTTCCAATGCATTCTCGGGACAAGACCTCACACATGCTTGGTCGCCGATGCAACGAGTACTGTGCCAGATTATGATTGGGTCCGCATTGATAGTTTCAATGTTATGGCACCAGACGCATCTTAGGGGACAACCTTTTAGGAAAGCGGTCGTTCGGATCCCCGGACCGTCCTCTGTTGAGCATCGTTGGATATTCGTAATCAGGCCTTTTGCTGTCATTAGAGTTTATGCTCCGTTCTAGCGATTATCTCCTCTTGAAGTTCTCTTCCAATTTGAGTGAAGAAGGCATTATAGCCAGTGACTCTGACCAAGAGGTTGGAATATGAGTCGGGGTCTTTCTGCGCAGCACGGAGGGTCTTGGCATCGATTATGTTGATCTGAAGAGCAGTTCCACCAGCTTCGCCATAGGCCCTCAATAGTGCTGCTAATTTAGCGATATGCTCAGGGGTCTTGACCATTGATGGACTGAGGGTTATAGTATGTGATGCACCATTGGGCACCGTTTCAAGGCCGAGTTTACCAACCGATCGAATGGAAGCCGTGGGCCCCTTCATATCCATTCCTTGCACAGCACCAACACCGCCTGAGAGGTATTCTCCACGTCGTCGGCCATCAGGTGTTGCCGCTGTAAGAGGTGCAAGAGGGATGAAGTAGTTCCAGCTCAGGTATCCTGCACGATAACGCCTGCCAGTGTAGGGGTTCTTGTGCTTGAAGGTTTCAGTTGCCCAGAACATGGAAAGGTGTCTTGTGACCTCATCTGCATAATCATCGTCATTGCCAAACTTGGGAGCCTTATTTCTGAGCATCTGACGGATCTCCTCATAGCCCTCATAGTTGGCCTTGATTGCATTCAGTAGTTCTTCCATTGTGATCTTCTTATCTTCATAGACCAACTTCTTGACTGCAGTGACCGAGTCTGCGAGAGTAGCTATCCCCATGCCTTCAAGAGTGATGAAGTTCCAGTCTGTTCCGCCCTCATTAACATCCTTGCCACGCTCAGCACAACCATCCATCAGCGCACTGAGATATGGGGTCGGCTGGTATTTAGCCCTCAGCGTATCAGCCTTGTTTCCACAGTCTACAAGGAGTTTGATCAGTGCCTTGAGTTGCTCTTCAACAGCATTCAGGAACTGCCCGTAGTTCTCGAATTGAAGTGGGTCACCAGTCTTCGGCCCTATCTGTTCGCCGGTCTGCATGTCTTTACCATTATTGAGAGCAAGCTCGACTGCCTTGGCGAGATTGATGTTTACATCCACAGTCCCTGACCTATCGTTCCCTTGCATGGTGTTCTCCAGACAACCCACAATTCCATAGTTCCATGCCTGCTCTCTGGGAATGCCTTCCCAGACGAGACCCTCAATACTGTTCTCATCAAAATTCATCAGGAAGGGAGACCCTTGTGCCTTTGAGAGGACCTCTGCAACCCTGATGAGAAAGTCTTGTGGGGTGTTCTTATGGAGTCGAATGTTAGGCTTGGGCTCAAGTAGGTTCATCTCCTCAATCACCTCTAGAGCAAGCCATGTCAGATCATTGGTGAGGTCTTCGCCATTGGGTCCGCAACCACTGAGGGTCATCAGTTGCCCGAAGCTTGAATTAATACCTTGGTTTATCCCAAGTCGGCCCTGATAATCGTAAGCATAATTGTGTTTGATCCAATAACATTGAAGAAGCTCCTTCGCCTGCTCGCGAGTCAATTCACCTTTGTCGATACTACGCTTATAATAAGGATACATGTACTGGTCCCATCGACCATGAGAGAGCCCTGCTCCAGGATATGACTCTGCAGCCATGACCAGCATATGGGTCATCCAGAGTGATTGGAGTGCCTCCCAGAAGGTTTCTGCCGGTTCCCATGGAACTTTTCGACAGATTCGGGCAATTTCAAGGAGTTCACTCTTCCTCTTCGAGTTGCTCTCTGATTCGGCGAGTTCCTCAGCTTTAGCGGCATATCTGAGGCTGAGGTCTCTTGCAGTCCTTAGACTGAGAATTAATGCATCAATGAATTCACGATGCTCCTTGGAAGTCTTGCGCCTCTTAATCTCCTCATATTCTTCAACAATACCTCGCATGCCCATTCTCAAGACCTTTGCATAGTTGGGAATCAGATGGCCAGGTGCAGCTGAAGCAGTTCCAACGCCAAGTCTTGCAAGACGGGCGGCCTCCTTGAACCACTTTTTCATCTCTTTGTTCCGGGCCTTTGCCTCATTCTTGTTAAGAGACCTTGAGAGTGCAGTATTGAAATGAAAACCAACAATGAGCTCACCATCTAGAATCTCAGTGGGCATGTAATGAACCATTGCCTCATAAAAGAAGATAGCACGTCGCATCGCCAGGTCATGTTCCCAGTAGTCCTCTGGAAGATCAACCTTCACTGCCATTGCTCTTAGCGAACCCTGAATTGATGTCATGAATTGATATATCGCAGGCTCATTTGCCCAGTCATGAAGCGCATAGACATCATCCCATTCTGTACCTGTTGTGAATGCAAATGGCTCGTTCGTGATAGTCCGCTTGTCGAATGAATAGAACTGATCACGAAGTTTCTTCACACGCTCAGGCAATTTTTCAGATGGCGACCAGATCTGAACAGTTTGATCGTCAGTACCTTCAACGGTCACATTGAACACTTCCAAGGGGAGTATTACATTGGAAAACAGGCTTTTAGGTGTAATTGTAAAGACCAACGTGGGCAGAAATCGGAACTGTGGATTTGATCATTGGTGTGATGTTCGAAACGTGGGTACTTGCATGTGCGTATTATACTCGTTCATTCAGCAATTTTCGGAAATGCATTTACAATAATTATCAACCAGATAATAGTTCGTACATCTGTGGTATAGACAATATCTTTAAAAAAGAGGCAAGACCTCTGGGCGTGCAACACACTGCCTTGAATAAGGGTTGCAGGATGATTGCAGAATGAGAAAGACCAGTATTATGACCCTTCTAATAGTATCGCTTGTGTTTGCAGGGGCACTATTCATGGTCCCCAGTGCAACAGTCACTAATGAGGCTGCATCTTCAGCTAATATTGAGACCTTTGCATTTGCAGGCTTTGATTCTGAAAATATCACAGTAGTTCTTCTCACACCTGCTAACGAGTCTGAGATTGCTGGCACTGTTGATTTGACGTTTAACATCACTTCTGTCAATGGCCCACTAAATCTCACCCTGTTTGTTGATGATGATATTCACCCGGATTACAATAACACGGAGATATCACTTGCAGTCAATGCCACAACTACTGTGAACATCACTGTTGACACAACAGTGCTACCAGAGGGGTTATTGAATTTCACATTTCTATTTGAGGACAACACCACTGGAATTGTTGACAAGGAAACCTATCATCTGAGATTTCTTGTCAATAACCATGGTGCCCCATCCATAAAAATGATCTCGCCAAGTGAGGGAGAAACAATAATTGGTCTTGCTGACATTCTGCTTAATATAACATCTGACTATCCCGAAGTGTACATGAACCTCACAGTTGATGGAGAACTTGACCCTGACTTCAATATGACATTAGTTCCTGCCACGCTTGCAAATCATACATTAAACTGCAGTCGTTATGACAATGGTCATCATGTGATAAAGATCACCATCTGGACTGAAGAGGGCCTTCAGGCAAGTGTTGAACGCGAGGTCATATTTCTCGATTATGTGAGATTCGCTATTACTGGCATGGCATCTTATGCCAGAGTTTCAGGAAATCAGACCTTCGATATCAAAGTGTTCACCCCTTATGATACCGTCACGCTAACTGCATATGTTGATGATGTCTTGGCACCTGATGTGGTGAATATCACGCTTCATGAGGGGCAGGACTCGTTCATCATGGACACTACATATTACTCAGAGGGTGAACACAATTTCACATTCATTGCATATGACGCGTTTGGGCACAAATGGGAAACCACGATGATATTTGTAGTAGATAACTATGGAGTCCCAGAAGTTCACTTTGTCGCACCTACTGAGGATATTGTTGTTGGCATTGCAGAATTCACAATTCAGATCGACTCTAATTGGGAAAATGTCACAATTACGGTTCTTGTTGATGGTGAGGAAATTCCTGAGCTGACAAACATCACAGTCAACACCGGCGAGTATACATTCACTATTGATACATCTCAATATTCAAAATGGCAGCATGAAGTGACTGTGAAAGTAGAAACTTTAGAGGGCGAAACTGCAGAAACTTCAGAGATGTTCGGGTTTGCCAACTTCAGGCTTGAGGAGATAGCGAGTATAATAGTAATCTTGGGGGTAGCATTTGTAATCCCAATACGCAGAAAAATAGCGGGTTATCCCATCAAGTCAATATTGATTGTTGATGTGATATTTATCCTTGTTACCGCAGGTGTCTTTCTTACACTGGGAGTCACATCATATTCATTGATGGTCTGGCACATTAATCTTGCAAGCATCTGGGCACTTGGTTCTGCACTGATATTCACCAACTGGGTGCTGCCATTGTTTGAGAAGGTTGAGGAAGAGTAAGTCTCATAGCACACGCATAACTGGGATGTCCTTTTCTGGGGACACATCCCAGTCAGCCATTTTTCCAATCATGTCCAGTTGGCTACTCTGAACTATGCTGAAAACACTATTACAATGCCATCTTGAAGCAGCCTTTGCAGTCTTGATAATGATTGCATCAATAAACTCTATTCCGTGCTTGGTTACATCAGCTGCGAATTGTGCGGTCTTATTCAGTCTGTTGATCACTACGCCCACACCGAGTAATTTAGAGCCGTAATAGTATTCCAGTAATCTCCCCTTTTTGTTTTGCATCTTCAGTTCTGCAATCAGATCTGTGATTGCTCCAGGGTATGAATAGTTTGAGAATCTCATTTTTCGGGGAATCTTGTCAGCCACAGAGTGCTCAACTACTGAGACATTATTGAAGCGGACCTTTGGTAGTTTTGAGATTGGGACTTCTATCCTTGATAGGCTTCCTTTTGCAAAGTATTTGTTAGTCATCCAGTAGTTATAGTCTTCAGGTGTCGTGATATGAAAGATCTGTCCAGCATCTTGTGACACCATTATCTTCTCTGCTGCTTTCACCAGCTTGGGTCCTACAACATCACGAGATTCACGAGCATCAATATGGTGGTCCATGATTATTCCAGTCTTTCCGAGTTGAAGGTTGTTCTCCATACGAAAAATAATCTCGCCAATTACCATTTCCTTGGACTCGGCAACAAGCCAACCATTCCTGCTGATAAGGGGATTTCTATGAATCGCTTTAACTTGTTCCACATTGACAATGTCTTCCATTGAATGCGAACTCTGGTATACCTCCAAGAGATCCTTGCAGTCCTTCATCACACCTCTTCTTATCAAGACCATGATTCACTCACCATCGACTACAGAGAATGCTTACAACCTACGATAAAATAAGAGCTAGTATGACACTTGTGCAAAGTTCAATTCATTCGGAAAAATATGATAAGGAGCCAATTGCTAACCATTTGACAATATAATTATGTTAAGCTCAGGTGGGAATGATGAGTCGTGCTATTAGGATGCTTATTCTAATCATCCTACTATTATTTGGCATCTTTGAACTAGTCTATGGATTTCTTGGGGTCAGTATCTATGGAATATTTGGTGTGATTCCTGAGTCAGGATTACCAGCAATATTACCGCTTATAGTGGGAGTATTTCTCTGTCTGGTATCAGTCTATCTGCTCAGTTCAATGCTTATCAAAGAAGGTAGAATGAAGAGAATTGTGGGTGTCGCGAGCTCATACGAAAAAATAACTATTGCAGAGATCAGTGAACTATCTGGGGTTAAGACCTCAAATGTGAAACCATTGTTGTTTGAGGCAATTGCAGAAGGTCTTCTACATGGTGTGATTAAAGAGAACACATTCATTCGAAAGGAGGCTGAGGCCGAGGTCATAATTGAGCGGGAGGTAATGGTGACCCGTAAGGCTCCAGAAAAATGCTACAAGTGCGGCGCCTCATTGAATCCGCAGGAGGTTGAATGGGTAGGGCCCGATCAGTTCAGATGTGCTCATTGTGGTGCAGTAATGACAGTCGAAACTGAGAGAATCTGAGCTGAGAAGTGGGAATCATTATAATCTCGCCCTGTTGACCCATATTAATGCAAATAGTTGTTTGACCTAGGCAATGAGTTTACACTTCATAAGCCTTTTATTTGTCGGACGTCCGCAGGCGCACATGCAAGCACCTCCGACTGACCAATTACACTCGAAGCTCATTCCTATGCTTCAAGAGATACAGGAACGTCTGGGGTACATCGCTCCTGAAGCTGTTGAGTGGCTTGCAAAAGAGCTAAAACTCAGTGAGCAGGAGATTTACGGTGTAGCCACATTTTACAACTTTTTCAGGCTCAATCCACCTGGACGTCATGAAATCAGAGTATGCCTTGGGACTGCATGCCATGTGCAGGGGAATGAGAAGCTCCTAGACACTATTTGTGAACGTCTTGGCATCCAGCCAGGGGAAACCACCCCTGATGGCAGATATAGCCTTGAACGTGTTGCATGTGTTGGTGCATGTGCACTTGCACCTGCAATTGTGATTGATGATGAAGTTCACGGAAGAATGACACAAAGGGCGCTCCAAAGACTCTTGGACAAAATAGACCGAGAGGATGAAGAGGCCATGAAAAAGAGGGGTGAAAAGTAATGGCCGATGAAAAGATTGAACTCTTGGTCTGTCTTGGGACAGGCTGTGAGTCTGCAAAGTCAGATGTTCTTTTTGCAAAATTGTCCGACGAGATCAAGAAGCACAAGTTAGAGAACAAAGCAGCGGTCAAGAGAATCGGATGTCACGGTCTATGCCAGCAGGGACCAGTGATTGCGGTTGAGCCCGAGGGACTGTTTTATTGTCAGGTCAAAGAGTCAGACATTGAAGAGATCATACAATCGCATCTCATCAAGGGTAAACCTGTAGAACGACTATTCTACGAACATGATGATGGGACGAGAATTCCTCATTATAGGGACATTCCATTCTATGCAAAGCAAACGCGAGTTGTGCTCAAGAATTCAGGTCATATTGATCCTAGCAAGATTGATGATTACATTGCAGTTGGAGGGTACAAGGGTCTTGAGCGTGCTCTGAAGGAGATGAGCCCAGAAGAAGTCATTGAGGAGGTCTACAACTCCGGACTGCGAGGAAGAGGCGGTGCAGGTTTCCCAACAGGATTAAAATGGAAATTCGCCCGTTCATCGCCAGGAGATGTCAAATATGCGATATGTAATGCCGATGAGGGAGATCCCGGGGCATTCATGGACGGTTCAATCCTTGTTGCAGATCCCCATTCCGTTCTGGAGGGGCTTTCAATTGCTGCATATGCCATTGGTGCCCGTGAGGCATTCATTTATGTCAGACATGAGTATCCATCTGCAGTTGCTTCATTGAAGAAGGCCTTAAAGCAGTCATACGAGAGAGGATTCCTCGGGGAGAACATTCTTGGTACCGGTTTTAATCTTGATATTCGAATGATGGAAGGTGCTGGTGCATTCGTTTGTGGTGAGGAAACCGCACTGATGGCATCAATAGAGGGTAAGAGGGGAATGCCGAGACCGAGACCACCCTTTCCAACAGAGGCAGGTCTCTGGGGCAAGCCAACAGTGATCAATAATGTGAAGTCTTTGGCCGCAGTCGCGATCATTCTAAGAGAGGGCTGGGAATGGTTCAAATCAATTGGTACCGAGGGAAGTCCTGGGACTGCTATCTTCTCATTGACTGGAAAGGTCAAGAACACAGGACTAGTTGAAGTCCCCATGGGAGCCACACTGCGACACATCATCTTCGATGTCGGGGGTGGTGTGGGTACTGGCAGGGAGTTCAAGGCAGTTCAGACTGGAGGACCCGCAGGAGGTTGTCTACCAAAGGAGAAATTGGACCTACCAGTTGACTTTGACTCGCTTCGAGAAGCTGGCGCAATCATGGGTTCTGGTGGAATGATAGTAATGGACGAAACCACCTGCATGGTCGATGTTGCCCGATACTTCCTGTCATTCACGCAGCAGGAGTCATGCGGGAAGTGTACCCCCTGCAGAATGGGCACACTTGAGATGCTAAAGATTCTCGACAAAATAAGAGAGGGCCGTGGCGAAGAGGGTGATATTGAGAAGCTTCTCGAGTTATGTGATACTGTTGTCAAGGGGTCTCTCTGCGGACTTGGTCAGAACGCACCCAACCCAGTTTTGACAACTATCAAATACTTCAGGGAAGAGTATGAAGCGCATATTCGCGACAAGACATGTCCTGCCATGGTCTGTCGTGATCTTGTGAAATATGTGATTGATCCTGACTTGTGCATTGGGTGTGGTGCTTGCAGCAGAATTTGCCCAACAGGGGCTGCACAGGGTGAGAAGAAGCAGGCACATCATATTGAGCAGGACATGTGCATAAAGTGTGGAGCATGCCTTGAGGTCTGTCCTCCAAAGGCCAGTGCTGTTCTAAAGATACCCATCAGCAAGACACTTGCTGATATTAAAGGAGGTGCTCAATAATGGCAGTCATCAAGATTGACAATCAGAACATTGAGTTTGAACCAACAATAGAGAAGACTATCCTTGATGTTGCAAGAGAGGCCGGAATCTATATTCCCACACTCTGCGACCATGACGAACTCGAGCCCTATGGTGGCTGCCGAATGTGCTTGGTGGATGTAGAGGGTATGAGGGGCTATGTGCCTGCATGTACTACAACAGCCAAAGATGGTATGGTGGTAAAGACAAGCACTGATGAACTCAACTCGTTAAAGAGAAGGATACTACAGCTCCTAATGATTGAACACCCAGTAGGTTGCATACTTTGTGATGAGAGAGAGCAGTGTGACAAGTTCAGACCTCAGGCTCAGAAGGCAGGTCGCGTCAGTGGATGCTATACATGTCCAAATAGAAATCATTGTGAGCTTGAAGAAGTTGTGAATTTTATTGGCATGAAAACATTGCCCTACGATCCAGAATACAGAGATATCCCAGTGGAGCGAGAAGACCCGTTCTTTGATCGCGACTATAACTTATGCATTCTATGTGCAAGGTGTGTACGTGTATGTGATGATGTCAGAGGTACAGCCGCTATAACAATCGCAAAACGCGGTCATGAGTCCAGAATTGACACAGCATTTGGGACCTCACATGTGGAGTCAGGATGTTGGTTCTGTGGTGCTTGTGTTGATGTCTGCCCGACAGGGTCATTATCAGCCCGGAAAACAAAGTGGATTGGTATCCCAGAAGAAACTGTTGAGACCACCTGTGTTCTCTGCGGAACTGGATGTCAGGTCAATATTGGTGTCAAGTATAACAAGATCATGTGGTCTGAACCCGGTAATAAGGACAGTCCGCCAAATCATCATCATATGTGCGTTCTTGGAAGATTCTGTATTCCAACCCTTGTGAACACTCCAAGAAGAACCAAGAACCCAATGATAACAAAGGATAGCATTTTGGTGCCAGCCAGTTGGGATGAAGCAATTAATGAGGCTGCCAGACTTCTGAAGGATACCCCCTCTGAGAAGATAGGCTTTATTGCAAGTCCTCAAATGACTACCGAGGCGGCATACCTGCTTCAAAAAATAGCGAGGGAAGGTGCTAATACCTCAGCTATTGACTTCATGGGTTCGGACTTTGCAGCGTTGATTCTGGGTAATCTTGCTGATGGACATGACAAGATTCAGACGCTTGACAAGTTGGACGAGGTTGATTGGATACTCTCAATTGGTGGCGACTTTGTTGTCACACATCAGGTAGTTGCCAAGAGTGTGTACAAGCAAGTAAGGAGAAATGTCCCTCTAATTCATGTGGGGCCAATCGGCGAGAATCTCAGGAGATGGGCCTCATACCATATCAATGTGCCCATCAAGAAGATTGAGAATGCCATTTCTAAGCTTGCCCAAAAGAGCATGAGCATCCCGTCTATAACCAAAGAGCAAGCTGAAAGAATTGCATCAATTATCAGCTCTGGCAGGGGTGCAATAATAGTTGGTTCCAGGATAATGGAAACAAAGAACCCTGACAAATGCTTGAGTGCACTACTGGAGATAATTGGTAGGGAAGGGGTTGTATATCCACTTCTTCCGCTCGGCAATGAGTTAGGCCTGATCAAAGCTGGTGCGAGAGCAGACATTCTGCCTGGTCCTGCTGTGAATTCAGAGAAAGGGCTCACTCTTGGAGAACTCAGAGATAAAGCATCTAAAGGGCAAATCGAACTGCTCTATATCACTGATGGGTCTGTGTCACTCACGGGCTTTGAGAAGGTGGAGAATATCATCTATCAGGCACCATATGCATCAGAGTGGACTGACAGAGCCACTGTGCTCTTGCCATCTGCAAGTTTTGCAGAAGAGGACGGGACATTTGTCAACCATGAGATGCGGGAGCTTAGATTGAAGAGAATCGTAGATCCACCATATCACGCCAGACAGGACTGGGAGATTCTTCAGAATATTGCAAGGAGCATTGGCCTTAGCAAATCAGATTACAAAAGTCCAGAAGATATTTGGAACGAACTTGAAAAGCAAAAGGCGGGTCTCAAGAAAGACATCTACAAACGCAAATCATGGACTCCCGCAAGGAAGGATGAAACCCGATGGAATCCCAAGTATCGCGGGGTGGCGATTGCAGAAGTTGTTAAGGACTTGAAGGTCCTCATTGATTCCTTACCAAGCAGAGAGGTTATTGAGAAGCGGGAATCACTTGATGAACTGCTGGAACGGCTTCAGAGAAAGATTCCTTCAAAGGAGGTGTTAGAATGAGCAAGATCATAGAGAAGGAAGAGGTAGCACCCAACATTCACCGAGTTGTATTTGATGCTCCGAAGATTGCCCGAAAGGTCAAGCCAGGACAGTTCGTCATTGTTATTCCTGATGAGTTCGGAGAAAGAACACCATTCACAGTTGCAGACTGGGATTCGGAGAGAGGAACAATCACAATATTCTTTCTTGAAGTTGGGGTTTCAACAATGAAGCTCGCCAAAATGGGCCCAGGGGATTGTGTTCACACTCTGGTGGGACCACTGGGTAAGCCAACAAAGATTGAGAAGTTCGGGACTGTTGTTCTTGGTGGAGGCTGCTATGGGCTTGGTGCCATCTATCCCTTGGCTAGGGCTTTCAAGGAAGCAGGCAACAAGGTAATTGTAGTCACTGAGGGTAGAACCAGATATGTCCTCTTCAATCTCAAAAGACTTCAAGAAGTAGCTGATGAGATGATCATTACCACATCAGATGGATCTCTGGGAATAAAGGGTCATGCTCATGATGCTGTCCGAATGCTTGTTGAACGTGGTGAAAAGATTGACCATGTGCATTTTGTGGGATGCACATACATGATGATGACCGGTTCGAAGACTACCAAGGAGTTAAACATTCCAATAGTAGTCAGCCTTGCCGCCCTAATGGTGGATGGTACAGGAATGTGCGGTTGTTGTCGGGTCATTGTTGGCGGAGAAACTAAGTTTGCATGCGTCGATGGACCCGATTTTGATGGGCATCTGGTCGACTGGGAGATTGTGGCAGCGCGTGCTGGAGCTTATGTGCCAGAGGAGAACCTAGCGTATCAATTTTATAAGATGCGAGAAGATGACACCTCGCATGCCAAGTGCGAATGTCAGGAGGAGGTGCAGTGAATGACCGAAGGACCAAAGAAACTCAGCCCCAAAGAGAGGATGGCAATCCCAAGAGCAAAGATGCCTGAACAGAACCCGGACTTGCGAGCACAAAATTTCAACGAGGTACCATTGGGTCTCACACCAGAGATGGCAATGAAGGAGGCACTCAGATGTCTGCATTGCAGGACTGAACCCTGTGTAAAGGGATGTCCAGTCAACGTACCAATCCCTCAGTTTATCGCGAAGGTAGTAGAAGGCAAGTTTGCAGAAGCTGTCAGACTCATCAAGAAGGTCAATGTTCTCCCCGCAGTCTGCGGTCGTGTCTGTCCACAGGAGGTTCAGTGCGAGGGCAATTGCACTCTATTCAAGAAATATGGTGGAGTGTCGATTGGAGCACTGGAGCGCTTTGTAGCTGATTATGAGAGAGAGAATAATCTAGTTGAGATCCCGCCAAAGCCAAAACCAACAGGTAAGAAGGTAGCGGTGATAGGATCAGGTCCTTCAGGTCTAACTGTAGCTGGAGACCTCATCCAACTCGGTCACGAGGTCACAGTATTTGAGGCACTTCATGAACCGGGTGGGGTTCTCATCTATGGTATTCCAGAGTTCAGGCTTCCGAAGGATATTGTGATGTTTGAGGTTGGCAACCTAGAGAAACAGGGAGTCAAATTCGAGCTGAACACAGTTGTTGGAATGAGTGTTACAATTGATGAGTTACTTGAGGAGGGCTACGATGCAATATACATTGGTGTTGGAGCTGGACTTCCATGGTTCTTGCGAATTGAGGGTGAAGAGCTTAACGGTGTCTATTCTGCCGATGAATAGCTCACACGATCTAACCTGATGAAAGGATATCTGTTCCCAGAATATGACTCCCCGTTGCCCCCAGGAAAGAGAGTCTGCGTTGTGGGTGGGGGTAATGTTGCAATGGATGCGGCCAGGACTGCGCGTAGACTCGGTGCAGAGGTCACCATCGTTTACAGGAGAGGTCGAGAGGAACTTCCTGCAAGGGCAGAGGAGATTCATCATGCAGAAGAAGAAGGCATACACTTTCAGTTATTGACAAATCCCGTGAGAATCATCGGCAAGAACGGAAAGGTCGTAGGCATGGAGTGCATTAAAATGAAGCTTGGAGAGCCCGACGCCTCAGGTCGTCGCAGACCCATACCAATTGAAGGTTCCAACTTTGAGATAGAGTGCGATCAGGTGATCATCTCAATTGGTTCTGGTGCAAATCCACTTCTAACTGGAACAATGAAGGGATTAAAACTCAACAAGTGGGGTTACATTGAGGTCGACGAGAACAACAGGACAAGCGTCCCAATGGTCTGGGCGGGCGGAGACATCGTAACAGGTGCGGCAACCGTTATCAAGGCAATGGGCGCCGGTCGAATTGCAGCAAGGTCAATGCATGCTGCTCTCATGGGCCTACCTCAGCCTGGTTCCGATGAAGAGAGCTCTGACAAGTAGCTATCAGATTCTATAAACATCTTTGACCTCCCTCACCACCAGATCAACAAGTGCATTCTCAGACGGCACAGGGATTACTAAGGCACCCACAGCCTTCAAGTCTCTGTGCGTCTTTGGTTCTCTCTTTTCTGAAGATCCAATATGAAAAAGGAAGAACCTATGACCTCGTGATACAAGGTCCCTTACTACTTTTACCAGATTACTCCAATTGACAATCTCAGCATCCGTCATCATAAGAACTATGACACTAGAGCCAGCGTCATTGCATAGTTGTCTGATTTCCTTGATTGGGGCGATGGTCCCAGACCCTTGATATGAGAGGAGAACTTTTTCTACGTTCATGCGTTCTCTTGTCCAGGTGCAATGTCGGACACCGCTGGAGAAGTTGATAGCTGCAAACCTTCGACCGCTACGTTCTGCAAAATCAAGCGCGGCAAATGCTGAAATTAGAGCCAGATGATAGATGCCCTTCATCTGTCCGCCTTGGTGACTAAAAGACATCGAACCGCTGGAATCAATGACTATCAGCATGTCAGGGATGTTCTTGGAGGGCTTGTCACCATAGGATGATACCTTCAACCATTTTCGTGTGGACATGTTTGGCACGAGAATGGGAAACGCCTGTAGAGATTGAACAAGGTCGAGTTCCTCAATTGGGTCACCAAGCCTCCATGGTTCAGGAGCGAGTGGCACAGATCCAGTAAGAACCCTCTCTCGTATTTCGAACCGTATTGCTGTTCTCGCCTTGGCCCTATACCAAAAGTGAATCCATTTGTCATGAACATTGCCAAACCCGGCAAGTAGAAATACTGCCTCAATGTCATTTAGATTTCCACCCCTTGACTCCACCTCAATCGCCAGCCGTTCCATCTCGGAGTCGGCGTCGTCAATATGTTCACTCCTCGTGCATTGTCGGGCCTTGTCCCCATTTCGATCCTCAATCGGCGATCCCATTATTGCATCCACATCCAATGGAACAAAGATTGTTCTTTCACCAGTACCGTCAGTGGCTGTGCAGAGCTCCTCCCCCTTTTCCATGGTTTCAGGTAGCCAGTCCTTCAAAATCTTGGCAATCTCGCTTGTTGCACGGGGCCATTTCGTTTCATTGTTCATGTATTTTCGAGCTGTTTCAATTACTCTCTCAGCAGTCAAATAGGTCTCCTGATCGACATGGGAAAGATGGGGGATGGGAAAACCCCACATGGCCCTATAGCAAGAAACAATCAGCTTCCATAAGCGGCTGTGTTCAGTTGAGCGAGCGGCCGAGTCATGAATGGAGAGTCCAATTCGCTCATGCGTAAGACTTGGAAACCTCTTGAGAAGATGTGAGTCTACGACCAGATCAGCGAACAGGTTGCAGACAAACATTGCATGTTCATCGTCGATATGCTTTCTTGCAGATGCAAACATCATTCCGCTGGTCACCCCATCATAGGGGCATAGCAAATAATGCTGAATCTCATGATGAGTTATGGACCTGATGAACCTGAATTTTGCGTTCGAATTAATGTGAAGAGGGACCCCAACAAGATTCAGATGAACAGTCCAGTCGTTGGAATCGATATAGAAATAGCTAGAGGATGATGGGTCGAATTCAAACTTGGGTGAGGGCAAAGGGGGATGATAGAAGTCTGCCAAAGCCTGAGAGTATGCCCGGTCAGCAAGCTCCATAAGATGGTTAATCTCTGCTTGATCTAGCTGTGTAAGAGTCAATACAGTTCCATCCTAGGATTTTATGAATGATTCAACCTCTTTACGGACAATGACTGCCGAACTCCCACCTGAGACCTCGATGAAGACAGCAGAATCAGGAGAGTCGCCAGTAACATAGATAACAAGAGTGAGATCCTCTGTTCGAATCACTTTTCTCTTTGGTGGTTCAAGGGTTTCCTTTAGTATTGCAGTCATCTTTGGAAAGTGGATGCTTATGTTAGACCACAGATCAGTCCATTGCTCAAAGCTCACAGTGAATCGTGAGAGTGTGAGTCTGTGAAGTTCTTCTGACACCCTTCGCAGAAGCATACTTCGGTTTGGAAAGTCGGTTTCACGGAGAAGAGTTTCTTGGACTTTTGTGAGAGCTGCGACATCTTTCTTGCTAATGCTCCTCTCAATCTCCTTGACCATTCTTACATAGTGTTTCTTGTTTAGCTCCTTAGCGAATGCAATATAATCAAGGCTTACTAGAAGGTCGCTCTTTGCCATCTCTTTGATTTCTGCAACATCCTCAGCAGTTGCATCACCATGCTCAAGTCTATGGATAAGGTCTAGCACCGGCCTTCTTTGAGCGAAACGAGCAGTGGCCATCTTTACAAGATGTGTAGTATATTCATACTTATCGCCATAAAATGGGCGACCCTCAATCTCATCAGATATATATTCAATTCTATGCCAAAAGACCAGCGGTGCAAGCGACTGTATTATCTCAATACTGACCTCTGTTGCTCCCAATAACCAAGCCACAGCTTTAGAATAGCGATTCAGGTCCTTTGCCGCTCTTACACTGAGAGGTGTCAATACCTTATTACAAATGCTCTTTTTTGTGTTAAAATGGCAACCGTCACATAGACCATTCTGAGGAGTGAGCGTTCTTGACTGACTCTTGTCCGTTCTAATGCATGCCCCAAACTCTCTAATCAGTGACCTCAGGTATTCGGAAGCCTCGTCTGAAACAGGAACTTTGTCAGCAAGATTCCAAATAGTCAAGACTTCCTCTTCGTTGAGGATTGCTGGGACCTGCCATAGTTCATCATATCCGAACAATCGTTCATCACGGGTTGAGAGAATTAGCTGTAGATCTGTGACCGTTGGCATAGTAATAGGCACCGCAATGCCAAACCTATCGAGGAAGGGTGGTGCCATCTCAAATGTTCCAGCATCAGTCGGATTAAGAGTTGCATAGAGGCAGTATTCCTCACATCGCATGACTTCATCATAATACTTTAACTCACCCTCTGCAAGCATTGAGAGAAGGATGTTCTGAGCATGAGGAGTGAGCCTGTTCACTTCATCAATGATCTTCCAGAAATCCTTGACAAAGGCCCTCCAAACTACTTCTTCAATGCCATCTTTCATTAGGGGACCAGGTCTTAGTGTGGCGACCATCTTCTCTTCAGTTAGCTGTGGGTGGCCTCGAAGAATCCCCGCCTCGATGTCATGAATCCTCTTTCCAGTCATCATACGACCCAGAAGCTTGACTAGTGTTGTCTTGCCACCACCGTGGCCGCCCACAAGCAGCATGGCAGATCTCGGGACCAGTGCATTGATCACACAGGCCCCAGCAATCAGGGGGATTCTTTTAGATTTCACCTTGCCATTGGTGCCTGTGAATTTGATTGTGAGATTTCTTGAATGTACAAAGAGCCCACGACTCTCGACAGTGGCAATTACTCGAAGTACTTTCTGTCTCAATTCTTCATTCTGAGTGACTTGCATGTCAGATAATCCCTAGAATTTATCACTATTGAACTTTCACACTTTGCCGTTTAAAGATACGCTAATACGGACTTGATACCACGGTTATTAGTCAGCTACTGCTTAATAACGGGTGATATTGGCGCGATTCTCACACACTTGCCGAATGAATAATATAGACTGACGAGTTTGTTTCGTAATGGAGGAATCAGAGTTATATTCAGAAATGGTGGAGCTAATAGACTCGGACGAGTTCAAGAAAGAGAAGATAAGTCAGTATTCCATCAACATTGAGGCAGAGAACTTTCTTTCTACACTTGAGAGGTATGCAAGTGTTAAGAGCCATCTTGAAGAGATTGGACTATCGTTTAATGGCAGGGTGCTCATTATTGGCACTTCAGGCACAGATTTTCGAGCATTCGCGACCAAGATTGCAAAAGACAGGCAATACAAGATTGCAACGCTGAGGATGAATCAGATACTTGGTAATGTTGACAGGCAACTTGAAGGGATCAGACTACTGTTTGAGATGGCAAGAAGAAATGCACCTTGCATCCTTAGTCTTGAACAGGTCGATGTCATTGCTCCCAGCAAATCATCATCTGGAGCACTATTAATGCAAGAACTCAATAGTATAACATGGAGCGAAAATGAGATAGTAACAATTGCCACAACCACTCAACCAGATAATATTGATAGAGATCTCTTGGAGTTATTCGGAAGTATCATAGTGGTTGAAGGAACCACTCTTGATGACCGCGTGCGTGTATTTGAATCTGTCTTAAGGAATAGAGAACATATGCCAGTGACAACCCTGGCTGAGCTGACTAGGGGTTGGAGCTTTATAGAAGTCATTCATCTTGCAATTAATATATTGATCAAAACATCTGATGATGAACAAAGGCAAACGAGAGAGGCAATTGAACGCCTGATTGAGGAGTCAAGAGTCATTCCAATTAGCAGAGCAGGTCTCATTGCATCAATCACCGAAAGAATCAGAGGGCAAGTAGTGGGTAGGTCAAAGCACATTGATGTTGAGTATCCTGAAGAGTTCGTAGAACAGCTGTATCTTGAGGCAGTTGCAGACGATTACTCGAGTACTCAGAGAGTCATTGATACTTTGAACTCAAACATGCCACTCTCAGAGGAAGACTTGAGATTCTTAACACGGTATCCATTCATTTTGGCTGGGACATCTGAAGAAAGAACGATGAATCTGATTAAGGCTAAGAGGACAATCGATAGACTCCGAAGAATAATGGGAAGAAAATAGAGGGAATGTGAATATTGAGTGAGAGTAGGGTGTTCATAGAGTCTGTTCGACTGCACAATTTTCTCTCATTTTATGATGAGACCGTCGAGCTCGATAGGGGTCTCACCGTGATAGTTGGGCATAACGGCTCAGGCAAGACCTCAATATTCCAAGGCATCAAATTTGCAATGGGATCCAATCAGCGAGATGAGCGATATCCCAAATGGAGCGATTTTGTAAGGAATGGCGCATCAATGGCAGAAGTTGAGGTCGTCTTGAACATTAATGGAACAAAACGAAGAATACTTCGGAAAATTGACAGAAGGGGGCATCCACAGCCATATATTGATGGGAAGCGTGTGAAGGCCGCATATCTTCAGGAGTTTGTTTCATCATTGAAGTTTGATGTGAACAATAGTCTAGTATTCATGCCACAGGAGAAGATTAACTCGCTTCGCGATATGAACCCCATAACTGTCAGAAAACTCATTGAGGAAGGAACTGGACTTGATGCTCTCAGGGAGAGAATTCTTGCTCAAGAAGTCAATGTTGACCTGAATAGAACCAGACTTCAACAGACTCTGGAAGAATCACATATAGTAGAAAAAGAACTTGAATACATTCGAGAGAAAGTAGAGCGGCTGAAGAAAAAGAGAGAATTGCAGAAAAGAGAGAATGTGCTTGAAACAGAAGCAAAATGGGCCCTGTTTATTGATCGGACAGATAGGGTTGAAGAAACCAGAGAGAAGATTGAGGAACAGGAGCAGGGGCTATTAGAGATCTTTGAGAGATCCAAAGGCCTTCAGAGTGAGATTAAACAAAGAGAAGAAACAATCTCAGAGATTCAAGAGAAAATAGATAGTCTGAGAAAAGAACAGATGGACATCCAATTGAAGATCAATAGAAAGGAAAATGAGATAGAAAGCAAGAGAAGTGAAGACAGACGGAATCTAGAGGAACTGAAAAAGCTTCAGGGATTGTTAAAGAAGAACGAAAGAACACTCAAAGATAGAAAAAAACGACTTGTTCAAATTGCTAAGAGAAGAGAGAAGCTCAAACTTAGGGCTGAAACTTTGAAGGAGTCAATTGAAAAATACGAGAGGGACCTTGAAGGCGTAGAGGCTGCACTGGACAGATTTGCAGAATGGACCCAGAAGAGAAATGAGATGCAAGGTAAACTAAATGCAGTACTGTATGATAAAAAGAACAAGGAGTTTAAACTACGAAGCCTGAAAGAAAAGCTTCTGATCGAACAGGCAGAACTGGAAGATATCGAGCGGAGCTGGCAGGGAATCTGGTCATCCCTTGAAGATCTTGACGAACGAGAACTCAATCGAAGAATGGGAGCGATTGAGAGAGAGATCGAGTCATTAAATGAACAGAGAATCAGTATGCTAAGCAGGCTATCTGATATCAAGAAGCAAATCAGTACAATAAAAGCTCAACTCGCTGAGAAGGACAATCGAATTCCTGAGGCCGTTCGATCACTCAAAAGAGCCATTGATGAACATCAATTAGAGAGTGTCTATGGTCCCATCTCAGATCTTTTGGGAGGAGTGAGGGAGTTTGCAGAACTGCTTGAATGGGTGTTTCCAGATAATTCGATATTCTCATTCATCGTGACTGATAAAGCAGATGGCATTCTAGTTCAGAAACTGCGTGATGGAATCGGTGCTCCATCACCAATTGTCATAGTCAAAGGCAATGCCACTGCGGAGCCCATTAAGTTGCCAAAAGACCCATCTATAATCGGACCATTATGGGACCTCTTGGAACTTGACTCACATCTGGCAGAGGTATTAAAAGCGGCATATGGAGAGTTCATTGTTGTAAAGACAAATCAAGCCGCCAAGCGAATTGCATCAAGAATTGGGATGAATGTGGTTTCTTTAAAGGGAGCAGTCATAATTCAGAGAGAAGCTTCTCTAATCAGTCTGCCAGTCATTGAACCCAGCGGGATATTGGTCACTGCCCCCTTGCAGACAAGACTAAAAGCGCTTCAGAGAGAAGAGGTCAGGGTCAATAAGCAAATCACCGAGATAATGAGAAAAACGGAGGAGTTGAGAGAAGAGGGCGAGCAAGTCAGAAACACACTCAGTCAGATCCGTTCTAGGACTGAGGTCTGGGAGAAGAGAAGGGTATTGTCTGGAAGCATAACAACACTACAAGAACGCATTGCAGTTCTTAATGATGAACTTGTAGAAATCGATAAGCAACATGGTGAGTATGAGCGAGGTCTCAGAAGGCTTGACGAATCACAGCCCCCAGAGAGAGAGAAACTTGTGAGCAGACAAAGGGCATTAAACTTCAAACTCCGTGAGCTTGCCAAGGAGCAGCTAGGTATCGAACATAGTTTCGACTCATTATTTGACGAGGAAGATGATATTGAAAATAAGATTAAGCAGCTTAAAGAAGACAATGAGATGTTATCAGAGCAGATTATTGAAATCCGTGAGAGCATTGATAATTCAGAGTCAGCTATATCTGATATAATGCAAGAGATTGAAATGTTACAACAATCATTCGATAATACCAATATCGAGATAATTAGATTAAAGGAAGAACTGGTGGAGAATGAGGAGGAGTTGTCAGAACTACGTGAAAGACTGGTGGAGTTGAATGTTGCAATCCGCACACATAAGACCGATGTGGCCCATCTAAGAAGACAACTCACGATTCTTGAAGACGAACTTGAACGGCTCAGTTCAGAACTCAAAGAGAAGACTCGGCCAGAGAGTACAAGGCCTTTGGATCAGGTTCAGGAAGAACTTGTGGAAGTAAAAATACTATTGAAAAGTTATGAAGATGTTTCTGAATCAGTGGCTCACAAGCAAGAGAAACTGACAGAGCGGCTGAACAGACTTGTGGAGAAATCGGCAGAACTCCAAAGGGAGCTGGAAGAGGCAGAACTTGCTGTTAAGAATATCAAGGAGCAATATCATAACGAAATGGGCGAAATGTTGGCTGACATTCAGAATAAGATTAATGCAATCCTCGAACGAATTGACTTCCCAGGAACTGTCAGACTTGTACTTAAAAACATGGGCAACGAGTATGGTGTTGAGATCAAGTCAAACATCAAAGACACAGAGTATAAAGACATCAATGCCTGTTCAGGTGGGGAGAGGTCACTCTTGTCCCTTGGATTAATCCTCGCACTTCAAGAGTTCAATGCTGCCCCCACATACGCCTTTGATGAGATTGATGTCTTTCTTGATGCCACCAATACCGAGAACGTCGCATCGCTCCTTCATAATGCTTCTCTTGCAAGTCAGTTTATCGTGTTTACACCTGCAAGAAGTACTATCTTTCTTAGATATGCAGACAAGTTACTGGGAGTTGCGCAAGGGAGAAACAGATCATCAGTAATAATTGAGGGACCAAGGTGTGGGAGGAATGACTAAAGCAGTGATGCAAGATATTGCCAAAAGAGTCTTCGCGCTATCAAAGCAAGTTCAGCAGGGGGAATTGGATCCTCTAGATGTGCCACTTACAGAAGAATATCAGACTCTATGTCGTTTAATTGCAGATGTCAGCGACCGGCTGGATATTGATGAGATGCTAAATGCATTGCTTAATCAAAAGGTCATAAGGATACAGGAGTTAGCAAGAGTACTTGCAACACCTGACATCTATGTTGAATATCTCAGATCAATCCCTGTCAGAAGGCTGGCCAATTTGATGTCTTACAAGAGACCATTGGTCATTGCAAGACTAGATCTTGATAGTATGACGGCATCACTCACAAGAGTAATGGCAATTATAGATTCAATCTCTGCAGATCCTCCCGAAGAGATAGTCCCCGAAATTTCAGAAGTGCCTCCTGATTTCAAGATTGACTCTGAGAGTGCCCTTTTCATTGACGAGATGAGGGAGTTTGAAGAAACCATTCCAAGGGGAGTGAGAGTGCCATTAAACACCATCATTTTTTCGGAGGATGAGGAGGTTCATCTGAGACGATTTCTGTTTGTGATACTCCTGATAAGTAGAGGAGATCTGGTGTACTACAAAGAAACACAAGAAATCATGCGAGAATGAGGAGATAAAGACTTGAACGAGTTCACCATATTGATGAAACTTCTCACAAGAACGGGCGACCCCATTGGGTCATCAATGGAGGACATGCTGGAAGCATTGGATGTGCCCGAGGACGTGGGACCCCAGTATGTATATTCTCTATTGAAGGGCCTACATCTTAAGCTCAAGGAGATAGGGCTCACAATTCAATTTAATCCATTAAGTCAGGTTTACTATATCGACACTGTTACTAGCTTCGAAGCAATTCCTGACGAGTCGGGTCTGGCTGATAGATTGGCAGCAACGTTGTTGATTATCATCACATTGGCCTTTCAAGAGGGGGGGTGGGTTTCATTGGGAAGAATCAAGGAGTTTAGAAGAAAGAGTTTGGCTGGAATTCGTGCTGATATTAGAGATCTTGAGAGTCTGGGCTATGTTGAGTTTGACAGGATTAATGAGCAGGTCAGGCCTGGGACAAGGATCCCATTTGAAATAGACTATGAAGAGTTCTTTAGAAGGCTCTCAGATTTCAAAGAAGATTCATGAAACAATGATAAATTTGTCATGCTTTTCATTCCTCTGTCAATAGTTTTATCAACCCATGTCATCCTTCAGAAATCGAACAGATATGTCACACCGCAGAGCACTTAGATTCTCAAAGACAACCTGCCCCTACTGTGGGGGACGAGAGGTTGCTCGCGATGACCTAAAAGGTGACCTTATCTGTACAACGTGCGGTGAAGTTGTTTCGCGAAGAGAAACCCGTGCGGTTGGAAAATTCGATGTTGCCCAGACTCTGAAGAGAAATGGTAAGATGGACTTTAGAACCTTAAGAGAAGCAACTGGTGCTTCCGATGACAAGTTGTTTGCAGTCCTACAGAGCATGATTCAGATGGGGCTGTTACAGGAGATTGGAGGCGTTTACTCTCTCACTAAGAGGGGGCAACGTTGGTATCGTCAGCGATTAGGTCAAGAATGGGGATATTGAGATGCAAATGATGCATCTCGAGCTAAACAGTGGATACTGCTAATGCCGCCATAACCATTGATTGTTTTTGCCTCATTTTCCGCTAACTATTACTTTATTAAAAAAGAAATGCATTTTAAATTGGAGTCCGACTTGGGAGCTAACACATATCTCCCCTCCAGTCATTTGAGACATCCTCAATGACAGGGAATAACCACGCGAATTTACCTACTTTCTTCATTTTACTCCCAAGTTGGGCTCAACCTTTCATATTTTCTCTCGTCATTCAAAGATCAGGCATCAATGATATTTGTGATTGGTGATTACGATAAGAAAAGAGGGGGCTCACGTTGAGCCCATATTTTGAATTTTTTAGCCTATAGAACGTATGACCATATATAATGTACGACCGATTCAGCAGCATCGGGAAAAATCTCGATGCAGATGACATCGGTTTCGGCAGTAATTGTTACATTGAACCAGTAATCAGTTGGTGAATAGGAGAAGTCTACCCAAGAAGATCCAGTCCAAACATGGCCAAAGACCGATTCTGTAGTATTGAAGAACAGAGAGTAGTTCTGACCAATGACCACTGTCGAGTTGATGAATACACTAACACCATGTGTTATTGTGTATGGAAGACTGACTCCAAAATACTCGGTTGTGTCAATCGTGTGCCATAGTGGGTTACTAGGACTATCGCCAGAGATCGGTTGATGACTAAGAGAGATGTTTCCTGTACCATCTCCAATGTAGACCACACGAATGATATATTGCTGTTCTGGGTTGTATTCAGGTTCACCTTCAATAGGAATCTCGAGATATCTGGGCCATTCATTAAGCAAATACACCCCCTGAGTAGTCAATAGAGGGGTTGGATTTCCCGGGTGATATAACTCCATGAACCAGTCTGCAGAGCCTATATAGTCAGAGCCCACATTCATTTCAAACAGATATCTGTGGGTGTTATCGACTGTGCAGTTGTAATAATGCGAGTCACTATCCCATTCATTACTGTCCAATGGCTTCACTTCATCCACATTAATCTCTTCGGGAGTTTCGAAAGAAGTGCCATTCTTTGGAGTATAAGTGAGGGTCACTGTACCACGACAATATGTATAGGGATTTCCTTGAGTAAAGACAAGTGTATAGTCGCCTACCAACCAAATGGGGTCCCACATTATTTCTGGGAAGTCGTCACATGTTTCTGATATTTGGGTGACTATTGATCCATTATGAATTAGAGTGAAATTGATCCACCCACCTGGATAACTCTCAGTCATATTGAAGGCTATGCAAGGCGTTGAGAGTGTGTCAGAATAGTTCAGCCTGAACCAGTAGCTCCATGGAAAATCAAAAGGATCTGTAATGTTATTGAATAAGGGCGGAAACTGTATCTCTTCAGGCTCGTTCTCATTGAGAACCTTGGGATTTGTCTGAGAAGGTATCTCAAGGGGTGTGATAGTCATGTTGATCTTTTCAGTACCATTCGCCTTGACGAGAGTCTTAATTATCAAGATGTAGTCAAGTTTCTTGTCGTGATTTTTAGGATTAACAGGCCAAGGTGAAACAGTATCAATAATTGAGAAGGGAGTATTGAAAGCCTGCTTTCTCGAGCCGTCTTTGTATACATAAACAATCGTGATCTTCCAATGATTTCCAGGTTTCACTCCAAAATTTATGGAGAAGGGTTTTGTTCCGTTTATCTTGACCTTTTCAAGACCACTGCCCTCTGGCACCACACCAATCGAGTCACTGACCGTGTTGTTTGTATACGTGAGGTTGGCATGCGCTGTGCGTTCAGGTACACCGTTGTTTGTGATTGCGTCAGTCAAGAGCCAAGCATAGTAGTCTGCAATTATGCGTTCCCAAGACATCTCAAGAACCTTGGCAATGGCATCACGGGGATCAACATCTTTTGAGTTGTTTGCAAAGTTGTCTATGGAACTATTGAATATTTTCAATATGTTTTCAAGACCATAGCGTTCTCTGAGAAACTTGCTGAAGAGGTATGATCCGATATAATCATCATAGTAGCCGCCCCAACCTTTGAAGAGCGATCGGTTGATGTCTTTGTAATGTGTGTACCAGTTGTGATCCTCAACCCGTTTGAACTCGTCCTGAATCTCCTTGTTCGTCAGATTGAAGTTGGCCTTTGTAGACTCAATGCCCCAGTAGGTGGCCTGACCCTCAATCCAGAACTTATTCTTTGTTGGACAGTGATCAGCATAGTCAGAGCCTTGCTTAAAGGTCTGATATTGAAACAAATGCATAAGTTCGTGTTCGCAGACATACTTTAGATCTATGTCTGACTTCATCTTTCCAAGGTCAATCCAGATGATACCTTTATGGGATGCAGCACCAACAGTTTCACTGGTGTCACCTTTCTTGATGATTATTGCAAACTTGTTGTTTTTCCAGGTCTTGGGCCCCATCTTGAAGCCGTTCTTCAGGTAGAAGTTAAGTGAATATTTGATATGCTTTGTAACATTCTTCACAACATCAGCAGAGACTCCACTTCCCTTGATTATCTTGAAGGTCTCGTTACTATGAAGAGCAGTCTTATCAATAATGCCCTCATCAATTACATCTTGGTTAAGACCGTTCTGAATCTCAATGATATATCCAGAGTCGGTGTAAACAGGATAGATGTTCGGCATGCTGGGAGTTGGAACTGAATTCATCCACTCATTCGAACTGTCAGAGTCATTTCCAAACAACGATATCGAACCAGTATTGCAAGCGATCCCATCATCATTCTCTGACCAATCACTATATATTACCTGAGAATTGCCTTCAGAATATCTCATAAAATCGATGACATTTCCTGTTGAGTCAAAGAGACCTATCTCATCTCCCTCTGGATCAAGCAAGTTCTCGGATAGTCCAAGATGCAATGCAACAGTCCCGTCAGATGCATTAGTATCATCAGTCCCAGTTCCAGAATATATTGCGATATAGACTTCAGCCCGTAGGCCCGAAACAGTAGGAATCTTGATCAGACCCTCGCCATCGAAGGTGGTAAAGTACCAATTTTCAATGGTGTCACTCCGAAATGAAACAGGAATATAGATTTCAAAGAACTCGGTCGAGTCAGATTCATTACAATATATCTCACTAATCCAGACAGTACCCTTCACCTTAGAGGGAGAATCAGAGGGGAAGGGAGTAGGGGAAGGATTGTAACCAACCATCATAAAGACTGCAGTAGTGCCAGCAATCAGAATGATAGCAATAATAAGCAAGGAGAGTTTTTTTGATGGCACGGATATTCACTTCAAATATAATCAATAATCTGCACGCAATGATTCGAGTATTTATCAGTTGTCTAGATATAGAATATCAATAAAAATGCAAAAAAAGAAGGATAGAGGTGGCAAATGCCACCTTTTGAGTTATTAGATTGACACTTCAACCTGTTCTGTTGATGTGCCAAAGTCAGCTGGCTTTGTGCTCTTTCTGATTGACCAGACAAGCATCAGGAACAGGACCAATATTGCAACTATCAGGGCAATGTTGACCTCCAATGACATTCCGAACTTGAACTGCACAATCAGTGGCACAAGTATCAGGCTGATCAGGTTCACAACCTTGATCATTGGGTTCAGAGCAGGTCCTGCAGTGTCCTTGAGTGGATCACCCACAGTATCACCAACAACACCGCACTTATGTCGCTCAGAGCCCTTGCCCCGATTGTTTTCTGGATCACTAGGCTCGTCCTCTATTGACTTCTTTGCATTGTCCCACGCACCACCTGCATTGGACATGAATACTGCAAGAAGTTGGCCAGAAACAATGATTCCACCTAGGAATCCACCCAATGCGGCCTCTTGAAACAGAAGTCCCACTAACAGAGGCATAGCAATCGCGAGTGTTGCTAGAGATATAAGTTCCTTCTGTGCTGCTGCAGTTGATATCGCTACTGCCCGTCCATAATCTGGGGGCACAGTGCCTTCAAGCACACCAGGAATCTTGAACTGTCTTCGTACTTCCATGACCATCTCTCCAGCAGCACGTGTGACTGCCTTAATGTTGAATGCTGAGAATAGCCAGGGTAGTGCTGCACCTAATAGGACTCCAGAAAAGACGAGTGGATTGTCAAGGCGTATGCCTTCTGACAGACCTGCAACGACAACATAGCTGTCGAATAGACTGACTGCTGCAATGACAGCAGAAGCAATAGCAACACCCTTGGTGATTGCCTTGGTTGTGTTGCCTACTGCATCAAGTTCAGCCATAGTCTTCATGGCCTCTTCATCAAAATCGCCAGGTGAGAGTTCACCAATGCCAGCAGCATTATCGCTGATTGGACCATAAGAGTCCATTGCAACATTGTTACCAGTGTGTGAAAGCATTCCAATACCAATGAGTGCAATCCCGTATAGCACCCAGAGATAGCTATCACCACTGTGAACTGCGGCAACAAACCATGGGGCCATAGCAGCCGCCACAGAGGGCAGGAATATGACCCATGCAATACCAAATGTTGCCACAATGACAACAAGTGCTGCCACTGTTGATTCGAATCCAGCAACAAGGCCAGACAAGATGAAAGTCGCATGACCTGTATCGGCAGATTTCACAATCTCTTTCACAGGAGGCTTCTTCAATGAGGTAAAGTAGCTTGTGATAGGATTGAATGAAACCGCAAGCAATACGCCAACTGCAATCAGAATTCCGAATCGCAGGTCTCCCACATAGAACCATGACAATAGCATGGAGAGGGTAATGGTGAAAGCGCTTGATGCCTCATAAGATAGAAACATGGCCTTTTCAGCATATACTTCTCTTTTCTTCAGTATTCTTGGCCAGACAGGTACCATTATCGTCCCAATAATTGACGAGATAACACCAACTGCTCTGATAAAGAGTGGAAATACAACAACCGCAAGTAGTCCACCAGGCAGCAGGGTTATGGGATGTTCAAGATAGAGGACAATTGCAAGAATCAATGCAGACACGATTGTGACTTCATATGATTCGAAAATGTCGGCAGCCATTCCAGCACAATCACCAACATTGTCACCCACAAGGTCAGCAATGACAGCTGCATTACGTGGGTCATCTTCTGGAAGTCCGTGCTCCACTTTGCCAACAAGATCGGCCCCGACATCGGCAGCCTTTGTATAGATACCGCCACCGACTCTCATGAATAGTGCCAGTAGAGTTCCACCAAGGCCAAAGCCGAGTAATGCATCAGGAGCTGCGATACCATAAATGATGAAGATCACAGTTCCGCCCATGAGGCCAAGTCCATCAGTCAGCATACCAGTGAAAGTGCCACCGCGGTATGATATTGTCAATGCTCGGTTATACCTGTCATCACCCTCACGTGTGGCCTGTGCAACTCTGATGTTGGACTCAACTGCAATTCGCATGCCGAGCTGACCAACAGCAAGAGAAAAGCTTGCACCAAGAATGAAGGCCAATGAACGACCGATGCCAACAAGTACCCTGCCTTGCTCGAGATTTCCAGCAAACAGTACAGCAGTACCACGTTCAGGCTCGGTCACATAAATGGTGAAGAATAGAAGGAACGAGAGGACGACAAGGATAGGTACAATTGTCTTTAACTGTTTATTCAGATAAGACAGTGCACCTTCCCTGATTCCATTCCAGACCTTCTGCATTTGCTCAGTCCCTTTGGGTTGTTCAAGAACACCCTTCCTGAGCCACCAAGCATATACGAGACTGACAATAGCCGCGACAATCACTATTATGATCATCACTTGCTCAATGAGCGTCATGCCCAAGAATGTCTCGAATAGTTGCATAATCGTATCACCCTGTATTGAGTCTAGGTATGTCTGTGGTGAACCTAGAATTCAGTGCTTTCTGGAGTCTGGGCAAAAATTATCACTCTTAAGGCTTGCCCATTGTCAAATATTAGATAAAAGATAATAATTTCAGTGGTCATTGCACATGACAATGCAGAGAGTCAATTTTGCTGATTTAAGAAGCATTACTGATATTTATGAGCTGAGTCTGCTTTTAGATATGTAAATTAGTCTACGGTATTTCCCATCATGAAAGAATGGTCTTTTTCAATTCGAATTTCTAAACATGGTAATATTCAAAGACTTGGAGCAGTATATGCACACATCCACGTAATACATTAACACGGCAGATAATTGAATGGTTTACGGACAAAGGCAGAGTGCGCCTCTGATAGTGATAATAATTGTAGTTGATATTGTGAATATATTGCTTGCAAGTCATATAAGTGGTGGACCGGGCGAGATTCGAACTCGCGACCTTCTGGATGCAAGCCAGACGATCTAACCGGACTGATCTACCGGCCCACGATGCGGGACTGATAATTTTGACCTTTTAGCCCTTACGCTTTCTGACTTTCTCTCGGGCAATATCAATCCAAAATGGAGCACCCCTCAGTCTTGAGACCTCTTCTTCTGACAGCTCCTCATATTGTACAATTGAGAAGTCATCGGGCACAATGCCACTCACTCCAGCAGGGTCCTCAATTATTAGGGTGAAAGTACGAATGCCCTCAATAGCCTTGTCGAGTTCTTCCATTAGATGCTCGCCATGGTCCTTCTGTGCTTCAGTTTCTGCAAAGTCTGTGGCCATCTTTAGCACAGGTTTTATTCGATGAAGAACACCTTCTACATTTGAGATGTAACCCTCTGCAGAGGGACCAGGCTCAATGTCGATCCCAAACTCAGGAATCCTGATGGTTCCAGAACTGGAGCGAATCACACGAATATGAAGCTTGGAAGGTTCATCAACAACAAGGGTCCATCTGCTTGGCCTCCTCATTTCAGTTGAGAAGATATCATTATGTCTGAAATGACATTTGGGACACTCCATGATGAAGAACGCAAGCTCGTTGAAGAAAGGAACGGAATACAACATTGATGTCACTTTAAGATCACTGCCATCACACATTGGGCATCTAATTGTGGGAGGCTCTTCTTGCATGAGTCATCCAAAGAATTAATGCATATTACCTTATCCAAATGATTCAGGGAACTGTTTATCACACGTTTGTTTAAGAGAGGCTTGGTAAAAGATAGACAAGTAAAAACCAAACCATGAGGATATGGCCCCATGAATGTGAAGAGCCTTTACATCATCAAGAGAGAAACGGGGGTCTGCGTGTATCATAAAGACTTTGGAGAGAAGCTGTTTGACCCCCACCTTCTATCATCATTTATAGTTGCCATAACCACTTTCTTTGACAAAGTCACAGGATCGGTCTATTCAAAAGCGAGAGCATTTGAGGGCACAGATTACAAACTTATAGTCGAATTTGGAAATTGGACAGTAGGGGTACTATCGGTCTCGCACGAGTCGGCTGATGACAGGGCCCGATTAAAGAGGATCATTGAGAGATTTGAGGACCAGTTCAATCTGCTCCGTTGGGTCGACATGGACCTTGCAATTTATACACGGTTCGAGCAGGCAGTGATTGACGAGTTTATCAGAGACCAGATTCATCCAGAAACCATCATTCATGTGCGAAGGGACTGGGAATATTACACAAAAAATCCGGATTTGATCTCGTTCCTGAGAATGGTTCCACTCAAATGCACGGTCAAAGATGCTGCTGATTTTCTTGAGATGCCCGTGGAACTAATTATGAATCTAGTTGCTGAAGCGGTATGGGAGAATGCGGTGACCATCGTACAACCTGTAAGGCCAGATGACATCTATCAGGCAACCTCGCTTGTCACCGGCAGTGTTGAACTTGATGTTTCAGATGAAACTGCTGAGGCCTTAACGCAGTTAGATGGCGAAACTCCCCTGTCAATTGCAGCTGAGAGAGTCCGCACAAAGGACCTTAGAAAGTTCCTTGAAGAGATCGCACTCTTAGCAAGAAGAAGGGCCATTGAGCAGATATCTCCAGCACAATCAATAGTAGTTCTGTATTCATTTGCACTTCAAATACTTCTCAATAAATGTGCAGACATCTTTGGCTTTAGAATCGCTAGAAAGATGTTTTATGAGGCAAGAGAACCTGTTGTGGTAGAACACTCTTGGATAGTCTTTGTTAGTCTTGAAGAAGGGGTTGATGTTGAGATAAAGCCATCATTGACCTCGGCCACAATGAGCGGAAAAATCGCACCAGAAGTTTTGGGTGACGGGTTTATCAATTTATGTGGAGAGATTGTTAGAAGGATAAGAGAGATAATAGGAGCGAGTCCGACAAGAAGGCTGATTTATCATGCCAAAGATGAGTTGGAAGACCACTTTCCAACAAGGGCTTACAGGGTAGAATGGGAACGACTATTAATAGGGAATTGATATGGAGAGAGGATGATGAATAGCAGATCCTGCAATAAATTCTTCACATACCTCATATCAATTCCAGCCATTGCCGCAGTGTGGGTTATTGTCATAGTGCTGAATGTCCCAGCATTCATCACTGCATTTCTCACAACCTTTTCCATCATCATTCCTCTTGCAGCCTCATTGTATGGAATGACCCTTTTTGGAAGGGGAGGCTTTGTTCGAGAGGACAGGTTTCAGATGATGTACCTGTTGCTAACAATAGCAATGATGATCTTTGCAGTTGGTGAGGTTGCAATCATCCCAGTCGAGTTCATCCCAAACGGTGAGAGGTTCGTCTTTCTCGTTGGTGTTGTTCACATCACTGCATTCCTGCCCTTGGCCTTGGGAATCCTGAGATATGTTCAACGAGTGATGAAGACTCTGGGGCATCCACCCAAAGAGGTGGTCTGGACCACAATCATCATTATCCCCATGCTAATCACGGTGTTTGTCATAATTATGACCAGACAGCTTGACCTGGTTGAGTCAATCCTTGATGTAACAGTCGGTCTTGTATTGGCAATCGGGTTTGGAATCCTGTCATTGGGACTACTTGTTCTGGTCTATATATTCAGAAGGGGGCTTCTTGTTGCACCCATATCACTCTTGTATATGGCATCAGCCCTGTTCTTTGTTCGAGCTCTCATATGGATTGGGTGGGCAATTAGTCTTAGCAATCCATTAAGCAGGCTAATCGCTATTATGGGATACCTGTTTCTGGGGGTCAGCTTTCAGATTGCAAACTGCATGCAAAACTGAAAGGTTCAATCCAAGGCCAGGCCCTCTCCACGAAGTCTTTGTTTAATCTTTTCACGGACTTCTTCAGGGACATTTGGATTATTCAACATTCGTTTTAGGGTTTCAGGGTCAGGAAGATGCGAGATGCCCATTGCCGTTCCCATGCCCATTGGGCCATGAGATGCAGGACTTGGTTCTTCAACAACCTCCTCCACACTTGCTGCGATTTCTTCATCGATCTCTTCCACACCCTGATGGGCATAATAGGTATCGTAGAGGGACTTGAAGATGCCACCGAGTGCCAATAATTCCTCATGAGTGCCCTGCTCAACAAGCTCACCGTGATCGAAGACGAAGATTCGAGATGCATTGGCAATTGTTGTGAGTCTGTGAGCAATAACAACAGTAGTCCTTCCTGCAAACAACTTGGCTTGTGCGTCTTGGACCAATGACTCGCTATATGCATCAAGTCGACTGGTGGCCTCATCTAGTATCAGGATTCTGGGATTTGCCAGCATTGTTCGTGCAATGGTAATCATCTGTCGCTGCCCTGCAGAGAGGTTTTTGCCACTCTCAAAGATCTTAGTGTCATAACCATCTGCAAGGACCTCAATGAACTCATTCGCTCCAATCTGTTTGCAGAGTTCAATTATCTCTTCATGCGTGGCATCGGGCCGACCATATCGGATATTCTCGATAATTGTGTCATCGAAGAGATATGGTTCCTGAGGAATCAAGGAGATTGCATCATGCAACGACTTGAGAGTTACATTCCTGATATCTTGGTCACCAATGAGAATGCGTCCTTCTTGTGGGTCGTAAAATCTGTTGATTAAAGCTGCAAGAGTTGTCTTACCAGCTCCGGTATGACCAACTACAGCGACAGTTTCGCCGGGCTTGATGTGAAAGCTCACGCCCTTTAACACTGGAGTGTCTTCTACATAGGAAAATGTGACATTCTCAAAGGTGATCCCATCAGCATCAGGTTTCAGCGGGACAGACTCGGGACCGTCAGCAATTGCTGGCTTGGCTTCAAGTACATCAGAGATCCTGTCCATGGCTGCTAGAGATGACTGGACCTGAGAGGACATCATTGCCAGAGAAATTAAAGGCCACATGAATCGATTTACCATTGTGATTCCTAGAAAGACCTCACCAATCGTTAATAGGGGCTGTGTCCCTACGGCCATGCTACCGCCAACGAATAGCAGAGCGGCCAACCCAAATTGGCCAAATGACCTGATAAGCGGTTGAAGAGCACTCATCAAAATCATGAACTTGAACCCATAGCGATAGGCCTTGTTGTTCAGTTCAAGCATGTTCTTTGCTAGTTCATCTTCGCGATTGAAGGCCTTAGCAACATGTATTCCACTTAAGTTCTCAGCTATTTGTCCAGACACCGCACCATATGCCCTCTGAGAGGCTAGCATGATTCTCTGTCCAACAGTCCCGAATAGCACAGCTATGAGAATAACGCCAGGAACTACCACTAAAGAAGTCAATGCGATTATTGGAGCGACCAACCAGAGGACCACAAATGAGGAAACTAGTAGCAGAATTTGACTTGAGATGTCAATTATGACTTGAATGCCAATCGACAGAGAATCAGTGTCAGAAGTCACTCTAGAAGTCACATTTCCGCTCTGTTCATTTTTATGATATGAGAGATCAGCAGAAACTAGATGGGAGTACACATCCGTCTGTATTCTTCTTACAAAACCCGCTTGCGCCCCAGATAATATCCAGGTGTAAATGCCCCGAAAAATCCAGTTTGCCACCTTCAATATCAGGTATAGCGTTACTATGATAATCAGGGTCTGTAGAGTTGTGTCGGAACTGACAAGGACATCAATTCCCCTCATTAGTAGCAATGGGTCAATAGTGGCCACTAATGTTGCTAGAATTGAGAACAAGGCACCAATTACAACAACGCGCCTGAATTCGCCCAGATATTGGAACATGCGCTTCAATAGAACCCTCATTGGTCTACTAGTCTTAGGACGCTTTCTTGCAAGGGCCATTGGACCTCCATGACGGTGCATTGCCATTATTGCGCACCTCCTGTAAATGCAACAGAGGCAAGAATTCGCTCTGCTCCTGGCAGGCGTTCAAAGATTCTTCTGTAATGCTCAGAAGTCCTAAGGAGATCCTCGTGGCTCCCTGCTGCAATTAGCCTTCCCTTGTCGAGTATCACAATAAAGTCAGATTCGATCAGAGTACGAAGCCTTTGCGTCACAGTAATGCTAGTCCGCTCCTTCATCACTTCATCAAGGGCTTTTCTCATCAGAAACTCGGTATGAGCATCAACAGCACTTACAGAGTCATCAAGAAGTAGAATCTTCGGATCTTGAATCAGGGCTCTGGCAATGGCAAGACGCTGTCGTTGACCCCCGCTGAGTGTCATTCCCCGTTCGCCAATCATCGTGTCATAGCCATTGGGAAGCTTGACAATAAACTCATGCGCTTGAGCCCTCTTGGCAGCCTCGATAACCTCCTCATCTGTAGCGTTGGGTCTTCCAAATGATATATTCTCGCGTATGGTCATTCTGAAGAGAAAGATGTCCTGCTCGACAAGGCCCACATTGTCACGAACCACCTTGGTGGGGACCTCTCGAAGATCAACACCACCAACTGATACTGTTCCTTCGGTAGGATCATACAACCTGAGTAAGAGCTTTAATAGGGTGCTCTTTCCCCCACCTGGCCCTCCTATTACTGCCACTCTTGAACCACCAGGGATTGTGAGTGAAAAGTCCTTCAATGCATAATGGGAACGACTTTCATTATTACGGCCATAAACAAAGCTGACATTATCGAACACAATGTCACCAGACCAGTCTACCTCTGGGGTTGCTTCAGGTTCAACAAGAGGATCCTGATAGTTCAGGATGTTCACTATTCTTTGCGCATTGACATAGCCGCCTCGTAACATCAACAGCATTCGGGGAATCATATAATTGATTCCGGCGACTGATAATAGAAGAGTCAGTACCTGTATCAATGCGCCTCTGGACATAAGGCCATTCAGTGCTGCAAATGACCCATAGAGAAATGCCACTGTTGTCATTCCAATTAGGACAAGTGCTGGAATATAGAATGCAGCCAATCGTCCCTCACGAGCCACTACATTCTCATAATTCTCAGCGATTCTTTGAAACTTTCTCTCTTCTGTATCCTCCCTTCCGAATGCCCTGACAACTTCAATACCTTGAAAGACGCTCTGTGAGATAGAGGTTAGATACTCCATTGTTTCAGACCTCCTTCTTCTGACAGGCTCAATCTGGTTAGCGTAGCGATAAGCAAAATAGAGATAGAATGGAGAGCCTACCAGCATTATCAGGGTGAACATCGGGACAGGATATGAGAAAGACATTAGGGTTGATGACAGCCCCGCAGTCAAGTCTACAATGGCAAAAGACACCCCTGACATTGTAATTGATGAGATGAGATGAAGGATTGCCACAAAGGCAGTACCGTTCAATGTAAAGAATCCGACTAAGGTCTCAGTCCTGTCTATGAAGGCAAGCAATATGCCAGTCAGAGCAAAGGACGCTAGGCCATTGATGAGATTGCGTAAGGCAGGGTTCATTGAGAACCTGATCCAACTAATGTCCTGCATTGCCACAGAGAGCATTCTCTTGCTGTCAATCTCATCATGGAATGTCATGCTGAACTCTTGCAGTTTCTCAAAGAACTCCTGTCGAGCATCACGTTCCCAAGCGAGTGTGACATAGGCCCAAACATAACCCACTCCAAAATACATGACCATGTAGATTAATGTGAGAATAACGATAGTGATCACGAATGACATGAAGGTGGGAGTGATTGCCATAGAGGCCTCAAGTTCATCAATGGCATCACCAAGTATCATAAGTGGGACTACCATTAATATGGCGGATACTACTGTTAGAACTGTTGCAAAGGTGATTGCTACTGGATGCTTAAGCAGACCTCCAAACATGTAATGAAAGGCAGACCTGCGTTGAGTATTATCATTCCGTGCCATCATTGTTCCTCCCCAATGAGTTCACGAAGCTCTGTCAGAGCATCAAGAAGGAGGTCAATCTTGCGAATCACTCTCTTCCTTGATGCCTTCTTAAGATTATCAGCCCCCGCACGAATTTCCTCAATTGTGTTCGAGATGCCGTTAATCTGAAACTCGAGTCGCTCAATGGGGTCGAATAAATGAAACCAGATCATTCGCCCAATTTGGGCCCGTGGTCTGAACTGCTTTTGCTTCATCATTATGTCCAGCTGCTTTCGTCCAGACTCTGTCAGCCGATACACCTTGCTTCGACCCTCAATTTGGATAGTTTCGATGATGCCCTCGTCCTCAAGGTTTCTGAGAAGGGGATATATTGAGCCTGGACTGGGCTTCCATTTGCCCCGTGTGTGTTCCTCAAATATCTGCATGATTTGAGAACCAGTCAGGTCCCTATCACGCATGATGCGTATTATCAGAAACTTCAGCAGGCCCCGTGGTATGGAGTGCATCATTCTGGGGTCCAAACAATCGGACAGGTCGTGAGGAGATCCTTTCAAGTAATTCACCACAATATATCGAATGCGATATTAGCGCCAACTGAGTCAGGATATAAATATATCGAATGTGATATTGAATGCGATAATATCACAAGGATAAGTTTGATAAGGTATTGCCCCAGAACAACAGCAATTAGAGTTGCAGGTGGAACAAATTGGGAGAGAAGGCAAAGGTAAAAGAAACAGTAAGACTCTACTCAAAAGTCTGGAAGCTCCCCACGTTCAGAGGCATACTTGCTCGAATTGCAATGTCTGTGATAGTAGCTTCGTTTCTAATGGGGACCATGAGAAGTGCTACAAGTGGCTCACCAGTCCTTAACACTCTAGCAAGCTATCTTGTCATCCTTGCTCTACCTGCAACCATTGGAACTGCATTGCTCTATCTGATTGTGAGGGAGAAGAACTCACCATTAGACATTAGACGAACAAGCGGAGTGATGCAATATGCGCTCTTCATTTGGCTATCACTGGGTAGCGTAGGTGCATTGATTGATTTCATTTTAATGAGCGACATTTTTGAGATGCGACTCATGCTAGTAGGAATGATTGCATTCTTCATATTCGCATCCTTCTTGGTCACTGGACTTAGCGACCGCAATGTCATCAGGAATTTCATTGCGGCTGCCATGCCAGGATCAATATGGCTGGTGTCTGCTTTAATCGTCCAGAGTACATCATTACTGCCAGACTTCCCGCAATTTTGGTGGCTGTATGTCATTATCTGTACTCCAATAGCTGCTTATTCTGTCCACCACATATTCAAATCTGTTAGTGCGCCGTTTGACAGAGACCTTGGAATCAATGGTCCTGCATTACTGCGAGCATTTGGACACGAATATCTTTGCGATAATCCATTGCCCTTTGAACAGCTGATGAGTCAAATCGCAAGCATTCAGGATGTCCCGTTGGATATCATCATCCTGCGTAATAATGAGGAATTGGTGGCAGTTGCCATAAATCTGCTGATACATCCTGGACCATTTAGGAATATTGGTAGTAGCGGCCTCCCATCAGAAATTATAAAGTATGTGAGGGATCATTACAATATACCGACGTTTGTGTTTCATGGCACTTGTACGCATCACCAGAATCTGACTTCAAAAGAGGATTTTGAGAGTGTGTTTGAGGAACTCGACAGATTAATCAAAAGCACTGAAACCAGCAATAGTGCGTCGGGACCATTCTGGATGCCCAACAGCAAGTTCAAGGCTTGGACTCTTTTCGTAGGGGCAAATGCCCTTGTCATCACAACAAGCGCCCCAGAATATACTGACGATATTGCCCTTGATGTGGCCATACAGGCCGCCGAAAAAGTGCGATATGAAGTGCCCAAGATTGAGGGTGTGACAATTGCGGATGCCCATAATTGCATCAATGACAATGCAGTTTCTGTGATGCCTGATGATCCTGAGGCCCAAGAATACATAGATTGCGTGGTTGATGCTGTGAGGGAATCAAGCGGAAGGCCTGCGGGGCAAATACATGCTGGAATTCATCAAGAAACTGAAACTGGTATTACCATAAAGGAAGGAATCGGTCCGGGCGGCATCACAGCCATGGTTCTAAGGAATAACAATAGAACTACTGTATGGATATCAATCGATGGCAACAATATGGAACCAGGGATGAGAGAGGAGATTCAGAATGCCCTGATTCAGAGGGGCTTTGATGCAGCGGAGGTCACTACAACAGACACACACATTGTAAATGCAATATCACTATCCAGCAAGGGCTATCCTCCTGTTGGGAGATATAAGAGGGATGACATCATTACTGCTGTGTGTGATATTGCGTTGAAAGCCAGAGAGAAGATGATACCTGTTCAGATGGGAATTGGCAAGGGAATGGTGAAAGGGCTGAGGACCTACGGCGAGAAGGGATTTGACATCCTAACACAAGATATTGTTGAGGCAGCATCGATTGCAAAAAGAACAGGGACAAGGACAGGACTAATGGCGTTTTTAGTATCCCTGCTACTCGCATTCGTTCTATAGGAAACTCAAAATGTAATGAATACTAATGTTAGGTGATTGCTATGGCAAAAACCAGAGTCTTAGTTTGCATCACTGGGGCAAGTGGTGCTGTTTATGGTGTCAGGCTTATCAAGCGATTGAGAGAGAACAATTGCGAAGTCCATCTTATTGTGAGTGAGTGGGGAGAGAGGACTCTAGAGTATGAAACAGGCTTGATAAAAAACGACCTTGTCAGTATGGTTGATTTCGTTTATGAAAACAATGATCTTTCTTCAGGCCCTGCAAGTGGAAGTTTTAGACTTGATGCTATGGCTATTGTGCCCTGTTCTATGAAGACTCTGGCTGGAGTTGCTCATGGGTACTCCTCGACATTAATAGTCAGAGCTGCAGACTGCTCATTGAAAGAACGGAAACCTCTGGTTGTTGTACCCAGAGAAGCACCATATAACCTGATTCACCTTAGAAACATGGAACTGGTCACACAAGCAGGTGCTGTGGTTCTACCAGCGAGTCCGGCATTCTGGCACAAACCCAAAACTATCGATGATTTAGTAGACTCGATAGTGGACAGAGTACTTGTGCACTTGCAGGTTGCCTCTGAAACTCCAATAGAATGGCATGGAGAATCTGGAGAGTGATATCATTCGAAAGAGCCAGGCTGGTCAAAACTCTCGAGAATCTTATCTGCAGAACGTTTCACTCTTGAACGATACCCTCGACTTGTATAGACTCTAACAGGTTTCATTATTCTGCTGAAGCTTCGGGCAATATCGCTCATTTCTGAGACCTTCCAGAACTCATAGCCACGGGTGCCTCGTTCAAACAGATACAGCTCATCAAGCGGATATTTGCCGGGATAGTAATAGACCGAAGGACGATCTGGGATGTCAATGTAAATGTGCTTGGGATCAATGCCTGCGTCTTCAGCTATCTCGCACTCGATTTTATATTTCCCATCAATTGTAGTGATCTTTTCAAGAAAATCAGCATCAGAGATTGCACGAGAGCTTGCCAATTTGGGCAGGTATCTGTCCACGAAAGCAGTGAACAGGTCCCCCGCTGAACGGAACCCTTCTGGAGCATCATCATCGACATTCAGAAGCGTATCATGATAGGTTACGTCATCAGCTTCAAGATAGAGGTCAATCTCCTTGTCGGGGGATGGAAGAAAATGAACACCGCCTTCATTCAGCATCCTGAGAAGCAGTAGTTCTGCAGCACGAACCGTCTTATGGAAATAGACTGCATCATACATCATTATGCCTGCCGAAAGATACGATTCCAGTGTGAACAACGAGCCGCGCTCAAATGCAAGATGGTTCTTTATTATTTTAGTGAGAGTAAACAGCCTGTGAAACTCAATCTGAGCATATTCAACGCCTGCAAAGTATGCATCCCTCTCCAGACTATCAATTAGCCCAGGATTGATTGGGACCTTATTGAGGTCAATCCTTAGGCCTTTCAGAGGAACTCCTCGATCAATGAGATCACACAATTCAGCCTTTGTGAATTCTGAGTCTTGGACCACATCGCCAACTGTTGATGATTCTAGAATGAGCTTGGCCATTCGGTTCTTATCAAATCCGCGAACTGAAAGATACTCGTCCATCACATTTGACCACGGCCCACTTGCTATCTTGAATAGCATTGCAACCATTCTTGCTTTGAGAATCTCATCAGTTTCAGCATCAAGGTATTCAAAGAATGTGTTAGTAACATACAATGTCCCAAGGAGCGAGCCGAGTAATGAGCAGTCGGCACCAGGATATACAAGAAAAGCACCAGCAGGAGTTTTGATGCCTCTCAGACGTTGCGTTGTACGTAAGTTCAACAATGCTGCTTCTGTACCTGTTAATTGAACATATCCATGTAAAGGATCTTTGATCTCAAGCACTGTTTGAAAGGCCTTCATGTTCATTTTCGCTCAGTCCTTTAAGTGCGTGGTTCAATTGAAACCATAATTATACGTTTAACTCTTTGGGAATTCGCGCAAGAATGATAAGACTAGAGATTCTGTATTAGTTTGATTCTCATGGATATGACTACAAGGGCTGCAATAATGGGAGTTCTGCTTTTCATAATGCTCACTAGCCCACTCGGTGTCCCCCAATATGCGGGCAATTATGACAAAAGGATATCAGCAGAGGAACCAATGCCAGCCAAGATATATGGTGAAGACCTCTCAGGATTCATCTTTAGTCAATTCTCTGCAATCAGGTTCAAAGACCTGATCAAAGAGATTTCACAAAACGGTTCAAGAGAGGTTGGGTCACTGAATAATTTGTATGCGCGTAAATGGATTATGAACAAGCTCAATGAGGTTTCCAATAACAGGATTGAGATTGAAGTTCTGGGAGGCCATCAGTCAATTGTGGGGCGCCTGCCAGGATGGCTAGAAGGAAACCATCCCGCCTTGATGGTGGGAGGCCATTACGACAGTGTTTCAGAAGCACCAGGAGCTAATGATGATGGGACCGGTGTAATAACAATGCTTGAAGTTGCAAGAGTCATGTCACAGTTCAATTGGCCCTTAGACATCTATTTTTGCGCATGGAATGCCGAGGAGATTGGGCTCGTTGGCAGTTCAGAGGTCGCAAACATTTTTATAGATAGAGAGATAGAACTATTGCAATATTACAATGTAGATATGCTCCTTGTTGAGGACAAGACCGTGGCCCCTGATGAAAGGCTTTGGTTTGTGTATAATAATGGAGATACCGCAGAATATGCAGAGAGCCATTATTATGCGGACTTGGCTAAGGTCATGAGCAACAATCTGGGGATGAACTTGGTCAAACCAATACCATCCAACTCATTCTTTGCATGGGGAGCATCAGACCATGCATCATTTGCATCATATGGTTATGACAATATCTTGTTTGCCTTTGAGAGTGGATTTGATTATGATGATGCATATCATACTTCAGACGACTCATGGGACAACCCATCCTATAATTATACTCTCGCCAAGGAAACAGTTTCGACAATTTCAGCCAGTATGGCGCATGTCATGTCAGGAGCTTTTGGAGAATTGTTGAAATTCCAGTTTATGGATGAAGTGTCAGAGGGCAATGACTTGCAATACTTTTTTGTCATGAGCACGAGATCGGATATCTCATATCATATGGACTGGAGTGGTGGTAAGATTCGTGTTGAAATGATGAATGATGAATATTCCAATACATTCACAATGAGTCATTTAGGATCGGCAGGGGAGTATCAGGAAACTATAGATGAAATGTATACAGATCCTGGACTTTGGAAAGTGATTGTAAGCACAGATTCTTCGAATGTTGTTGAGTTTAATCTGACAATCTCAGTTGACAGTGATTTTAACACCAATGGGGTGCTTGACTCTGAGGAGTTCTGGCTGGCAAAGTCATTGTTTGAAATGGACAATGATATGGACGGACTTAGCAACGGGATGGAAATGATAATTGGCACTTCGCCTTGGTTACCTGATACTGATTCAGATGGAATGGACGATGAGTGGGAGTTTAATAATCATCTCAACCCCCTATTGAATGACTCCGCGTTGGACTTTGATAGAGATGGGTTAAGTAATCTTGGGGAGTATAAAGCAGGAACGGATCCTTGGAATCTGGACTCTGATTCGGACCTCATGCCAGATGGCTTTGAGGTCGAGTATGGACTTGATCCGTTGAATGATGATGCGAGTCAGGATTTTGATGGCGATGGGGTTTCAAACCTTGAAGAGTACTTAAGGGGGACAGATCCAAGTGTTTCTGATATTGACATCACTATCCCCATTGTTACAGCAATTGCGATAGTGGTTGTTCTGTTTGCTGTTGTGCTCTGGTCAAGAAGAAATGCATAAAAAATGGGAGGCTCCCCAAGGGGGAGTCGTTGGACTTATGTGAAGGTCCGTAAGATCACATCCCATCTGTGCTGTATGAAGTCGCGAATATCTTGAATCTTTTTCTCGTCCTTCTTGGGCTTGAACAGATGCGAGAAGCGGCCCTGAAGCTTCAGAAATTCCTCTATATCAGTTCGCTTTTCAGGGTCCTGAAATCTCTTACTCTCACGTCCGAGAATGAACTCGTCGCCAATTCTCTCCCACATTATCCAATATCCAGTCTCAACAGCCAGTTTGCCCATCTTCACACCAAGTTCTACAGGATAGTTCCAAGCCTGAGGACATGGCAGAAATATATGGATGAATTTGGGTCCTTTGATCTCTTTTGCCTTCTTGAATTTCTCATAGAGGTCCCGAGGGTATGAGGAATTAGCCGTGGCCTGATAAGCAGGCTCGTGAGCCGCGACAATGAGGTCAAGGAGTTTTTCGGGTTCGGTCTTGCCATGCCAAGTTGTTGTTGTCTGAGCGTACAGTGGTGTAGCGCCTGATCTCTGTGTGCCAGTGTTGCTGTATACCTGATTGTTATAGCAGACATATAGAATGTCAGTCTTTCTCTCAAAGGCCCCACTTAGAGCTTGAATACCAATGTCGAAAGTACCACCATCACCAGCCCAGACCATTACGGTTGTGCTATCTCTGCCCTTGGCTTTCAAGGCAGCCTTAACACCAGAAGCTGTTGCTGCTGAGGCCATGAATGCAGTGTTCAATACTGGAAAGTCAAGACAACTCTTGGGCCAGAGAGACTGTACTACACTTGTGCAGCATGCCGGCACAACTTGAATGACGTCACCCCCAAGCGCCTTATGGGCATGTCTGAGGGCCACCATGTCCTGACAGCCCGCACATGCTGCGTTTCCCTTCAACACATACTCCTTAGTTGGCATATCTCTAATCGCAACCATTTCTCTCACCTCAGATCATGCCAGGTCTCCTCTGGACCCAGTTCTCCACTCTCAACAGCTTTCACCGTATCAAGAATAATCTCTTTGATGTCAGTCACTGTGATGTCACGTCCACCAAGGCCACCGATATAGCTCTTGACCATAGGTCTGTGTTCGGTGTGATAGAGCGATGCTCGGATGTCATTAGCAACGGGACCACCAAACCCATAGCTCACGGATCTGTCAAAGCTTGCAAAGGCCTTTACCTTAGAAGCAAGTTCTCTGACTTTCTCAACAGGGAACGGTCGGACCATTCTAATTCGGGCATTTCCGACTTTGTAACCCTCTTCGCGAAGTTCATCAATTGCGTCTTTTGCTTCAGAGCCCACCGTGCCCTGAGAAGTGAATATGACTTCAGCATCCTCACATTTGTAGCAATCAATTGGTCCGCCAAAGTACTTTCCAAAGAGTTTCTTGTACTCCCTTTCAATCTCATCATAGACCATCAATGCATTCTTGTTGCCCTCATGCATCTTGTATCTGAATTCCTGGTAGAATTCAGGGAACACAATGTTTCCATGTGATACTGGGTTGTCAGGATCCATGACCCAGTGTGGCGGCTTGTAGGGTGGCAGAAACTTGTCGACCTCTTCGGGTTCGAGATAATCGAAGGTTGAAAGTGTATGGCTCAGTACAAAACCATCTGCATTGACCATTACGGGCATCAGAACTCGTTCGTCTTCTGCTAGTCTGAAGGCTTGAATAACAGTATGATAGAATTCATCAACGCTAGCAACATAGAATTGAATCCAGCCAGTGTCTCGTTTTGACATGCTATCATCATGGGTGACATGAATATTCCAGCTTGGAGAAACTGATCTATTGATGTTCGCAAGTACAATTGGAAGTCTTGCTGCTGCAGCCCAATGCAGTGCCTCATCCATCAAAAGAAGGCCGTTTGATGAAGTTGCTGTAAAAGCACGGGCACCAGTGGAGCTTGCACCGATACAGGCAAACATTGCAGAGTGCTCTGACTCCACTCGAATGAACTCACCTTTGTAAATGCCTTCCTCATTTAACCATGCGACTTGTTCAGGAACGGTTGTGGCAGGGGTTATTGGATAAGCTGCAACAACCTCAACACGAGCAGAAACACAAGCCCGGGCGGCTGCATAGTTTGCACTCATTATCAAAGTCTTCATTCATTCATTCCTCCAGAGTTGGATCGTTTCTGATCATCTCAATGCATTTCTTGGGACACACCTGCGCACAGATCCCGCACCCCTTACAGTAGTCATAGTCTATGTGTGGAGTCCCATCATCATCAACAGAAATGCAGGCCTCAGGACAGTAGAGCCAACAGGTCCGACACCTATTACAGGCATCATAGTCAATCACAGGTTCAAAAGTTCTCCAACTGCCCGTCTTTCCAGTTGACCCAATCATCGGCTTAGAATAAGATGTCTTGGGCATGTCCTTCCTAGTCTTTGGATCGACATTGACTTCATTTACCACCAGATACATCTCCTCAGAGTCAGTCTAAAAACTGCTCTTTTCGCAGTTATATTTAGTGTTATGCACTTGTGACTCAAGGAACAATCGACTTGTTCTGATACTGAACGAATATTTCAAAGCCATATACTTGTCGATTGTTGAAAAGGAAACAACATTCCAATTGATATTTATCAGAAGGATTAGAATCACATCATGATGAAGATGGAATTCACGGTTTCACTGATACAAGCACCCTGTTTCGAAGGGCGTAGAGAGAGAAACTTCAAGGGCATCAGATCAATGCTTGAGCAGATTCCCAGTTCGGATTCTATTCACCTCGTTATATTACCAGAACTCTTTGCAATTGGCTTCAGGCACGAGGACTATAGAAGACTGGGGGCGGGAGTTCCAGGATGCACCAGCGATTTTCTGTGCGAAACCGCTGAAGAGTTTTCCATCTATCTGATTGGTACAGGAATCGAAGAGAGTGCAGGGAAGTTCTACAACACATTGGTTCTCGCTTCACCAGAAGGACATGTAGTTGGAGCCTATAGAAAGATCCATCCATTTCAGGAAGAGAAGGATGTGTTTCTTGGTGGAAGCACCATCACAATGTTCAGACTGGGTGAACTTCGAGTTGGTGTGGAAATATGCTATGACATCAGGTTTCCAGAGGTTTCAAGAAGGCTGGCACTTGAAGGGGCTCAGGTGATTTTGGTTCCTGCGGCATTTCCGGACCCAAGGGCTCATCACTGGGACACACTAGTGATGGCAAGGGCGATAGAGAATCAAGTATTCATTGCTGCTGCAAATCGTGTGGGCCAAAGCTTTGATGGAAAGACCTACTTTGGCCACAGTCAGGTAGTCGATCCCTTGGGCGTTCGCTTTACGCGTATCAACTCTGAAGTCGATGTGATAACGCATAAATGCAATACTAAGGCAATTGAGAGTGCAAGGAGCCAAATAACATGTTATAAGGACAGGGCCCCCGAGAAGTATGAAAAGGTCACTTGGTTCGAATGACAACCATTAAGTAATATGGCCCTATCGAAAGAGTGTGAGATGGACTAAATTGACAGACAATGTGGAGAAGATTAAGGACACAATCAAGAACTGGTTTCAGAATGAGGGCGCTAAGGTAGAGAGTATATCAAATCCCCGAGCAGAGTTTTTATTCAAGGTAAAGTTTCGCCGCTTCTTCTTTACTGTGGTGAAACCCAATGATCAGCACTATGTCCAGATTGAGTCACAGGTGATTATTTCGCCACAACATCTCAAGAAACTCACCGCCGAGAAAATGCAGAACTTCCAGATGGAAGCAATGAAGTTCGCTTTCAAACATGGTGTCAGTCTTGGATTTATTCAACCAATGCCAGGCCAAAAGGGCCCTAAGCCCCCAGGACCAGGTTTTGTGATTCAGGACAGAATTTATGATGATGGCTTTTCTGAGGACCGTCTATGGCAGGTCATGATTAGGCTCCACAGTGCAGTAGACATGGTGATTGCAATACTTAATGATATTACAGGACAGATTCCAGGCAAAACCCATACTGCAGAGGACGCGGGGCCCTCATATTATACATAGTAGTCTTCAGTCTGCCGAATCACATCAAACATTGAGATAGTTGTCATGGATAGCACAAGTCCCAGTCAGGATGGTAACTATGGATTAGGCTCATTATTTCATTGTAGGCATCTTCAGAGAGATATTGCTTGGGGCACTGCCATTCGTCATCTTGAATCACACCGAAGTGGATATGAGCACCACCACCAATATTCAGAAAAGTGGCGATCTTATCGCCCATGGCAACCCAATCTCCCTCTTCAATTTGAAGCAATGAAAGCTGAGCATCCCTGTCGGATGCATTCTGAGTCCAAGGTTCAAAATTGTAATGCACTATGGTTGTTGCATTGAACCGAATAATGACAGTGATATGAAAACGATTCGCAGCACTCTCACCATTGTCGGTCCATGTGATACTCTCCACCTGACCCGGAGCAGCTGCAATAACAGTTGACCCATTCTTGAAGAAGTAGTCAATCCCATTATGAGTAAAGCCCCATGGACAGTTATCACTTTCACTGTACCCCTCATTGAAGGCGTAGATATCAGACTGATTTACGTAGATCACTCCCATATAGTCAAGTCGGTCCGACTCGTAGCGCTCACCAGGATCAAATATGACAATGCCATCTCCATCCCTTTTTGAGATGAAGAAGTATACTCCAAGAATAATCAATGATAGTAGCAGAAGAGTCACAACCTTTCTGTTCATATTATCACAACACAAGATTCTTTCATATCCATCAAGTTCACATTATAAACTTCGGTAATATATTAAATGCTCATTATTGCCTTTGTTTCGTATTTTTGTCACAGTCGGCTTAAAAATCGAATGATTACATTTCATATTTGTTTTAATACTCGATACACAGTAATAATATCGCCTTCTCATGAATGAGTCCAAACCAGCAAGCTTGTACTACATCAAGTTGTACTATCAATCGTTTCAGGCAAACAAGCCAAAAAGCAAGCTTTTGGCAAGGTCAAAGGCAGTCAACTCAGTATGATATACTGTGATTGACATAGGGTATGAAGCAAGAAAAAACAGGTGGGTTCGTAATGCATCAACATCTTGGGTATGCAATTATGATAGTTCTTCTCTCATTTGCACTGGTTGAGCTATCATATAATCCCCAAGTGAATGATGCATTCAGACAGTCAGATGAAAACATTCCTGAAGTGGTGAGCCTACCAAGCCCCGCATCAGAAGCTGCTGGACATGGAACAAGTAGGCAAGTGGTACTAACATTTTCAAGGATGTTTGACAGTCAGGTGGTCTCAGTTTTAAACTCATATTCAAACACTTCAGTTCATCAAGGTGAGCTTGATCTATCAAAGTATCAGGTATCAGGATGGACACTTTACAATGTCACAATGGAAATTACAAATCTCACAGCCGCTCCTGAGAGATGTGTCATAGGTGGAGATAATGGAGCAAACTATGAATTCACTATCGAAAGAGCACCACCTCAGTACTATGATAGTCTTATGCAGGGGTTCTATAACCAGACATATAGAGCAATGCTATTGAACTACTCATTTCTTCATTGCACACCAACTTATGATTCGTCGACATATGGGGATGCGTTTGTTTCAGTCTTAAGCGACTATTCTAGTGGAAAAACGAATCTTAGTAATTATGTATCTCTAGAAGATGTTGGAAGTACAATGACATGGAAGACAGTTTCAACAATGGCAGAGCTCTTGCCAAATGTTCAGTACTATGTAGTCATTAATGGAAGTAGTCTCATAAAAACTTCTGATTATCCTGAAATTCGCTGGGCATATTTGGAAATACCAGGAAATTATGACACACGGGAGCACAGCAGCACAGCTGGTTGGGACATATCTTCATTGAATTATGAGGCCGCACTCAATTACACATATTTGCTATGGGACAATTCTACCAATGCTCCTTTGATCTTCAATGATCCACAGATTGTGTCTCTCACAGCCAATAACACTGCAATGTTCTCTTCACAGTTTAAGTTCACCAGTGAGTCTAAGAATATTACCCAAATCCACTTCAACTCAAATCAATCTGTATATATTTATCATAACCTAACACTTTGGTACAAACGGACTGCAACTTCTTCATGCAACTGGATGGTTCTCAGTTCTGGTGCGTTGGTTGAGTGGAACTCTACGTTTTCAGCCCCATTTCCAAATGTTTCCAATGTCAATGAGTGTGTTGCAAACCTCAGCAAGTCTAAGAATTGGAATGCAAATGGTCTATATGAGAGCCAAGCACCCTCCACGAATCACACATCATTTGAAGAACACGCATTATTCGTCATACTCAGGTTTCTGAGTGCAGGCACATGGACCCTCACTGCAACTGCTCACAACCATGTTACAAACATCAACACACTTGACAGTGTGATGATAACAAAAAGTCCAGTTATTATGTCATATGTCAGAGATGTGAATTCATTTGATGTAACCACCGGTACTACAAATATGACCATATACCATCAAGGACTGCCAATTTGGAAGCCCGCCAATAAGACCGTGGCAAATGGAGCAACATCATATACATGGGATATTGACTCAACAACAACGGATAATGGCATCTATACTATTGAAGTCTATTGGACAAATGGCACAGAAGCGGGATATTTGACGCGTAGCGTGTTAGTCTATTATCCAACTGAACTCACCGCAGACAAATATTACATAGATGCATTCACTGATTCAACCTTCGATGTCAGAGTCTATTTTAACGAGACCTTCACACCTCATGGACTGACCGGATCGTCTTGCACTGTGACCTACTCTTTTGGATCAATAGTGAATGGTACAATGGTGGACTTGGGAAATGGAACATGGGCAAAGACAGTTGATACTTCGGGAATGATTGCAGGAACATATCAATTGACAGTCTATGCAGAAGGTTATGCACTAGAGAACCAGAGTATTTCCTTTCAAGTCAGACTGATTTATGAGACCTTGTCTTTGAGCGTTTCATGGTCAAACCAAAACAACATTACATATCTGCAGAACACCAATCTTACGGTTCAGTACCGATTTGTCAATGGGACTATCATAAGAGATGCAATTGTGAATGTGACTGATGGCACGAACATATGGGCATTGAATTACGACACCACAAATCAGTATTATTGGATTCAATTCAATGGTTCCGATTCGGTCCCTGGGTTTGGTTCTTACTCTTTAAATGTCACATTTTGGAAATATGAACATCAGGCTCAGTTTAATGACACATTATCCTTGATAATCAGAGAAGAACCCACCACATTCACAGTACAGTGGTCAATTCCATATCAGAACAACATTACATACTTGCAGCAGACCAATCTCACGGTCCTCTATCAATTGACGGACGGCACCAATATCACAGGTGCTTGGGTGAACGTCACAGACGGTACTAACTATTGGAAACTACATTATGACATAATCAATCAATACTATTGGATTCAGTTCAATGGATCCGATATGTTGCCAGGATTTGGCACTTGGCAGCTGAACATATCAGCATGGAAATACAAGCACCTAGAACAGTACAACGACACAACCACACTGACTATTAGATTAGAACAGACAAACTTGTCCCCTTCATGGACAAGTAAGACAATTGATTGGACGCAATCGACGATCTTGGTAGTCAATTATACGGACTCTTCAGGAATACTGATTCCGAATGCAGAGCAGCTGGACCTCCTTGTTAATGGAACAATCTATACATTTCTTGGAACAAATGGAACATATTGGTTCGAGTTCAATAATTCTCTTGATCTTGGGCATTTCATAATCGAGTGCGATCTGAGAAAATATGGCTATGAGCCTGCCCATATTGGTGGAGTGACTTTAGACATAATTGAAGCCCCCACCAATCTCCTAGTGTATTGGGCCCCTGCAAATATCACAGTTGATTACACTCAGATTCTCAATATTCAGGTTGAATACAAATGCTATGGACAAGATGTGCCCGATGTTGCGAAGGTAAATGTCACAATTAATGGGCGAGTATTTGAGCTCTCATATACAGGGACGATATGGAATGTGTCAATTCATGGCATAGATATTGATATTGGCGTCTACGATGCGACTGTTCAGGCATGGCTTTATGGTTACGAGTTTCAGACTAATATTACTTACAATGTAAACATAACACTTGCACCCAACTCATTCCTTGTGTACTGGACACCGGATAGTATGAATGCAACATACTTTGAACAGTTAGAGCTAAGTGTGATTTACACAAATAACAACACTCCCACAGTGGGAGCGGATGTGAATCTGTATGTAAATAGCACGGACGTCTATGACCTAGTCTATTCTGCAATTGATGAACGTTGGCATCTGACAATTGATGCAAGAAGCATAGGTCTCGGGACATGGAATGTTACAATTGTTGCCAACAAGACAGGTTATGACTCTGGTGTAAATATCGACATCCTACGTATCAGTCCAGATCCATGTAATGTGACCACCAATTGGAGTTCTAGGGAGATCTATTATACTCACCAGACCAACTTGAATGTGTCTGTGGAAGACTCGTTTGGTAATGCAATATCAGATGCAATTGTTAATGTCACATTTGATGGGCAAAGTTTTATCCTTCCCCATTTGGGGGGAGGAGTCTATCAGTTGGCCATCAGTGGTTCAGTTGGCATTGGAAACACGCCAATTAGTATTGAGGTTTATCGATACGCCATTGTCAATAGATCTTTGGATGTGGTTCTAAAGGTTATTGAGACACCCACAATTGGAGATGTTGATGTCATCATTGGAGGCTATGATAATAGCACTTTGTATTTTGATGGATGGATTGAATTTAATGTCACACTAAGAGATATTGATGATTATTCTATAACTGGAATTATTGCCAACATTACAATCGGAACTGAAATATACTATCTGACCGAACTTGACCAGGGCAATTACATTCTCAATATTACTGCAGACTTCTTTGGCATTGGACAATATTCTGGCGTAATTCGAGCTGACATCTATGGTTTTACAGGTTGGAATGCATCATTGGAATTTGAGATATTGCCAATACCCACGAGAGTCATTTTTCACGACCAAATACCATCAATAATGCATGTTAATCAGACAAGTCAAGTTTCCTTTGAGTTCATCGACTTGCACTCAGGTCAAGTCCTTTATCCGTCAACTCTTGAGGTCACTTGGGCATTTACAGGCATTGAAACTATTGAGACTTCATACGCAGTGTTTCAATTCACGTTGAGTGCAATAGGGCTCGATATTGGCAATCACATTCTAAATATCACATTGTATCTTAAGAATTATTCATCATTATCAGTATTAAGAGAAGTCACAATTCGGCTGCTATACACTTCACTCGATTGTGAGCTCAGTTTCTCTCAATATGAGCATGAGTTTGTGCTTCTTGCGGTCACATTCAATGATCTTGATAGAAACATTCCAATTAGTTGGGGAGAAGTAACAGTAGCAGTCAATGGCGAAACCTATGACATGTTGTATGATGTTGATAATGAGGACTATATTCTTGATTTCTATATAGATTTGGTTCCTAGAAACTATGTGATTAGATTTATTGCTGCGGCCACTGGCTGCGAGCCAGTTTCAAGAACATCAACATTGATTGTTATGGCCAAGACATTATATGACCTAGACATAGATGTTGGACAAGCGATAGAGGGGACAGTTCTTGCAGTAGATGTCACCTTAACAAAGAACTCTGAGCCCATACCAAATAAGGCAATACTGGTTCATTTTAGGACCACTATGGGAGTTCAGAATAAGACTGTGATTACTAATACTCAAGGAGTGGCTGAGGCGACCTTTGTTGTGCCATCAGAAATCAGCAATGTAACTGTTTGGGCTGAGTTTATGGGATCGTCTTCGGAGTGGGCAGTATCGACTCAATTGCTCAATCTGCCTGTCAGCCCGCCAGTGAATGTTGTAGCTGAAATAACAGGCTTGTTGATTGATACTCTTGCAGGAAAAATGCTGATAATAGCATTCATTGTTGGTGTACTGGTTGCTGCTATATACTCATTTAGGATTAAGCCAAAGAGAGAGTTATACAAGGAGATAATATCACAGAATTATGAATATTTCAAGGAATTAGCATCCATTCAACATTTGCTTCTAATCTATTTTGATAGAGGAGGCTGCATCTCATATCACCAGTTCACTCAAAGCAGACTAAATGCAGATCTCATCAGTGGGTTCATAACTGCAATAAATGATGTGTACTTCGAAATTGGTAGCAATGAAGACAGCGCCACTCTTGAGAGTATCAACTATAGGGGACTTACCCTCAATAATGTGACGGCGAAATATCTTGTGGGCGTCCTCATCATGAAGAGGAGTGCTTCATCTGTTCTCATGAGACGTTTTGAAGAGTTTGTCAATAAAGTGGAGGAGAAGTATAGTAGTGTGCTCTACGAATGGGGAGGCCAGTTATATGACTTTGATCAGACATGGATAGTTGAAACGTTCTATGAATCTATCAAGTACTATTGGGCACTACCGCATAAGATCGTCAGAGAAGTTGAAAACACGAAATACAGCACCATCATTGAGATAATCAAGAGCATCATTGATGAAGAGGGATTCTTCATACTTAGTGATGTCATTGCAGAAATGAGCAAGGGGGGAATGCCGGAAGAAGAAGCACTTGACTTCTTAATCTCTATGCGCAATGAGAATTTGATAACCCATATTCTAAACAGTAATACTATCCGGGAGAAACCAGATGCTGATTGCTTCTTAGTAGATGTAGATGCAGGACCAAAGGAAAAGAAGACTATGTTAGAAGACGAGAAGCAGTCTGAGGATGATGGTAATTAGCATTTAATTCAAAGAGTTATTCATTGTATCAATCCCTATTCAGTAATTGACCAAAAATCGAATAGCAATATTCCCCTATATCTTTTTAACTTCAAAAAGAATGACTTGTTTGATGATGACTTATGTCACACATGCCTTCTCTAAATGTCTTTTCAGAAGTCAATAGACATAGAGAAGGGTCGGTTCGACATCGCATTAAAATTCGGGATGGGGGCAATTCATTTGACAAATATGATTTTCAAAATCAATATTATGTGGTTTGTGTCAGTCTTATGTCATTAGTTCAAAGACCAGCAAAGGAGGCCAAGCATTGCCCCGATATTATAGGTTTTTAGTCCTTCTTTTCATGATTGCATTAATGATTTCTGAGATTCCCCTGTATACTCCTGATTGCAGTAATAACTCGCAGAGGGACATATTTGAGGACTCGTCATTCAGTGTCATCGAAAGCCCCATCACTTCAGAAGCAAGAGGATCAGGAATAAGTAAAGCTGCAACTCAGTTTCTAACCAGACAGTTTGATCTTCAAAAAATGTCAGTCATGAATACAAATGAAAACACAACAGTTCATAATGGCACTCTTGACCTGTCAGGCTACCAGATACCGGGATGGACATTGTATCAAGTCAATATTAATGTTGTAAATCTCACAGCCGCTCCAGAAAGAGAGATTACGAGCACTGCAGCTGCCACTTGGAGTTCAAATTTTGAAATATATGAATATTCAAGTAATGTGTACTATGACATTTTATCACAAGGGTTCTACAGCGACCAGCCATATAATGGTTCACTGGTGAATTGTTCAATTTATTATTCAAAAGGCAGATATAATCCTTCAACCTATGGATCAGCATATGTAGTTATCCGAGCCACGTATAATCTTGCCAGTTCAAATATAACAAACCCTGTGGAAGTAATAGACACCGGTGGAGTTGCCAAATGGGCCAATATCACTGAAACAACCATACTCGCTGAGTCCAAGGAGTATTATGTCCTTATTGATGGGAGTCTTCTTCATGAAGGCGGTGTGCCAGCACAGTATCCTGAGATATATTGGGGATATGAGGACACAGCAGGCACTTTTGATACGCGCTACCACGACACTTTTGGTGGGGGCAGTTGGTCAAGCAATAGGCCTTATGAGGCCATATTGAAGTATACATATGTCCCTTGGAATATTACATCGGACACCCCATTGAAGTTTGCCTCTCCAGAGAGTATAGATCTAAAAGCTAATGGTACACTCGTGGCAGGAAATGTATGGACATTTAATGGCAACAATATTTCTGAAGTAGTATTCGATTCTAATCAGTCAGTCTATATATACCACAACATGACATTACGATACCAGAGAAACCTAACCACGAGTACTAGTTGGGAGGTCCAATCATCAGGGGCATTAGTGAATTGGAATGTTACAGCGTCTATCACATATCCCTCATCAACTAATATCCTTGAGAGAGTTTTGAATTTCACAATTTCCAAGAATTGGGATGCTGATGGGCTTTACAACAGTACTTCTCCGAAAACTAATCAGTCGACATTTGAACAGTTTTCAGAGGTTGTTAGAGCATCCTCAATGACAAATGGAACATGGACGCTGACCGCTAATGCTCATAATTATGTCGTAGATATTAATAGCTTAAGCAAAGTGGTTATTACAGATAATTTGGTGATCACATCATACATCAGAGATATCAACTCAATAAATGCCAATAGCGGAACAACAAATCTTACTGTTTATCAAAGCGGCGCATTAATTTGGGCACCTGAAAACAAGACAGTAATTGATGGATCAACATCATATACCTGGGATATTGACATAACTACAAGTAATAACGGGACATTCACGATTGAGGTGTTTTGGGCCAATGGTACTGAAGCTGGATATAGAACATTTGAAGTGGTTGTTTACTATCCAACAGAACTTATTGCAAAAAGTTATTACATAGAGGCGTTCACTAATTCTACTTTTGATATCAGGGTCTATTTCAACGAAACATTCACACCTCAGGGACTCACAAGTGCTTCGTCTGTGGTAACATATTCCTTCGGAACAGTTGTCAACAACACCATGGTGGATCAGAATAATGGCACTTGGACAAAAGTGGTGAGCACAGCAGGTATGTCTGCGGGCTTGTATCAGTTAATGGTCTATGCAGAGGGTTATGCCATTGAGAATCAGAGTGCTGTTATAAATGTGAAGCTGGTTTATCAAACAAATCCATTAGCGGCCTCATGGTCGAACACCGATAACATCACATATTTACAACAGACCAACCTCACAATACAGTACCGGTTTGCGAATGGAACAATTATCACTGATGCTATCGTAAACATCACTGATGGTACTAACACTTGGGGCCTGCACTACGATTCTGTAAATCAATACTACTGGATCCAGTTCAATGGATCAGATCCCATCCCCGGATTTGGTTCCTATTCATTGAATGTTTCAGCATGGAAAGAGGGATATCAG
>JAJRWI010000082.1 GCA_024276825.1 archaeon
CAATTTCAATGAGTTTTCTAAGGTCTTCTGAAGGGATGTTCCCCCTGATCTTGCTCTTATAGACTGGTGCTCCCTTGCCCTTCGATTTTGTCCAGTCCAGTGGAACTGGCTGACTCATAAATGCATCTTTTCTATCAGTATAGCAGACAATAACTCCCTGAACCTTTTGAGAGCCTTCAGGTACGAATTTCACATAGGCCCTGATGAATGGCTTCTCCTGATCCAGATCTGTTTTATAGCCAATCTTGTTCTTGCTGAAAGTCAGTTTGACTGTAGGACCCGGATGTTCACCAATGCCATACTTTACCAGCTTTGCGTGAACAAACTCATCTGCTGTGCCCCTGATTATTTTTGCCAACCAGTTCATAGTTATCACTCTCTAGAGTCCCTGAGTTCTTCAGTTTTAAATTTGACTGGAGTGTCTATATTATAACCAGCCCGAATATTGACCATAGCCAGACTGCTATTATTGTCACCACGAGCAATGCGATAAAATCAATGGCTAGCCCTGTTGAGATCATCTCCCGCAAATTGACCTTTCCTGTGCTATATGCAATTGTTGATGGTGGTGTCCCTGTAGGCAAGGCGAAGTCCATAGAAACAGCAATAGCAATCACCATTACAATCAACATGGGGTCTATTCCAAGTCCATTTGCAAGTGGAATTGCTATGGGTATCAGAATGACAGCGGCACCCGTGTTTGATGCCACCATTGTTAATAGAATGGCAATCCCTCCAATTATCACAATCACAAGGAATCCGGGAAGAACACCAAGCCCCATCATCCTGTGTGCAAGATATGTGGATAGCCCAGTTTCAATCATTGCACCTCCAAGAGCAATACCACTACCTAGAATAAGCAGTGATGACCAACCGATCTTAGACGAGATGTCTCGTTCATTGAGGAGTCCCAAGACTAAAAGGGCAACACCGCCCATCAGGGCAACAATCGCACTTGATATCCCATGTCCAGACCACCCAATTGCATTTGCTACGAAGTCTGGCAATTTCTGCGTGAACCATAAAGCTATAACACTCACAAATATGAGTATGACAAGTTTCTGCTGAATGGTCAGGGACCCGAGTTTAAGATATTCCTTCTCAGAGACCTTCCTTAGTTCTTGCATCTCTTCAACATCGTACGGCAGTTTGAACCTGAACAATAACCATCGCCAGATGAGAGGCAGCATTATGAGAAGTACTGGCAGGCCAAATGGCAACCAACTCATGAATGAGAACTCCACACCAAGGAATGATGTGATATATGATGCTGCAAGTGGATTTGGTGGTGAGCCAACAAGACTGCCTACGCCTCCCAGAGTCGCTGAATATGCCACTCCAAGTACCAGAGCCTTGCCATAGCTGTCGCGGGTCTTGTTGTTTCTTATGCTTGATATTACCGCAAGTGCAATCGGAATCATAATAGCTGCGGAGGCAGTATTAGAGATCCACATTGACAAAAACGCAGTGGCACCCATGACGGTTAACAACAGCCTGGGCCCGGAGCTAGCACTCTTGTGAAGAATCAATAATGCGAACCTCTTGTCAAGCTCATACTTGCTCAACGCCCTCCCAATCATAAAGCCACCAAATATCAATGCAACAGCTGGATCAAAGAATGCTGCAAGCACAGTGCGTGGATCTTGAATGTCTGACACCACTATCAGAATCGGGATAAGAATGGAAGTGGCAACAAGACTGATTCCTTCAGTGAACCACAGGATAGCAATCACACCGAGAATCATGATTGCTGAGTTGGAGTGCACAAGCGGTTGATATTTGATAGTGAATGTCTGTCCATTCTGGTGAGTGGGTCGTAGAGTTTCGTTAAAGCCTTCAAAGTTAAACAGATGAAGTTGAATCTCCTTTGCCTCAAGAGGTTCGCCCTTGGCAATTATAACAAATGTGATTGGATTGTCAGTGGCAATTACGACTACCGCATCAGCAATGACAGTGATGTTCGTTAAAGATCCTGCAAATGTGATCTTTGTTGTGTTGGTTTCCCCGGATTCAACGAGTGTCAATGAGAAAGTATGATCGATTGTGATTCCTGAGGACTTGATATCTAATACTGCTGTATACTGACCCGGTTGAATATCTGGGGGTGCAAAAGAATACAGCAGTCCGCCAACGATTGAAACAACAATGAACACAATGAGAGTCTTTGATGGCCTTCTTGATGACACTCTTATCCCTCAAGTGCTTAAGGCAAGAATTGAATTTTCTTTAAAATGAGTGGCTGTGGCAAATCAGTCAATGGGGCGCTCCTTCATTATGCGTTCCAGCATCGATGATGGTGCCACAAGACCTTTGGTTCCAATGATGGTCAATGTTTTTTCAATCAGGTTCTTTGTATTCTCTTCAAGAATATCAACCAGCTCTTCAAACTTCGAAAAGGGCCCTTCAAAGACAGTGAATCCAGTAAAGTCTGTTCCAAATGCACTCCCACACTCAGTCACTATCTTGATGTCTTTTGGCAACTCTTTGCGTATGACTACCCATTGCTTTATCCAGTTCTTCTTCTCCTCCTCAGACATGGGTTTCAGTCTGTACATGACAACATAGACAAAATCAGATTCTTGAAGATCACTGGGGATGGTGAAGGGCATATCTGATGTTGCAACAAAGAAGCTTATAACCATAATGCATGGAACTCGGTGTAATTGAAAAATGGAGAAATCTATAATGGGACTCAGATCTTCCGAGCATAAATGGAACTTGATTGGCCTGTACTTCGTCACTCTGATTATGCGTGCATCCTTTTATATCAGCATTGCATCAATCGGTGATGCAAACTACATGGACGGTTCACTGGAACTCTGGGCAATTACAGCCGTGCTTGTTGTTTATCCAGTTTCAGAGCTTGCAACAGTGTCCTTCTTTGGATCTTATAGCGACAGGATTGGCAGAAAGCCAATATTTACTGGTAGTCTGTTCATAACAGGAATTGCAGCCTTGATGTTTGCTTTCGCCCCTGATGTAATTGTACTTCTAGTTGCTTCATCGATATTCGGAATTGGAGCTGCTGCAAAGGTTTCAACGACGCTTTCAATGATTGCTGATATGTCGGAAGAACACAATAGAGCTCGATTAATGGGATACTATGACCTTTCCACATTGTTCGGTCTTGTTGGTGGATTTGGTCTTGGAATACTTTTACTCACACCTGAATTTGGTTTTACTCCATTCATTATACTGCTTGCAGCAGGTACCGCCTGCATTGTCAGTGGGATAGTATCACAAATTGGCATCAAAGAAACCAAGACCCACATTCATGTTGATATCAGTGTCACTGAACTCTTGAGAACAGTTGCATCTGATAAGAGGATTCAACAATTGATTCCCGTATATGTCCCTATAATATCCATGTACGGAATGCTTGTTGGCTATGCTAAGATAATTTTACATGAGCATTTCTCATTGACGGCAACAGACATGATTATCCTGTTTGGGCTTATGGGAGTGGCATTGATCATAGGCATTGTGACCATGGGCCATCTCTCAGATCATTTAATGAAGCGGAGACCATTCATTGGAGTGGGCCTTTTTGGTTTTGGCCTGCTGGGATTCTTGCTAGTGTCGGGTTCTGGTCCGGGCGGAATGGACTTGCTCTGGTCGGTCTGGCCAGCTCTTCCAATCTTAGGATTCATTGCAGGTGCCTTTCCTCCCGCGGCGATGGCATATCTCACAGATATATCATCGGCTGATTCGCGAGGCACAACCATGGGTGTTTACAGTATATTCTTTGGTTCTGGAATGATCATTGGACCAACATTTGGCGGAATTGCCTATGGGCTCTATGGTCTTGTAGGCCTTGGGTTTTTCGTTGCGCTCCTAATTGCCATTGCTATAATTGGGACCTATTTCATGCCTGAAGTGCATGCTGCTGAGCCTAAAATTGAATAATAGAGTGAATAATCACTCTCAACCACTAATGAATGGGGAAATCTCTCCCCATTCACATATCAAGTAAGTTTAATTATGACTATATCTTTTAGAAAGGATAGCGTCTCTTCAGAGGAGAGTTAAAATGGTTAGGCTTACATCAATTAGTAATATTCTATCAGGAATAGGTATTGCAATTCTGGGCGTCAGCGCAGCTTTTTGGTACATCTTTGACTACTATAATATAGCATCTGAGGTTCCATTCTACGCGTGGGTATTGGGCGCCGCTCTGCTCATTCTTGTGATACTAATGTCGGCAATAACGACATTCACTGAGATGACCGGATTTGTGCATCCCGAAGACAAATTGGTCAGCAACATGTTTGTATTTATCCAATCAATCTCAGCAATCCTCGTTCTTGGAATTCAATATCCCAATGATGCGGATGCTCAAAGATTTCTGTTCGATGTGGCATCCATGATAGTGATTGCATATGTGTTTCTGTTTGTCTTTGTCTTCTTCAGTGCAACAATTCTTGAAGGCGGAGAAACTGGACAGGTCAAAGAGATGACCTCCAGATTCATGCTAGTATCACTCCTCATGGGTTCACTTATGGCTGGCACCAAGATTGGTCTCGACTGGGTGTGGGCAACTACAAACTCCTATGCACTGGCATCTGGCATCCTTGGCGCCTTTGCTGTAGTTCTGGTGCTATTAATTGCCATTGTTCTGGGTCGCAAATACGAACCTGTGGGTGAGTAGATCAAATAGGGATGAGACATTCTCATCCTTTTTCCTTTCTTTTGCATTATTAGTCTGCATAGACAAATTAGATATATGATTGATTGTATCTTTTTGTTCAGATTAAAGAAGATTAGGTGAGACAATTGGCTGATGACAAGCTTTGGTTAGGATTCAAGCTCGACAAAGATGGAAATCGAACTGATGAGAAATTTGAGATCAGTGTTGATTTATTGCGAAGACATGGTGGAATCTTTGGTTCCACTGGGTCAGGAAAAACAGTTCTCAGCAAAGTAATTCTTGAAGAGGCTGCATTACAAGGAATTCCCATTCTCGCTTTTGACCCTCAGGGGGACATTGCATCACTTATGATTCCTGGAAACCCCAAAGAACTGAAAGCAAAGGGTGTTGATCCTGACCGTTTGAAAAAATATATGGACAAAGTCATTGTGAGAGTTTACACCCCTGCAAGCAGCAAAGGCCTCTCAATCTCCATAAACCCTCTGAAACTTCCAGATCCTAAGGCCGATCCTGATGATGTGATTCGACTATTGGACAACTCTGCTAGAACCCTTGTGAAGGTCTTGGCAAAAGTTGCAGGCCTTTCCAGATCATGGGAAGCAAAGTCCTTTGCAGCTGTATATGAACTTATACGTACAATCTGGGAGGACAAGAGCCGCGATGTTTCGAATCTCATTGAACTCGCAAATCTTCTTGAGGCTTCACCCGAGGAGGCAGGAGTTGATTTGGAGCCATACATGAAGCTCTCTGAACGCTCCAAGCTTGCTTCAGCTATTCGTTCTCTCACAGTAGGATCATCTCAACTATTGTTCAAAGAAGAGGGTCAAATTGATTTTGATGAAATGGTGAAACCAGTTAATGGAAAGACTCCAATCAATGTAATATTTCTAAAGACTCTGAGGAGCGAAGAAGAGAAACACTTCTTCATCGCCATTGTGCTCAACCAGTTGTATTCATGGATGCTCCGTCAGGGCTATACTGACAAACCAAGAATGATCCTATTTCAAGATGAAGCCGCACCCTTCATTCCCGCAGGGATGAAAGCACCTGGGCCAAAAGAAACGTATCTATTGCTATTCAGGCAGGCAAGGAAATACGGTGTAGAATGTCTCATTGCAACTCAGAGCCCAAAGGATATTGACTACAAGGCATTTGAGCAGTTCAACACAATCGTTGCAGGAAGAATAAGCAGCGAGCAGTCATTGAAAGTCATAGAGCGGATTCTCGAGCCAATTGCGGGCGAGAAGGATGCTGAAGAAGTTATCACTAAACTACCAGGTCAGCAGACAGCCTGCTTCATATTCTCATCTGCAGATCTTAAGCCCAAGATGAACAGTATTGCAGTCAGATGGCTACTGACAAAACACATCACACTCACAGAAAAAGATGTTCAGAATCATATGAAGAAACTTGTCAAAGAGCAGGAGAAACTTCTCAAAAAGCTAGAGGCTGAACGACGTGCTGAGGAAGAGCGAAAGCGCAAGGAACGTGAACGCCTTGAACGTGAGAAGAAAAAGCAAATGGAACTAAAGAGAAAGCAAGAAGAACAGCGACGCCTAGAGGAAGAACGCAGAAAGAAAGAAGAAGAAGAGCGCCGTCGTCGAGAGAGGGAACTTGCAGAGAAACGTTCCAAGTTCAGGAAGGCCAAGGAGACCGATAAGGTATTTGAGACCCGAGGCGCCGCGGGCATGGTTTCCTATGCTGATATAGTCAATGCATTTATTGCAAAGATCGAGGCCCTTGCAAGAACAAGGTTTGGCCTGCCCTTCCTGAAGGAGCTTGTAAAGCGCGGTGAGCTCAATTACGAAAAGTCGCTTACGATGTATTTGAGTGAAACGAGGACTGCAATAAAGCAGGGACTTGCCAAGAAGGTCAAGAAAGAGGTGAAGAAACGCGGCAAAGTGAAAAAAGTCAACTATTTGGTGTTCGATTTCAATTATGTTCTTGATCAAGTGATAAAGAGCATGGGCATCAAGGAGCCAGACTATGTCGACTCTGAGCGCTTGAAAAAGAGATTCATTGAGATCATCAAGAAGGCAAAGACAACCACTCTCATCGACAGAGTTGTTCTTGGAAAGCCATTCTTGGAATTCTAAACTAGATACCAATAAAGTGCGAAACTCCTATTTCGCACTTGACCCATTTTTTAATCATTTCGCAGGTCAGGCCCATTGCTGAGTGCATCTCCTCCCTTGAGATTCCAGGTGCTCCATAGAGCACAAGCAAGACACATTTGGTCTCTTCGGTGACCTTCGTGAATTCTGAGTCATGAGTTGCAAAGCCAAAACAGACGATCTTCTTGTCATCAGCGAGCACTATTTCCCTCCCCCTGCAGGTCAGAGTCTTTCCTCCAATGCGATGGAAGACTTCTCCCCTCTTTGCCACTCTAATACGAAGGTATCCTTCGAGCTTAGCAACATCAATCAGCCCAATGGGAATTGCATGATATGCAGATGCAAGATTGATGGTGTCAACAAGACTAGATATTCTCCAGAGATTCTCACCGTGGAGTACTCGCCGAATCAAAGCCTCACTCGAAACCCTCAACTTTGTGGGATCCATGCCAAAGGTCCAATAGAGGTTTCTATATGCCCGAAGACGTTTGTCATCCTTCATGTCACTAAGACTCATTCTCTGTCTGATCTTTTGAAAGGTCTTTGCTTCGAACTTTGCAAACTCTGCGGTGGAGGGCGTTTGGTCATAGTCAGTCAACAGGGAAGTGATTATGCTCAAACCTGGCTTCTCAACCTCAATTTTAATGCAATAGTCATGATGCTGCATATTATATCAATTAATAAACTCCGCAGTTTTAATTATTCTTCTTTCTCAAGTAGGGGGATAACGCAGATAAATCTGAATGGTTCGGTGCCTTTGGTGTTATCATAGCCATGGGGCTCATTTGATGGTATGAAAATGACATCATTCTTTCTTGCTACGAGTCCCTCCCCATTTCCGAGAAGATTCACTTCACCTTGCAATACGAATATCTCGTGTTCTTCTGGGTGGTTGTGGATTGGAACAATACCTCCCGGGGCAATCTCAAAATATCTCATGGCATAGGTCTTGGCACCAGTCTGCCTGCCAATCAGCCAACGCATAGTTGTTGCCTTTGCTCCAGGGATCTTAACTATAATAGACTCGCGCTGCTCGTAATTGATAACATACACCCTTTCTCACACCATTCCTTTTTTCACTTGGCAATCTGAAGAATTTACATATATGAGACTTCGGTTATGACGATTTTAATAATATCAAAAGCACATGACCTAGAAACATTTAATCTGGTTTATGTACTTACTCGAGTCATTAGAATCGATTGAGATGAATTACTATGAGCCAGGATGAAACTTACATTCGTGCAAAGCTCATTGATATCAATACAGCAATTGAGCGAATGACAGAACTGTTGAATCGAATGATTGAAGTGGTTTCTAAGATCACCGAGATTCAAGATGCCATGGGGGAAATTACTGCAGCGGTCAATGCTAACTCGAGAAAGATTGATGAACTCACTAAGACCGTCAAGGCCATGGGGACCGTAGCTCCATCACCTTCTGCTGTGAGTGCCACCAGTAGTGTTCCTGAGATGGGACGTGCTGCTGTTCTGCAATCGGTCCTTGAAACTCTTGAGAGTCAGATTAGGGACGGTGTTATTGCAAGCGATCTTGCCAAGAAAATTAGCGATGCTGTAGAGCTGATTGAACAGAGGGGCGGCTCAAGTCAACTTGTCGTGAAGATGAGCCGATGGGTCAGAATTCTGAGGACCTATGGTCGTGTGGATCCAATCTCTCCAGCTGACCTGAAGAAACTCAGAGAAGACCTAAAGTCATGGCATAAAGAAGTCTCAATGACTCACTAATCAAGGATACCATTCTCCGAGAAATGCGCAAAAGGCGAGTATGGCGCTATTAGTGGTTCATATGTCTAAGCTTTACTGGTCATTCTGTTCCTTTAAAATTGCCTTTATCTTCTCAATGAGAAGACATCGTACATCAGGGTCTCTGAGAAGCCTTGCCATTAACACATCCAGATCGAGTGAGGTCAGATCATCCTCTCGAACCTCCAATAATGCCCCACAGTTCAAACAATAGGTCCCACGATGTGTGATAAACCCGCAACGGGGGCATCTGATTACATCGCTCTCATCGGTTGATTCAGCAATACCATACAATTTCAGAATCGACCGGTCGACATCACTCTCCGCGATATGGACATATATGCTGTCCATCTTTGTTGACTCGGTCCATCCTGCAAAGTGAATCAGGACCTGCCTGGATAATTTCAATGATAACTCCGTCAATCGTGAGTGTCGAAGCAGATGTGGATAAACACGCTTTCGGATCCCCGCA
>JAJRWI010000008.1 GCA_024276825.1 archaeon
GGAAGAGCAGCAAGCGGGGCAATTGGATTCGCGTGGATGCTGATAAACTATTTTACCATCCCAGTAATGGTTGCCGAGAACAAGGGTGCGACTGAGGGCATCAAGAGAAGTACTAATCTTGTAAGAAAAAATTTTGTTGATGTCATAGTCAAAGAAACTGGCGTGAGATGGGCATTTGCGGTCTTGGCCTTCATGTTCTTTCTAGGCTTTGGAATCGGAGGTGCAATCATAGGCTGGATACTCACCAGCAGTCTGACGATATCAATTCTAGTAGCTGTGCTCTTCCTCATTGTTGCAGGAATACCAAGCACACTTGTTCTTCGTACATTTGACATTGTCTATGTCACCCTGCTATATGTCTTCATTAGAAAGAAAGAGGGAGAGATTAAGACAAAGACCAAGATTCCATCCGATCTAGAGAAGACCCTAAACTCAGCCTACACAAAGGCAAAGAAGTGAAGTGATTACGAGGAGGAGCTTCAGCTCCCCTTCATTTTTTGGGCATTATTGCATTAATCTACAAAACAGGATTTAATTGGAGAGATTAATTTGACTCGTAAGAGGAAAAAGTCCAAAATCAAGCCAATTGCTATTCTTCTAATTCTAATTGGAGTATCAGTGGCAATCATCGCATGGCGTGATGGGATACTCAGCACGACTTCAATTGAGAACATAAACAATGGCGAGATTCCAAATGGCACAACAGTGACAGTTCGAGCAAAGATGAGTGGTATAATTCTCAATATGGTTTCTGTCGTAGGAATCGATGGAACAGGTGGTCTCATGTTCATATGGGAAGGAGCAAAGCCTGCAACGAATTCAATTGTTGTGATAAGGGGTAATATTTCAAGTCCATTCACATTGAACAATGTTATGCGGTTTGAAGAAGTCTGGTTATTCAAATGACACATTGAGTTCCATCGAGAGTACCGCAGCGGTTTGAAGAATGCCTCGCACAACATCTCTCATATCAGGATCCACAGCTACAGTCCCATAGGTTTCAATGCCCAAAAAGCGAGAAACTATTACAGGAGCAAGAGCATCTTCTAAGTCTTGAAAATTAGCAATAGCAATGACTACGGGAGGTAAGAGGCTCCTATATTGGCCCATTAACTTTCTGGCCTCAATGACACCCTTCTTTGTACTATTAAGAACAAGAGCAGCAGCATCAGCTCTTGTAAGATATGTCTTCCAGACCCGACGATATTTCTTCAGACCAGGCAAGTCATAAAGGACAAGGAGTCGGTTTGCAATTTGATACCACTCGTTCTCACTTCTATCAACATCCTCGATAAGCTTTTGATAAGCAGCATAGGCAGGGGTTTGATCCACACTTGAAGTGGGAATGTATTCAGTGACTATGGGACCATCTCTGACTAACTCAAAAAGTGAGGTCTTTCCAGTAGAAGGCAGGCCGAACAGGGCAATTCTCATGTACTGATATACAATCTCATTTACAATTGAAACCAGATCATTGAATTGGGCCCTTGTGAATTTCTTAATATTGCGAACCGAGTCAAGCTTGCTCAACTCTTTGATTATGTTTGTTGCTCGAATTCTGAGACTTGAACTGTCCTCCAGCTCGTCACCTATAATTACTACTGCGTTCTTGCCATCTAATGCCACACCAAACTTTCGTATTCGGCCATCAGAACACTCCATTACAATTACTTGCATGTTTTTTAGAGGCGGCTCGATGTCAGGTTGCGCTTTCAATTTCTTGACATGTCTAACCACTAGCTTCAGATCTTTTTTATTGACTGGGAAGGGGTAGTATCGCAGCCTCAGTCGTTCAACCGATGGTGGCGAGAGGAGCGCAACCTCCAATATCAATCATTTATCCTCCAAATAAATCGAACATCTCTAGAACAATACTGTTTCTTGTATTATTAAGGCATAATATTATTACTTGTTTGTGTGGAATAACGCCAAAGTGAATGATGATGCATATTGAAGAAATACTCACTCCTGCAGCCCTGATCGATCTAGGCAGATTGAAGAAGAACATCAAAAGAATGACAGAATTTGCACTGAGGAATCAAGTTTCTCTTAGGCCCCATATCAAGGCCCATAAGTGCATTGAGATTGCTAGACTTCAAAAAGAGGTTGGAATAGATGGCATAACAGTTTCAACATTGGGAGAAGCCCAGACCTTCTTAAAAGCTGGATTCACAGACATCACGTATGCTGTTCCATTGGCACCTGCAAAGATTCCACGAGTTCTCGATCTTGCCAAAGGAGCAGACTTGAAGGTACTGGTTGATAACAAGCAGGTGGTCGGCCCTCTGGCAGAGGCAGCAAAAGAAAATGATGTTGAGATCAAGGTTATGTTGAAGGTTGATGTGGGATATCATAGATGCGGAGTTATCCCGAAAGAGCGCAATGCAATTGATGTGGCCAAACTTATTCATGATAGTTCACATCTACAGTTCATCGGGATTCTCACGCATGGTGGACATTCATATGACTGCCAAACAAGAGAGGATGTTGTTAAAATAGCTATTCAAGAGCAGCGGTCAATGCTTGATTTTGCCAAAGTCTTGGAAAGAGCAAATTCAAATCTTAGACCTGAAGTAATTAGTGTAGGCTCAACTCCAACAATGTCGGTTATTGATACTTTGGAGGAGGGAATCACAGAGATTCGACCGGGAAATTATGTCTTTTTTGATTACACACAGGTACTACTCGGGTCTTGCAACATGACTGACTGTGCATTGACCATTATTGCTTCAGTGATTGGCACATATCCAGATAGAATAGTAATTGACGCAGGCGCAACAATGTTGTCATTAGATCCTGGCCCCATACATATCGAGCCTGATTGTGGTTTTGGTAAGATCATTAAGGACTATGAAGGCGGGACATTAGAAGAAAGTGCCATAATAGCTAGTCTATCTCAAGAACACGGAAAAGTGCAATTGGTAGAAGACTCAGATCTTCATAGTAAGAGAATCGGTGATTTTGTCAGAGTCATTCCCAATCATTCATGTCTAGCGGCAAACCTGTCAGAGAGGTATTATGTTGTTGAAGAAGATAATGTAATTGACGAGTGGATTGTTCATAGCCGCAGGGAATGATATCAAGGAATACTCTTAAGAGGAGTAGGTTGTAAAGGGGGTTCAAAGATGACATTCATTCTATTCACAAACCTCTATAACGCAGAGGATGAGGTTTCGCGTCTATTCGAACTTGTTGAAACATTCACTCTGCAACCAAAAAAATGGGTAATAATTAATGATGGCTCAAACGATAACACAGAGCAAGTCATTAAGGAGCACATTCAACAGTCAGGCAGAACGAATGTTGTAATATTCAATCTTCCGCCCAAGGAGAAGGGGAATCTCAAGACAATTGGACATGCATATAATCAGGCATTTGAGCAGCTGCAGCTTAAGCAGGAGAATTATGAGTTCATGTCAATCATTGATCCTGATAATAGGATACACCCTCAATACTATGAGAAGGTTAAAGATATCTTTGATAGCGACCCCACTATTGGTGTTATCTCGGGATATAACCCAGATGCACCCAAACTGAAAATGCCTCAAGGAAATGGAAAATGTGTCAGATGGAGTATTATTCAAAACATGACCGGCGAATTCTGGGATCCTGCACCGGACACCTTTTTGAATATTAAGGCCTGGGCTCAGGGATATAAGTGGATGATTCTGGAGAATGAGTATGGAGTCGTCACAGGACCTATTGCTGCTCGAAACCTAACTCCTGCGGGCGCACGACATGCTGGCTGGATGTGGTATTATGCAAGTGGTTCGTGGTCTGGTGCACTGGCCAGGGTGATATATAGGGCATTAAAACGAAGGCAAGCTCTTGCATATTTCAAGGGGTTTCTTGATAATGCGTTGCATGATAAAATGCGATGCACGGATCCAGATGTCATCAGGTTTTATAAAAACGGGGCAAAACAACGAAGTGATATAATTATAACTGATGAAAGCATATAGAGCAGGGAAATATATTTAGTATAGAATGATTTAAGAACGGAGAATGACACACAATTGTATAACAGTGTACAAAAAAAAGTAGGAAGTATAAATTATGGTCATAGACAGAGAGGGTGCAACATCCGCAATCATCTTGCGTATCAAAGGAGGAGAGCCTGTAGAGTTTCCAGCAGAGTTCATCAAGGACATGGGAGAGAGTGCAGCTCTAACCGTGATGCATCATAAGGACAGAGTTGTGAAGATCTTTCCTGTAAGTAGTGAGGACATATACCTTCTAAGGATTGAGATAAGCGACCTCTCAAGGAACTTTCTTAAGCAGCTGAACTTTGCATTCAATGAGGCTCGATTGAGTGATATTATCTTCACAACAGGTGTCTGCCTTCGCGGTGAAAAGTGCTACTACGAGTGCTATTTTGTGCCAGACCAACTAGAAAAGTCATTAGACGAATTGAAAAACAGTCTTGAAAAGATTCATGGAGTGTCAAAAGTAGTCCTTCGCAGGGTAGAGTGACCCAATCCAATGCACCCTGCTCGATCGGCCACTGTCTTGAATTGCTAAGACGAATATGATTAGAAGAGACTGTTAATGTTATGTATTATTAGAAATAGGTAGGCCAACCAAGAGTGCGGGAGATTCTCAGGTCAGACAAACTTAATTGTCTGAAAGCAAAACGCAAAGCATGCTGGTCGGTACTGGTGTTTATAATGAGTGGCAAAAATAACTCGCGCATAAAATTCATTGATAGGGACTCGCGGCGTATAGAGATAAATGATTCAAACCTCTCAATGCTCTACCCATTAAACCCAATCCCAAGCGAACTTTATAATGCTCTACTCAACTTGATTGAAGGAACAAATGAAGAAAGGCTAATTGATTACATGAGAGAAGAAATCACACATCAACCAGTCTTTATCACTTACGATTTCTCAATGCCGTTTCCTGTCAATTCCGCGAACAAGAGAGTATGGCTAACACTAACTGATGATGAGATTATGGCGAGAATTGATGATCTAGAGGGATTGGTGCTCGAGGCAAAGACTCCACCTCATGCAAGAGATAATGAGATTCGAGCTGACCTCTATCGCAAGTTATTCATTGATGAGTCGAAGATTGACCTGTTTAGACTTGGCGCTATCGAGCTATATGGCAGTACAACATATCATAACATTCTGCGAAATCCACGAGTCACATTGCACTTTCGATGGTTCAAGAGAAATGAGCCGCGTAATGTTGGGATGCAGATTAATTGTCTGGCAGAGATAGTCCAGCCAGGTGATCCGTTTTATCGATATATTCGTTTATTGGTATATTTATATGGTTGGAAATTCCTTGATTTACCCGGGTCTGTGTATCCTTGTGCTTATAAATTATGGATCTCTGAAGTGAAGATAAAATCCTTGAATCATACTAGGGGATTTTATTCGACATCAGAGTAAGCAGAGTCAAAATCTTATGATTACAGAGGATCTCCAAAGGAAAAAAGAGGTGGCGTGTGAATCAAAAGCTCGCATATTACACCACCTCATCGAAGTGTTTCATATTTCGGGGGATATATTCATTCAGGAATACTTGGACGATCTCCTCAATGTTTCGTGAGAGCCCATAGCGTTTGAAATATCGCAATACATTGAAGATGTCCATTCGAAGTATTTTCACAGCTTTGTTCATGTCAGTCCATGGTCCCACCTCGTAGGCTTGAGGGAGATCAATTATCCAAGGGTGCTCATTCCACCAGAGTATGTTAAAGGCACTGAGATCGCCATGCACGTAATGCGCTTTTGAATACATGAGTAGATACATGTCCAAGGTCTCATCCAGCACTCTCTCAGGGTCCTCCAATCGAACATCCTTTAGCTGTGGAGCAGGTTCGATACCATCACCAATGAATCGCATTGTTAGATAGTAGCCAACACGACTGATTGGCGTTGGAACTCGCATACCTGCATTGAAGCAAGCTGTTAGCATATCGTACTCCTTTGCAGCAAGAACCTCAGCCTGTGCAGGAGCGAAGAACCCACGTTTCTTGCGAGCATGAGAACTATGCCAGAGCCTATACGCTTTGAGGATGATCGGGTGGCCCTTCCAGAGAGCAAGGTAGATCGATGCCTCCTTGCCCGCCTTTATCTGAGATATTACATCTGTGGCCAGACCCAGTGTTATTGCATCATTCTTCACCTCCCTAAATGTGATCTCATTTATCTCAACTGATTTTCCTCGTCGGCCCTCCCGCTCAGTACTACGCTTCTGCGTGATGGCCCTTGCTTTATGTGGATTGAACTTTTCCACAATTCGAGTCATCATCTCACCATGGCAAGAGATGACTCAGATCCAATTGATTATCTTGGTTCAACTTTCTTTTCACTCTCATCTGAGTCAGCGTACGCATCTTGTTCAAGGCACAGGGGATTTGGACATGAAAGAGTGAAAACACAGAACCCAACATTGAGGGGTGCTTAGCACACGATGCGTACAGAAATGTGCAAACGCCAGATGACCAGAAGAAGTCAGAAACCTACCTCAACGTGGGTGCCTGTGTCCACTGCTAGCAATACCGTTCTAACCGACATAGAAGGCAACACCTCCGTTGATGGTTGATTGATGCGTCGGAGAAATATGTCCTTTTAAGTCTTGGTGTCAATTTGAGCCCCAGAAATGAAGAATAGGGAATCATGTAATATCAATCGCTTCTTCTTTCTCCTCAATGATGACACGAGTGGGAAGGGTTTCTGAAACGTACTTCTGAAGCAGTAATGCACCAATTATTCCAAGAAACGATGCAAGCCAGAATGGAATTATTATTCCTTCAAAAGTAATAGGTCCGAATGAAAACACCATTAACGAGAAAGCAGCATAAAGAAAACCACCAAGAAGTGGGCCAATAGTAGCACCTGCATTGAAGAAGGCTTGTATTGTCCCAAATAATTTGCCCCTCAGACTCCAAGGGATTATGTCAGCCTGAATTGCCCGCAGTGCGGGTTGTGAGGATGATATTGCCGCATTCTGCACTATCCAGACGCCCCCCGTCTGTGCTAATGTGGTAGTAAATGGAAGCATTCCAAAAGTTGCTCTTGAAACAATGGCTCCACCCACAGCAATGCGCTTCCTTCCATGTTTGTCAGAATACCTGCCTGCAGGAATCGAGAACATCATCCCAACAGCACCCGCACCTGAGATGAGAAGTCCAATCATGCCAATGTCAGTTGTGATCTTGCTCATTAGGAAGAGCTGGAACAATGGAAAGCCAATACCCATAGCAATACCATTCACAAGGGACATGATGTATAGTGCATGGATCATACGTTGTTTGTCAGATGGTATCACTGATTCCACCTCTGGCAGAGGATCGGAGGTGTCTTCTTCATTCTGTTTTGCCCTTGATTCTGACCATTCAGAACCATGAACAGTTTCATCAAGAATGAACATTGTGAGAACTGCGGCAGGAAGGACTATCAACGCCGCTATGAAATACGGGACCCGAAACACATCAGGCACAGGCAAAAGAAGCAGGTCCCTACACAGATTATATAACAAGCCTCCAAGGCCAGGGCCAATGATGAAGCCCACATTTGAGAAAGTCATGTATACACCGAGACCCTCTCCTCTGCACTCTTTTCCAACAATGTCCATAAGGGCAGCCTCAGCAACGGGCCATACCATGGCTGACACCATTCCCTGCAAGGCCCTCACAATCAACAGGTGGACCCAGTTCTGGGCAAGGCCAAAAAGAACAAGCAGCAGAACATAGCCAAAAAGGCCAATCACAAGGATCCTCTTTCTTCCATGCTTGTCAGACATTCCACCCCAGAATCTTGCAAGGAGAGTCCTTGTGGCCATGAATGCGGCCATCATGATTCCAAAAATGACCGAGAAACTGGCGACTATTTCGGGAGGGACTATGTATCCTGGGCCAGGAGGTTGAGTGATTCCGCCTTCAAGTGCAATAAGGTAATAGGACAGGGAGGGTGAAACAATACCAAAACCAAGCATGATGGTCATCGCATCGAATGCGATAATTACAACCTTCAGATTTCTGTAAAGACTTGGTCTTGAGGACTTCATGGAACAACCTCCCCGTGCCAAAACTGAAAAAATTCTGGTTAATATACACTACCTTGTAGGACGCGTGAGAAACTGCATTTTTTCGCATGTTTCAGTCCCAAATCAAAGGATTTATCTCTAGAAAAAGTTGGACACTCACGTTTTCCAAATGATAAAACAATGAAATGAGAAAGAAGTGGAGATATATGCCAAATCCAGCAAACCCATTGATAGTCCAGAGTGACAAATCGGTTCTTCTAGAGGTGGAGAATCCTCGATATGCAGAGGCGCGTGATGCACTGGCGAGATTCGCAGAACTGGTGAAGAGTCCCGAGTACGTTCATACATACAGGATCACACCACTCAGTCTCTGGAATGCTGCTGCAATCGGGATGACACCTGATGAAGTAATGGACACATTAAACGAGTTTGCAAAATACCCCATCCCAGGAAACATCGAGCGCGAGATCATAGACTACATGAGTAGGTATGGACAACTCACTCTGTTTATGGATGGCGAAGACCTTGTGCTTTTGTGTGACAATGAGGATTTGGCAGAAGAGATCTGGCAAAGCAAGAAGGTTAGGGAGTATTTGTTGGGCAGACTGGACCCCACAACTCTCAAGGTTGACCCGAATTACCGTGGACTAATCAAGGCTGCATTGATTGAGATTGGTCACCCAGTAGAGGACCTGGCAGGATATGTTGAGGGAGAACCACTCCATTTTGAACTCAGGAAGATGACTCGTGAGGGCAAACCCTTTGCTCTCAGAAGGTACCAGCAGGAAGCAGTGGATGTGTTCTATGCGGGAGGCGGAACGAAAGGCGGGTCGGGTGTTGTTGTACTCCCTTGCGGTGCCGGCAAGACTATGGTTGGCATTGGGGCTATGGCTAAGCTACAGACATCAACCATCATTCTATGTCCAAATGTGGTTGCTGTCAGACAGTGGATATCTGAGCTTTTGGACAAGACAACTCTTACTCCTGAGGATATTGGTGAATACACGGGAGACTTGAAAGAAGTCAAGCCAGTGACCGTTGCAACATACCAGATTCTAACTTGGCGAAAGTCAAGAGACGCTGACTTTGAGCATTTCAAGATCTTTGAGGCCAGAAACTGGGGACTTATCATCTATGATGAAGTGCATCTCCTGCCTGCCCCAGTCTTCAGGGTGACTGCACAGATTCAGGCAACAAGAAGGCTGGGTCTCACCGCAACTCTGGTCAGGGAGGATGAGCGTGAGGAAGAGGTGTTCAGCCTTATTGGACCCAAAAGATTCGACATGCCCTGGAAGCTGCTTGAGGATCAGGGATGGATTGCCACAGCAATATGCTACGAAATAAGAATAGACCTTCCCCAGTCATTGAGAAGGAAGTATGCATTGGCGGAGGATCGAAAGAAGTATCGTATCGCTGCAGAGAATCCGGTGAAACTCGAGGTCCTCAAAGAAATCGTTGAATACCACAAGGGTGACAATATCCTCATCATTGGAATGTACCTTGACCAGTTGCATATTATTGCAGAAGAATTGGATGCACCGTTGATCACTGGGAAGACCAGCAATGCAGACCGAGAAGTGCTTTACAAGGCATTTCGAGAGGAGAAGATCCGTTGTTTGGTTGTTTCCAAAGTTGCAAACTTTGCCATTGACCTCCCTGATGCAAACGTTGCCATTCAGGTGTCTGGAACTTTCGGCTCACGGCAGGAAGAGGCACAAAGGCTTGGAAGAATACTTAGGCCAAAGACTGATGGAAGCTTCGCAAGGTTTTATTCAATTATCACCAAGGACACTCGTGACATGGAATTTGCAGCCAAACGCCAGCTGTTTTTGACTGAACAGGGTTATCAATATGTCATTGCATCGGCTGATGAAAAGGTCTGGGAAGAACCTCCTGAGAAGTTCTTTAGATAGTTTCAAGCCTATCTTTGAGCTCTTTCAATTTGCTCTTGGTGTATAGGACCACATTTTCGTGCGTCTTGTGAACCATCAGATTGGGTTCGAGCAATCCATTAGAATAATGGGCGATATGCTCGATGCCCCAAGATATTGCAAAGGCTAGTGCAAGAGGGACAAGATCACTTGCTCGCTCGACAGAGTCGCCCTGCGGGATTAATGACTCATCAATTACTGATGAATGAAATCTCTGATTATGCAGATAGGCGATATCGAGAAGAGGATCTCCAATCGCAGAGAACTCAAAGTCGAGAAAGACAGCTCTGTCCTTACAAAAAACAATGTTGTTCTCTTGCAGGTCACCATGCATGAAGCCTGTTCTCCATTCAATGTCGTTAATGTAAGAGTAGATAGACATCAGTTGCACTTCAAGTTCGGCAATCAATTCTAAGAGGGGGTCATGAGGAGAGATTTCGAGTTGCACATCTGAGATTTTATTCATGAGCGAGTCGATGTAGTCAGAGGCGCTCTTGAAAAATGGAACAAATGGGGCATGAGTCTGTGAAAGGACTGAGAGTGACTGCTTCAACAGTGATTTCTCAGCATTTGAGAACTCATCAAACGATCCAATCACTCTGCCTTTAACAAACTCGTAGATAATGAATGGGGTATTCATATTATTATGGAGCCGTCCAATGAATACTGGACGGGGCGAGATACCATGCGTGTGAAGTGTTGAAAGAAGTGCATATTCATTCTCAAACGGATTCGTTTCAAACTCGGTCACTAGGCCAGGAAGTCTCAGCACTCCCTTTTGCCCATTTATTGTGATTAGAATGTTGAGATTAGACCACCCACCGAGCAAGCATGACGACACATCTATTGTGGATTCTGTGAGCGTGTTTCGCAATGAGTTCTCTAATTCATCTTTTGAAAGGCCATGAATTGATGTAAACGATTCTCTGCACATCGCAGTCAACAATCTTATGAAGAAGTACTTAAAGGGTTTCAATTCCAGAATTGTCCCATGAATGGACGCAACCTTGTACTGATACTGGCACATCTTTTCAGAATATTCGGACCAGTAGTCAGTATTGATGATGCGGTTGAGTTTCTCTCATTCAGATGTCATTACGGCCCTCCCACCGAAATCAGAAAGGCATTGGCGATGGCACTGCAGAAAGAGATGATATCTAGAAAGGGGGACAGTATAAGGGCATCATTCATCTATGACACGCAAATTCTCACTGTTGGAAAGCTGGCCAAACTGGAGAATAGAATCAGGGTTGATGGGGATTATCAGCCGATGTATTAGATTCGAACTCAGCACTAATTCTTATGATTGATGTAATCAGGGCGGTCAGATGAATATATGGATTGCGGGCAATATTCAACTTGCTGTCTATATCTGCTATCCTCTTAAGAATTACTGCCCGAGTATCATGGTCCAATGGTCGTATGAGAATGTCGCGTTCAATCTGTCTAATGACATCAACGGGCTCGTAGCCTTCAATTGTCAAAAGTTCTCGAAGCATCTTTCTTGCCCTTACGAACTCGCCATTGAATGCGAGCGTGATTATATTATGAACATAGTGTTCAAGAGGTGTCTGTGAAACTTTATACACTTCATCTTCCGTCACCCTGTCAACTCCTGCAGATGCCATCTGCAACAGATTGATTGCTCTTCTGACATCACCATGACAGATCTTTGCAATAGTTGACAGCACTACATCATCGGCATTAACACCCTCATTCTGAGATATTTTCCTTAGAAGACCAGTAATTGCCTCCTTAGGGGGACTCTGAAAACGAAGCACTAACGAGCGTGAAAGTACGGCAGGACTCCATCCGGCCAATGATTGAGTGATGAAGATAAAGCGGGACACATCACCATATATCTCCATGGTCCTTCTCAATGCTTGCTGCATGCTTGAATTCATTGCATCGGCTTCATCAAGGACAAGAATCTTCACAGGGACCTCACTTAAGGTGTAAGATGAGGAAAAGACCCTTATTGCCATCTGTAGCAACTGCGTTCTGTTAGGAGTGCCTTTCTGCCCTCGCATTTTTAGTTCCTCTTGAGCTTCTTGATATATTAGGGACATGTACTCATCGAGGTCAGAACGGAGTTCAGGGTCGACTTTAGCAACCTCTTGCAAAGACCGCTTTGCAAGCGTGAGAGGATAGGTCATAAGTTCACGAACATTGATCAACTTGAAGTTTGTAGAGTAATCCTCGCCCAGCACCTGTCTACAGTATATGTTCACAGCGGCTGATTTTCCAGTGCCTGATGGCCCGTAGATGATCATATTGGGAAAACTCTTGGATTCCGCAAAGATCTTAAGCTGATGCACTGCCTCATTATGAGCAATGAAATCATCCCATGTCTTTGGCCTATATTTCAGACACCATAGGGGCGAGTCCACTGTTAACACCTGCAGTTAGTACAAGTCAAATTAGTAATAAGTGCAACTCCTTTGATTTATGATTAGACCTAAAATTTTATGTGCACACAAACGCAGGCGGCTTGGCTATTAAATCTCTAAAGGGGCATGCAAAGAGTATGGCAAAAGAATCCCTTGAAAAAGAACTGTCAGAGATGTTTAGAGAAGACCTCATCGTTGCTTGTCAGTACTGGGGAGTCGATGTCAGCAATAGCAAGTCTGGCGACTCTCTGATTAATATGTTGGCAGAGCAGATGAGAAAGAAGCAATATCGAGAGAAGATGTTTCAAATACTCTCTGAGAGAGAGAAGGATCTTCTTGGTATGCTCACTCTGAATAATGGTGCAATGAGTTATGACAAGTTAAAGCCATTCAGAAGGCAATACAGTTATGGTCAGCTTAATCAGACAGAGCGCGATCTGCGAAAGAAGGGGTTCATCATTAGGAGAATGATGACTAGAGTTACTGACCATGGAAGGGAGGTAGCAGAGTTCAAAATCATCGACTTCTTTCTACCTCATTTACGTGACTTCTTCAGTCGAAAGCCTGAGCCCAATCCTGAAAAGCCTAAAAAGACCCGTACGATTGTTAATGAACGTGACTCGTTGTTGATTGATATGCTTCTCCTACTGTCGCATATCGCCAAGAATGAGATTGTGATGACCAGCTCTTGGGAGTTTCCAAAGAGAGAGGTCGAACGGATCAAAGAAGTGATGTCCAAACCCACTGATGAGAGATTCGAGATGGTTCAGAAGCTCGCACGAAAAGCAGGGGCTTATCGCATCATTGAGAATGATAGAGTTGTTCCGGGCAATGTGAAATTACTGTTCGAAGGAAAACAGCATGAAGTGGCCACAAAACTGCTTCTGACATCACTTGGAAGGACAAGGGCAATCTGGGCAACGCCAGATCAGCCTACCGAGTACACACTGAACCTTGCCATATGCAGACTTAGAGAGAGTACAGTTGATGAGTGGATTAGCATCACTGAGATGAAAGACTGGATTCGCAGTGAGTTATTCATCAGCCA
>JAJRWI010000009.1 GCA_024276825.1 archaeon
ACATTCAATTGCTTCCTTGGCCTCTTCAAGAGTATATTCAGTGATTCGTGCATCAGGATAGTGAGCCTGAACATAATGATTAGCTAACTCTCGTAAGCATCCCATGACAAGCTTAGGCACTTTAATGCCTGTTTCAATCAATACATCAAGTAGTTCTGTGAGAAGATGAGTATGGGACCTAGCACCAATGATTTGTATTAGAATACCTTTAAGAAACGCTCTACAGCCTGCTGATATGAAAAGTAAGCAAAATCATACCTCTTGCTTGTAATGGACTCATGAGATATTTCCTGATACATTTTCGCCCTTTTGAACCACTGATTAGATTTCATTTTGACCCGCCATAACGCGGATAGTCTATAATGATATTATATTCAATCATCAAGGGCTTGTTGGTCTAATGGTTGTTGGATTGTGCAGTGATGCATGGAGTTTAGATGATCACAGATATCAATTAAAAAGATGATATCTGAAAGAGATAGTGACGAGTCCCAATGGTCATGTCTAGAATAATGCAATGAAATAAGCCCTGTGCTCGTTCAATTAGAGCTGCATATAAAAATCCAACTTTCAACTAATGTTTTTCCGTAAAGAAACTGTCTTGAGAAGTTAATAAAATAGAGCAAAATTTTATTAAATGAAGAAAAAATGGCCGAATTATTGTGTGAGAAAACAATAAATAGTATCAAATTATGACCTTAAAGACCGAAATAATTACGAGTTGAAATATTAAATGACGTTGAAATATCCCTTGATAGTATCATTGATTATTGTGAGTCTGTTTCTTTCAATTCCAAACAACTCAATGATGAGTTCACCCGAATTTCAAATAGAAATGGACAGACAAAATCAAGTAATGAAACCTGCTGAAATCAACTTCACTCGTGCAGAGTGGAAAGGAAATTCAGTGATTAATGGTGAATTCGAAAAGTGGTATTCAGATAACCTACCTTATTCTTTTAATGGAATGGGAACGACTGAAATGGATGGATGGTATGCTGAATCGCCATGGCCAGTGTATGAGGGAAGCCGCTCACTTGGGTTCCATGTACGAACCTTGAATCCCAACCAGGTATCTATCAATCAAATAACCATGAGCAACTGGACATTGTTTAACAATCCAACAAACCTCACAATAAAGCTTGACTATTATATAGAAAATGTCCCAAATCCATCTAGTGATAATGCCTTTTTCATCCAATTGAAATTCTATGATTCATCGATCAGGTACTTGAATTACTATTTTGCTGGTCAGCCTACTTTATTTTTATCCAACTCATCAGTAAGGTCAAACATTATAATAGACAGCCAGTTTGGTATGTGGCATGCCTTTGAACGAAATCTCACACAAGACTATTTTGATTCTTTTGCAGCAATGCCAATAGGATTCTATAATATGTACATCTATGTGAAAACAGTTTCAGATAAATACGCCCGCGCGTTTATTGATGATGTAAATCTCGTAAACGGATCTTTTGTAAAGATTGGTGGAAATACTAATCATGGCAATTTCGAAACCAGTGGAACAGGCACCAATTGGACATGGAATATTGGGGATCCCGGTGTAGTTTCTAAGAGCTCTGATTCAATTGTAGGAAACTGGAGTGTCAACGCAACAGTCATTTCAAAGGGGAATGATGCATATGCAGAGATCATATATAATGTCGGGAAGATGCTCAATTCACAGACTCCAGGAATACTATCAATGTCATGGCGATTGATTGACTTGCAGGGCTCAGGGCCCAATGCCTCATCATATCTAAGGTTAGACTGTCAAAATGGAACCGGACAGTCTTTCACCGTTTACTACATGTTCACCTATGGCGGTAGCACACCACCATTCTCAGGTCCAGATAGTATTGTGGTTAATGTTCCGAATTTTAACACAACAGGCTCTTGGCAGACATTCAGTCGAAACATATTTGATGATGTCACTGCAGTCAACCAGACTACGAATCTGTTTATCAGTGGTCTTTCTCTGCGAGCATTCTCAAGAGAGCCCTCATCTCGCATCAGCATCCTCTTTGATAATTTATCCATTATTGTGCCATATGTCAATGGGGCGAGCTTTGAGGAGGAAGGCGATATCGGTGACGAAATCAAATCATGGAGCTATTACTATGTGGCTTCGGATCCTGCATTCACGGTCACGAATGAGTCATATACAGGAAACAAGGCAGCAAATCTGACCGTGATAAATGGTGATTACTTTTCAATGACTCAGAATTTGAACAAGAGGCCGCTAAGCAATAGGACCGAGTTGTACCTTGACTGGAGTTGGCGGCTTGACAATATTACAAGCATTATGGATGAATATGTTATGCTCTTGGTCTATACTAGCGCATATGATATTGCATATGTCATGGGCAATTCGAGTCTTGCACAATATTCTGATGAAGCAGATGCCTACATTGTCCTACCAGAGGCAAATGTGCTCGGCGGCTGGGTAAACACAGTGAGAGAGCTCTATGCAGACTATGTGTCGTTGTTCGGAGCGCCGTCGGACTCCCTTTATTTGAAACAATTGGTCCTCGTTGCGGACTCGTGGAGTCAGAGTGAAGTCAATATTTTATTGGATGACCTGTACCTTTACTATGATCCAGAACCATATCTTTCAAACCCAGGCTTCTCGCCTTTGATTCCAACAGAGGACCAAGCTGTATCGGTTCAGGTGACTGCCATTGATCCTAGTCTTGACAAGGTACTTGTGTACTATCGAGCCGATGGTGGTACTTGGCAGACAGCAACTCTCACTGCTGCGACAGGAAATATGTATACTGGCGAGATTCTGGCACAGGCTTCTGGTACGCTAGTTGAGTTTTACTTCTTTGCGAACGACACATATCAGCAGACTACGAATCTAATGAATGGGTCTGAGTACTTCTCATATTCAGTGCAGTTGTCTGCGACATCCATGACTACAACGACTACGACTACAACAACTCCAAATGATACTACAACTTCCACTACAACTTCTCCAACAGAGAACCCTCTTGATTCCATGCTTGCACTTGTGTATATTGCAGGAGCCGTTGCTCTGGTTATTGTAGTCATTTTGATAATGCGGAGCAAGGGAAGAACATGAAGCTCATGGTTCAACATAGAATGTGAATCAATGAGAAACGCACCATATGTACATGCTATGGGCCCTTCGTGGCTCATAGCTTTTTTTTTCTTTTATTCCTTTAAAAGGCACGAGTACAAAAAGATCCAATGGCAGGTTTTATGAGACCATCTAATTGTGCATGGATGTGAGACTACCGTGGACATCAATCAAAAGGCCAACCAAAATAACTAGCATGGAATTGGATTGAAATCAGGTAATCCATGAGACATCATTACCTGAATCCAGCCCAATGCTATTTCTGTGCAGATAGGAAGTAATATTAAATGATGCAGTTCTATCTTGATGATTCTTAATTATAACGAGATGAATAATTAATGCATAATAGAATTCAATTGTCTTGTATTGTTGTACTGATAGGTCTGATGCTTGCACAGCCTGTTGGTCTTATGATTAGTGTAAATGTGTATTCAGATCAAATTGAAACGAATTCCCCCATTAGGAGGCTCTCCGAAACAAATCTGACCCGTGAAATATGGAGAAGTAATAACATCAAAAATAGTGGTTTTGAGTCATGGACTGAAGATGGTGTTCTTGATAGCTTTACTTCAACAGTGACAACTGAGAAGTACGCATGGTACGCAGAAGCACCAGAACCTGTTAGTCAGGGAAGCAGATCACTGGGAATTAGGGCAAGAACACTGAGTCCAACAGCAATCTCGACCAATCGGGTCACACTCACTAATTGGACATATTTGACAGACCCCACAAACCTTACACTATCAATTGACTATTATATCGATCAAATGCCCAACGTGACAAAGGGAGACGCATTCTATGTGTTTATTAATATGGGCGCTCCAACAAAGAACCTTTACTATTATCTTGCTGGTGAGTCAGGATATTCAAACAGCACATCAAGTGTCTACTATATCTTGAACAATCCTGCGGGATCATGGCAGAAGTTGCAGAGAAACCTAACTCAAGACTTCATTGACGCCTTTGGATACACGCCCACACAGTTCAGACTAGCGAACATCTATGTTGTGAGCCACACCGATGAGTATGTCAGCACATACATCGATGATATGCAAATCATTAATGGGACATTTGTAAAGGTGGGAGGAAGTATAAATCATGGTGATTTTGAACTTGGAGGAACCGGTACCGGTTGGACATGGTACACAGGCGATCCCAGTGTCATTGCTCCCAGCTCTGATTCAATAGAAGGAAACTTGAGTGCGAATATAACGGCAATATCAAACGGTCACTCAAGCATTGCCCGAGTCAAAACGGACATTGGCAAGCTCTTGACCCCCCTTAACCTAGGGATTGTTTCGGTTTCTTGGAAACTTGACATTTTGAAAAACTCTAGTAGCACTGTATATGCTTACCTGAATATTGATGGAATGAATGGAACAGGACAAGAGTTTAACATCTATTACATGCTGACATATGGCGGTACATCACTGCCATTCAGTGGTTCAGGCGCAGTCATGTTCAATGCTACAGGATTCAATGAAACTGGTCAATGGCATGAGTTCAACAGAAACATACTTGATGACCTAAAGTCGGTGAATCAGACAGAGGATTTCTTTGTAGATAGCATTGAAATGAGTGTATATGCATACCATGCATCATCGCAGGTCACCCTTCTTATTGATAACATGACATTTGTATCATCAATCCTCAATGACATGAGTTACGAGCAGGAAGGAAACATTGGTGATGAGATCAAGTCGTGGAGCTGGAATAGCATATACACAGACCCGCATTTCACTGTGACCAATATTTCATACACTGGAAACAAAGCTGCCAACCTTACAGTCGCTGACAATGATTACTACGGAGCCAACCAAAACCTAAATCAAATGCAATTAAACAACAGGACCGAACTGTTTCTCGATTGGAACTGGCGATTGAACAATTTCACCAATCTGAATGATGAATACGTAATGTTGTGTTTTTACTTTGAGTCAGAGGGCTTTGCCTATGTCATGGGTAATGCAAGCCTCGCGGAAAATACTGGAGAATGTGATAAGTACATTGTACTCCCAGAAGCAGGCGTCATGAATGGCTGGGTGAACACACAACGTGACATCTACGCAGATTATGTGTCGCTGTTTGGAAGTGCTGAAACTAGCATAAGTGAGATATACTTAGTTGCATATGCCCCAGCGGGCGGTAAGATCGAGATTTTATTCGATGATCTCTATCTGTTCTATGACCCCGCACCTGACCTCTACAACCCTAAAATCTCCACGTTAGTCCCTACTGATGAGATGACAGTTAATGTCAATGTCACAGCTTTCGATTTGAATCTAGACGCAGTTCTACTATTCTATAGAGTTGATGCAGGTTCATGGATATCGATCTCTATGAGCAATCTGGTTGGCAATACTTTCACTGCTACGATTCCAGAACAGTCTGCAGATACTGTAGTTGAATACTATTTCTTCGCCAATGACACATACGAGAAAGAAACCACCCTGATGAATGACACAGACTACTTCAGATACACAGTAATGGCATCTTCAACTACATCTACCACAACAACAACTACGACTACCACAACCACATCACCAGAATCTACAACAACTACAACCACGCCCACACAAGGACAATTGATGGATCCCACAATGGTTCTGTTAGCCATTGGGCTTATTGCTGCAGTGGTCGTCATTGTGCTTATATTTGCTTACAACAAGGGTAGATTGGGCAAAAACTAGCCCGCATATATTTGAATGGACCATGGACCTTTGAGGTTCGGGTCCATTTGCTCCTTTTTTGACTCTTGAAGATTAATGACTCCTTCTTTGTATAATCGTATCAGGCTAGACGTTCTTCTCTGAGAAATCGGTAGTAAATAAGGTCATATATCATGATACAAATCAGATAGAGAAAATTAAAACAGTCAATGTTAATAATCATTATTGAAAAATCGTGAGAGGATTGAGTTGAGTCAGAGAATCGGGAGGTTCATCATCAAGATTCAGAAAGGAGATATCACTGAGTTTGATGTGGATGCAGTAATCAATGCCGCGAACTCGGATCTCTGGATGGGCTCGGGGGTTGCAGGTGCCATTAAGAGTAAGGGGGGTATCATGATAGAGAGAGAAGCAATGGCGCAAGGTCCCATAAAGCCCGGTGAAGCGATCATCACAACAGGAGGAAACCTCAAGGCAATACATGTGATTCATTGCGCTGGAATGCCACCTGGAGGACAAGCAACATTCCTAGCAGTCAAAGAATCAATGGACCATGCAATTCGTCTTGCAGATGGTCATGGGTTGCGTTCTGTCGCAGTCCCTGCAATAGGTGCAGGTGTTGGTGGTCTTACAATAAATGAGGCTATGGAGGCGATTCTCGCTGCAATCAGAGAGAATTGCGAGGCACATGGTCCACTCGCAGAGATAGTCCTTGTTGGATATGGTGAGCGCGCCTATAACGAGATCTGCAAGATTGTGCAGAAATCTGGTGAGTAGAATGCAGTGCTGGAAGGTAGGAAACATCTCGGTCAGAATAACATTGGGCAATCCTAGTAATGAGGAGATTGATCTTGCTGTTACCTCAGAGGGAATCACACTCGGTTTCGATCCATCTGACCCATTCGGCAAGAGAACACCCGCAAAGATATCAATCAAGGAGGATGCCCCAGCGAAACATGTGATTCACTGGCCACAGGTCTCCGTGCTGGATGAGAACCGCAGAGAGATTATCTACAACACTGTCAAGAAAGCTCTTGAGTCAGCCCACAAAGAACAGATGCAAAAGATCGGTTTCTACATCTTCTCTCTTGAAGTTGCACGGATTCCCAGCTGGGAGGTTGCAGAGGAGATAGTGAGAGCACTTCAAAACACAAGCAATGAACACTCTAGTGTTGATTCGGTCATCATAGTCACAAGCTCCGCAGTCCAGATGAGCTCACTCCAGTTCGCTCTTGAGAACCAGAACCTTGTCACTTACAAGAATGACTGATTTTTTTCATATCTTATTATAATTCATGAAAACGCTCATTGATAGTATTCTCATATCTTGCATCCCGTTCAAGAGATGCTAAAGCGCAATATGCATAGTAAGCTTTGGTATCAAGACAATAGAGTTCAGCAATTTGGAGTATAAAAAACTCAACATTTCTTTAACGCAATGTTTGTACTCGTGGGAGTGAATATTAATTTAGTGGGACATGTGTCATTTATTGCGAAAGTTGACAAAAAGGGAGGAATTCTACTGCAAAAAGAAACTAGAGAAAATGTTGGAATTAAAGAGGAAAGTAATGCTAGAATAAGAATTGAGAGTGAAAAAAAGGCAATCGAGCCGCTAGAGTCGATTGCAGACAAATTCTTCGGAGTTTTCAGCAGTGATAGATGGCCAAAAGATCTTGATAACTTCATACTGGAGGTTATTAAAAATTGGAAGATATCAAGCAGTACATAGATGTCAGCATATTTGTTTATTGGCTTGGGAACCATCTCCTACTTTTGGACAAAAAGCATATGATTGGACTAAAAAGGTTGAGCAGAGCTCGCTGGGATCATATGTAACAGCCAGTCCTTCGATTTACGAGGTCATGGTGATACTTGCAGGATTGACAAATAAAAAACTGAAAAACAATGAATTCACAAGGAGGATTATTGAGGCCATAACAAATCTGAGAGGCCTTATGATAGAAGCAGTTACACATGAAGAAATCTTATCAGCTCAAAGATTGATGATGCAGTATAATTTGGATTATGAGGATGCCTTGCACCTCTCGGTCGCTGCAAAGGTCAATGCAAAAGAAATAGTTTCAGATGATATTGATTTTGAAAATTTACCTATCGAGTCCTCCAATTAGATATTGAATATTTGCATCAAAATTCGTCCTATGAGTCAAATTAAGTCGAGCATGTTCGTGATTAATGCCCAACTCTGCTCAAGAAGAATCAATAGCAGGTCATATCATTTGTCCATAAAGGTTCTGATTGAATAATTAGAATCAACCCAAGATGTGAGTTGGGCCAATATTGAAGAGATAATGCTATTTTCGAAATCGTCTACGTGCGGCATCTGCAGAAAGGACAATTGGGTCCCAAGTGTCGCAGATGGCAGGGGCGTAGCAATTCTCCCAGTCAAACACTTCGAGGGCGCTCAGATCCTTTTGGATGGCAAGGGTCAGTACATTGATTCTCATAGCTGCATCCTCTACACCAATTATCTGGCCGCCAATGATTCTACCTGTGTGTTTATCGAACAGGGTCTTCACTTTTATCTCATGACCACCTTGAAAATAGGGAGGTTTGGTAGTGCCCTTGATTGAACCGCGCACAACCTCAATCTCGTACCTCTTGGCGAGTTGATCGGTAAGTCCTGTGCTGGCTATTTCGAGACCGAACAGTTTAGTGACCTTGGCACCAATGACTCCTGGGAACTTGATGTCGCCACCAGCAGCATTGATGCCTGCAACACGAGCTTGGCGAACAGCAACGGTTCCGAGACCGCTCACAATGGTTCGTCGAGTGACAAAGTCGAAACTCTCGGCACAGTCGCCACATGCATAGACGCCCTCAAGATTTGTCATCATGTGATTATCGGTCATGATTCCGCGAGTTGAACCAATCTGAACACCTATGTTCTCAGCAAGGTCAGTTACAGGTCTTACGCCTGTTGCAACAACAACAACATCAGCAGGAATCTCAGAAATTTCCTCATTCTCGCGGTTCTGCACAATGACGGCTGTGGGGGTTACATCGCCGAGAATCTCTTGGGCAGATGTGTTGGTCAATATCTTGAGACCGTGGGAACTGCAGTGTTCCTCTACAATTCGTGCCATTTCAGGATCCACCATGGCGAGGAGGATATTTGGTAGAAATTCAACAATGATAACATTGAGACCCCGTTCATGAAATGCTTCAGCGGTTTCCATGCCAATCAGACCACCGCCAATGACCACTACATTCTTGGCCTTGTCAACCTCTTGAGCAAGGGCTTTTGCATCATCAAGGGTTCGCAGTCTATACACGCGTCTTTTATCCAGGCCTTTGATTGGTGGGTCTATGTTTTTAGCTCCGGTGGCAAATACAAGGGAGTCATATTCCATTGAGCCAGTTCCCGCATCGCCGGTATAGAATATCTCTCTGTTTTCATGATCAATATTAGTGACCTTTGTGCCAAGCTTTGCATCTATTTTAAGAGACGCCCAGTTTTCAGGAGGGGTCAACACAAGGTCCTCAAATTCCTTGACCTTTCCCGATATTGTGTATGGAAGTCCACAACGAGAGTATTGCGAATATGGTTCGATGTCAAAAATCGTGATTTCGGCTTTACGATTAAACTTTCTAGCTTGCATGGCGGCGGTAGCCCCAGCTGCTCCACACCCAATGATAACTATCCTCACAGCCATGGTGATTTACCTTCCTAGATAGGTTACACATCTTGCGACTGACATACTACAACTTCAATCTTTGGTAACAAGACATTGATAGTATATGAATGATATCACAGATTATAAAATAGGAAAGACATAGATGAAGGTTGGTTATTTGATTTTCATGAAGTAGAGAAGATGGCACTCTTTCTATTTGAGTAGAATAGACCATGCTTGCCAAATCCAATCAGTGCATAGTTTCGATGACTATCAAAACACTCTTGATTGTAATTTCTAGCACATTTTCTTTCAATACTAACTGTACTAGATTTAAAAAAATGTGAGCCCAATAATGGGCTCGTTCCATTTGGGTGTTTGATCACTAATCAATTATTGACGTTCGCGATCTAGTTCTTCAGGGGTCAGCTTGTCGCCCTCATCCTCTGCAGCTTCTTCCGCCATGGTTTCAGATGTGTCTTCGTCAATACTTTGTTCAGAGGTATAAGCAGATGGTTCTTCAGATTTCGGAGCTTTTTCGACCTCTGCTGGTTCACTCACCTTTGGAGTTGTGTCGGTGGGTTCATCGCTAACTTCAGGTTCTGGTGAAGGTGTTGGCTCACTAGGGGGCTCTTGCATAGACTCTATTTCTACTGAGAACTTTTTGATCTGATTCTTCCTCGCAATATAAAGTGCAATTATCACAGCCAGTGATAGAGCAGCTCCGATGAATGTGAGTGTTGTTTGGATCTTGCTTGTTGCACCACCCAAGAGTTGTTGCCAAGTGAGAATAAGAAACACAAGACCTGCGAGGTTCATTGCAAATCCACGAATGGGGGTTTCAATCTTGGTGATCTCAGTGAGCCCCGCATCAACCATTGCGGCACCAATGACGCCTGCGTTATAGTCCTTGAGTTTAGTCTTCTTTGCAATCTTTCTGATTGATAGTGATTTCTTTTTGCCAAGAAGCTTAACTGCCTTGTCTGCCTTTGAAACAAGGAAATCAGCATATGCCAGACGAGCACCTGTTTCATCCAACTTGCACTTTTTGCAATAATTGGTCTTCTTATTCCATTTCCTCTTGCATTTCGGACACTTGTCCATGAGCCATGCAGATGGGGCAATCTCACGAATCTTCTGCTTGAGTCGGAACTCAGAAACATCTTCCCTAATGGGTTCTTCAGGCTCACCCTTCTTTTTCTTTCGCTTTTTCATTTTTGCTTTGAAAAGAACGAGTGAGAATAGTGCAGGTGTTGCTCCTAGCACTGTGAGATTTGGCAACGACTTCAATTCAGAGGCTTTTTTCTGGATACTTCGAAGTTTATGAGCTGTCTGGAACCCATCAAATAATTGCCAGATACTGCTCCCCATTCCAGTGACTGCACCCACTGTGGCCACACCGGCACTTATGCCTGCAACCGATGTTATCACTGTGAGAGGATCGGCAGGGATGAGGAGATAGAAGTCCGTGCCTATCTGATAAGTTTCAGTTTCGCCCTGTATGTGATATGTGAAATTGAGAGTAGCCTTGAATAGACCAGTTGCAATGTCAACACCACTAAGTGAAAGTATCTGGCCAAAGTCAATCAATGCAGAAACAGGAGGAATGCTGACATTAGCTGGAATAACGACTTCGGATGTATTAGTATTGGGGTCTCGAACTTCCAATGGAAACAGTGCCATGTCCAAGTAGTAGAACCATATCACACCTTTCATAACAATGGGCTCAGTGTATGTATTGTTTACCTGAAGATATATCTCCATTGGGTTTTCTAAATCCACAGTGATTGGATTCTCCTCTGTAGCATGTGTGATTGGAGTGCCATCAAGCAGAATTTTAACAGCAAGCTTATCATCATAGACGAACTCATCTGTCCATTGAGCATTGGCGATTCCAGCCCTCGAAAAGAAAAGTGCGGCTATGAAAAGAACATATGCAAACATAATCATTCGTGACCTTGAATGTTTCATTTTGACCACTCATTTAACCTTCGATTACTGAAAGAATCATTGCTATTTCTCATTTTCTCTTTAAATCATATAATCGACTAGTGGCATATCTAATTCTAGCATTAAAAAACGCTTTGTGTATCCAATCACTTCGAAATATAATCCTATTCTGATAATATTTGAGATTGAAGGGATTATAACTTGTTATGTAAATATGAGCATTAAGACAAATATCGAAATTGCGCCAATTAGAGCTAGCAGTGTGATGAATCGCATGTAGACTAATTGAGGGTGCTGACTCTCCTTGATCTTCAGAAATCTACTTAGAAACAGTAGAGACGCCGAGAGTGCAAGGAGAAGACTCTGATAGAATACACCGAATATGAAGGTGAATGCAAATCCCGTGATACCAAAGGACATAGGAGCAAGGAAGAGTTGACTGGATTCCTTTTTTAGTAATGGATAGAGAAAGATTGCGGCCACGAATACTGCAAAATAGAGAGAGGCCAAGCTCACAAAGAATATGTTTGCTGTCCAGAGATATGAAATAGCACCAGAGAACGCTGACAACAGGACCCAAAGAATGGGAATACTGCGTGTTGGCATCCACTCAATTCGTGTCGAGATCATCATTATACATAATGCAGGATAAAATGCTGCAAATCCGCTCAGGAGCTGAAATTGCAATGTTGGAGCAAAAGGAAGGAGCAGTAGTAAAATAGCAATTCCAGAACTGACTGGCACAGGCACCCAAGTGATTGTGATGTATTCTGGACTCAACTCAAGTTCTTGATTGATGATGAGTATTCCGATGAACAGAGAGACCAGAATTGTGAGAAGTGCCAGATGTGGAAGATTGTGATCTGCCAAAGTCGCCATGAGTGTAATTCCCATACCTAACATTGCTAAGAAGCCACTTGCATAGCCAAAGCGGCTCCTCACCGTTCTTCGGACAATTGCAATCAAGACAAGAAGTAGTCCAAGGATCATGAGTGGCATGCTGAAGCTTGGAATTGTGTATAACAGACCTTGAGGGTTCATGTTGACAAAATCACTGAAGAATGGGTAAGAGAGCACACCGAGAGTAATGGAGAAGGCAATTGAGAATATCGCCCACATGAAATAGCCCCATTTCTCGAATAGCTTTTTCACATACATCATAAACTGCTTGAAGGCCTGAACAATAAGCACACCAAGGTTGAAAAAGTTTCGAGCAATAAAGACGAGTGCAGGAAATATCACTGGAATCTCCAGAATAAAGAAGACGAACAGACCAGGGAGTAAGGCGTCCGCCAATGTGATTTCAAGAGCTAGTTGGTTAGTTAAGAGTGCCAAGAAGCCAAATAATCCCATTATTCCCCAACTGCCTTTGGCAAATCTCCTATACTGCATCGCCCAGCCTAAGAGAGACAGAATTAATGTGGAGGTAGCCAAGTAGGTCAAAACATTCGAGAATACAAGCATTTGAGAGATCTCGCCCGAAGGCATCAGAAGTCCAAAGAGCAAAAGAAATGCATCAAACCAAATAGATGGCAAAGTGAACTTCTTTAGATAGTCAAGCCGTAAGTCTTGGAAATAGAATATTTCTGAAATGATAAAAATGACTGCAGCTCCAAGACCAATTGCAAGTGAAACAACATAATGACGGATTGGGATGTTCATAATGGAACTCGGTTGGAAGAGTAAATAGGTGAGAATTCCGCCAACAACCCCAAACATGAATGGAAAAACGATGACGGACCTCTCAAAGTGTTCATCATACTCATTCTTGATGAAATTGACCAGTCTTATAGCGAGAGGATAGGTTATTGATAGGGCTAAAAGCATCCAAATGATCAGGGTCATGAGTATCAATTGATTGATTGGCATTATCAGAAGATTCCTCATATAAAACAGAACAGCAACACCAATCGAACCTACGAGATTGATTACTTTGATGAGGGATTTTGGACAATTGTACCAGATTGAGAACAAGACCAAGCCAGCTCCAGCCATGACAATACATCCCACACCAAATGCAACTAGAACATCAGCAGTCAAAAGATATGTAATGGCTGAGGAGTAGATGAAAGCACCCAAGACCGCGGGGAACCAAGCGCCATGAACTACGCGATCTTCCATTGGTAGATGGTTTGCTCGTTCACCCAAGTAGAATCCAGGTGTTGCAACCAATGAGAATACAATCATGACACTGCCAAAGTATTGAAAAATAGCTATTGATGAATTAACTGCATACATTGTCAAATGGGCAGGCAATGAGTAGATCAATGCGAAGACTAATGACACCAGTTCCCATGCTGGTTCAAATTGGAACCACGACACAGGTCGAGTCATTGGCAAGATTATTGTGAGTAGTGAGATGAATGTGGCGCCAAGGAGAATATCATTGAGTGGCAGTGTGTAAATGAATACTGAATGCCAGATCCATATTGATTCTAGAAACACTATAAACAGGGATGAGGACACAGCTTGAATCATTCCCTGACTGAGTCCATCAAATGGGTTCCAGAGCTCAAACAGCGAATACATAAACAGACCTGTGATCAAGACCAGAACCACGCTTTCAAATATGGGATAGATTTGATACCAGAGGATGGATACGAACCCTGAAACTATCAGGCCCAAGATTCGCCAATGAAATCGTGGATGAGGACCAACCTTTGATCGCACAATTGATATAAAAAGTAAGGGCAAGAGTCCAATTAGAATTGGCACTATTGAATTGGGTGGCATAATCACTGAGAGATATCGGAACCCAGTGAGGGAGAGGAAGCCACAACCAACCAACGAGATTATCACGGTTATTGTTTCAGAAATATCAGAGCCACCCGAGAAGTAGAGCACTATGATGAAAACAAAGATACTCAAGAATATTGAAACCTGAAGGTCAATGAGATTATAGCTGAACATGAAGACAAATAAAGCAGACAGAGCAGAACGAAAGAGTCCCAGGCCAAATACAAAATCACTCAGATCGAATGGCATATTGGGAGTCTTTCTCAACAGTTCAACGGCCAAGAGTAGTCCAATGGCTGGCGAAGCAATAGTGAATGGGTACAGTCCATAGGCCACAAGTATTGCGAGTGAAATTGAGAAGAACATCCAAATCTGATACATGAATCGTCTGCGTGGGATGAATAACAACAGGAAGGACTCTATTGTGAGGTAGATTAAAACAAACAAGAGAAGATTGTATGCTGACGTGTATAGTATTGAGAAAAGGCTCGCTAATGAAAGGCTTGTTAGTGATATATAACCAACCAACTCTCGTTTCTCTGGTCCTAGATAGAGTAATGCAATCAATGAATAACCAAGGGCAAGCACTAGTGCCTGCGAGATAATACTCATTGGTAAAAGGAATACTCCATATGTGATCATTGTTGCTGCAAAGATTGTAATTGAGATATTGCGGACGATAGGCTTTTCTAGAAGGTGAGAGGACATGGCTGAAAACATGCCAAATATGATGATTGCAAGTAATGTTGATAGAAATGCATCGGGAATTCGAATCAGGCGGACCAAGAGTATACTGACTAATACATCAAACATATAGGAAACAATCGTTAGTATAATTCCATATTCTGCTTTGCGGACCACCAGTGATGGAATCCAAAGAATGATGAAGAGCACTACAAAAAAGATAAAGACATCTAGGTAAGTCTGGAATAATGGGAAGATATGAGGGATGAATATCATTATGACATATAATGAGATGACTCCAGCAAAAATTGCAGAAAAGATGACGAGATAGAGGGCAATATACATTGCAGCGATCCGAATTGCAAGAGCGTATTGATGATATACGAGAGGGATGGGAATTAATAGGAGAACAATCAAAATGCCAGTGATGCCATAACCCAATAGGTAAATCCATAGACTTCCACAGCCTAATGCTATCACAAAATATGTAGCATCGAGCACTCGACCTTTGACAGATGAACGCCTTAATGGGAGTAGACCAAGGCCAAATATGAGTCCAATTTGGGAGTGTGAAGTAAGATCTGCTGGAAGATAGTTAAAGTAGTAATATGAGAGTGCAAGCATCAATACTGAGAGCCAAACTGCTGGAAAGACAAACTTCTGGACAACCTCGGGGTAATGCTGTCTTGTCAATGCAACGAACACAAACACTATGGAAAGCATGGTTAGAACAGCAAGAATTGGGTTCGTAATATTGAGTAAAGTGACAGCATTCACTGCTATTACAATGGATAGGGCTATCAATATGCTTGAGTATAGGTTGGGATGTTCACTCCTTCGCCTAAACAGCGCAGGAAACCAGAAACAGAAGGTGATTAGGACAAAGAGAAATGAAGCAGACATCAGAGGATTTGGATATGCTGAAAACAAAGGCAAGAAGTAATGTGTTAGGTAAGCAGCCAGGACAACTGCAACAACAGCTGCTACAATCACAAGATGGGCAATAGCAACAACAATGAGAAGTTGAATAATTCGCCTGATAGCACTTGCCAGAAATATTGAGAATCGATAATACAATTCATAGGTGACAGGAAGGGGTAGCAAAAGAGCTGCAAAAAAGGTAATCAAGTAATCACCAGTGATCATAAACAGGTACATGACAGCAGAGGGGACCACTGTTAGAAGATAGACAGCGTTTGGAAACTTGGAGGGAACACCGATCGCACGAATAGGGAACCAGCCAATACCAAATAGTATTGCTGACAACGAGGCTGCTGTCAAAGCTCCCAGATCAGGTTCTAGTATATAAAAACCCTGAAGTGAGAGTGTGAGAAGAGCAAATGTCCACGAAGTTGAAAATAATAGGTGTTTAATCGACTCGGAAAATAATCGGTTTCCACCAGCAAGTGTGATTGAAAAAATTGAAGCACTGATTAGTAGTCTAACAACAATGACAAATTCTGTGAAGAAAAGAAAACCGAATAATGCCATTGAAACAGCCAGTGCAATTATTGAGGTCCTCTTGATGGACTCTGTGATACTCTCGTTCATTAAGACTGCAGGCAGGAAGAAGAGCAGATATAGTGTTGACAACATTGAGCTGAAGAGCATTGGATCAGAGAGAAACATCTCTTGAAGGTAGAACCATGTGATTGAGGAGAACACCATAAGAAGTAGAACACCCCAGACTGCAATGTAATGTCTTTTAATGAATTCCATTGAAATTATAGCGAATCTGACATAATGCGACCAGAGGAGTGGGGCCAATAGTGTAATGGCAACTGGAACGACAGCAAGAATGAGTCCTGAATATGCCCATGCTAAATACGAAACTCCCAAAACACCAAAGACATAAGGACATGAGATGTATTGTTTCCTTAATCCAATTCTCAAGAGTGAGATTGAGAGCAAAAACCATGCTGATGCAAGGCCAAGTGAAATTTGAATACTATAATCAAGTGGATAATATGCTGCCCAAAAGGTGAACACTGAATAGGAAGCGAGTGTTGCAAAGACTGAGGGAATGACAAGCCGAACTCTGGTTCTAAGAGATTCAATCTGAGCAAGGCCGATAGTTCCAAGGGTTGTAAATATCATACATCCGAGAGCAACAACAAGGAGTAAGGAATTCTCAAATGTGATCAAGAATGGATACAAGTATAATATTACTAAAAGAGTGAAGACAGTATCACCAATGATACCTGAGATGAGTATATGCGACCGAACCCAGTATTTCAATTCCCTGAATACATGAACAATTCTAAGCCATAGTAATTTCCATAATCTACGGATACTTCGAAATAGACCCGAGAGACCAGCTATGAAGAGTAAGATTGAGTAAGACACCGAATGGACTAGTTGCCATGCAAAATATTGGGTCCAGACAAAAAGTACCGAGCACCCGAAGATTAGGGCGGATAGCCCAATTACTCTCACATAGATGGATTCTTTCTCTCGATTTATAACGAATGCAAACCGTAAGAAGACAGGAGCAGGAGCGAGAATAAGAGCAGAGAAAAGCAAGGCCAAGGGGAGCATTAATATCATGAAGGAGGGTGATATGATCCAGCCTGTCCTTGAAGCCATCCAAAGAAATAGGAATGGTTCTCCAATAGCAATAAAGACCATTGCAATACTTGACAGAGCATGACCATCATAGGGGTCAATCAACCATGGAATCTTAACATCCACTTCTCCCTCAGATTCTTGCTCAGTTAATGATTCGGAATCATCAATCTCAATGCCCATCATGGTCATTATGTGGATTTGTTTCTCTGACTTCTTCTTTATCCTCTCCTTTCGTGTGAATAGGTATAGTTGCATTCGTCGAAAGATTTGAGACATAGCTAGAAGGCCGATTCCAGAGCCCGTCAAGAATAGAGAGGACAAAATAAGTAAATCAATTGTAGGACCAGAGAGCGATACAATCTCGATTGAAAGTATCCCAATTGAGAATGAGAGGATGAATGCTGACACAATGCCAAGTCTTGGTTTTCTGATAAAATATTGATAAATCTGAATATAGACATATAACACAACTAGGGCAATAATCAATGACCATGTGAAAAGTCCTGTGAAGAAGTTCACTGTCAAGAATGATGCTAGGGGAGCAGTCACTAAGATGATTGCAGAAAATAGTTTTCCAATCAGTCCCCATCTAGCGCGTGATATCTCTCCCCGTCTAAACAGATTAAACAGAATCACAAGTGATAATAGGGAGAATGTATGAAAGCAAGCGACTGTTGCGTGTATTGCAGCCCAGCCTATACTCAGAGAAACAGCTGCAGACACATTGCTTATCATCAGCAGTGTTGTTCCTAATCTGTTCCGCTTCACCAAAAGCAGAAGGAATCCGCCCACTGCAACTCCCACAGCAGCTGACATCAATATTCGAACAACCGCATCTGGGATCACTGGTTCAAGTACAAAGTATACCATTGATAGAATTGCAACAGGCAGAATGAGTCCAAATACAACAATAGCAGCAAATGAATAGAGATAGTCTGCCCATTTCTTGACCCTAAGCGTGCTATCGGCGGTCATGATAATTCGTTCCTAAAGTACCTCTTAACCTACGAGCGGTTATCCCCATGAACCTTTGAAACTATAGTCATTTAATATTTACTGGAACAGCAGCGATTGAGCGGTAATTTCCATTAAATTTCATTTTAAGTGGTCATTCAATCATGATGTTTCAACATACAGGAGAATAATTCATTTCGAGCCACATTATTGATTGAATAATTGAATTGAGTCAGCAGTTTATGGATTATGTAAAAATGCGCAGTCCTTTTATGATTTAAAGCACCCTAGAAAGATGAGGACACGCCATTGCCAGAGAAAATAGAATGTAGGTATTGTGGGAGAATTTATTCAGAAGGCCAGACTGTCTGCACGAATTGTGGTGCGAGTCTTGCTGATGGATTTCGAAGACTCACATGTGATAAATGTGGAAGGCCAGTGCCTGATGGAACAGACCCCGTGGGCAAATGTGTCACCTGTGGCAAAGAGGTCTATCTCTGTGACAAACATTTCAAGAGACTAAAGGATGATGAGGTCTTCTGTAATGAGCATGAGTCAGAGTGCTTTATCGCCACTGCTGTCTTTGGGACACCACTGGATCCACATCTCGACATTCTGAGGGAGTTCAGGGACAAATGGCTTCTGACCACGCCCATTGGTAGGGTTGCTGTTTTTACATACTATGAGATTTCACCACCAATTGCAAGGAAAACGAGAAAAAGCCCCATTTTAAAGAAGATATTCAGGACAATATTAGTAGAACCTGGCCTAGGTCTTGCACGCATTGTACTTGGAAAGGACTCCGATGAAGGCATCTGATCAAGGTTGAAGATTGATGAGAGTAAGAATCGGCGACACAGTGATTCCATATCCTATCAATCGAATTGTGGGCCATCTTCGACTGGTGGGACTATCATACAATGATTGCTTCAGATTGACCCAGCCACTATATAATAATGCCCGGATTTTTGAGCTATCCGAACTATTGGAATATTTGAATAAAGAAATATTCAATATATCGGAAGAAGCGGCGGAGTCGTTTGAATTGATAAACAGGTATCAGGGTCTCAGGAGGTCGAAGAGGGGCGTGCCGCCAATCATCATAGTCCTTGAAGGAGCTTCTGCAACGGGCAAGTCATTGCTGAGTATCTCCGTCATATCAAATCTGGGTCTAGCCAGAATAATCAGTACAGACAGCGTCCGACAGATATTACGATCCGTCATCAGCAAGGATGAGCACCCAGAATTGTTCTGTCATACTTATCAGGCCCACAAGTACAGAATGAGCGGCAACCCCAGATTGAGCGAGTCAGTGAGGGGATTTCTCGCACAGGTGGACTTGATGAGGTCTGCATTGGAAAGTGCCGTGCAATTACTCATCAGTGAGGGTGCTGATGGAATGATAGAGGGAGTCCATATTGTGCCAGGGTCATTCTCAAGGCTTGAGAAGAGTGTTCTTGAAATCTTGATACATCCCAGTGCTGAGATGCACAAAATGATGTTCATTTCAAAGAGCAAGGCTGCAGCATTGAAGTCAGTCAGTAATGATGAACAGATCAGAAGAGTCGAGTTCAAAGCGACGCGTGAGATACAGGACTACATGTATGAGCAGGCAACGAAGAACGGGGTCCCAATAATCCAACTAGAGGATTATGAGAGTGCAGAGAATGAGCTTAATGCACTCATTCTCCGCAGAGTCCGAGAACTTGTGAGCGAGTTTTAGGGTATTAATGTGAAGGCGCCGTTTATTGCAAGTTCCATGATTATGCTGGGATTAAGAAATAGAATCACAGTCAGGGCAGCACAGATGATGACCGCCAGTGTTGGAATTCGGGGCAGTGTGATTCTTGACTCATCAGAGGGGTCTTCAAAGTAAGTGACCTTTAGCACTCGTAGGTAATAACCCAGAGAGAACACCGAGTTGATAAGTCCAATCAATGCAAGCCACCACATACCAACTTCCACAGCGCTTTGGAATACGTACCACTTGGCCCAGAGACCCACAGTGAACGGGATTCCAGCCAGAGATATCATGAATATGACTAGCATTCCCGCAGCTAATGGAGACCGTCTGCTCAATCCAGACAGATCTGCATAAGTGATTTCTTTTGCAAGTCTGAGTGAGAGAATCCATATGAGAATGAATGCTCCGGCCTTTGTAATGGCATGTGCAAATGCATAGAACAGTGCTGCTGAGGCACCAAAGGAATTGGTTGCGGTAGTCGAGGCGATTCCGATGAACAGGTAGCCCATCTGGGCAATGGATGAAAATGCCAACATCTTGGTGATCGTTATCTTTGGATCAAGTGCCAGTACATTGCCAATAATCATGGTTGCAACTGATACTATCACAATAAGCATGCTCCACTCAAAGCGTGCAACAAGGAACCCTACAAGGAGGATTCGCATGAGGGCACTTATACCAGTCTTCTTGGTAGCGCCGGCCAAATACGAAACGACATTGCCATCGGAATTGCAATATGTGTCAGGGACCCATTGCCAGCCAGGGAATATACCAACTTTGAAGCCAAAGGCAATCACAAAAAGGATTAAGGCAAGAATCAGGGGGTATGCTGCTTCGCCAATTGGGGTTGTAGACCAGATTGTGTTGGCTGCGGCAGCGATAACAGGAATTGATGTGGTCCCTATCACACCATAGACTATTGCAATGCCAAAGGCGAGAAGCATGCTAGAGAGCAGACCAATAACCAAGTACTTTACAGCACCGTCAATAGACCCTCTGAATGGACCAAGCGCGACAAGCACGTAAGTTGGTGTGGACATCAACTCCCATGCCATGAAAAGGGCGACGAGATCATTTGCCATTACAACCCACATGGCTCCCGCGAAAGATATCAGAAATAGTGCGTTATAGATCCCTTTTGAGCCGCCATAACTTGTGGCAGAGAGCAAGACAATGAAGGCAACAAACAGGATGATATAGATGAAGAAGTCTGTGAAGGCATTTCTGATGAACAGACCACCAAATGAATTGGTTGGTGCGAGAATTATCATCTCGAGCCCTGAGAGAATCACGCCTATGAAACTGATGGGCAGGGGGTTCCAGCGGAGACCCACCATCAGGGCCAATAATGCAAATACTATCAAGGTTATTGCCGGAAGCGAACCAATCCAGTCGCTTGGAACATAGGTTGTCATAAGATCTCTTATTGGACTTGCGATGAGTTCGAACAGTTGTAGTAGTGGGTCAAATATCTGGAACATTATGGAATCACCCCTAGCATGTTATCAACAGCTGGTGCTATTAGGTTCAATATCAAGTCAGGCCACACACCCAACAGAATGACGGGAATCATCATCAGAACAGGAGCAATTAGGTCACTCCAACTGGCCTCTTTAACTCCACTCTCAGGATCTGGCTCGCTAAAGACAATCCTGTTAAGAGTCCATAACAGATAGCCGACAGTTATGAAAATGCCAAATGCTATCAGCCCTGATAATGGATAGATCATTACTGCGCCAAAGATAATGAGCAACTCGGCAATAAAGCCACTAAAGCCCGGTAGTCCGAAAGCAGCAAATGATGCAAGGATAAGCAGGACCGACATTCTTGGGGCTTGCTTCAGGAGACCCTTGACCTTGGGGATCTCGCGAGTGCCAGCAGAATATTTCAACTGTCCTGCCATGATGAACATCACAGAGATGATTGTTCCATGGGAGAACATCATGAATACTGCACCCTGAATTGCCAGACTTGTTCCCACTGCCACTCCAAGTAAGACCCAAGACATGTGATTGATTGAGGTATAGGCGACCATACTCTTGAGATCAGTCTGGGCCATTGCGGTGAATGCCGCATAAATGCATGTAAAGATGGCAAGAATTACGAATGGAATGCTGAGTCTTGCAAATGCATCAGGCACAAGCCAGACACCAAGACGGATGAAGGCGTATCCGCCCATCTTCAGCAGAATGCCAGCAAGAATTACAGACCCTGGAGTCGGCGCCTTTACATGAGCCCAAGGAAGCCAAGTGTGCATCGGAAACACAGGGAGTTTCACTCCAGCGCCCATAAACACCGCAAGAACATAGCCCATCTGCACCATCGATGGAAGACTCATGTCGCGGAGGGCTAACATATTGAAGGTATGACCTCCGAAGAAGAAGATCACAAAAAAGCCCACAAGCATGATTGCTGAGCCAAAGTGTGTGAAGATAAAGAACTTGATGGCCGCATGTTTGCAACCCTCCTCACCCCATTTGCCAATTATGAAGAACATGGGGATTAAGACCAGTTCCCACATAACAAAGAATCCCACAAGGTCGATGGACATGAAGACTCCAAGCAGGCCGGTCTGCATGAACATGAATAATGAATAGTAAAGGCTCTGTGACTTGTTGATGTGGTTCGAGCTGATGGCTGCAATGAGAGTGACGATGTTGGACAATAGAATCATCACAACCGAGATACCATCAACTCCCAATGCGAGTTGCATGTTGGCCCAATCACCAGATACATAGATTCTGCCAAATGTGTAGGCCCATAGAAATGTCATGTCTGAGGAGGGATCAATACCAAGTGCCAGTAAAACTGCAAGTCCGAGTTCGAACAACGAAATTACCAGTGTGATTGCTCTTGCTGCCCGAGAACCGGTCAATAGAGATAGGAAAGCACCAATCAATGGCGCAAGCAGCATCAATGGCAGTATTGGTAGTGGCAAGCTCTGAAGTATCTGTAAGGCAAAGTCCAACTGCAATCACAGCACCCCCATTATGACAAGAAGGATGATTATCATCACTCCAAGTCCAAAGATTATCATTGCAACATAATCGTTGATACGTCCCGTCTGCACAGTCATTCCCGTTCTGGATGCCTGCACACTCTGAGTGGCCACACCCTCAGCAAAGCCATCGATGACATGATCATCGAACCATCTAATCTTTCTCGACATCGTCTGTGCCAGTCTTGATGAACCAAAGTCAATGCCATCTATTATTCGATTGTCAATCTTTACACGCCACCACTCGACAAACCTCAAGAACTTGTAAAGTACCCAGTAATAGAACTCGTTGATATACCAGCGATGTTTCAAAAAGCTGTAGACTCTTCTTCGGACTCCTCTTTCGGGAATGAGTGCATTGTTCTTACCTTCACCCTTGATGTAAATCATATATGCAGGAATGCCGCCCAGCGCCAATGCAGCCAGAGTGGCTCCAAAGGGTATCAGGCCAGGCATGGTGATCTTGACTATAATCATTTCCATGAGAATCTCATCCCATGGAGTATCTGCAGCCAAGACAATGTTCTGAATTATCGGGTAAATGAGAAACGCGATTAGTGTGAATCCAGCAAGAATGTACAGTGGAATCATCATTGCAGGGCCCGGATCATGAGGCGAATTATGCGCCTCTTTATCTTGCATTTCATGATGCTCTTCTTCATGGCCATAGAACACGATACCCATTAGTCTGATACTATAGAATATTGTGCACATAGCAGCCAAGACTGCAAGTATGAACAAGACCATTCCAAGCTGATTCAGAAACACACCTGCCTCAGAGGCCACTGCAAGCTCATATGTGTATTCGATGATTGAGTCTTTTGACCAGAACCCTGAGAATGGAGGAATTCCAGCAAGTGCTGCAACTCCAATCCACATCACCGCCAGGGTTCTTGGCATGTACTTCTTGAGACCACCCATTTTTGTCATGTACTTGGTATGAACCGCATGAATTACTCCGCCTGCTGCAAGGAATAGGAGAGCCTTGAAGGCACCATGACTGATGACATGAAGAACAGAAGAGAGATAGGCGGCTTCCCCAGCATGGAGGAGATGTTCATTGGCCCCAATCAAAAGACCGCCAACGCCAATCGCCAACATCATGTAGCCCAGCTGACTTAGAGTAGAGAATGCCAGAACCTGCTTCATTTCGTTTGATGTCATACCCATGGTTGCTGTCATGAATGCAGTAATGGCACCAATGACAGCAATAACGAGGAAGAATGTCTGTGCACTGCCGAGCGAGATTAGAGAGGATTGAATATGTCCTGCAGCTTCCACAAGAGTGATGAGAAATCTGGCGCTTATGTATACTCCGGCCTTGACCATGGTGGCAGCATGAATTAGGGCAGAAACAGCAGTTGGACCTGCCATGGCCTCAGGCAGCCAAACCTGCAGTGGTGCCTGTCCGGACTTTCCAATCGCACCCATGAATATCAGCAGGAAGGTCGGTATCAGCATTCCAGCCCCAACCATTGCTACAAACCATTCACCACTCTCAGCCATTTCAGTGAACATGAATGTTCCAGTGAAGAGAAATAGGAGAAGTATTCCCCCTAGCATAAAGGCGTCACCAATTCTTGTGACTATGAATGCCTTTGTGCCACAGTGTGTATTGTATTGACCCTCAGTCTTATAGTTCAGCAATGGATTGCTCTGAGGATAACCTGTGGGATCTTCTTCAGGAGGATTTCGTTTGTCGTTCCAGAAGCCAATCAGTCCATAGGAACAGAACCCCATTATCTCCCAGCCAATGAACCCGATCAATAGGTTGTTGCTCAATACAAGTGTCAGCATTCCGCCTCCGAAGGCAAGCATCAGGAAGAAGAATCGATCTTTGTCCTCTTCATGTGCCATATATTCGGTACTGTAGACATAAATGAGGAAGCAGAGCGTGCTGGCCAGAACAGCCATAATAACCGACAGGGGATCCAATAAGACACCAAACTCAAGATGCAATGAGGGAATCCACATCCAAGTTGTCTGTGTCTGAGGATTGTTGATCTCAAGGAGTAGCGACCAGCACAAGATCATAGTGATCCCCATCAGAATTGCGGGAGTCCAGTCTCTTAATTTCTGACTGAGCCTTCCAATCAGGGGGACGAATAATGAACCAGCAAGGGGAATCACAAGAATGATGTAATAGGGTAATCCGAACAGCATCTGTCACACCTCACGGAGTCGGAATGATATTAATCAGGTGACTGACTGCAGGCATAATCACATCCACAGCAAGCCCTGGGAATATTCCAAATAGCACAATCAGCACGCCCAGTAGTATCTGGGGAATGATCATTGAGCGTGGACCCTCTTTGACATCTTCCAGCTCATCAGGATGAGGCCCGAGAAAGACCTTCCAGAGAAACCGCAGCATGTAGCCAGCACTAATGATTGAGCTCGAAACAGCAAAGATTGTCAGTATCAGAAAATTGAATGATCCAGTAGCATAATAGACTTGGAAGCCACCCAGAAACATCAACCATTCACTAGCAAAGCCTGAGAGGGGTGGGCTGCCTGCAATGCTCATGGCTCCGACTGCAGCCATAAATGCGGTGATTGGCATCTTATTGGAGAGACCGCCCATCTTATTGATATCTCTCAGACCTGTCTGATGGATAACTGTTCCAGCAGTCATGAACAACAGACCTTTTGAGAAGGCATGATTAATCAGATGAAACATGCCTCCAGTCACGCCAAATGTGGAAAATGTGCCAAGGGCAAAGAGCACATAGCCCATTTGCGAAACTGATGAGTAAGCGAGCAGTCTCTTGATGTCCACTTGAACCAGTGCCATGAAGCCACCATAGAACATTGTGATGACGCCAATAGAACTGATGAAGAAAGCGAGGTCTCTGGCTGCTGAAAAGAGCATGATGTTTCCGAAGCGCATTAGAGCATAGGCACCGGTTTCAATCATTGCACCTGACAAGAGAACAGATATTGGAGTTGGAGCTTCAGCGTGAACGGGAGGTAGCCACCAATGGATTGGGAATACCGCCATCTTGACGAGAAACCCTGCAGCGAGTAAGATGAATATCACCTTGAGCATTCCAGAAGCAATCAGTTCGCCAACAGCAGGCCCTCCAGCTATCAGAAATGCCTGAATGTCATTCAATACAAACATTCCTGTCACCATGTAGGTCAGTCCAAGGCCAACGATTATGCAGACAGCTCCAGCCTGTGTGTAAAGCCAGAACTTCAGAGCTGTCCGCTGACGAGTTTCGGGTAGGCCCCAGAATAGTATCAGGAAATAGCTTGGGACCAACATCAGCTCCCAGGCGATGAAGAACTCTACGATGTTAGTTGCAAGAGTGACCCATTGCATGCCCATTAGAAAGAACAGTTGATTTGCAAAGAAGGTCGACCTGTTCTCCATATGTTTCGTATAGCCGATAGCATAGACAACTGACAGGAATCCAAGGAATACTACAGCGAAAGTAATGGGAAATGCGACACCATCAAGAAACAGGCCAAATGAGCCCAAAACCGATGACCACTCGATAGACTCAAGGGCCACACCATTCTCGACCATCACACGATAGAACGGCGGTATCATGAGCAGCAAAGCAACAAAGGAGATTGCCGAGGCAACTTTTCCCGCATAGTTTTCAAATCGATCACCGTTCAGATATATCAACAGGCCGCCAAAGAACAGCACCACGAGGGATGCTGTCATGAATGGAAATTCTACTATCTGCATCATCTGAATCTACTCCCTCGCCATTCTAGAGGATCCCTGTCTAGGGTTTCTATTCTTTCTGGATCGTAATGCAATCGCTCGCGTTCTGGCTCGCTCAGATCAACCACTTTAGTATGGAACAAGGCATTAAACCGACATGCTTGAACACAGAGGCCACAGAATATGCATCGAGTATAGTCAAAATACAAGGCTGCATCCTTCTCATATTTGCGGTCAGACTTGTCAATTCTGATGGCCACGACAGGGCAGGCCCGCACACATTGTGCGCATGCAGTACATTTCTCTCTAATGTGTATATGTCGGCCTCGTGTACGTTCAGGATGCTCCCGGTCCTCGTAGGGATAGAGCACCGTAAATGGTCGCTCAAAGACCTGACTGAACACATGTTTTAAGATTGTGAATATTTCTCCGAGAGTTGAAAAGAACCCCATTTGCTTAACCTCCCATTACAAGGGCCGCAAGGCCATCAATGTATGCCAGTCCAAATAGCACAAGAATGATGTTCAGCATTGATAGTGGCAGCAAATATTTCCAGCAGTATCTTGTGATCTGGTCCTGCCTTAGTCTGTAAAATGAAGATGTCACTATAATGAAGAAGAACATCACAATCAAGAATTTGATTATAAAGTTGACAAATCCCGGTAGAAACGGAAGTCCTGAAGCTCCTCCAAAGAAAAGTACAACCATGAGTGCGCTATAGAGCATCTGTTCAGCAAACTCTGCAAAGTAGGTCAGAGTGAAATAGACACCAGAGAGTTCAGTTCTCCAGCCAAAAATAATCTCGGAGTCTGCAACAGGTGCATCAAACGGGAAGGTCCCAACAGCGACCACAGAGCTGACAAGGAAGGTAACAAAATTGATCGGTAGCAGAAACACATACCACACCGAACTCTGAGCTCCTGAAATCGCCATTAGACTCAGAGACCCAGCAAGCAGGGCAGGACCAACTGAAGACATTATGATGGGGATTTCTGCTGCAAACTGATTGTTTGCTGCTCGGAAACCACCTATCAATGAGTATTTAGAGCCGCTAATCCATCCAATCAGTAATGCCAGAATTGGTACTGCGGCTAGAAATGCAAACACTAGTACTAGGCTAACGCTAAGGTCAGCGATATACCAAGTTGCGTCCCAAGGTATGAAAGCGAAGGGCAGAAGGACTATGACTAACAGGATTGATGGTAAGATGCGATACATCCAACGTCTTGAACCATCAGGAATGATGACCTCTTTGGAAATAAGCTTGATGGCATCAGCAAAGAGCTGCAGTCCACCAAATTTGCCCATATGAAACGGACCCCGTCGCATCTGGATTCGACCCCACATTTTTCGGGTGAACCAGACTGTATAGATCAGGGCAAGGACTACGAATATGAGTCCTGGAAATAAGATTGCCTTAATCAGAAAGTCGAGATTCAGGAAGACTAAATCCCAAATCCAGAATATAACACCCCAGACCCAGTTGTAGACCCAAAGGATGATTCCAACAATCCAGTTAACGACATCATAAACCCAGAAGATTAGCCCATAGACCCAATCAATCAGAATTTGAAACCAGTTGACTTGCATCATCACTCTTATCCTCCTATCTGTCCCAAAGCCCGGGATATGGATCTAGACTTCCAAATATCACAATAAAGTCTGCAAAGCGCGATCCTGGCACTAGATGCTTTAAGGCATAGTATGAGGCAAAGCACGGGCCTCGAATCTTCGCCCTATAGGCGGTCTGTGCCTTTTCGGTCGTCTTCAACCAGAGGGAGGTTATTCCTCGTGTCCCTTCAACTCTGCCATATGCCTCGCCTTCAGGTAGTCTGTTTGCCTTTGCTCTTGCCTTTGGATCAATTATTGGACCTTCTGGAATCTGAGGCAATAGCTGTCGTATTATGTTGATTGAGGTCTCAACCTCCAAAAACCGCTGAACCATTCTGTCGTAAGCATCGCTCTGGCCGGGATGCTCCTCATTGTGAACCGTGGGCACTTCCCAGTCTGCAAGATCATAGGCGAGGTTGGAGTCGGGCTTGTCCTTTCGCAGGTCCATTGGCACCCCACACGCCTTGATGTTCGGTCCTGAGAGACCCCAACGTAGGCCCTGTTCTGCACTGAAGAGACCTACATTCTTTGTACGAAGACGAAATGTCGGGCCATGTAATAGCATATCTTTGAACTTCGGCAATCGTTCCTCGATCCGCAATAGTGCACGATCAAGTTTCTTGAGAAATTTGTCAGTAAAGTCGTATTTCACGCCGCCAGGAGTATTGAATGAAACTGCATGACGAGAGCCTGTGAGTTCCTCAAAGGCATCTAGGAAGTATTCACGATCCACCCATGGCCATAATAGCATCGTGAATAGACCAAGTTCTGCTGCAAACTGCCCCCACCAGAACTGAAGACTATGGATTCGACTGGCCTCCATGAGAATTGTACGCATGATACGGGCACGTTCGGGAACCTCAAGTCCAGCAATCTGCTCAACCGCTGAAACATATGGATATTCCATAAGAAATGATTCAAGCATGCACAACCGCTCCATCACTAGGGGGCCCTGCCTGAAATTCCTAAACTCCAGCACTTTTTCAGCAGAACGATGGAAGTAGCCAGCATGCGGGTCACATTCCACAATGTAATCACCAATGAGTGTCAGCTTAGCGGCCCAGCCATGTGCTGAAACATGTTGGGGGCCAAACCAGATCTCGATTGCTTCATCAAGAATGTCAGGACTCATTATTCATTCGCCTCCTTTGGTGGGCGTGGCTTGGGCTGCGGAAGTCCAGACTCTGCCAATCGACTGCGGTCAGTCATAAAGCTCTTTCTCATGGGATATCTTCCTACAAGTTCATCAGGAAGCAATAGAGGTCTGAGATCGGGATGTCCCTTGAACTTGATACCGAACATCTCATGGGTCTCGCGCTCATGCCATTCAAGTCCAGCAATAATATCACTCACAGTATCAATCTCTGGGGGCTCGCCCTCAAGTAGAACCCGCACTTGAACCAGCAGTCTTTTGTTTCGCGACCAGAAGATGTAGATCATCTCATACTGATTGTTCCTTAGATCCACACCGAAGCACGATTCAGGAAACAGATCATTGATGTACTCGTCTAAGAATCTGATTACATCACGTATCTTCTCCGGAGCTGCTTTGATGTCCAGTCTGTCAATTGATGGCACTACTTCAATATCAGGCATCTTGTTGACCAGTTCCCGAGCCAGAGTCATTGCCTCACCATCACTCATCAGAAATCTCCTCCTGAACAACTGGGACACCGAGGTCAATGGTCTGATATCTACGATGATACATGAGCATTAGTACCATGGCCAGAGCTGTATGAGCTGCAGCTACTGAAATAATCAGAATGACAAGACCTTGGCCAGTGAATGTAAAAGTGTCCAGATATAATGAGAATGCAACTAGAGCGATCATTACACCATTTCCCATGATTTCTGCGCTAATGATTATTCGAATGAGGTTTCTCTTCACCATCATTCCATATGCTCCAAGCCCAATGAGCATGAAAGCAAGTGCAAGATACCATGATAATGGAATCATCCTTATGTCCCCTCCTCTTCAGCATCCTGTGCCATTATGACAGGAACGGTGTCTTCTGATTTGTTTCCCGCCTTTGCTTTTTCAGAAGTGTCATCATCCCAGGTCGCTAAGCCATATACACCACTCTCAGGGTTCAAATGCTCAGCCTTCTCAAGCTTAAGGATTGCAAGTGAACCAATTAATGATGTGAGAATAATTATCGCGATAAACTGAACATATATTCCATGGTTACCCCAAAGCCATTGCGCAAGCCCTTCAAGGCTCTGAGCCAAGTCAACATTAACTGCAGGGATCTCAGTGGGCCAAGTGAATAAAAAGACCAGACTCCCGCTCAAGATTATTACAAATATTGAAAGAACAATTCCTAATCGCTTCTTTCTGATTGTCTCAAAGCGCTCGCGCGTTGTGTCATGAAAGATGGGAAGTAGTAATACTCCAAAGATTATCAGCACACTGATGCCTCCAGTGTAGACAGCAATCTGCATACCTGCAACAAAGGGGGCTTCAAGCAATAGGAAAAAGCCTGCTACAAAGGAGGCCATTATTCCAAAGAAGAACACTGCATAGACCAAGTCTTTGTGTTCAAGAGCCAGTATTGCAAGAACAAGCACAATTCCTGCAATTAGAAGGAATTCAATATGTTCGAGTAGTGCTTCAATCTGCATAAGCATTAATGGTGAACCTCCTTTGTTTCATGCTTGGTTTTTGCCTCCCGATACAGCTTGAGGGTCTCCTCGCCAGACAGGAAGGTTTGCGGCAGAATCTTTACAGCAAACATGATTCCTGCCATTATGAACAGAGCAAAGAAAAGGACCTGCCAGACAACCATCTTATCAAGTCGTAGTGCAGATACTGAGAACAACCAAAGAAAGGCGCCCATTACATCTACAACTAGAAACAAGATGGAATAGACTATGTAATTATAGGGATATGAGACTCTTGCTGGACCAATTGGCTCTTCACCGCATTCATAGGTCGAGGTCTTCTCAGAGTTCTGCAACACATGGGGACGTAGCACCCATGAAGCAAGCAGCATAACAATAACCAGAACAACTGCAAGTATTGCCCATACCAGCACGGGGATGAAGTCCAGGAACAATCTCATGCTATCACCGTCCCCATGTTGATGTTATCAAATCAACATGTGAAGTAGGATTCTAGCCACAATTTCCATGATAAAAAGACTTCGCAAGCAAGGAGAAGATGTTATATATAGCTCATTTACGAATTCTGACATGTGTTGAAAGGAACAGAATGGTGAAAGATTCATGGTCATGATCAAAATCACATGGACTTCATTGTATTATGTAGGGTTCATACTAGGACTATTCTTGGTCGCCACAAATCTCTGGGTCATTATCGACACAATTCCTGTTAATTATACGGTTCATTTCATTCTATTCATGAGCGGAATTGGAATGGTAATCTCAACATTGCTTATTGTCAATTCAAGCAGCCGGTCGGGAAGATTATTATTGACGATTGCATCGGGGTCCTTGGCAGGAGTTCATGGATTTCTTGATGTGGTCTACTTTCCAACCCTTCCAGGATATTTCATGTTCATGTGGCTGGCTTTCGGAACATTGTTGACCCTCTCCTGCTACGATTGGCTGGCCAGAAAGCCATCTGCATAGTTGTTCATGATGTGCTTTCTTCTGATTGGTCTCCTGCAGAAGGCACTGTTTCAGTTTTGGGTTTCTTTTCAGGTTCAGGCTCTGGCTCAGGCGCAGGCTTAGGGCCATAATGGAGAGCACTCACATCCATTATCCCAAGAGTCGTGGCCTGATCATAGCTGTGTCTCATGGAGAAACCCAAAGCAACAACAATTGCACTCCCAATACCCCAAGTTGTGAGAAACACCCCTCCAACAGGGTAGGAGATCACAAGGTATAATGCAGAGAGAAAGATTGCCAATGCGAGCATGTTGATCCTCAACTTCTTCCTCTTTGGTCTGAAATAGCCAATGAATAAAAACACAAGAAGCACAGGGATTATTATCAGTGATAGAAATCTCCCGCCGAGAGATGCGATGAAGTCAGCCTGCAAGAACTGGTTATAGAAGAAATTGAAGTAATATGCTGCAAAGAAGAGTATTCCAACCCACAATGTGCAGTATGGATCAGCATCCTCACGAAGTCTTGGTGTTCTTGACTCAGAACTCATTTGATCAACCCCATTGCATCTTGGCTCTCGTGTTTGAGTTGCCAATGAGTAGTGCCTGCTCGAATCTTATTCTCTAGAATGATATGAGCACGAACAAAGTCAGATGGCTTGGGCGGGCAGCCAGGCAGATAGACATCAACAGGAACAATTGACTCTGGAGAAGTGACCAAGGAATAGCCATCCCAGAAAAGGCCCCCACTTGCAGCACATTGACCGAAAGAGATGACGAACTTTGGTTCGGGCATCTGTTCATAGATGCGCCTGAGTCGTGGAGCCATCTTCTTAGTGAGTGATCCTGAGATCCACAAAACATCACATTGACGTGGACCAAAGAGAGGCAGCATTCCGAACCGCTCAATGTCCCATCGTGATGCAACTGCTGCAGCACCATCGACCATGCAGCAGCCAAGTCCATATTGTACAGGCCAAGGACTGTGAGCTCTGCCCCAACGAAGTATCCATTTAACAGGAGGCAAGTTCTGAAGCCATTTTAAGAATATTGGCGCGATCCTACCAAAGCCGTTTCTGAATAGGTCGAATCCCAACCACATGAAATACTTGCCAACCCGTAATATGAAAGGTAACCAGAAGGCAAAGATCTTGCCTGGATTTGATATCTCCTTTGGGTCATACTTTAGCTTTGCAGCGCGAATCTTTCCAAGGCGTCGCTTGCCAAAGTACTGCGGAGCATAGTTTGCGAACCAGATGCCTGTGGAATGTGGATGTCCACCATGACGCTGTGCAATCTTGAATATCACAAAGCTCTGAGACCAGCTTAGCATGAAAAAGTGTCTGCGTTCATCCTCGAGAAAATAGCCCATCATTGTCACGCCATTCTTAGAGGTCACATAGCCATCGATCCCTGCTCTTGCAGATGCCTGCTCAAACTGAAAGTCATCAAGAATTGCCTCTAAGTTTTCTAGTGGGGCAAATGCTTGGCCGACCACTAATGTTGGACCAGCCTTTTTGATCTTCATTGGATAGAAACGTTCATGCCACTCATGTTCAGCAACTTGATCATCATAAACAGTACCTTTGAGTTCTGCTGTGACCCTCTTCACTACTTCGATACCTTCCTCGATCTCTTCTTCAGGGCCATCATATGCCACCAGCATTACACAGTGATGTACTGGAAATGGAAATCGCTCTTTCTTATCCCATATTCGTTTCTTTAAGTCAACATATTTGCTCTCTTCGAACTTGATTGTATGTGGAAGAGGCCCCTCCTCAATTATCTTCTCTATTGCGAACACCATTAGATAGTTCTCTGGAAAGCTTGCGACAATGGCCTTTATCTTTGTAAGTGGCTTTACTTTGAGTTTGATCTTAGTGATAATGCCAAGAATGCCCTCAGTGTCGCAGAACAGTTCGCGATCCTTGCTCTTCACAATTCTACCTGTTGGAATGACCACTTCAAACTCAAGCACATTTTCGTTGATATTCCCGTACTTTAGGGAGCCGATGCCATCACCGCCTTGAGCAACCCAACCGCCAATAGTGGCAGCAAGTCCTGACGATGGGTAAGCACGCAGATCAAGTCCTTGCCTGTTCAACTCAAACTGAAGGTTTGCCCAGGAAATTCCTGGTTCTACAACAACAGTCAGGTTCTCTTTGTCAATCTCTATTATTGAGTCCATTCTACGCATGTCAACAATTATTCCACCTTTGCGTGGGATGGCACCGCCATATCCCGAGGTGCCTGCCCCGCGGGGGACAATTGGAATCTCTTCTTGATTGGCGAATTCATAGAGAGCCTTAATCTCTTCGGGTGTAGTGGGCTGAACAATGGCATCAGGTTTGTTGTTCATCAACCAGCCTACTTGTTTTGGCAGAGAACCGACATCCATCGAGTCGATGATGAGCTCATGTTTTTCAAGAATAACACGATCACCAAAGAGTTCTTTGAGCCTATCGACATGATGTTTTTTCAGTTTCAATTGGCTTTCTCCTTTCAGTTCTGAGTGGTTGCCATCAATCTTAATGGAATAAAAAATGTTCCCATTCACAATTCAAGAGTAAATAATGGAGAATTATTGAACATTTTTTCAGATCTATTCGTTGATTTGCATACATGGTCCAATGAAATAAGCATACTTCAAGCATCTGATTTGTTTCCTGATAAGAAGTCTTGATTAAGATCGCACCTGCCAAGAAGGAACAAAATAGTTCAGTGATTACAAAATGGCAATCAATTATTAATTATCTTTGACAGTGATTTGAATATCCTTATTTGGGAAAAGTATTAGTGGGAGGAAAAACGCCAAAGAGCCTAACTGGAAATTCATTGAGGTATCGATTATGCGATTCTCAACTCTGAACAAGTTTGGTCTTCAAGACATTCCATTCACTTGCGCTCAATGCAGCTTTTGTCAGGTAGGCAATGGCGCATGTCCTACCTACAAGGTCAAACGAAGAAACAGCTATTCAGGCAAGGGAAAGATGGTTCTCACTAGATCCTTGATGCAGGGCCGATTAAGTAAGAATGATGGTCTTGAAGGTCTACGCGATGCAATATTTGGCTGCACGCTTTGCGGCGGTTGCGAGGAGATTTGCCAAGTGGACATTCCATTTGTTCAGATCTATCAACTCATGCGTGCAGAGTTTTTGAAGCGCGGCATGTGGCCAGAACAACTTGTGCCAATGCGTGAAACCCTTGTTAAGGAGAGAAACATTCAAGGACAATGGAATGGCGACAGAGTTGAGGGTTGGTCATATTGGCATCCTGATGAGGATGAGTTATTAGAACATGTGGGCCGCAAAGCCAAGACTGCTTTCTATGTGGGCTGCACATCCTCGTTTAGGGGCATTCCAATTCAGGCCACCATAGCCACTACTCTTATTATGGAAAAGACAGGTGAGGATTACACCCTGCTTGGTGAGGAAGAGTGGTGTTGTGGGGCCCCATTAATCATGACTGGAGATTTCGACACAGCAAGGCAATTTGCAGAGCATAATATCGCAGCATATCAGGAGTTGGGTGTTGAGAAGATTGTGACCAACTGTCCAGGATGCTACAAGATGTGGGCACATGAATATCATGAGTTTCTTGAAATAGATGTTCCATTTGAGGTCCAATATGGTGCCCAGTATCTTGCTGAGCTCGTTGATGATAACAGGCTCACTGGACTCTCCAATCCACTAGATGTGTCAATCACTTTTCATGACGGATGTGATGCTGGCAGGAATTGTGGAATTTATGAAGAGCCTCGTAAGGTGCTCGAATATCTCCCAGGCGTTGAATTTGAAGAGCTTCCTCATAATAAGAACCGTTGCTATTGTTGTGGCTCTGGGGGTGTGCTTCGTCCAGTCGATGCAGACTTTGCAATCCAGATTAACAGACTCAAGGTCAAGGACATTGAACAGACAAATGCGGATTTGGTGATTTCTGCGTGCCCGTCATGTGTTGATTTCATGTATGACCAGTTGCCGCAAGCAAGCTCAAATCGAATCAGCAAGGATCTTGCAGTCATAGTGGCTCAGGCACTTGGTCTCACATGGGATGGTCTAGAAGAAACTTATGGTTAGACTGGAACTCTTATTGATGCGATGTTTCGATATACAATGTATGTAATCACAATGACTATCAGAAGGTAGACTGCAAACAATTCAATGGATATTTCAAGACTAGTACAAATGTATGCACCAGACATAATGAGTCCTGTGAATAGGTGAACCTGAATTGTTCCAACATAACTGGGAATCAATGCGACTGAATTTGAAAAGTTCTTCATCGTGTTACGGGTTGCAAGTATTGCTATAGGCAGAGTTACCAATGCAGATAGCGCATAGAACGGAATTAGAAACAGAACAACCAAGGCAAGTAATGATACATATACACCCATCATCAATACAGCGTATCCCTTTGCAGCTTTCTCGAGTCCAAGACGCACAACCAGAGTTTTCTTTCCAGCAGCTTTATCAGCATTATAATCTGGAAACTCGTTTATGTAAAGTATCGCAGTGATGAGAAGTGAAACTGGAATTGATGCTGAAATTGGCCACAGATCAATAGTCTGCGCTTGGACATAGTATGATCCCAAAGTCATCAAAATGCCAAAGTTCAATCCAATGAATATCTCACCGATACCACGGGAAACCAATTTGAATGGGGGTGCAGTATAGAAAAAGCCAGAGAGGGCCCCGATAATTCCAAGATATAAAATGGTAATGCCTCTCATCAATGTAAGGTAAAGGCCGATAATTCCACCACATGCGAAAAATACCAGAGACCCCGCTAATACCTCACGTGGTGATAGCCAGCCACGTTGAATCATTCTGGCGCCACCGCTGAATGGACTGATGAATTCTACATTAATATCATCTGTCCCACTCTTGTGATCAAAGTAGTCATTTGAAACATTGGCACCAAAATGGAGAAACATTCCTGCTGTTAATGTCAATAGAAAGTAGTCAATCAAAAATACTCCAGAAACTGCCCATGCAACTGTGGTTCCAAGAATAATTGGTACAATAGTAGCTGTGAGAAATGGAAGTCGAAGCTCCATTAACCAAATTCGACCTTTTCCAAGTCGGTCTTGACTTGTTGTCCTATCGTTCATTATCATAAGGTGGCTTATCTTGACCAATAAAAGGGTTTTGAATCATAATATTCAAATATTGAAATAATTCATATTTAAGATATGTTTCAATGAGTCATATAGACAATGCCCACTCTGAGATATTGTGGCTGTTGCCCATCAACCATAGAATTATGAGATTCAAAACGTTTTAAGGTCAACATATCTTACAAAACATAACAAAATACATCGAGTTACATAACGAAGTGTTATCCATGAAGGAAGACATCTCTGAGCCAAGAACCGGACCTGAATCGCCAGTTGTATTTTATGAGAGAGATAGACCTGTTGGCTTGGAGACAGAAGCGGCAGATACGCTTCTTAGTTATGAGCCTTTTAGAAAAAGAATTGAAATGGTCAATAGCGGGATAGAGGACATATTAAGCAGCAAAGCTGGTCATTCAGAAATACTCTACGAAGCCGCTGCATATCTTTTAAGAGCTGGAGGAAAACGGCTCAGACCGTTGTTAACAATTCTCTCATGTGAAGCCACAGGTGGAACTGCAGAAAGCGCTCTTCCGTATGCAATTGCTACGGAATTCATACAGACAGCAAGCCTAATTCATGATGATATAATTGATGGTAGTGATAGAAGGAGGGGTGTACCTTCGGTCCACAAAAAATATGGATTGCGCGTGGCAATTCTTGCTGCGGACTTGTTAATTGCACTTTCAATTAAAATTGTCAGTGAGCGTGGTAAGCCTGAGGTCATAGTACATCTGGGAAAATGTGGTATCCAAATGGTCGAGGGTGAGGCCACCGATATGTTGATTGATCTTGGCCGTATTGATATCGACAGTCAAAATCAATATTTCAAGATGATTGAGAGCAAGACTGTGTCATTTATCAGGGAAGTGGCAAGGCTCGGAGGAATTGTCAGTGATGCCAGTGAGGATCATATTGAACAGTTGGGAAAATATGGCGAGCTAATTGGATATGCCTTCCAGATTCGAGATGACATTATAGACTTCATTGATTCGAGCACAGGGAAAGTCACTCATATTGATCTCTTAAAGAAGCGTTATAACTATCCAATTATCCTTGCTCTTGAAACACTGTCAATTGAAGAGCGTAAAGCAATCATTGATGAAATAACTGAGGGGAACCTAGAATCAGCCGTTAATCTAATAGACAAAACTGATGCGTTGAGTAAGGCCAATGAAGTTGCAAGCGACTACATAGAACAAGCGAAAAAGCTGGTCGAGTTCTCCGATTTCAAACAGAAGCAGCTTTTGATGAAGCTGGCCGATTTCATCATAACTCGAAAACATTGAATGACTTCATTGTTATAGGAAGTATCTCAAGATTGAAACAAATGTCTTTGACGCCAGGTCAACAGCAATTGGCAGCCTACATCGGATAATATGTTTTAGAAAGCGTGGCCCTGCAAGTCGCATGCAGATGTCTGTCAGTGATTCGGAAGGCATTACCCGATCCGCAATATGGAGGATTCTCAATGCAGAATCGAGCTCATTCCCGAACTCCACTCTCCACTGTTTCTCATATTCACTCAGCGGTGTCCCTTCAGACAGATATGAGATAATAGTGTCCGCAGCAATGTCTCCCCCAGCAAGTGCTGTAGGAATACCTCCGCCATTGGACGCCATCACATGACCAGCAGCATCACCAACAAGCAGAGTTGATTTGGAATATGTCTTCTTGAGAGGTCCACCCATTGGTATCAAGGCACTGACTCTTGCCTTGATCTTTGCCTTCTTGCATCGTGGAGCGACCAGTGGATGCTTCTTTATCATTCTTTGTAAATATTTAATGAGGGGCGCATTATCCCTCTGAAATTGCCTTCTTATTCCAAGACCAACATTTGCAACATTATCGCTCTTTGGGATTATCCATGCATAGCCACCTGGTGAAATGTCGGATCCAAAATACATCTCTGTTACATCATCATCAAATTCACATCCCTCTAGCACGAACTGAATTGCAGGTGATATATCATTAGGATCATGTGTGAATATATGACCAAGATATTTTGCAACCACTGACGTGGCGCCATCAGCCGCAACAACAACATATGAAGTGATCTCCATTGTTTCGCCGTTATTCTTCAAGACCAGACGTGATTCATTATCCACCCTAATAACTCTAGAGCCTAGAAGAAGATCTGCTCCAAGATCAATTGCAGTCATTGCGAGCGATGAGTCAAAATCCGCGCGATTTAGAATATTGGCTCTTAATGAGAATTGAAACTCACTATTCTTGGGTGAAACCATCCTTAGAATATGGGTCTTGTTCTCTATAAATTGTGATGGCACATTGACAAGTCTTGAAGCTCTTTTACATGATGGCAGCATATCAAGCATTTCATGGGATGTTGGAAGAAATTCGCCACATTGTACAGGGTTGCCAAGTTTAGTCCGTCTATCAATCAATGCAACTCTAAGGCCCGCCTTAGCAAGTTTCTGAGCACATGTGCTTCCTGCAGGGCCTGCACCTACAATTGTTACATCATAATGTTGGGCCATTTTGTTCATCTCAAGTTCCATATGCGAATCCATATTCTGATTTGAAATTGATTCAACTCGGTGCTAAAGCCTTGATAGATTTGTTGATAATTCCATTAAAGTAGTATACTTTAGTTCATCCCACAGTATAAATGTCAGTATACAATAGAGTGCAATGCGGAGACCAACAAATGAGTTGGAAGATTGATTCACTCAACCATCTTTTCAATCCATCAACTATTGCTGTTATTGGAGCGTCGCAGAGAAAAGCAAGTCTTGGAGGACTCACACTCAGGGCCCTACGAAACTATAATGGAAGTCTGTATGCGGTCAATCCAAAATATCAGAATATTGGCACTCTGAAATGTTTTCCGAGTGTTAAAGACATCGGCGATCAGATTGACCTTGCAATCATCGCACTGCAGGCACCACAGGTCCTTCCAGTCATGAGAGAATGTGCAGAGGCTAATGTGAGGAGTGCAATCATATTTACTGCGGGATTTAAGGAATTGGGCTCATTGGGCGAAATGGAACAAGAGCGAATCAAAGAAGTCGCAGATAACGCAGGAATTGTAGTTATTGGTCCAAACTGTCTTGGTGCAGGAAATCTCAAGACAGGGCTCAATGCAACCTTTTTCTCACACCCTGTGCGTATTAAGAGCGGTACAGTCAGCATGGCAAGCCAGAGTGGTGGCGTGACAGGCTTGATGTTGTACCGTGCCTACGATACAGGCCTTGGCGTTTCGAAGTTTGTGTCAGTTGGGAACAGAGTGAACATCGACTTTCATGATATCGTCAGATACTTTGGGAGTGATCAAGACACTGATGTCATCTGCCTGTTTGTTGAGGGAACCGAATTTGCCCGTGAGATGTACGAAGAGGTTTCTAGAATTACTAATGAGAAACCAGTCTTAATACACAAAGTTGGCAAGACACCAGCGGCAAAGGCAGCAGCCCTGAGTCATACAGGAAGTCTTGCAGGGGACAGCTCAATATACACAGGAGCATTCAGACAGGCAAGGGCGCTCGAGTTAGATAGTATATCCGAAATGATTGATATAGCCAAGGTGATGACTGTTTGCAAGAACCACCCGAGGGGAAATCAGGTTGTCATTATCACTCATACATTGGGCCTTGCATTGATTGCTGCACAATCATTAGAGATGAATGGATTATGTCTCAAGCCACCAAAGAAGCAGATTGCAAAAGATATTCAGTCATTCCTTGGAATGCCTGTAGATATCCCAATTTCGAATCCTGTTGACCTTCTCGCACAAGGCTGGTCTAACCCCGAGATCTTCGCCAATGCATTTGACCTAGTAATCAAGAATGATCAATATGATGCTGCTATCATAGTATTCGCTCCCAATTTTCAGGAGGACATTGGTGGAGGGCTTCCAGCAAAGAGAATAGCAGAGTCAGCAAGAATATCGAAAAAACCAATTATAGCTATACTCAGTTCTCCATATTGCAAGAAGCCTCCAGAAGCCGCATTTCTTGAGGATAATGGAATTCCCGTGTTTACAGACCCCCAAAGGGCTGCTGTCGCTCTTGCAAGTGTGATTAAATATTACGCTGGCATTGCCAGTAATGTGCAGTGATATAACATGCCTTAGAGAACATTAAAAGATGCCAAATAATATCAACATACCAACGATAATGAAGGCAGGGCCAGCCGTATTCTTGATTTTTCGAAATGACACATTCTCAGCCAGTCTTGCTCCAATAGACGCACCGATCATATTCACTAAGAGGAGCCCCAAGACCGCACCCAAAAATACAACCAATGGTAGTCCAGTCTGAGCTGAGATCAGTACTGCGGCCAACTGAGTCTTATCACCCATCTCTGATAGAAACACGAGAGAAAACATGCCAATCATGGAACCTTGTGAGGGCACAGCTTCGCATTCATTGGAGTTGGCCCATAGTGTATGCAGACCAATAATAATGAAAAGAACAGCAGATACTGTAGTTATGATTTCAGTGGGCAAAGAGAAGTTGAGTAATGCTCCTACTAGTACTGCAATTGCGGTTGAAGTGACCAGAGCAGTCATTGCGACAAGAAGCACTAGACGAGGTCGCCTGTACCGAGCGGCCAGACACACTGTTGCCAGCATTGTCTTGTCACCAAGTTCTGCAAGAAAAATTAGAACTAATGAAGTGACAAATATGTCAATTATCATTTCTTGCTAGGGCCAATGCGTCCTGTTTTAATAATTTGCATTTGTGCTTCAATTACCATTCGCCCGAGAAAAACACGATCCAAGCCACGATTGCTTCAAGTTCATCGCGGGGGTCATCATCAACTCGAAACAGTGTTGAACCACTGGAGGTCATGATACTTCTTGAGTCCAGTCTGAACCTTGTTGAGCCAGAGCTACTCATGATATATTTTCTATCGTACCGACCTATGGTGCTTCCTGAAGAGTTGGTGACATATCCATTCTTTACATAACCAATTGTGCTTCCTGAAGAGTTAGCCACAGTACCCGATGAGAATCGACCAATCGTGCTTCGTGAAGAGTTCATTATGTAATTGCCCTCAATGAATCCAATGGTCGATCCGCTGCTGCTCATAATTCTCATGTGAACACCAGGAGTTCCAGCGCATTTCGATTTAGAGTTTTTCTCATATGGCTATCCAATATTGATTCGTGATATTTTCTAAACTTAAAGAGATAAACTAACACAACCACACCTATGATCATGGTAAATACAAATGCCACAGCCATAGTTGATGGAATGAATGTCGGATAAGGTGTAAATGTGAATAGAGGTCTAGTAATGTTTCCTGTAACATGGATGGATTGAGAAGCTGTTTCTGGATTATGAATTACAATATACCATATATCTTTGTATAGAACTACAAAGTCCCAAGATAGTTCATCTAGACCCTGTTGGTAATGATAAAGATAAGCAGTTCCGTTATTCTGCCATATTGTGTAATTTCCACTATCACATATGAAAAATGTAGCTCCTGAGCCTTTATTGACGACAAATGCGCCAGTCAGAACATAGTTTCTATCAACGCATGCTGTCGCAAAAAAATCATCACCAGGTTGTATCCAAGCGTTAAACTCGTAAAGGTCATTCATCTGCATCATCACAGGTGCCATAAAAACAATAAAAATAATCCAAACAGCCATTTTCATTGTTATTCATTATTCTAATCACATTGAACAGATTTATCTTTTTTTAACGAATTAGCAGAGCCATTACGGTCGATAGCATTAAGAGTAAAACATAATTTCGTGAGGTTGAGGAGCTGGCCATGAAAAAGAGGACCCCAATGCAACGCCAATACCTTGAACTGAAACGCCAGTATCCTGATTGCCTGCTTATGTTCAGACTGGGCGATTTCTATGAGCTGTTCAATGAAGATGCCAAAATAGCCAGCAATGTTCTTGACATTGTTCTCACTGCCAGAGGAGAGGGAGTTGACAAGTGGCCAATGTGTGGTGTCCCTTACCATTCGGTTGATGGATATATTGCCAAGTTGCTTCATGCTGGATTCACCGTTGCAATTGCCGAGCAGGTCGAAGACGCATCACAGGCCAAAGGACTGGTAAGGCGTGAAGTTGTCAGAGTGATCACACCGGGAACTGTCCTTGAATCATCAATGCTTGAAGATGCGACAAACAACTATCTTATGTCATTGGTCGAACATGATGGACGAGCTGGTATTGGTGTTGTTGACGTTTCAACAGGTGAGTTCATGGTCACTGAAACTAAGGGGCGAATCACAAGTGATGTTGTATTGAATGAGATAGGAAGACTGAGTCCATCTGAGATATTATTGCCTGAGTCCTATTCTGGTAGAAGTGAATTGCGTGAAGTATTGGAAGAAACTGGAGCACTATTGACCTTTCGGAATGATACTGATTTTTCTGCCAGAGTGGCAGAGGAAAAGTTAAAGGACCACTTCGGTGTTTCAACGCTCGAAGGTTTTGGTCTGACTGATAAACATGTTGCGCTTGGTGCTAGCGGGGCCATAATTGCATATCTCATGGAAGTTCATAAGACTAATGCAATCACAATCTCTTCACTTCGGACATATTCGATTGAGCAACACATGATCATTGATGTGACAACCCAGAGGAATCTGGAGCTGACCAGAAATGCAAGAGATGGCTCTCAAAGGGGCACACTATTGTCTGTGCTCAATCAGACTGTCACATCGATGGGAAAGAGAAGGCTCAAGCAATGGATCTTACAACCCTTGCGAGATATTAATGCAATTGAAAGAAGACTTGACTGTGTGGATGAGCTGGCAAGAAATGCTATTCTGCGAAAAGAGATCTCTAGTAGGCTTAGAGACCTTGGAGACCTCGAGAGGGTCTCAAGCAGAATTGTCTTTGGAAACTCCAATGCTCGTGAACTATTAGCCCTCAGAAATGCCCTCAAAAGGCTACCAGAAATCAAGAAGACCCTTGCCGAGTGCAAGTCCGAGATACTGAAGGATGCAGCTAGAGATATCGATCCGCTTGAAGAGTTATACAAGACCCTAGAAGATGCCATTGTCGAAGACCCTCCAGTCAGTGTAAAAGATGGTGGAATGATCAAGGAAGGATTTGATGAGCAACTCGATAGTCTTCGTGCATCAATTGCATCTGACAAGAAATGGATTGCTTCTCTGCAGGCAAGAGAACGACATAGAACAGGTATTAAGTCATTGAAGGTGGGCTTTAACAAGGTCTTTGGATATTATATAGAAGTCACCAAGGCAAACCTGCATCTTGTGCCTACTGAATATGAGCGTAAGCAGACACTGACTGGAGCCGAGCGTTTCATAACGCCCGAACTGAAAGAGAAGGAGACCTCGGTCCTTGCAGGCGAGGAGAAGATAAATCAACTAGAGTTTGAGATCTATGAGAAGCTCAGAGCCCAAGTCAAAGACGTGATTGACATCCTGAGAAAGAATGCTTCAGCAATTGCGACGACTGATGTTCTGAGCGCATTAGCGGAGGTCGCTGTTCTAAGAAGATACTGCAGGCCCAACTTGACAAATGGCAAGAGGATTAAGATAGTTGATGGCAGACACCCCTCACTTGAGGTAATTCTTGGCCCCAATGAATTTGTGCCAAACAGCCTTGAGATTGGCGATGGTGGTGCGACACTCATCATAGTCACAGGGCCTAACATGGCTGGGAAGTCAACCTTCATGCGACAAGCAGCATTGATCATTCTTCTTGCACAGATGGGCTCATTCGTCCCTGCCAAGTCTGCAGAAATTGGTCTCGTGGACAGAATCTTCACGCGAGTGGGAGCATTTGACGATCTTACAGCCAGACAGAGTACATTCATGGTTGAGATGATTGAAACCGCCAACATACTCAATAATGCCACTGACAAGAGTTTTGTCATACTTGATGAGATTGGTAGAGGGACCTCCACATTTGACGGAATGGCACTGGCGTGGGCTGTTGCTGAAGAAATGGCCCAAATGAAGACAAGAACCCTCTTTGCAACCCATTTTCATCAGTTGACAGATATGGCTCGAACCCATCATGGAGTCAAGAATGTCCATACTCTTGCGAAAGAGGTAGGCCATAAGATCGTATTCTTGCACAAGGTTGTTGAGGGAGGGACCGATAAGAGCTATGGTGTCCATGTAGCGGCTCTTGCAGGAGTTCCTGAATCTGTTGTCAACCGAGCGCGCAAGATTCTCACCAAGCTTGAAAGAGAGAGCGTCGTGGATATTGCAAATGTTGGAGAGAGTCCCGTTGAAGAGGTTGTTCAGACCACTCTTGAATCGCTACTTGTAACGGATCCGATTGTAGAGATGATTCTGAAACTTGACATAGACAGAATGACTCCCATTGATGCATTGATTCTTCTCAAAGAACTTCAAGAGGACGCGAAAAAAAGAGAGGAATAGTTCGTTGCAACACAACATATCAATTGGCAATATAAACCAAAATGCTAAAATATTAGGATTTAAATCATAATGATTATGCCCCTAAAGTTTATCGATAGAGAGTTCGAGTTAGATATCCTTACCAAGGAGTATTCAAAAAAAGGTTTCACATTCACTATCATTTATGGACGAAGAAGAGTTGGAAAGACTGAGTTGGTCCGACATTTTATTAATGGTAAAAAGGCGATTTATTTTCAATGTGATAAAAGGGGAGTTAGAGCTAATATCGAGTCGATGCGAAAAGTTTGTTCACGATTTTTCGATGATGTGGAGCCTTCTCTTGCTTCATTAAATGAGATCTTCCACTACATCATCAAAAGAAAGGAATATGAGAAAATAGTATTCATCATTGATGAATTCCCCTATCTTATTCAACAGGATGGAGCATTAACATCTGAATTGCAGAGAATAATTGACACATTTCTTATCCACGAAGATATGTATCTGATCATTCTTGGTTCGTCCATCGGAATGATGAAGGATGAACTGCTAAGTGAGAAAAGTCCGCTATATGGACGAAGAACTAGTCAATTAGAGATCAGACCTTTTGGCTTCAGAAATCTAATTGAGTGGTTCCCTCAAATTAATCCCAAAAGACTAGTAAAAATCTATGGCGCTTTTGGAGGAATGCCATTCTATCTGCAATTCATTAACCAAAAGGAGAACTTTTTCAAAAATTTGGAGAGAACAGTTTTCAATAAATCACATGTCTTGTACCCAGAGGGAGAATTCGTTATTCGATCCGAATTATCGCAAGTATCAAGTTATATGAAAATATTGCAAGCGATTGCATCGGGGGCGTCAAAGGTAGTAGATATTGCAGTAAAATCAGGCATTAAGGCTAGCGACCTGCCACATTATCTTGATAGATTGAGAGCCCTTGACATCATACATAGGGAGAGGCCAATTCTTGGAAGGAGCAAGAAAAGCAAAAAGTCACTTTATTTCCTGTCAGACAATTTCTTGCAATTTTGGTTCAGGTATGTATTGCCATATGGCAGTATGATTGAAATTGGCAACTTGGACCCCATATTTGATGATTTAAAACGTTCCTATGACACATTTCTTGGGCGAGTCTTCGAGCAGATCAGTCGAGAGTATCTGATGCTTGCAAATAAAATGAAGATTGAACCAATCAAATTTACTCGTTTAGGTTCACAATGGGGAAAAATTCCCGGAATGCCAAAAGGGCGAAATGAATATGAAATTGATCATATTGCAATTGATATGAATGAGAAGTCATTGATAATTGCCGAATCTAAATGGCAGAATAATGTAAATCCAGTTTCAATGGAGAAGCGGCTTAATGATCTTGTCAAGGTAGTTCCAGAATTATCAAGATGGAAGACAGTCCACCTGATTGGGTTCGCAAGGTCATTCAGAAAAACGCGGAAGGATTTGAGTATTCATACAGTCGACCTAAAGACAATTCATAGTACATTCAAATCAAGCTTGAAGAGCAAGAAAGAGATCTAGTTACAAACAGGGATGCTTAAAAGAAACAAGTGCTCTCTGAATTCACATGAAGCATCCTCCTGAGATCGCACCTTCAATCCTTTCAGCCAATTTTGCAAATCTCGAGACTGACATAAGGCAGGCTGAGAAGGGCGGTGCTGATTGGTTTCATCTAGACATCATGGACGGTCATTTTGTTCCCAACATCTCCTTTGGGCCATGGGTCGCCAAGATCATGAAGGCTATCACTGATGTGCCTCTTGATGCGCATCTTATGATCACCAATCCTCGTGAGTATATTCCAAAGTTCATTGATGCAGGTGTAGAACTGATCTATCCACATTACGAGGCCTCTTATGATGTCTACAGAACTGTTCAACTCATCGTCGATCTTGGAGCAAAGGCAGGCATTACTCTAAACCCGGCAACTCGTTTTGATGTTGTCGAACCATTCTTGGAACTCATTGATTCTGTACTAATCATGAGTGTGTGCCCTGGATTCGGTGGTCAGAAATTCATTGAGTCCTCAGTCCAGAAGATTAGATGGTTAAGGAAACTTCTCGATGAGCAGAAACCCGAGGTGCGAATTGCAATTGATGGTGGTGTAAATCTAGAAAACATTGCAGACTTGCGGCATGCTGGCGTGGATTTCTTTGTTGCGGGATCTGCTGTTTTTAAGGCTAAAAATATTGAAGAAACTGTTCGAAGGTTAAAGCAGATTGCTGAAAGTGTATAAATCGATTCATGAATTTTATGCGAATGGGACAGCATCTGCAATGTTTTCAAAATAACACATCAATAAATAGTAAGATTCAATTCATATTATTAATAGATTGAATGAACAATATTAACAAGTCAATTATCACTTTTTCATAATATCAACATGAGAAAAAAAGGTGAAAATTCAATTTCCTGTTGTAATTACGAAGGAAGAAAAATACTATGTTACATTGGCTGTAAATGTTGATATATCTTCACAAGGTGAAACAGTTGAAGAGGCCCTTGAAAACCTTCTTGAAGCGCTAGAGCTTTATTTGGAAGATGAAGACTCAATAATTCCTGAATCCTCGGAAAAACCAATATTGACAATAATTGAGGTATCTTATTAAAAGTTCCAATTGTATCAGCAAGCGAGTTAATCAAGTATCTTGAGAAAATGGCTTTAGAATAGTTGGAAGGGGAGGGAGTCATATTAGATTAAAGAGAATAGTGAAGCCAAGCAAATTAATTGTAATTATTCCATTTCATAAAGGGCTTGCAATGTGAACACTGCGTTTCATTCTGCGGCAAGCGAATAGTCCTTTGGAAGAGTTTATTGAAGACTTCAGTAAGAACTCTCATCATACTAGCTAAATAGACAATGTAATATATTGGGATTCACTGAAAAGCGCAAGCACTTGCATGAGTTGAGATGATATGAAGTTCTTCATTGATACTGCAAATGTAGAGGCGATAAGAAAGGCTCACGAGCGTGGAATGGTTGATGGCGTGACTACGAACCCGACTCTTGTAGCTAAAGAGGGACGCGATTTCCGACAGATTGTTGAGGAGATCGCATCCTTTGTTGAAGGTCCCATCAGCCTAGAGGTAGTGAGTGAGGACGCAGAAGGAATGATCGAGGAGGCACGAGAACTCAATGGCTGGATTGATAACGCAGCAATCAAGATTCCTATGACATGGGAGGGTCTCAAAGCAGTCAGGGTTCTTGCCAGTGAAGACATCAAGACAAATGTCACCCTCTGTTTTAGTGCCAATCAAGCCCTGTTGGCGGCGAAGGCAGGAGCAACATTCGTGTCACCATTCATTGGCAGACTGGATGATGTTGGTCATACTGGAATGCAGTTGATTGCAGATGTTGTTCAAATCTATGCCAACTATGGATATGACACAGAAGTGATTGTAGCCAGTATTCGACATCCAATTCATGTCTATGAAGCAGCACTTCTGGGTGCTGATATAGCAACAATTCCTCCGGCAGTCCTTGACAAGATGGTCAACCATCCACTCACTGATGTCGGGATAAAGCGATTCCTTGCAGATTGGGAACGAGTGAAGAAAAAAAGTTGACCCCTACTAAAAATAGGTACAACAATCATTGATATGTTTGCATTCGAAATAACCAGATGTGACATTCCTTGAGATTGGAAACTGACCTGATCATCTATAATGCCAACATTATTACCATGGACCCTGCAAATCCGATGGCATCAGCACTGGCCGTCAAAAGTTACAAAATAGTTGCCGTTGGCAGTGAGGAACAGGTTGCAGAACTTATTGAGGGAGCAGAGCGAGTAATGGACCTTGGTGGCAAGACTGTAGTACCAGGGTTTGTTGATTCTCACACTCATCTCACGAGTGCAGGGGTTAGATCGAGGGATGTCGATCTTGCTAACACTAAATCCATAACAGAGGTCAAGAAAAGGCTCAGGCAGGCCATAGGCAGCTATTCTCGAGATGGCTGGCTTCTGGGTTTTGGCTGGGATGAGAGCTCCTGGCGAGTGAAGAGATATTTGACTGCAAGAGACCTCGATGAGGTCAGTGCCGATATCCCAATGGCCATCTTTAGAATAGATGGGCATCTGGCCACTGTTAATAGTGCAGGTCTCAAGCTCCTTGGGAAGAAGCTCACAGGCGAGGGTGTGGAGAGAGACAGCGAAGGCAGACCAACTGGCGTCTTGAAAGACATGGATGATGTCTTTAAGGAGGTAAGGTACCGTTCAGAGAATCTGATCGAGGGCGTGGTCGAGGGAAATAAGATTGCCAATCGCAATGGGATCACAACTGCGGTTGATAATGTTTCAGCCCATTATATCAAGCCCATACGACGAGCAGAAACAATGGGTCTATTAACAACAAGAATGGTGATCAACCCACCCATTGAGCTAATGAAGCATATGATTGGTCTTGGGCTCACTTCTGGGGTGGGCAGCCCGATGTTCAGACTTGGTGGAATAAAGTCGTTCATCGATGGTTCAATCGGAGCACGGACCGCCTATCTCAGTGAGGATTATGCTGATGCACCTGGCGAGAAAGGCATGCTTCTTTTCAAAGAACGAAAGTTTAGAAAATATGTCAAGGATGCAGTGGAGAATGACATTCAGACCGTCACCCATGCCATTGGCGATGCTGCCATTGAGATTGTCATCTCTGCTTTTGAGGATATTAATGACAAGGCACTCATTAGAGAACAGAGGCATCGAATAGAACATGCTGAGATAATTAATGAGAACCAGATCAGGCGAGCTGCCAGTCTTGGTTTGATTCTTTCAATGCAACCAAACTTTGTGGGTCAGTGGCAACAGAGAAGGGGGATGTATGAAGAGCGACTCGGTATAGAGAGAACAAGTCAGTTGAACATGTTCAGAACAATTCTATCTAATGGCGCAAGGTTGTGCTTTGGCTCTGATGGCATGCCATATGGTCCATTGTATGGGATCTGGTGTGCAATCAACCATCCAAATGAGAAAGAACGACTCACTTTAGAAGAGGCATTGCGCTGCTATACAATGGAAGGGGCGTACTCTGTCTTTATGGAACGGACCATAGGGAGTATCACACCGGGCAAGCGTGCTGATTTTGTTGTCTTGTCCAAGGATATTATGAGAGTTCCAGCGGCCATAATAAAGGACATTGAGGTGGATATGACCGTAGTCGGGGGAATTGTTGAGTTCTCCAAAGTCAAGAGCCAAGGTGGTTGAATGGGGCATATTAGACCGCTCAGTGACGACCTCGTCGCACTTATCTCTGCAGGAGAGGTGATTGAGAACCCAGCATCAATTGTCAAAGAGCTAATTGAAAATTCACTTGATGCAGGAGCAAGTCTGATTGAGATAGAGATAGAAGAGGGGGGAATCAAGAGCATTGCTGTTTCCGATAATGGCACGGGGATTCTCAAAGAAGATGTTCCAGTCTGCATTCAACGACATACGACAAGCAAGATCGCATCGCATGAGGACATCCATCGTGTTAAGACCTATGGATTCAGAGGAGAGGCGCTTGCAAGCATTGCGTCTGTTGCAGAATTGACAATCAAGACGCGTCATGTTGATGAGGAGATTGGAACACAGTTAGTATCAAGACCAAATGAACCACCCATCATCACAGACATTTCGAAACCCTCAGGCACCCGAGTTGAAGTCAGAAACCTATTTCTGCAAGTGCCTGCTAGAAGGAAGCATCTGCAAGAACCCAAGTTTGAAGGAATAAGGATTCATGAAATCATTCTGCGTCATGCAATTATTCGAACTGATGTGGGATTTCGTTTTGTGAAGGATGGTGCATTACTAATAGACTGCCCCCCAGATCAAGATGCTCGAGATCGAGTCCTTATACTCTGGGGAATGAGCCTTGCAAAGAATCTGATTCCAGTGATATATAAAGAGAAGGGTCTGATAATCAGGGGCTTTATAGTTAAACCGCCCTTCTCGAGGGGCAACCGAAGCAGAGAGTATTTCTCAGTGTTGAAAAGGCCAATTGAGGAAATTCGACTCAGCAAAGCTGTAGAGAGAGCCTACTCAACCCTTCTAATGAAAGGCAGGTTTCCCATTTGCTCTTTGGATATTGTTCTTGATGTCGAGAGAGTTGATCCCAATGTGCATCCTACAAAGAGAGAGGTTCGAATTCAAGACATAGATGGAATTGTTCAAGCAGTATTCAGAGCTGTTCGAAAGGCACTGAGCCCCAAGACTGACAAATATGAAACGGAGCCAATTATGGAGGAAACTTCAGCAGACATAGTAGTTGATAGAGATAGGGTCAGGGTGTCAACCACATCAGAAGAGGAACAGACGTCACTCCTTGAACATATGACATTGTTCTCTGATAGTGATTTTGAGATTTCTAGCAAGACAGTCGACCTGCACGATCTTGGTGGCGAATTCAGAGTTATTGGTCAATTTCAGAACCTCTATCTATTGCTAGAGTTCAATGACGCTCTCGTGATTGTCGATCAACATGCAGCTCATGAACGCGTTTTGTATGAGAGGTTAAGAGCACTGGTTAATAGTGGTGAGGTCACAATTCAAGAGCTTATTGAACCATATGTAATAAAACTGGGTCCACAGGATGTTGAAAGGATTCTTAATATATCTGGGAGTCTTAAGGCCCTTGGTTTTGAGATCACGAGCTTTGGGGGAAATGAGATCCTTGTTTCTGCAGTGCCTGAAATTCTTGGGCGTATTGCAACAGAGCAGGAGATCATATCATTCATGGACAGAGTTCTCGATATAGGCTCTGGACTTGCCCATCGGGAGTTCATGGATGAAGTGATAAAACTGACCGCATGCCATTCTGCCATTCGTGCTGGCCAACCAATGTCCAATGCAGAGATTGCAGATCTATTAATTGACCTCTCAAAGGCAGAGAATAAAACTGCATGCTGTCATGGAAGGCCTTCAATCATTTTTGTCCCCAGAAAAACATTAGACAAACGTTTTGGCAGAACCGATCCTGAAGCTATTGCGAGATATAAAGCACGACACAGAACTGATCCTCAATGAGCTACAATCTATTGATTATGGACTCAGACCACTGAGGATCAGAAAGATATTGGATCCTTTGACTCTTTGCGTTTATTATCATTTAGTATTTTAATAATTCTTCAATATGTATAATCGGATAGAATAAGGTTAAACCTTCGACACATAGAATAGATTATTAATGATTTAAATTGTCACGGCGTGAGAGGAACAAGAGTGATTGCAAATTCGACCATTGACAAGACAAGAGTCATAACCAGAACAGCTATTGTCAAAACTTTCGAATGACATGCAATTGCAGTCATTGCGATGCTCATGAGTATTGTTCAAGTCAATGGTTGAAATGAGCAGTTATTCCATTGTCACAAAGAATTCAATTATTAGCCCACAACTGAAATCTCAAACAGATCGAGTGGAGTGAATAATGTGGAACATGTACTGATAGTAATTGGCACTGGTCTGGCCTTGGCGTTTATTGCATCCAAGATCTTCAAAAAATTCGGGATTCCACAAGTTGTCGGCTTTATGGTTGCAGGCATACTCCTTCGAGCTGTCGGTGTTATGACATCAGAGGTAATTGAGCCATTAACAGTAATTGTGACTCTGGCACTTGGCCTTATTGGATATAATATTGGATTGGAGCTGAAGATCAAAGTCTTTAGGGGCAAGCTCAAAAAACTGTTCTTCATTGTGGTCTTTGAGGCAACCGCTGCATTCTGGCTTGTGACATTATTGACTTACGCATTCACTCAGCAACTGCATCTATCACTTCTACTTGGCTCGGTAGCCAGTGCTACTGCACCTGCAGCCACAGCGGATGTGATCTGGGAGCATGAATGTAGGGGTCCACTCTCAGAGTCACTGATGTTCATTCTTGCCATGGATGATGTTATTGCAGTCATATTGACCAACTCTGCAATTGCATACGCGCTCTTTGTTCTGGTTCCTGGAACAGAGGTGATCACTCTTCTCATCAATCCCCTGATCATCATACTTGGATCACTCCTCTTTGGTGGTCTGTTTGGAATAGTATTTGTTAAGTTCATGAAATATGAAACCAAAAGGAGTGTCCTTGTTGAGCTAGAGCTGGCATTGATAGTGCTACTTGTTGGTGTGGTTGATTTTCTCAATATGAGCGACATCCTTGCTGCAGTGGTCTTTGGATTTGTTGTGGGTAATCGTGTGCCAGAAGAGAAACAGCAAGCTCCACATATGCTGGAGGTCATCATGTCACCAATAGTCATGCTGTTTTTTGTTCTAGTGGGAGCCAAGACTGACCTAGGAATATTCATCAGCAGTCTTGGAGGTGTAGTACTATTTCTAGTACTCATATATCTTGCTGGCAGAACACTTGGGAAAATACTAGGCACTCGATTAAGTGCGGCGATTGTAAATTGTGAAACCCCGGTGAAGAAATATCTTGGAACAAGTCTTCTTAGTCAGGCAGGGGTGGCCCTTGGACTTGGAATAATAATTGAAACAAAGTTTGTTGCTCTTGGTGGAGAGGCTGCGATTATTGGAATTATAATCCTTAATGTTGTTGCGATTTCAACCATTTTTCTTGAATTGATTGGGCCTATTGCTGCCAAATGGAGTCTTTGTAGGGCGGGAGAGATCACAACATCTGATGAGTGCGTTTCGCTCGAAGTTAAAAAGATGAAAGACGATATTTTGACCTACAAGGAAAAGGACTCTTGAATTGTGATATCCGATTCTGTCCGATGTCTGGTTTGAAATATACCATGGAGCAGGTTGACCATCTTAAGAATAAGAAAATGGTCATGTGTGAATACTGTGAAACTTCAATCGGGTGATCGACATTTGAATACTGTCAAGGCAAAGCCACAATTCTCGTAATGCGAAGACTTTTACTATTATTTTGCTATAATTACATAGGCAAAATGAGAGAGTTAAGGATAGGAGTCCGTTGAGCACAACTTGGTTCATTGCAAAAGAATATCTAAAAAGGCTGAATATCGAGTTTGAAGAGAAGGGTAGAAAGACCTTTAGCCTGTTCCCATATGGACCAACAGAAACAGAAGAGATTGAGGTGTTTCCGGGTAAGAACTGGATCACTCTGACTACCCGACTTCTCAGTCTTTCGGATGTATCTGCATCAAAACGACGGCAGATTCATAGTGCTCTGCTGAAGGCAAACGCCAAACTTGTTGAAGTGAGCTTTGGAATCGACAAGAAGAATTGCATTATTTTAAGAAACGCCATTCCAGTCACAGGCATCTCGTATGATGTCTTCAGCTGCGTATATGAAGCACATCTGATGGGAATCAGGTTCTTCTACAAGGAGCTAATGCCATCTTTCTAACAATATGGCCTTTGATTAACAAATAATAGCAGATTCGCCAATAATATATTGATTTCAATTGGACTATTCATAGTCAGATAATTCAATCATGTTTTCCAACTGCAAAAGATTCTGGAAGACGCCTTCTGAGTTCGTCAAAAAGCAACTTGAATTTTTCTAGGCGGCCAAGACCTTCCAGTTGATCCTTCATTTCCTTGCGAAGCCTTCTCAGAAGTAGACCGGCATACATAGAGTCAAAGAGGATAAATCCTCGTTTAAGAGCCTGATGATCATCATCACTTATGTAAGCAAGGCCACTAGATACAAGCTCAACCCCGCGGGCCTCAGGTGCCTTGTCAATGTCTTTACTTACATCTGCCCCATGAATAATCTCAGCCATATCCTTAAGGACTGGATCATCGAGGTTATAGTGATCAATCAGCACTTCAAAAGTGCATTTCCCATCGTGATGCGTGAAGGGAATGTCCATGTTTGGAAAGTCAAAGGGCGTTCCATCTTCAGGAGTCAGCTCTGTGCCTGGCCATTGAACAAACTTGAATTTGGCATCAAGATCGATGAAACGTTTGATCAGCCAAGGCGATACCACTCTATCAACATGTACATGATTTCTTGTGACCCACAACATGATATTTCACATGTCGGGCACTCCTAAAACCGGGATTTAAACTATTTGAATTTCAGTGAAGAAATCAAATAGAAGATAGTTGATAGAAAAAAGAGTATGGAAAGAGGGGATACCCCCTCTTTGTATTAAACTAACGCCTACGTCTCATAACAACTATTGCTAGGATAAGGACCACTATACCAACGCCTGCTAACATTATCATTGTGTCAGATGTACCAGGCACAGGTTCCGAACCTGGGCCAGGCGTGGTAGTAGTGACTGCACCTTGTCCAACAATGTATGAGAGCACATAGGACTCATAGGTTCCTGAGTCAGTGTAGACGACAACCTTGTAGTATACCTGAGTGCCATCAGGATATGGTGGAATCTCACCAACCCAGTGAACTCCATCGTAGGAACTCATTTGGGTGCTGCTCCAAGAGAACTGATCAGTCGAGTATTGAAGCTCAACACTCATGATGTCCTCCTGTGATAAGATGTCCACACCAACCTGCACTGTGTCGCTGGAGGTTGGCACTTCAGGATAGATGCTGAATCCGGAGAACTGGACTCCGCCAGGAGCAGTCGAGGTTCCAGTGTTGGACACATATGCCACGAACACTGGATCCTGGTATACTGAGTAGCCATCCCAATTCAGGAATCCGATGGACACATAGAACTGGGTTGATGTGAAACTCCATGCAGTTGCTGACTGGCCATTATCAGACTGGTATGCAGATCTGAATGTCCCTGCGGGAGTGGTGTAGCTAACGACATCGTATGGAGCACTCAAGTTCTTGCCCCAGTCATAAGTCACCCCACCCATTATCATCTCAGCAAACTTGGCATTCTGAGTTTCAAGTTCAAAGACATCTGCACCAACCACCATGTCCTGATCGGTCAGTGTGCCATTTGCCTTGAAGGCAAAGTCCTCCATGTTAACATCGGCGAAGTAGTTCAATGCCAATGACTTGTTCTCAAGGTTGTCGCGTCCACCAAGCATGTCGACATCCCAGTTGCCAATGTAGTTGTCAACTTTGATAGTTGCATAATTGTTCAGGGAGTCGGTTTCATTGATGTATCCTTGGAAGTGTACAAGGAATGAGATCTCATCAATGTTGACTTTGGTTGGACGCTCGTCGAATGTTCGCATGTCGGAACCAGACACAACGCTGTCATACCAACCCCAATAGCCAAAGTCAAGGAATGGGAAGGTTGTACCATTGATATCAGTGAATGACACACCCCAGACTACTTCATCGGTCAGGTTGACTCTCATCTCACCAGACGCATCCGTTATGCCGAATGCTGCACCTGGCGTGACAAACGTCACATTTCCTACATAGTCGGGGATGAAGAAGTGCGTAAGCTCACTGTCACTTGGGTTATTGAGGTCAACGTCCATCAGGCTATCATTGTTCTGGTCCTCCCAGAGCATGAGTCCTGAGAACTCGTAGTGCAGGTTGATTCCGAGCCAGTGGTCAACATCGCCATCCTGATAGCTTGTTCCATAGTTCTGATCGATGCCAAAGCTCATCCAAGTCCATGTCTGTTCATTGGATGTTATCCAGTCCCAGCCATTCTCTTGAGCCATCTGGAGGAGGTCCGCCCATGTGACGTTCTCCGCCATCCATGCGATGTCCCAATAACCTGGCATTGGATCGCCTTCAGGGGACAGCAGTGTGTCATGAACTGTTTGCATCTCAGTTGAGTTTAGCAGAGTGAAATCGTCCGCATGGAACCAGTAGAATGTCTGATTCCACTCGTAGGTCCATGTGAATGTGTTAAGACCCAGCCAAGAGTGGACATTGATCTCATCGCCATACAGGGTGACATTTGGATCCCATTTGAGTCCGACATCCATCCAGCTCCACTCATGAGTCCAGCTGTCAGTGGATGAGTACTCTTCGAGGACGAAGTATTGGTCATCTGTTGTGTCTAGGTTGCCATCAAGATCGAGGGCACCATTGTCCTCATTGACAGTCCATGCTGTTACACCCCACATTCCCCACTTTGGTTCACCAATGATAAAGTCATGGTGGTTCTTGTATGTTGGCCATTCTATTGGGGCAGGACCATAGATAACATCGTATCCATAGACAAATCTCTGGCGGTTGACCATCTCCTTGAATGGATAGGCCTGCACCGTGGAGCCCTTGTAGTTAAACTCAAGTATCTCAGGAGGAATGACCTCGAAGTACATGTACAGGTCGCCACCATAAGTGGCATTTAGGACCTTGTAGGTGTAAATGTAGTTCCATCCATAATAGGAATATGACTCATTCATGAAGCTATAGAAGTATTCTCCCGTAAATGAGTCATAGAATGCCTCAGCGAGGTATTTGTCAACAATAATGAACTCAGAGTAGTCATAGAACTTCAGTACAGTACCGTTAAGGGTTGTGAACTCGTACCAGCTTTCGTTTCCAACACTCTGCCAATTGGGATATGTTTCTGTTGAATAGAACACACCCTGTGTTGAGTTGAACTTGTAGATGTTGAACAGGTATGTTTCATTCAACAACCAAGTGGTCCCATTCATTAGGTTAATGTAGTATTTGTCGAGGTTTCCATCATATGCTGGGTAGGCACCATTTGGAGACATGTACGACAGGTTCCAGAGCATATGGAAACCAAGATTGATGTCGTACTCGCCGAAGCTGCCAAAATTGCCGACAGTGGCGGGTTCCCAAATATCCGTGCCGTTAGCTCTTGTATATCTTAGGAACCATTGATCAAGGCGATATGAAGTGCCATTGATATCAACCCAGTAGTTGCCCAATGTATCGTTGTAGACAGGATACTCGACATTATTGTACATCACAGAAAATGTGGTTGGAACCTTGCCACCATCAGTTTCTTTGTGGTCTAAGTCCCATTGCCAGTCGGCATTAGCACCTGGATATGGCATTTCATGCTTGACCCCATTGGAGTCTTCATAGTACCAGAACTTGTGAATCCAAGCATTAACAAAGTATGAGGAAGTGCCGTTATAGTCAATGTAGTAGTAGTATAGTGGGTAGCTGACATATTCCCAGGTACCGTTGATATATGCCATGTATGAGCCCTGTCCATCATCCCAGATCAATGTGTAGTAATTGCCATTGTTGTCAATCATTATGTAGGTGTCGTTCATGCTTGACCAGAACCATTCAGAGATAAGAAGCACATTATCAAGTCCAACCCTGACGAGTTGGAATGTTGGTTCGTAATTGAATGGAACTGTGTCATAAAGGTCGTAGGATATTGCTGGACTGGTACTGGTGTGTGCCACACCATCAATGTCGATCCAAATGTTATAGCCCTGTCCCATGTAATACATATAGTCGGGATAATCCTGAGTTGTTAGGAATGACTCTCCCTCAACGGTTGATACATTGTAAATCCATAGCGAGTCAGTTGATGTGACATAGATGTTTGTGCCGTTGGTCAGCTCGTATCTATAGACATCCTTGCCATTTTCGTAGTCATAGTGGTCATAGAGGAACATTGCATCCCAAGTAGTTCCACTCCATGGGTCATAGTTCTCATAGACTTTGACGGGCAACTTCTCATCATTGATCACAATGTATGGAGTCTCCTTGCCCATCAGATAGTCAGGACTCAGAGTTGAATTTGTAAATGCCAATTGATTCCATTCGACTGGATCGACATATACTCGCTCACCATTGTACTTGAAGCTCCAGACAAGTTCATCGTCCCAAGAGTATACCTGATGGAGACCATATTCACTTGAGTAATCAGTGTACCATGTATTGTTGAGCAGTCTCACATCCCACCAGTAGTTGGAGTCTGGGACATTCTGGGACATATTGACCAGAAACTCGTAGTATAGGTCTCCCCCATCAAACCATTTTGTGAAATTCGAAACAACTGCAAATGTTGTTGAAACTACTGTTTCTGGACCGCGCATATCAATCCATTCGGTCTGCCATTCACCGGTCTTCTGGTTGTAGTACCACCATTGCCAGTGCCAGCCTTCTACTTCGGCCCAGTCCCAGTCAGTGTAATTGCCATAGGTCCACTCCCAGACACCTGACATGGGGTTGAGCTCATAGTGCCATCCAGTCTTATTGACTTGCACCCAGTCCCAATAGGTCCCATAGGTGTAATTCATCTTCTCAGTGTAATTGTAAGCAGTCATGGTTGGAATGCCATTGTTGTCAAATCTGATTATGTATGCAAGGTTTGACCACCTGCTCTCAGTTTCGGTCCAGTAACCATCATAAGTATCTAGCTCAAGCTGGATGCCGTCAATGTCATCTGCATATTCACTTCCACCCTGAAGTCTAGTACGGACCATGAAATTCTCGCCCTTGTTAACTTGAAACATCCATGAGGAGGGTTCAGTACCGTCTCCTTCCAAGATTTTTGCAATAACGACAGGGCTCTCAATTGTGACCTGATGGGCAAGTTCAAACTCAGATGGTGATTGTCTTGCTGCATCACCCCAAGTAGCGGCGTCGAACCACTGGTCTTCAGTGCCTCTCACACGAGAGTCAAACCTGAAGGTATTGAAATCAGTGCTCTTTGGCATCTGATCCGTGAAGTGTCCAACAAAGTCGACCACAAGTTCTCCGTTAATTGTTGTGGCAGAACATAGAGTATCATTTAGCTCAAAGAGGACAATTCCTGAAGCATTCAGAGGCTCAAAGACGAAGATCTCTTTATTCCATGTATCTGGGATGTATTGGTCATATGGATAGCCATAGTAATCATAGCCGTAGTACGACTCAAAACTGTCAGTGGTTGCATTGTATATGTAGTAGAATTTCTTGTCAACCCAAGTGGTTGTATTGACAACTTCATAGACCCAAGTCTGAGACTGGTCATCCCAATACTCATTCAGGTAGGTGATGTTGACTTCTTGCCATGTTGAGAGATCAATCCATTCTCGGTCTTCGAACTCGCCAAATACATCCTTGACCGTCGTAATGACAGCCGATGCATTCCACACATAAGTATCAAGTACTGGGTCGTACTCCCAACCTCCAGTTTCAGTGATTACTTCTTGATGCCAACCCGTTCGGTTCACAGGAACAAACATTCCACCAGGTAGCTGAAATGAGAGCATCGCATAGGCAACATTCTCGCCAGTAATATTGAACCTCATCATGAAGTCCTTGTTTCTACTGACAGAGTAGATGGTGTCACCGGTTAGGTCTAATTTTTGCACGGTGTAGCTTCCACCCCATGACCATTTCCAAGCCAGGTCTGGTGACATTCCAATTGCAACACCCTTGAACTCCCAGCCTGATCCAAAATTGTAAGAACCAATCCAATTGTAATCTGTATCAAGTACATTCAGGTTAATCTCATACAGACCCTTTGGCACATAATTGTTAAAGATCACAACGACATCAGCATAATATGCCATGGAGTCGGTGTAGTTCTGGCAGTCTTCTCCCACAATATCGAGGAATGGAGGTTCAGGGTCTACACTCCCGGTCTCAGAATTGTTATATGTATAAGACCATGCATAGAATGGTTGCCATTCGTCTATTGGACTAAATCCGATTGTGAACCCTGCACTGAAATTCCAGTCGGGAGTAAGGTACCAAGCATTCAGTTCAACTCTTCCAAATTCTGAACCTTGAGTAAATACACCCATTGGTACTTCAAAATGAAAAGTGACTTTCTCACCAATCACAATATACGAGTCTTTGGTGATTAGTGAGCCGTTCTCGTGATAAATCTCAACTGTTGGACTGGGCCCAAATAGCCAGTTACGACTGTCCCAGGTCCATTGGTCGCTAGTGCTGTTTGTTTCCTGCCGCCACCACACAAATGTACCGTTGTCTTCATTTTGAGAGATCTGTGGAATCATTTGTGGTGTGAGGATATATTCTGAAGGCGTGCTATTAAGTACGCTTTCTGAGGCTGGCAGTGATGCCATTCCTCCTGAATATATCATAGAAAACAGGAATATTGCAACAGCGACTATAGAGATAAGTTTCTTATTACCCTTAGTCAGTTGCATTTTTGAATCATCTCCTGCGCTTGATTTACATTAGTCCCAGCAGTTAGATATACGGTATGCTGCCTTAGTAAAATTGTAAATCGATTAGGCGCGCTTGACTACAATTCTATTACTATTTTACCTCACATTGTTTATAAAAAAATCCATGACATATTTAGTCATGCTTTTTTTGAATAAGTAGTAATAAAAATCGAGGGGGATAAAAAAGAAGGAAAAGGGGGCGGGGTATAACCCGCACACACCTTACTTTCGCATTCTGACAACTATCAAGATGACAGCAATGGCCATCATGCCACCAAACCAAAGCATAATTGTTGTCAATAATGGCCCGCCAGTTTCTGGAGTCTCACCAGGGGTGGTTGTTGTAGTTGAAGTTATTGGGGGTGTTGTCTCCCCACTCACAGTGTAGCTGTTTATGGCAGAGTCAATGTAGTTCCCAGATGTATCGTAGGCTCGAATGTAGTACTCAACGAATGACCCTTCGGGTTGTGGTGGAATCTGAGCCGAGTACTGATCACCCACAGCTGTCATTGATACAGCAATCCAATCGCTCGAGTCAACTCTGTAGTAGAGTGTTGCATTATCAATTGCTATATCATCAGTAATTGTTGCAGTAATAGTGACAGTGTCGGACGATGTTGGATTCAGAATGTCTATTCCAATTGATGATATCTGGGGGCTGGTTGTATCTGCATCACTCACAAGATAGTGTCCTGTAGCGCTTGTTGTCTGCTGGTCAATAGTGTCAAAGGCCACTATATAGAACTCCACATAGCTGCCATCGGCCTGTGCCGGAATCTGAGCGCTGTAAGTGTTTCCATCAGCAGTCATCGCAATTGATATCCAAGACCCATTGTTCACTCTGTAGTAGAGAGTTGCATTCTTAACACCGAAGTCATCGAGAATCTGTACTGATACAGTGACAATATCAGAAGATGTTGGGCTAGTCGGTGAAATGGTTATTTCTCCGAGTCCTGGCGGAGTGTCTCCAGATGTTGAGAACATATAACTCTCTTCAGTGCTTGTTGCTATGTTGCCATCGCCATCAGTAGCAGTCACATAATAGAATACCCAAGTACCAGGTGCCTGATGTGGAATTATGTATTCGTATTGCAAGGTTTCACTATTGAAGGTCATATCAACAGTAGTTGAAACACTGCTAATTGTATAGGTCAGTTGAACTGAATTAAGACCAGATCCGCCGACATCATTGACTGATGCCTCAATGAGGAGAGTTTCTGATTCAGTTCCAACATCTTGCGCTGTTGACGCCACTGACAGATACGGAGCGATTGCATCATTGAAATGATATGTTAGTGTCGATGACTGATCGTAGTTGTCTGCGTTATCATAGGCAATGATGATGTACTGGAGGTCGTATTCCATTCCTGATGTTCTAGCTATGGTGGCCTCGTATTTTCCTGTGGTGGCATTGTAGCTCATCAGGACATAGGTCTCGGTGTTGACAAGATATACCACAACCTGCTTGACTCCTGAACCACCTACATTGTCACTCACTGAAACTGATATCTTCATGTAGTTTGCATCAATCTTGATGACTGAGAGGTCACTGATAGTGGGCTTTTCAGGATCATTCCAGAATGTATGATGGTACACAATGGTCGAGTTCTCGTTGCCCGCATAGTCAGCAGCAACAATCGTGTAGTTTAAGGTATAGGGATCAGTGCCTTGCATGCTCACTGAACCACGCCAGTCACCTGTATCGCCCTGATAAGTCAGAGTTGTGTTCTCCTTGGTGTCAACATTCATAACTTTTACTTCTTGGATTCCTGAGCCACCAATGTCACTTGCAGTGACGGTAAAGTCCAGCTGTTCCTTACTGTTGACAAAGTTCACATCCGTGTCGATTGAATCTATGGATGGCTTCTGATTATCATCAACTCCTTGAGAGGATGAATATCCCACAAAAACAGGGTCAACAATGACCTTGTATCCATCCCACCACTTGAAGTTGATCAAGGTGTAGAAGTGTGACTCTGTCACCGTAAATGATGTTGCACTCTGACCCGAGTCAGAAGTATATGCAGACATGAATGCACCATATGGGATTGTTTGAGAGTCTACAATTGTCGTGTTCAAAGATGGGTTCTTGGTCCAGATGTAATGAGCGCCACCAAGATTCATCGATGCCACTTCTGAAGAACCAAGTGAAACATCGAATTTACTTGACTGCGAAGTATAATTGTTTGATGCTGGCTGACCATATTCATCAAGGAACTGCGTCTGCAGCAGGGATCCATTCACAGAGGTCATTGCGACTGAACTATAGAATCCGACACCAAGACTCCTATCATCAAGTACTGAGCGACCTCCTGGAGAATCAACTGTCCAGTCCCCAATGGTCAGGTTGAATTTGACTGAACCTTGGTTATTCTGAGTACCAGTTACGTTTCCTGTAAATGTCACTCCAATATCAAAGGTTTCTGTGGAGGCGGAGGTTGGACGTTCATCGAAACTGGAGAAACTCGAGTTTGTGTACTGACCCATGTACCAGTCCCAGTATGAGAATTCACCAAATGGGAACACAGTACCCGAAACATTCTGGAATGACACACCAAATGGCACTGACGCGTTCACTGGCCAGTACTCATCACCTGAAAGGCTTGAGTTTGGCCGTGTGAAGCTGATAGCATCAATGCCTGATGGAATCCAGTAATGAGTGATCTCTGACGAGTCAGTATTATACTGGTCAAAGTCTAGAAGATCATTATTGTTTGTGTCGTTCCATGCGAACATTCCTGCGTATTCATACCAGACATCTACTGATACGTATTCAGTCTGAGACCCATTAACAAACTCGGTGCCATAGTGCTCATAGAGGTTCCACCACAACCAAGTCCATTCGACAGAGTCCTGTATTGCCCAGTCCCAACCCTCTTCTTTAGCCTGCTGTTTGAGGTCGTCAAATGTGAAGTTCCTTGCCATCCATGAGATGCCCCAGTAGCCAGGATTGGGTATGCCCATGCTGTTGAAGACTGTCTGGTTGATAGTTGCCCACTCAGTTGAGTTGACAAGAGCCCCAGTGTCTGCCTTATACCAGTAGTAGTTTTCAGCCCAATCAGTTGTCCAGTTGATGGACTGCATACCTGTGTATGATTCAGCATAAAATTCATCGCCCACAACTGAAGCATTTGGCTCCCAGAGGATGGACACCCACAGATAACTTTCCGTTATGTTATAGTAGTCCATGCTTTCAAAACCCTGACGAACATAGTATTGATCATCTGTGGTCTCAAGGTTGCCGTCAAGGTCTACAGCTCCGTTGTTTGGATCAATAGTCCACGACTGAAGGTCCCACATCCCCCACTCGGGAACGCCAACAACAATTGAACCCTGAGTTCTCATCACAGTTATTTGCAATGGGGCATAGTCAAGCTTCTTTGAGTATCCCCAAATCTTGTGAGCCTTGTAGATCATTGAGGGTTCGCCAGTGATATTGTAATATGTCAGTCCATTATCCACTGTGAAGTTGTATTGAGGAATATTATACAGCTCACTGTTCCACTCACTCAATGGAACCACTTCAAGTGTTAGATTTCCACTGACTAGGGCATCATAGGTTTCCCAGACCACGCCATATGCGAAGTTGTCCACCCATACGTGAGATTGATGGTCCCAGTAGGGCATATTGTATGTTGTGAGGTTATACCATTTTCCTTGGAATAGATATTGCTGTGGAGTGGATGTCATATTCACGTCTTCGGCATAGATGGGGTTGACTGTAAAGTCAATCCACTCATACCATCTCACCATACTGCCAGTTGTATTATACATGTAGTAGTAAGTGAGATTATAGTACTCATCGCCGTCGGGTGTCGTCTCAATTAGTCCATATTCTTGAACCCATGGTTCTCCGGAATAGAAGAATGTACCATTTGCGAGTGTCACATTATAGAAGTATACTCTATCAAGGGTCTGATATTCAAAGAAATCTCCCTCGAAGGTTGTTACAAATAAAGTCCCATTGACCGAGTCATAGATGGCTCGGTCATAGTCGCTGTAGTAATAGCCTGTCGAAACGTTGAGCCAACCGTCTACAAGGAACTCATGTGTCTGGGGGTCTCTGGAGCCGTAGGCAACGCTCCAGCCAATGTGATTTATCTCCGGAAGATAGAGGGATTCATTTGCAACAGTTCCCCATGGTTGATAATACGGGTCATTCTGATTAGGAAGCCATGGTGTTACAGGATCGTAGGTATAGAAAGTCAGGTTGACCTCGATTCCATTAGGATAGGCCTGATAGAATGGATATTCATATCCAAGCTGGTTGTCCAAGATATTTGTCCGAAAGATTGCTTCGGTCCAAGTCCCATTGATCTGTACTTGTATATCAAAGGGGGTGACATAGTTGAGGTCATAAATCGAATAGGGCGTGTTATCAGGCGTTGGATTTGGATAAGGCAGTTGATTCTTCGTGCCTGTTATGTCTGTATAGGCCATGAATTCTATCTGGGTTTCCACAGCATAGTAGGTATTTCCGCTGTAGTCAATTGAATAGAGGGGCCAAGGCCAGAATCCATCAAAGAACCATTGAATATATCCTGTTGTTGAGTTGTAGAATGCATAATAGTCATTGCCAAGAGTTGCATTATACATGTAATAGACATAGACAAGTTCCCAAGTTCCATTCACATAGAATTCATAATGGTCATTGACCCAATATGGCTCAGTTGCCATGTAGATAGGCTTGGTCCCATTAATCATTGAAGCCAACCCAATCTTTTTAGCTGGAAGCTCCTTGATTTTGGTTGCAGTGTAGTTCCATTCAAAGCTGGGCATGATTATAAATGTGCCATCCACTGATCTCATTACACCATCGCCCATTGCCCATTCAGGATAACGCTCATAGTCAGAGAACGAGAGGAACCATTGGCCTGAAACAAGACTTATGTTGTAGACATTTGCCTTATGACCCTCTTTGATCGGGATCTTGGTTCCATTGAGTAGCTTATAGAAGTAGACCCAGTTTCCGCTATAGGCACCAGTATTTGGATCATATGCAGTTGGATCCCACTCCTCGAATATAATCTTCTCTTCTCCAGACTGCTCATAGTCAATGCTCTCTTGGACATAATGCTGAACCAAGTATTTTGTTCCATTAAGAATGATGTATGGTTCCTTCTTAGTTGGATAGAGTACATCGGTAACATTATTTCTCATCGGATACACCTTGGTTGGCGGCCTTGTATAGACGTGTTGCGTGCCATTTAGATAGCTATACACATTCTCACGCACCCAACTAGTAACAATGTGTTCGCCCCAACCCTTCTTATAATCAACAACCCACGTCAGGTTTCCGTAATAGAAGTTCCAGTCCCATTCTGAATCGGGCATGTTGGGATCAATGGTGACATCAAACAACACCCTGAGTTCATTGCCAATAATGCTGTAACTGATGTTAGAGATTGTCAGGTAAGTGACTGGCATGATTGTTTCATTAGCATGCCATGATACAAACTCTGTGCTCCAATTACCAATTGAGAAGTCCCAGAACTCTTCTGACCAGTAGTAGTCTTCCACCCAGATCTCTTGCCACTCGTAGATTCCAGACCCCTCATAGACCTCAGCATATTGCCATTCCCAATGTCCGCCATATTTCCAAGCTGTCCGCACAGTGTAGTTGTAAACTGTGATGTCATATTCGCCAGTGGGGGCAATCTTTACATCAATGTCAACTTGACTGTGCTGGTACCAGTCTGTGCCATTCTCAAAGCCCCAGTCCTCGTCATATGTAGACATCTGGAAGAGAACTCCATCAACATCTTGAGCGAGTGCTGAGCTCCCCTGCATTCGGGATTTCACCGTGAAAGTCTCATTGCGATCCGTGGCGAACATCCATGATGGACTGAATGGTTCACCCGCGTGTAATAGCTGTACAATTGCGATTGGTGATTCCACACTCAACTGGTTTAGGCTTAGATAGAAGTTTTTATCAGTAGAGCTAGCAGTGGGCAGGAAAGCTTCTGGAACCATTGTCTTGTTCGTACTACATACAGTTTCTGAAACCCAGAGTGGTGGATTATCAAACCCAGTTGGTAGCATTTCATCGCTGATATGACCCCTGAAGTTTACAACGTGCATTCCATCTGCGTAGCTATAACTGCTTGTGCTTGCATTTAGAATGTATGACATCGGGACGCTTTCATCAGCCGGGAAGGGAAAGTAATCATAGTACATTACTGATGTCCAGTATCCTCCAAGGGGATCGTCCACCCATACATATTTCATTTTTTCGTAGACAAGACGAATGTCGAATGTATTATTATTGGCCCAGTAAATAATAGCCTCACGACCCCAAGCATATGCATTGTACCACATATCATCATAGGGATCATAGTACTGATAGGGCATTACAGGGTCATACCAGACTTCCTCAAGTTCCTCGTGTAGTCCGAACTTCTGAATTGTATGTGTGATAACCACACTCTCATTCCAGAAATAAGTGCCAGACTCCACATCATATTGCCAACCGCCAGTGTATTGCACGGTTTCGGTATAGGGACCATCGACAGTGTGATTCACAAGTATCTTTGATGGTAGGTCAAAAAAGATTGTGGCATTTTGAAAGTCGGGGCTTTTTATGTTCAGAGTTATGTTGAAGTCTTGACCCCTAGTGGCTGAGTAAACTACATTGCCATCATCATCTAATCGTGAGAGTGAGTAGTAACCTCCCGCGATTAAGTAAACAGCCTGGTCAAAAGTGAGACCTACTGCACGAGGTGATAATTCATCTTCGCGACTTTCAGCAATCGGCATCAATGAGCTATCAAGTGCCACTGCATGAAATGAATATATGCTTGGAATTGTGCTAGAGTTGAATTTCAAATGAAACTGAGTGTAGAGGTTTTCGGGTCCAATATACCATCCACTGAGATTAGTGTTCATTTCCATGAACGGATTAAGTGGTGCACCAAACATGTCTTCAAGGGTCCAGTCAGGAGGAAGGTCAGGAGCGATTCCATTTGCCGTGGTGCCACTGCCATCAGGTCCACCATCGAAGGTTGAGTTTTGGCTGGAATATATGAACCATCTGCCATCTTTCACTATGTAGAGTGCCAAGAACATTCCACTCTTATTGCTTGAGGAAGTTGGTCCCAATTCACCAGCAGCTGAAACATCCATTACGTTGCCCACGAAAGCAACCGCGTAGGGTGTTTGTCCATGAAGTGAGTTTTTAGGAATCTTCAAGATATAATCTGCCCAACCATTAATCATGATTGTGTCATTAATTCTAATCACTTTGGAAGTGGTGGAGTTTATGATCTTCCACGTGATTGATGGACCATATAACCAGTAGCTGCTTTGATATGACTCGTTAAACACTTCACTTGTTGTGCTCTGATTCCATCTCACATGGGTGTAATTATCGGGATAATCTGCCATTAGTGTATTCTTAATCGGCCAGTCCTTACTTACATCTGTTGATGGCCCTAGTGAGTTTCCATCTGCCTTCAAGGGCATTGTTGGAGTCATAAAGAGTGATAATGAGAATAGGGCAAACAAGATTAATGTCATAATAGTAGAGCTTTTTCTCATACATAATCATCCTCATCGATCGATGCTTTGCCGATCATATTCATGGCGTGCAAATAGCAGCTCAAAATAAATCGAGGCTGCGGCCTTTTTACGCTGAGAGTTTACATTTTTATGAGTCTGAATTGTTCGGCAAATCTGTACAGTTATGAGCATGACCCAATATAAGGAAATAGCCTGCGAACCAAAATGCAAAATTATTCAAAATTTCGAGCAGTAAAAAGAAAAATGCGAGCCCTGTTATAGGGCTCTTTAAACTAACCTGGATACTGACCACCAAACATAAACCAGATAATTGGTGTAATGTAAGACTCAATGAGTGCAGATATTATGAAGAAGAAGATTATCAGAGCAACAGCTCGCCAAGTGCTATCATCAGCCAGCAATTCTCTGGTCCTTGTTGAGATTGCCTTCCAATTCTCAGCTCGGATGTCGGGCGTGTAATCTCGGGCTATCTTAAACGCCATTGATGCTGCAAATAGAAATGTTGGGATCTCGATTATCGCATGAGGTAGAATAGATGCTAGTGTTGGTAAAATATTTCCGTAAAAGAGGAATGAGAAAGTAAAGAGAGTCCCCAGAACGAAGGCAGTTGATAGAATCTCTGCAACAGCAATGGCAACAAAGCTATAACGGATATAGGAAATTAGGAAGTCTTCATTCCGCGTTTCCTTGTCACCAATAATGGGTCGCAGAACTGCAAAGATGAAAGGCAGAACCACAAGCGCAATTATTGTGAATTGGTCATCATAGGCAAAGTACTCTATTGCTATTATGCCAATGATGATTGCAAACCACCATGCCTTGAACATCTGTCCCTTGACCAGACGATACAGTATGGCAACCACCAGATAGATGCCCAAGAAAACAGCAAGGAGGGTGACCACCCGTATGCCAAGTCCGGCTGCAAAAGTCCATGTTGTATCAATCATAAACTGCCCTCGTTGAATATCGAGGAATGTCCAGAAAGTCCCAATTCCAATGGCCAAGAGGGTTATGAGAAGTGAGCCATAAGCCATCACTCGTTCATCTTCATCTTTCTTAGCACCCAAAAACCATAGCACTGCAGACCAGAACATCGGCGCCATGAAGAGAATGATGAATGTCCGGGCAATGTTATGTTCGGCAATAATCATGAAATTGCTGCCACTTGACATCTGAACAATCACTTCAAGCACGTGTTCAAGGCCATTTGGACTCCCAATCTCATAGTTGAGCGAGAAGGACAACCAGCTAAGGTATACAGGATCTATGAATTGCACAAGGACACCTACAGCGAGTATTGATATTACAATTCCAGCAGAGAACAGTGCAATGCTCTTTGCATAATCAGACAATCTGATGTTGAGCAATGAAGGCGCCTTTACAGCAGGCTCAACGGGGGTTTCCATGCCTTCCTCCATTGGCACGGCAATAGGCTCTGCAATCGAGAGCTTGCGTTTGAAATCTAGATAGTACATTATGAATAGTGCAGAGAATACGAAGATTGGAAAGTTTACGATGAATTGATATGCTAATCGATATATGTAGTCTTCTTGCAGCGGGATCACAATGACTGGTCGAAGTCTATAGAAAAGCTCGCCATCAATGGCTCCCGGAGTTGAGATTACATTTAGAATGTAATCAAGTCCAGGCATTGCAAACCAAGGAATCGACGAAA
>JAJRWI010000010.1 GCA_024276825.1 archaeon
TCCCGAGGAAATGTGGTCTGGGCCAAAGACGCCTTTGAAACAATCGGAGCAGATCCTTTCAGAATATACATGCTCACAAGGTCTGCATCATGGACACGTACCAACTACAGTCCAAAAGAGATCGAGCTCACACGCAAGAAGCTGGACATTCTATGGAATGTAGTCTTATTCGCAGAAACCTACATGGATCTCGATAAGTTCACATATGATGAGAAACGTCTGATGAAAAGCTTGAAGAAGGCAGACCTTGAGGACAGATGGCTCCTTTCCAGAGTACACAGCATGTTGGAAGGGTATCATTCATATATGGACAAGTATCTCTGGCATCATGCCGGTAGGACATTGCTGGAGTTCATATCTGAGGATCTCAGTAGAGTTTACCTGCCCCTCGTAAAGAAGAGAGTCTGGCTGGACAGTGAGGACCCGAGAAAGGTCGTGGCCTACGATGTGCTATATTACACCCTTAGCATTGTCCTCAGATCTCTGAACCCATTCACACCATTCATAGCTGAAAAACTGCACAGGGACTTCCTAATGCGATTTGGAAAGCAGCCAGAATCTATCAATCTGACAGACATGCCAGAGGTCAACAAGAAGATCTTGGACAAAGACCTTGAAGCCACCTTCGATTTGCTTCAAGAACTTAGAAGCGCGACCAGTCATGCCAGAAACAAGAGAAGCATAAAACTCAGACATCCAGTCGCAAAAGTGATTCTGGTTTCACAAGACAAGGATGTACGAAGAAGGGCCGAGAGTCTGAAAGACATCCTATTAGACGACCTGAACACAAGAGAGTTTGAGGTTCACGAGTCAGACATAATGGAGGGCTTCATAGAACTCAAGGTAAAGCCGAACTACAAATCACTCGGTCCTAAGGTCAAGAAGCTCATGAGCAAGCTTGTTGCAAGACTCAACGAGATAGATGCTCAACAGTTGCGCGAAGACTTGGAATCAGGTTCAGCCACAATAGAAGTGCAGGGTCATGAGGTGACTCTCGAACAGGGCGATATCGAGTTTGAGGAGAGCCTTCCAGAACACCTGAGCTTTGCAGAGACCAAGTTCGGCAAGATCTATGTTGATGTCACAAGAACGAAAGAACTTGAAGCCGAAGGACTAGTCCGTGATGTCATCCGCAGAGTTCAGGTCATGAGAAAGGAACTAGACCTGAAGGTCGAACAGTCAATAGACCTCGTGATAAGGTTCTCTGATGATGAGTCCAGAGAACTTGTAGAGATGTTTAAAGACTTCCTTGCGAATGAGACCCGTGCAGATGGCCTTAATCTTATTGGGCCAAAGGGCAAGGCAAACTGGAAGAGCTACAAGTACGTGAAAGAATGGGAAATCGACGAGTTGAAGATAAAGGTCGGGATGAACCCAAAATAGAACACATTATTTAACCAACTCGCGGAGAAGTTCATAGTAGAACTCTCCATTCTTTATAATAGAGCTCAGACTGACATTCTCGTTAGGACCATGGAGATTAAGACCAATAGGCCCAAAATCGAATAGCTCTGCAGAATCTGCAAAGTACCGTGAATCGGACGCTCCTGAACCCTCAGTTAAGACGACATTCATTGAAAGGCGTTCCAGTGCATTCATTGCAGCTCTTATCAAGTGGGAGTTGACATCCACATTCACGAAACCTGCACCACTGACAACGCTCACCTCTACATTGCCTAGTATGTCAGCGAGATTCATTTCGAACGCCCTCTTAACACTAATCTTGTCATTAGTCATTGCTCGAATATCACAGACCAAGGTCCAAGTATCGTCCTCTAGTGAAAGCAAGTTGGGCCAAATCACAGTGCCTATGCGAGAGGGTTTTGCATCGAAGGAGATGTTTGATATTGTGAGCAGAGCGCGAACCATTTTGGTGAGTGACAGGTCATATGTGATCTCATCATCCCCATCAGGAAAAACAAGATCGAGCTCGACCCACTCAGGCACAATGTTCGTCTTCAGAAATGACCCACGAACATCCTTGACAAGCACCTCTGGATTGAGTAGGAGATATCTTGAAGCCGCTAGGAACGCGTGTCTGTCAACGCCCCGACGCAGGTATGCAGAGTGCCGCGAGTTGCTGGCAAAGGTTTCAGTGGTGAACTGCATGGTTTCAACACGGCCCCTTGTAACTTGTTGCTCTCTCTTGATACGAAATGTTGTAGGTAGCGCATTTCTCCGCTTGAACACAATCTGCTGGCCAACACCATCGGCAATCACAACATAGTCAGGAGAGAGATCATGCTCCTGAAGCCACCTCTTGAGATAGAGAGCACCGTTAGCGCCGCCAATCTCTTCATCACCAGAGGCTGCAATCATGACAGTACAGGGAAAAGACTCGTTGGACAGACGTTCAGCCATCAACAACATTGATACAATGTTTCCCTTATTATCGCAAGTGCCACGCCCATAAGCAATATCACCGTCGACTTTCAGTTCGAAAGGGTCCGAGTTCCAGCCATCACCAACGGGAACCACATCGAAATGTGCAAGAAAGAGCACCTTCGGGCCTTGAGCTTCCCTGACGCCAAAGGCGGTGTAAAAGCCATTGGACTCTAACACTCGGGCGTCAAAGTCAAACTGGAACAAGACATCCACAATGTATTCAGGACACTCACGGCCAGGACGCTTATCAACACCATCATTAACAGTGTTGAACGCCACAAGGTTTCTCAGGAGATGTAGAGGGTTGAGTTTCATAATCGGTCGCGTGTTGAAGCTCCATCAGAATGAAAAATCTATTTAATCGAGAAAAAAGAGCGAGGCGGGTGGCCCTACACCACCCAGTCTGTAGATTATGTTCTCTTATAGATGTACCGGGACCATGAACTTGTGCTTGGCAGTTCCTCAGGCATGCCCTTTCTCTTGCGTATTTCCAAGATGATCTCTTTCTGAAGATTGCTTGGCAGGGGCTCAAAGCCGCGAAACTCGTATCCAAAGAAACTGCGGCCTGCGGTTGCGCTTCTGAACTCATCGGCAATGCCAATGGTTTCTGCAGTTGGCAGAGTTCCCTTGATTGTCACGGTCTCTTCTTCACCCTCGATTGTCAGGACCTGTCCCCTGTGTCCAGTTAGAACTTTGATGACTCCACCCTGAGTGTCGATGGGTGTCTTGATGTCAACATTCAGCACTGGCTCGTAGAGAGCAGGGTCTGCAGTCAGAAAGCTCATGTTAAGAGCGGAAGTGGTCATTGTTGCAATCTCACTGTATCCCGTATGTGCAGGGTCTGTGTGGACTGTCGCGTCAGTGATTACCGCTCTAACTCCCATTACTGGCTCATGAGCAAGTGGACCCTTGTCGCAGAAGTCGTGAAAGATAGTGGTCACATAGGGGAGTATCCTGTCAAACCTCTGAACTCCACTCATTGCGTCCACAAGAATGTTGGTCTCATAAATGTCAAGGATCTTTCGGGCTTCCTTGGCATCCCAACCAGCCTCATCCCTGAGAATCTGGGCGCGTTCACGGGCTTGCTGGTCATTTGTGACCTTTTTCTTTTTAATCAGTTCCACGGTCTTCTCATCAAGAGGCTCAAGGTATATCTTAATCCTGTTGTGTCCGTTTGGTGACTTTGTGTGGAATTCCTCACCACGCTTCGTGATCTTCTCTCGGTAGACCACTATCGGCTCCGACACATGAATCGGTACTTGCTCGTTGATACGTTTGGTGAGAATCTCTATCTGCAAGGGGTCTATGCCATCAAGTCGGTATTCCCCAGATTCCTTGTCATGCACAAACCTCGCTGTGGGATCAGCCATAATCCACTTTCTCACAACCTCGCCCAGCTTGGCAATGTCCTGTGGGTCCACTGGACGAATGCTTCGACTGACCACTGGCTCGCTCACATACTCGATGGCCTCAAAGCCCTTCATGTTGGACCCAGCCTCAACAAAGGACTCCCCTGATGGACACATGAAACCGAATATCGATACAAGGTTTCCAGCAGGTATGGCGTCCATGGGCAGAATGTCTGTGATCTCCTGCACACCCAGCCGCTTTATCCTCGCGTTCTGTTTCATGTTCACCAGTGTGATCTCCTGCCCTGACTTCAGAGTACCTGAGAACACTCGTCCGATCAGTGTTGGCCGCTTGCTCTTCGGGTCAACAAAGATCTTTGTGATCATGCCCAGCAATGGACCGTTCGGGTCACAACTCATTAACGCCTTGCCCTCTGGACTGTCAAGGTCACCCTTCCAGATTCGGGGGATCTTGTATTTTTGTGCCTCACGTGGGTTCGGCAAGTGGTAAACTATCATCTCAAGAAGGGCATCATCTAGCGGAAGGTTCTCACGCAACCACTTCTCGTCGCCCTCGTTATATTTCTCAAAAACCACTGTGGGCTTGATTCCCTTCTTCTGAAGAGTCTTCATTGTAAACGCCCAGCCAGTCTTCGCGCTGCCTATTGCCACACTGCCCTTCTCAAAACTCACACGCCAGTCCTTGGCGTACTCCTTCGGCGCCACCTTCATGATCAACTCGTTGACCTTCGCAATAATGATGTCTATTCGCTCATACACTTTCTTCGGCGGCAACTTCAACTCATTGATCAGCCTGTCAACCTTGTTGATGAATAACACTGGCTTGCATGCCTCACCACCGACGGCCAGCCGGATGTTGGTCTCCGTCTGTGTCATGACCCCCTCTAATGCATCCACCAATATTACAGCACCATCACTGGCGCGCAGTGCACGTGAAACCTCACCCGTGAAAGAGAGATGTCCTGGTGTGTCGGACAGCTGCACGAGGTACTCCTCGCCATCAATCTCGAAGTTCAGAAGAACAACGGAGGTGAAAATCGTGATTCCTCGCTCCTGCTCCTCCTCATCGCTATCGGTCATGAGAGCCTGCCCTGCGGCAGCATCGCTCATGAGACCAGCACGGCGCATTAGGTAGTCTGTGGTGGTGGTCTTGCCGTGATCGATGTGAGCGCTGATGGAAATGATACGTTTATGTTCATAATCATCCGATTGAATGAGCCGTTTGATAGCTTCAGGCTCTTTGATCTTAACCATTGTCTTGACTTCTCCTAGTCTGTGTTTACCGTGAGAGTGATACTGACCCTGACTGCCGAAAGATTCACGAGAGAACTCGGGCCGGGGTCACCGATACCTCACCGGTGGCCTTTGAGTGAAGCTCAAGGGGATTCTTAAAAGAATTTCGTCAGGGACATCCGATTTGTGCATATATAGGGGATGGGGGCGACTGCAGTCCTATTTGACTGCGACGACGACCATTCTGTTGGAGTTATGAGAATAGGGCATTCGAGGTAGGGCGTTGCTGCCAAAGAATTCAATCTTGGAGAAGCCGACCTCATCGAGCATCTGATTTATCTCAAGGGCAGTGTACATGCGGATGTCGTTGTTGGAGAGGGCATCCTCGTTCATGTGGATAAGGAGGTTATTCTCAATATCGATGAATACAGCTGGCCTGCCGCGCAAAACGCCAGCTTGAGCATCGAGAACATGTGGTTCGCTAAGTAGGTATCCGCCCTCAAGGCGTGTCCAGGTCTTCTGGAAATGTGGGAGGTTATAGGGGTTGATCAGGTCTAGAAGCAGGCGACCGTTCGGTTTCAGGGCCGCAAAAGTGTGCTTCAAGACATTCTTGTTCTCTTCATGGTTAAAGAATCCAAAGCTGTGACTAAGGAGCACAGCAGCATCGAACTTGCGATCAAAAGAGATCTCACGCATGTCACCCTGAAACAGGATGATGTCAAGGTCCTCTTCTTTGGCCCTGTTCTTGGCGTAGTTGATGAGAGAGTTTGCGATGTCAAAGCCTGTGACTTTGATGCCATGACGTGCGAACTCAATGCAGTGATCACCAGCACCGCAGGCGATATCAAGTACTGACTTTCCCTCAGTGAGATTGAGCACATTAATACAAAACTCGACAATCATGCGGTCATATTCATGAATACCCTGCATGGACCTTCTGTGCCGGATTCTGAACAGTTCTGCCCAGAACTCATCCCAGCCGCGACTGACTTCTTCCATGGTGTCCACTTCTGTCTAAGAAAATGGCAAAGCGAGAATATGAAGGTTGTCATCATCAAGGAGTCAGAGCAAGCTGCAAGTGCTATCCCATTATTATTGAGTGCTTGATGTAAGTATTCTTGATTCAAGAGATTAACAAGGTTTATTTTTGCCCAAGCCATTGGGTAAATGGTGTTGATAATGACCGAAACTCGATATTACAAGGACAAGATATACATTCCCCGAGAGATCCGAGAGAGATTGAATCTCAGTGAGGGAGATATCATCCAGTTCAAAATAACAGAAGATGGAGAGATTCGATTGGTAGTTCTGAAGGCCAATGAGGCAAGAAACCGTCTGCTTGAATGCCTTGACAATCCACCCAATCTGGGAAGTATCTTTGGCTCATTAAGGAGAACTGAGATCTATGAAGATCTTGCTTGATACGAATATTCTTGTACATGCTTTCAATATGGCATCACCGAAACATCAGAAGGCCAAAAGGATTGTAAAAAGAGCACTTCAGTCAAAGATTAAGGCATACCTTACTCCTCAGATTCTCTATGAGTTTTTCTCGGTCATTACCAATCCAAGACAAGTTGAACAGCCATTGTCCTCGGTTGAGGCTGCAAGGATCTGTGAGGATTTACAAATATGCCATCAAATTAAAACTATAAGTCCAGGAAATGGTACAGTTTCACTTGTATTTTCTCTAGTCAAACAACATGGTTTCACAGGAGCCAAAATATTTGATTGCATCATTGCAGCAGTAGCCAAGGAGTCTGAAGTAGATTGCATTTATACTGAAAACATCAGCGATTTCAAGGTATTTGGTTTTCTGAAGATTGTTAATCCCCTCAAATAGTGTATTCTCAACAGCGCACCCCTCATACTCCAATTAGAAACTCCTGATTGCAACACATTAGTGTGGATATATACTTTCAATTATTTCAATAAATAGATATTAGATATAACTACAGAATCAGTCAGTGATAATACCTATAGACAGAATGAGAAAAAGGAAGATGGAGATGCCCGCATACCTGTTGATCTCCGCCGGGAGGACGTAGACTAAGGCAACAGTAGCTCTTATGAGCTTATATTATGCGGGCCTTGGTCTCCACGTTTATAAACGGCATTTATGCCTATAAATATAATGGTGCTACAAAAAAGCATAACTTGCGACTATTTTTAGAGAGGTTTGATGGGTTTATTGGGATTATGTTAAGGAATGGAACCAAATGGACGAGTTACATCTCAAGAATGATGAGTTCAATAAATGCTGGGATAAAAATCGATAAGATATGGTAGCCCCGGCAGGACTCGAACCTGCGTCCAGCGGGCCAGAACCGCTGATGCTTGACCGCTACACCACGGGGCTAGACAAGGACTTGCAGCGAAGCAGTCATGAAATGAATTTTAGCTTTTTGGTGCGAAAGAAAGCAGAGAGTTAATTAGAGAGAAGTGGAAGAAGCAGCACGATGTGAAATGCCGCTCTGGTATCAACTCACATATCCGCAGTTCATAAAGGCATCTCAAGAAACCGAAGTCGCAGTGATGATAACTGGGTCACTGGAAGCACATGGCAAGCATTTGGCGTTGGGTACTGACACAGTAATGCCTGAGTATATAAGCAAGGCAATTGCTGAACGGACAAAGGCGATGGTTCTTCCACCGATACCATTCGGAGATAGCTGGAGTTTTGAGAATTTTGAGGGCACAATCTCTGTGAGCCCAATCAACCTGATAAACTTCTACATAGACATAATGAAGGGTGTCTTTAAACAAGGCTTCAGATATATTGTTGCTCTGAATGGACACGGCGGCAACTCGTCCCATCTTGAGAGTGCTGCAAAGATTGCCACCAAAAAGGGGGACCGAATTGTCATCATTGTGAACTGGTGGCGTGATCTTGCTGAGGAGGTCCGAAGAGAAGTGCTGGAAACCCGCGAGGGACACAGTGCAGAGGACGAAACCTCGGTGATGATGCATGTGGCTCCCGAGCTTGTAGATATGGCATCTGCAAAGCCAGCAATTGTAAGGTCGCAGTTCAGGGTCGTAGCTGCGAGTTATAGAGAGGAGATCTACCCTGAGGCAATATATGGGGACCCGACCAGTGCAAATGCTGAGAAGGGAAAGGCAATACTAAATCAGGCCATTGATGATCTAGTCAGACTGATTGAAGACTTAGAGCGAGGAAAGCTTCCACTCATCGAAGACTAGATTCCCACTTTGAAGATCAGGGCATCACGCAGGATTCGTTGAAACATCCTAATGAGGCTCTTTCCATTGGTGGCCACAGTTTCAAAAACGGGATATCCTTCAAGGCCCAAGACATCAATCATATACTCCATAGGTAGTGCGTTGGGGAGGTCTCGTTTGTTTAGTGCTACAATGATTGGTAGCATGGTGAGCCTATCTGTTCCAAGTGCAATACGAAGCTCCTGAATCGATGCAAGGTTTTCATTCATCTGCTCTGGTGCGGAGTCGGCCATGAAGATTAGCCCATCAACATCTCTCAAGACTTTAATCCTGTTGCTTGCATGCCGTCGTTGCCCTGCAACAGTGAAGACATCAAAGACTATCTTGTTGTTTGCAGTCACGGGTACAAAGTCGAAGAATGTGGTTCTTCCACGTTCATCTGAGATCTCAACAATCTTGCCTTTTGAGAGAGAACGAACATTAGCGAACAGCCATCTCAGAGCAGTTGTCTTTCCAGAAAGAGATGGACCATAGAAGACAATCTTGATGTGAATGCGTCCTTTAGCGTCACGACGAATACTTTTTCCAGGTACAATCTCAACAGTTGCCTGAGGACGGATATTAGCATCTTTAGCAAGTTGCTGGGTTGCTTCGCGATCAATTTGAAGGCTGTCCGATTCAGCAACGAGTGAACCCATAGGCTTCGGACTTGTTAAAATGAATCTGGAGGTTGAGGGAGTTGGTGATGGTGGCTCCTCTGTTTCAACCACAGGTGAAGGCTTTATTGAAGGAGTAGTCCCACCCTCACTTTCTGTGTCCTGTGCTTTCCTCCGGCGAAACCTACGAAGTATTGGCAATACTCTCTCTCTCTTGAATTCCTTTCATATAATGGAAAAATCCCCATGACTTAAAGTTTGTCTGTAATTACTCCGGGTTTAAATTATCAGATGATTTTAATAAATTTAGCGAGCTTCGAGAGCTTTATAGCGAATGCATGGTTTTCTGTGTTATGGCAAATCGGATTGACAGTTCATTTATTGAGAATTACTTCCCAACATTATCAAAGATGACTTATCTCAATAATGCATCAATGGGCATTCCACCAGTCACCATGGCAGATGCTATAAGTGAGTATATTCGGAACAGGATGAGGGCCGCTGGAAGCTTTGATCAGACCCTCGCTCTGCTCAAGGAAGACAGGATTCTTCTTGCCAGTCTTCTTGGTGGAAACTATTCTCAATATGGGCTGGTGCCAAGCACATCCCAAGCAGTAAACTCCTTTGCACAGGCAATTGACTACCCAAATGGCAGTAATATTGTCATCTGCAACTTGGAGTTTCCCTCGAACTACATACCCTGGCAAAATGTCAGTAGGCTTTATGATGTTGAGCTTCGAGTGGTAAGAAGCAAGAACGGCGCAGCCACACCTGAGATGTTCAAGGATCTTATTGACGAGAACACAAGAGTTGTAGCAGTAAGTCTTGTCCAATTCGCATCAGGTTTCAAGACAGATCTGAGGGAACTTGCAAATGCAGTTCATGAAGTGGGTGGTTATCTCTTCAGCGACATTATTCAGGCCGCGGGATGGGCAGATCTTGATCTTGTCAGGGAGAATGTTGACTGTGCAGCAGGACAGGCAGCCAAGTGGCTATTAGGGCCAATTGGTGCTGGATACATCTATCTGAGAGAGGGGATTGAAGAGGACCTCACTCCAAGGTTTCTTGGATGGTGGGGTGTTGAGAAGCTTACAGAGTTCGAATACTTTGAGCGGGTACCATTGAAGGATGTGAGGATGTTTCAGGTTGGTTCTCCCGTTATGATGGCCTATGTTGGGCTGAAGGAGTCACTCAAGGTACTGCTTGAGATTCCCAATGACATTAGAGAGACTATTGCAATGAGCAATGCGGATTACTTGAGAGAAAGACTAAGTGAGGAAACAATTGATCATTATGATTTTGGAGAGAAATATAATTCAACGATTGTTTCATGCTCCTTGCCTGATGTTGAGAAAGTATTTGAGAGATTGACAAAAGAACAAGTTCATGTTTCCTTGAGGAATGGTCGTTTGAGAATATCACCACACTTCTATAACACTGAGGATGAGATAGAGCGCGTGATATCGCTGCTGAGGTAAGAAACATGTTTGAAACAATCGCCGACGGCATCCATGTTCTTGTGAGTAACAGCTTTGACTCAAACATCACCCACCTAGATTGTGGAGAGAGGCAGGTACTGATTGATACTGGTACAGGGATGTACTCCCAGCAATTGGAGATGCAACTCTCAAAGATTGGGGCTTCAATATCAAAGATTACCGATGTGGTTCTCACCCATAGCCATATTGATCATATTGGTGGGCTTGCTGTAATCCAGAAAGAAGCAGACCCCAAGATATACCTGCATGAGTGCGAGGCCAGCAGGATTAACTCTGGAGACATGAGGCTCACTCTGGCGAGTACATTCGGAGCGAGTCTTCCACCTATAAGGATTGAGGGGATACTTCACGAGGGCGATGTGATCGATCTTGGGGAGATGAAACTGAGAGTGTTTAGTACTCCTGGCCATTCATGCGGCAGTGTGTGTCTTGAAGTACTCGACAGGAATGTGATAATCACAGGCGATACATTGTTTGCAGGGGGCAGTTTTGGAAGAGTCGATTTCCCAACTGGAGACCCCACCGAACTTGTAAACTCGTTGAAACGACTGGCTGAGATGGACTTTGCAATTGCGGTGCCAGGTCATATGGGTCTGATTCGTGGGGGAACGCGCCAAGCCGCTGTTGCATCATATGAGATGGCAAAAATAATGTTTAGAGTGTAAATACTGTATCCAAAATCTCATCACTCACGACTCTTGAAATTACGGTTGCAACGCTTTTGGAGGAAGCCATTCTACTCTCGAATGCTTTGACAAGAGCATATATTATTTCACTGAATGGTGTTTCAATACCGTGCATTTGTGCAAGGCGAATGACCTCTCCTAAAATATAGTCGACCTCTGTCTTTTTTCCTGCCAGAATGTCCTGAAGCATCGAGTTCAGATTATCAGATGTGGCTTTTGCAGTTCCCAGCGTATACCTGATGGGATCATCAGTTGTGAGTCTGACGCCTAATGCATTTGCAACAGCAACCGCCTCTTCAACCAAGCGGATCACAAGCCCTCGTAGACGGTAATCTCTGTAAATCTCACCGTTTGTAAGGCCAGTCAATGCTGCAATGGGATTCAGACCACAGTTCACAATTGTCTTTGTCCAGACAACGCCCTCAATATTATCTGAGGTGTTAACCGCAAATCCTGCTTCCCGAAAGACAGCCGCAATCTTGTGGACCAAGTCATCATTTTCTGGATGGTGAGTTCCAATCTCAGTAAGACCCTTGCCCATAGCAACAACCAGACCAGGCTCTGTCAACTGTGCTCCTGCACAGGTTGTTCCACGGAGGATTCTCTTAGTCTGAAGTGCCTTCTCCACTCTGATCTCGGTTCCGAGACCATTCTGAAGACACATTATATATGATCCTGAGCTGGATAGGTGCTGGATCTGTTGAGCTGCAGTGACAGTATCGTAACTCTTGGTTGTGATTATGACAATGTCAGCTTGTGAAACTTCAGCTGGGTCTGTTATGGCATGGGGCTGTACTGTATAATCACCATAGGCTCCTCGTATTCTTAGTCCGGATTCGATTATTGCATTGACATGAGGCTCTCGTCCAATCAGGGTCACTTCATGACCTAATTGTTGCAGTAGACCGCCGTATAGACTACCTATTGCACCAGCACCCATTACGACTATTTTCAATTAAAAGCCTCCTTTGCAATGTATTCATTGCCTGCCCTTTGTTTCAGATTCTCAATTATCAGTTGGATGGATTCTCTAAGATTGTCACTGTTGTTGAACTCTTTGATGAGTGCTTCGAGACGTTCTCTTGTCCAAGACCTCATCTCTTTGGCGTATTTCACCATAAGTGGCATGCATCTCACAACATTGTCAACGATGGTGATATTGGAATATACAGCGGTCCTGCTCATCGGATTGAGATCTATTGTTACAACGAATTTGCCAACTTTCCGAAGGGCCTCCGTACGATCGCCATCTTCGAGAGGAACAAGTACCCAGTCAGCCTTTCCAATGCCATCGGGGTCAACCTTGCGACGGTTGCTGGAGAGTTCGGGGATGGTCTCAGATGGCCTATCATGAGTGCCAAGCACCCTCTCAGCGCCCGCTTCTTGAAGAGCCTTGAGGATTGCATCCTCGCGCTCCTTGCGATAATAGAAGAGATTAATCTCTAGAGGGGCATTAGTCAGTTTTGATAGTCTAACTAGGTCTTCTGGAACTAGAGAACAAACGTTACCATTAACGCTGATAACAGGGCTACGGGCAAGAAGCATTGATGCCACTGCTGCGCGGGTCGCTCTCTCTGCAAGCTCTGTTGTGGCCTCTCCAATAAAGTAGTCAAAGGCCTCTCCGCGCCCATGAGCCAGAAGTCCTGCAGTCGCCACAATTGACGCCTGATGTCCTTCAATAATCTTCTCGCGGATCTCGAGGGACACACGCCTTGGATGGTCTGGAGGAATCTCAATGCCCATCTTAGATAACCCTCCCACCAGTTGATTCAATTGTGGTGACAAGAATCTCATGCTTTGACCAGTACTTGTTGAGTATTCTTGTCGCCATGTCAGTGTGGTCATCGTCGCAAAAGCAGAAGATGGAGTCACCCAGCATAACCATGCTCGAGTCTGCAAGATGATTGTCTTCAAGGTCTTGAAGAGCCTTCTTTACTCGGACAGTCATTAGGCCAGTGAGTGCTGAGAATTCACGAGAACATTCGATGAATCTTTCAAAAGTAGGCTCTTCTATCAGTCGCTTTGCAATCATGTCCCCTGCCCTATTAATCCGCTCTCTGCTCACAGGATCGCTTAGGACCTCACTTGTTTCAAGACCTGGGGAACCTGCTAGAGTGACATTAAGAGGCTCAGAGAAGGGGATATTTCTTGTTTCACCTATTCCGGGAGCTCCAGGACTCACCCTGATCTCAATTCCGCCAGAGAACTGAGCTATAACATCACCGAGTCCGGTTCTGTTCTTCACTTCAGCGACATGCGCAAATTGGGCGGCTCGAATGTGATCAAAATGACTGTCTAAGGCCTGATTCATTGCTAGTGCTGTTCCAAGAGCGCCAGCCCCCGATGCGCCAAAACCAACACCTATGGGCAGCTCTGAGTCATGCTGGACCGTTGCTTTGTAAGACTGCCCGTATTCTTGGCTCATCAGTTCTATCACCGCTCTTGTCACTTGACCTTCTATCTGCACGCCATTGTATCTCACTATCACCTCTGGAGAATCAACTGCTTCCAAGGTGACTCTTGTAATCGTTCCGGAACCTATCGAGAAACCAGCACCAATGGAGCCACGACGCAACGGGTCGTCATCTAGGTCATATATCCTAAACAACCCTGTGATGTGTCCGGGTACAAAAGATCTACCCGTTCTAGTGGCTTCAATCAACGTACTGGTCAAGTGAACCCTCTCGGGACAGTCTATATAGTTTTTCAATAGATAAACGGATATAATGGTATTTAATGGTATATGTATATATTTTCATCTTTTTACTTTGAAAGGGGAACTAAACTTGTGTACTGCTTTACTCTAGGGTCATCAGAAGGCTCGCATGGAAATGCCCATCTTGCATCAATGTCTCGTCCACTGAGGTCAAATACATTGAATGATCCCGAAGACCATGTGAGGGGACTGAATCCCAGGAGAAGAGTCTGCGTCCGCCAGCTTGTGACAACAAGATGCTTATTCATGTCAACCGTAGGAACAACGAGAAAGACATTAGAGAGTTCCATTAATAGAGAGGTGCTGATTCTGTAAAAGAAGCTATAGATTTTTCTGTGCTCTTCTGCACCTTGCTCACGAAGATCATTCAGATATCTGGATATGGTTTCATCATGAACTGCAGGATCAAGGACATCTGAGAGCGTTTCCACATCAACAACTACAGCAGCCTCAAAATAATAGGCCAATGGAAACTCAGTAATGTGAAAAATCACGAACTTGTCCTTTGTGATGACATCATAAAGAAACTGAAAGATCTGTTGTTTTGAGTACAATTGTGAAGGGTCGATCTTGGCGGGCTTGAAGTGTTTTGCTGAAACAGAAATGACAAGTCGGAACATATCATCGAGCATGTCACCGTCATAACCAATACGAACAACATGGTAAGGTAGCTCATTGGAGTCTGGAGGCACCATATTATAGAGCTTGAGAAAATCATTGAAATCTGTGAGAAATGTATCCACTTCATTATCGTTGTCCACTACAAAAAGGGATTGACTTGGGGTTCCAAAAGCATCCACCACTTGTTTGTAGGCCTGAAAACGCGTCTTCTTCTCAGGACTGAGAGTTCTCGCCTTTGTTTCCCAGTCTGAGGAGGCGTTCAATCTTATTCACCCACCACTTGCGAAATTCTACGGTGTTTGACAAGTCCCGGCATTTTCACATAATATGATATCATCTGAACATGCACTTTACGAGTATTGAACAAGTTATTTCCCACTCATATATCCTTCGAATGCAGGAGCAATCAGGAAGGTCATTATTTATGTGTGTTTGGAACATCAAAATGTCAGGTCACAACCTTGTTCGAGCACACATCAAAACTGATTATGGGATCGAGAAGCACGGTATTAGAGGGAAGGAAGATCGTTCTTTGTGTCACAGGAAGTGTTGCTGCTGTGGAGTGTGTGGCAATAGCCAGAGGACTTATGCGACATGGTGCGGAAGTGTTTGCTGTCATGTCTGACATGGCTCAGAAGATCATTCATCCATATCTACTTGAATGGGCCACTGGAAATCCTGTTGTGACCAGTCTAACAGGACAAATAGAGCATGTTGCCCTTGCAGGAAAACACAAGGATCATGCAGATCTAATCTTAGTGGCTCCTGCCACGGCGAACACTATTGGAAAGATGGCGCATGCCATTGATGACACACCAGTGACCACAACACTGTCATCTGCAATTGGAGCAGGGATCCCAATTATCGTTGTGCCTGCCATGCATGCCTCGATGTATGACCACCCTGGTGTCATTGAGAACATAGAGAAGCTCAGAGAGATGGGAGTAAGAGTCCTTGCCCCAAGAAGAGAAGAAGCCAAGGCAAAGATTCCCAAGACAGAAACAATCATTGATCAAGTGATCGCAGCGTTGACACCTAATGATTTGGAAGGAAGACATTTTGTCATTACTGCAGGGCCCACAAGAGGGTGGATTGACAGGGTCAGATTTGTCACAAACCCCAGCACAGGAAAGATGGGAATCGAGATAGCAAAGGAACTCACAGCAAGAGGCGCTAGTGTAACACTTGTCATTGGACCCACTGCACAAGAGCCTCCTGACAATGTGGAGATAAGGCATGTGCAGACATCAGAAGAGATGCTAGAGACTGTACTCGATTCAATCTCACAGAGAGAAACCTATGGATTCATCTCGGCTGCTGCTGTCTTGGACTACGTGCCTGAAGATACCATAGAAAAGAAGATAGAGTCTGGAAAGAGCGAATTATTAATACGATTAAGGCCCACGAAAAAGATCATTGAAGAAGTGAGAGAGAAGTTTAAAGACATTCTCATAGTTGGTTTCAAAGTCGAATCAGATGTTACCGATGAGGAATTAGAGAGAGCGGCATTGTCAAAGATTGACAAGGGAATATGTGACTATGTAGTTGCAAATGATGCTCATCGAGAGGGCGTGGCTTTTGGAACTGATACTAATGAGGTGCTCATTGTGGGACCGAAGGGCACCATAGAAAAAGTACCCTTGTCATCAAAACGAGTTGTGGCAAAGCATGTTGTTGATATTATTGCTGCGCATAGAAAGTAGAAATGATTAATCACTGAAACTCTAGAGAATCTCTACAAGACTCTCGGCCATCCTCTTCATGTCTACGAAAATTAGGCCGAGTTGTGCATCTGCTTTCGCCAGGACAAGGAGAAGTGCGTTATCGCCCACAGAGGTCATCAATGTATAGCCCTTTGCACCTTTGACGTATATCTCTTGTAGAGTTCCACGATCAAGCTCTCCAGTGGCCTTCTCCCCAAGGGAAAGGATAGCTGCGCTTATTGCCGCGACTCGTTCCAACTCGCTCTCTGGCAGAGCAGAGGAGATTGGAAGTCCATCTCTGGACACCAGTGCGGCACCCTCAACTCCAGGAACGGTTTCGAAGTCACGAATTATCGAATTGATCTTATCGACACGACTTGACATAATAATCATCCCTCAGGGCAATAGAAACAACGCAGGAGAGAGGATTTAAAGCTTTGTTGGGTGCAGATGCAAAAAATGGCATGTTTTGCGCATTTCAAGGTCAATCCTCGAAGACTTCACGAAGGTCTATCTCTTCATCTTGCTTGCGTCGTCGCTGAAGTTCTGCAGCAGACACAGCACGACCACCACGGGATATTATACTCTCGCCCCGTCTGCGCTTCAAAAATGCATATGCGACAATGGAGGTGACAAAGATTCCACCTACAATCAGGATAATCAGGATTGGAGATGACTTAATCCGAAGGAAATCTATGAGGACTATAGTGAGCGTGTCGTAGCTGGCTTTCTGAGCATGTATCCTTAGTGAATATACTCCAACATGACCATTCGTCCAGCTCTCGGGAAGAAGTACGGTAAACACCCCTTGCGAGGTCTCTTCAACGGTGAACTCGGTTTCATTCAACCAAGCACTTACAGATGCCTCTGTAATGGGGTTCCCAATAAGGTCTGAGAGCTCCATTGTGATAGTCACGCGATCACCCTCCCAGATTATCACCTCACTCAAAAGCACAGACTTGAGAATAATGCTGGGTTGCTCGACCCATGCAACAGCATTCTGCAGATACTCATTAATCGCATCAGATCCAGGATTAATGGTACTGAGTGCAATTTTCCCAGAACCAATTGTAGAGGTGACAAAAACAGGGTTGCTGCCATCAGCAGCAAGGACCGTGAAGTTCTCCCAGAGTGATGAGAAGTAGCCCTGAAAGGCCACTGAACTGCTGAGTGTGTTTGGCGTTGTCAGGATAGGATGTAAGGGATCCACAAAAGTGACCGAGTTCCCAGATCCACTGCTAACCGTCAAAGGCCATGGCAACCAGCTCATGTTGGAGGGCACACCAAAAATAACCATTACTCCACCATATGTTATGTATTTCTGAATATCATCAGAGGCCATGAGGAAGTCATTAATTAATGCTGAAGACATTCCGGGTTCGACAATTACGTTCTTTCTTGCGCATAGCAGGCTCACAAATTGAGAGAAGTTGGAATCACTGAAGAACTCAAACTCGGCACCTATCCCAGAGAGAATTGTAGGCAAGAGGTTACTGAAACCAACAGCAGCAATCTCCGGAACACCATTGCCCGGTGTATGGGTTCCAAAGGCTGATGTTAGCGGGTCAACCGCATCGATATGAGGGGTTGTTGATGGGTTGTAAAGGTGGATCTCGGGATCACCGTATAATACATGCTGGTTCGCATAGTCTCTTGGATCATAGGGCCATGGGTTCGTATAGTCAATTGATGTCAGCCTGAGCCCCAGCCTTAAAGACTCGCCAGTTGAATTGCCGGCAACTAGACTATCGGTGAATACTACTTCCAATAATCCTGCAGGAGTGAAATATACAGTACGCGGAGATGCAACGACACCTACTGCACCGCGCTCCATCATTGCAAGTGGGAATTTCGAGCCGCCAAGAAGACATGCAGTGATGTGCACGATTGTCGACCCCATCTTTCCAACATTCGCCATGAAGTCGTCCGTTGTTGTCAGAACGTGATGTGCTCGCTCTTCCGGGTAAATGTATGGATTAACAAGATAATTGCCATCAGCATCCCTCTTATCGGTGGTTTCAAAGCCATATGCGGCATCTTGGTCCCGCAAGGAGAATATTCCGAGTCCATCTGGCCGCTTTGGAGGATCTGTTGGCAGGACGGTTAATGTGCCATGGGTACTGATCAGCCATAATGACACCTGATTATTGAGAGACTCAAACACCTCATTAACACCAATGTGAGACTCAATATTAAGACCCATCGACTCAACGGCAGTTGCCAAGTCATCGACCTGATAGAGCGTATGAACATTGTTCAGATTGTCTGCAACAGGGTAACCATAAGTATACGCATATTGAGTGAGGAGTGCAGAGTCAGCAGAGTTTGCAGTGAGGGACAGAAAGCGATGAAGGATTGCCCGATCAATCATTACCGAGGCGGAAGAGGGGTTCTTTGCGGGGATTCTGCCGGGTCTGTAGTGACTGATTAAGGAGCGGTCAAAGCTGACCTTGAGGGGCACATCAGGAGAAACGATAAGTACGCTCTGCGGCACGGACTCATTATATGCACCACGATCTTCAAGAAAAGCATCAAAGTCAGAGGAGGCCTTGGTCATTGAGAACGTGTTGGGGATACGCTCATCATACCAACCGTTCTCGGCCCGAGATGTAAATTTGTCCACAAGATAGACCTCAATCTCAGGACCTATCAGGTAAGGGGCCCAGGTTTCCTCAGCACGCGTTGTCATCTCATTGTTGTTGCCGCACAGGGAGAACACAGGAGCACCGTGGAATGCGCCAGCAAGAGCAGAGGGTGCAAAGAACTCATCGCCATTACCCATAGGAATTGTGATTATGACATCATTTTCAGATGACAATGACTTGATGAATGCTGACACTGCAGGGTAGTTGCTCAGATTGACAAAGATGGGATAAGTCGAGAGGGAGGTTTCAAGAGAGGGGCTATGTAGGTTCATGGGGTCAACGAATATGATGTTGCTTGCACCCAATCGGTCTAGGGCCCATTGGGTGACTTCTGGGACACTGTCTTCGGAAACATATAGCAAGGGGGAGTTCAATAATGACGCAATCACAGCGCCATTAGCGGCCGACTCCATGTAACCCTGAATGTCAGGGTCAATTGTAGAGATCTTCCATTTCAGATCAACATTGTTTTGCTCGGTTGTTGCATCCATCCAAGCCACAACAACCGTCCACTCGCCAGCCATTGGATTGGGGAAGTTTATGGTTTCACCACCAAGCTGAGAGAGTGTGCTGCCTGTGGGTGCCCACGCCACCATTCTGCCCGTTGGGTCGACAAGCGCCATGTTGATGTCTGTTGCGGCATTGTCCCATGATAAGCTTAAATTCAACCAGTTCGCATTCGATGGTACTTCGATATTATGGCGGAAACCCGGATGCAACCAGACCTTGCAGTCGAGGGGAATATCAGCGAGCAACGGGGGGGTGGGATATACCACCATGTTCCATTCACCAGGAACCACATTAGGGACCCAGAACTGCATTGGTAAGGGACTCTGAATATTTGGAGAGTACCGCTTGTGGTACATGCGAGCATAAACGGAATAGTCCACAACAACACCATTAGGGTCAAAGAGCCGATGAACAAGAACATCAGAGCTTGTCCAGTTGAATGAACCCACAAGCCATCCATCAGATGCTGTGGTAGAGAAGCGGATTGACAATGGACTACTGCTCTGAACAGTTGCTGATGGCTGAATTAGCCTGACCTCTTCATTCACAAACTGATAACTATAAGACCCCTCACTGACTGTGGGCTCATTAAAGGAGTCCTTTGCCAGTGCGAGCACTACAATATCAGAACTGGCCCATTCTGAAACAGCGAGTCTAGCAGCAATATCATATGATGTATCGCCAGTTATGCGTGGAAATATTGTTGTGCCAATTTCATGTTGTAGATGGATGAGCTCCGATGAGTCATAATTGCCAACGCTGATTGCTTGGGTGATACCCCCATCATCCGAAAGATACTCAGCCCAGTCCTCAATCAGCCAGTCTTCACTCATGAGCCCAGAAGAGTAGAGAATTGGAGAAAGATACTGATTGTTATCATGATAAAAGACACTTGTTGGAACCGTGGCCATGTATGCAAAATCATCAATGAAAGAGCCTGGGACTGATTCAACAAAAGCAATTCGTGAGAGGGGAATGGGGTCCACACCATTTTGAGCAATGTAGGAGTTATCGATCAGAGGGGGAGCCTGGCTGGTTGAACTGATTATATGAGTCATGAATAGGAAGGAATAGGGCAGTAATAGGATGGTCATGATTGATGCGGTGGTCAGGATCTGGATGCATTTCTTCATGGGGTTCACTCCATATGACAAAGTCTATCGTGCAGATTTGTAAATAGCATTTTGGCGTATTAACTATAATTGGTGAATACGACCGACGCTTCAGTTAAGATGTTGCTCATTCAAGATCGAGAAAGTCTTCATCAAAGTCGCCATCGTCCGCCTCTTCAATCTCGGGAAGAGCATCAAGCAGGTCATCAATGAGGGGACGCAATCGTCTACGTGTACTCTTGGGAATATCCCACATCATCTGTTCTGCTCTCTCTACTACTTCGCGGGCAATCTCAAGAATCTCAGCATCCAGGTAATATTGAGAGGCTTCAACAAAGCATTCAGCAGCCTTTTTCAGGTTTCCTCGATTCTCAGCAATCTCTCCGAGATATGAGAGGGCGTCGGCCATGCCTGCCTTGTCGTCTAATTCGCGATATATCTTGAGGGCTTTCTTGAAAGTCTTCTCCGCATTCTCAAAATCTTCACGTTCTTGATACGCGTTGCCTATATCCATCAGTGCGACTGCCACTCCCATCTGGTTGCCAATTGCCTTATAGGCCCTCTGTGCCTTCTTGAAGAGTTCCATGGCACCGTCAAAATCACCCTGACCCAAGGTTGCCAGTGCAATTCCATAAACTGCATCCGCTGACCCTGCCTTGTTGCCAAGTTTCTGGAACAAGTCCATAGCAGCCTTGCATGACTCAATGGCAGCATCCCATTGTTCAAGATTAATCTGAGCCACACCAAGATTGTATAATGTGTCGCTGATGCCAACCTCATCTTTGTTCTTCTTGTATAGTTTCAATGCCTTTTCAAAACAGGTGAGGGCTTCTTCAAACTCGGCAACTGACATATAGATATTGCCAGCAGAATTGTAGAGTTTTGCAGCCTCCAGATCTTCACCATTCGACTCGGCAGCAGTGGCCTGTTCAATCAGGCTTGCTGGGTCTGTATCTTCGATGTATTCTTCCTCACTCAATGGGGTCACCAACGGCATTATAAAATCGTAATAAGTATGCTTTTGATTCTTTCTCCATGACGCTATTTCTTAAGAATGAGTACAGGATTCTCTAAAAATTGTCGAACATTGTCTTGAACAACAAATCGCTTGTCGCCCACATCAACTTCAAGCAGTTTTCGTAGTTCGAACTTTCTCAAGTATCCAACTGCAACCTGTTTGGAGATATTCAGGTCTTTGGTGAGGAGTTCAAGGCCATTTGGTTTTCCGCTGTGTTCAGCGAATTTTTGGAAGACAGAACTCCATTGCATCATTATCAGATAGAGTAGAGTACGAAGCATACTATCAACATTCTGCCCTGTTTCACCGGAGCATGGTATCATTGGCAATCCAGCAACAAAGCTCATGCTTTTTTGCAGTTCTTCTACTGGGCGGGCAGATCCTATATCTTGTTTATTTGCAGCCACGACACAGGGCACACCAGGCAGAAAGAAGGGGACTTCTCTAAAGAACAATTTTGCTCTGGCATCAGATTCTGGATCGCTCGAGTCAACGACAAATATGAGACCGTCGGCCCCCTCACTCAGGATTTTTCGCATAGTCGTGAAACGCAGCAAGCCGGGGGTTCCGAACAGGAACACATTCATTCCATTAATGTTAGCAACTCCATGGTCCATAGCAATAGTAGTTCCATTCACTTCAACATTGATGCAATTGCCATTAGTAATGTTATGAATTATAGTGCTCTTACCAGATTCAAAGGGGCCCGTAACAACTATCTTCATTCAACACACCTGTCCCTATATCATGAACTGCTGCTCTCATAACAGCAATAAGAGGTTAAAAGATATTCTTATGACATGTTAACTTGTGCATTGTCATTCATGTTTGGCGGAAATTAGTGATTAGCCATTTAAAAATAGGTCCAAATGACACATGAAAAATGAAATATTGTCGATTTGAGAGAGACCGGCTGCTTGCGGCAGCAATCCTCAATCCTCCGTCCACAGGGGTTTAGGAAGATATCACGGGAATTCGGTCTCTAGAATGATGACACCTTCTGCAAGCCGTGCATTTGGCTCGTCAGAGGGTCGGATGACTTTGCCAACTGTCCAGCATGGCAGATCCTTGCTCTTGAGAAAATCCTTGAATGGTTCAACATGCTCAGGCTTAAGAAATACAAGCATGCCACCCGCTGTTTCCGCGCCATAGCCTTGAGTGAGTTTGTGACCAAAGAACTCAGCAAGCTGGGCAGTCCCGGATATTATGGGAAGGGTGTCGATTATCACATCAACCCCACTGAGAGCAGCAACATTACTGGCATGCCCCAGTATTCCAAACCCTGTCACATCGGTGGCCGCATGAACACCTACCGATCTCATTGCCTGAGCAACCTCTAGATTGCTGGTAGTCATTATTTTTACAGCAGTGTCGTGCATCCGACGAAGCTCTGTTTCGTTGAACCTCTCAAGAAGGGCTTCACGCTTATCATTCTGCAGGTCCCTGTAAGACCGCATAGCGGGCTGAATTCCGAGTGGCTTTGTGAGTAGAACAACATCTCCGACCCGTGCACCTTTAGAGTATATGATCTCAGACGGGTGGGCCATTCCAAGACAAACACCGCCAAAGACTGGAACGGGGTTCGTGATTGTCTGGCCACCTGTCACTCTAGATTTGAGGGACTCCATGAATGCACACATTCCCCTAAGAACCCCAGCAGGAATATCCTCGGGAATGTTTCGCGGATAGGCCAGAAGAGCCTGCAGCGAGAGAATCTCTGTTGCTCCCATTGCAAACACGTCGTTTGTTGCATTACACGCTACTATCTGACCCTGAATATAGGGGTCGTCATGAATCGGGGTGAAGACATCGATGTTCTCTACGATAGCCACATTGTCATTGATCTGATGCACTGAGGCATCATCACCATATTCATCATGGCACACCAGATCGATTGGGATAAGGCCCGAGGCATGAAGGAGTCTGACAAGGTCTGCCTGCTTGACCTTGCAACTTCATCCATGGGTTTTGACCATTGCAGTCAGGCGAATGTCTTTCAACTCTGTGGTCATACCTCCTTTTGCTTTCAGGACGATCTGTCCAATAGAATCAAAGTCGGTTGGCAAATAAAGATACTGCGAACCACTTCACAAGCCTTAAAGCATTTTAGACCAACCATATCGTTAACTGGAGAGAAAGAATATGAAGATTGAGAGAATAGCTGATGGCATCCATGAGATTGCTCAAAAAGAGCAGTCTTGTATGAGAGTTCCTGTTCGTATCTACGCCTCTAAGGTGTTGATTGACAAGATGAGACAAGATGCAACATTTCAACAGGGTGTCAATGCAGCATGTCTCCCCGGCATTTACAAGTACAGCATAATATTACCTGATGGACATCAGGGCTATGGGTTTCCAATCGGTGGAGTAGCAGCCACGGATTATGAGAATGGTGTTATCTCACCGGGCGGTGTTGGTTATGACATTAATTGTGGAGTTCGAGTCTTAAAGACCAATCTTGATGAGAAGGATGTCAGACCGAAGTTGAGGGACCTGATTGAGCAACTGTTCATTGATGTGCCCACAGGCGTTGGTAGAAGCGGAAAGATCCAGCTTGGGGGAAAGAGCGGAGTTGATGATGTTCTTAGTGGTGGAGCAGAGTGGGCGGTTGAAAATGGTTATGGATGGGAGGAAGACCTAAAGCATCAAGAGGCTGGAGGAAGGATTGAGTTTGCTGATCCTTCAGCCGTATCATCGCAGGCCAAGTCAAGAGGATTAAGGCAGGTTGGAACACTTGGGTCCGGCAATCATTTTCTTGAGATTCAGGTTGTGGATGAGATTTATGATGAGGCTGCTGCAAAAGTCATGGGAATCACCCATTCGGGACAGATAGCTATCATGATTCATAGTGGTTCACGTGGTCTTGGTCATCAGGTCTGCAGTGATTATATCAAGACCATGACTCAAGCCATGAGGAAATACAACATTCAGGTGCCGGACAGAGAGCTCTGTTGCGCTCCCACAACCTCTCCTGAGGGACAAGCATACCTTGGAGCAATGAGCGCAGCTGCCAACTATGCCTTCGCAAACAGACAATCAATGATGCACTGGGCCAGAGAGGCCTTTGCAAAAGTGATGGGGTCAACTCCAGAAGATCTTGAGATGGACTTGATCTATGATGTTGCACATAATATGGGCAAGGTTGAAGAACATGACATTGATGGAAAGCAGGTGAAAGTGGTCGTTCACCGAAAGGGTGCAACCCGAGCATTTCCAAAAGGGCATCCAGAGGTGCCTGCAAAGTATCAGAGTATTGGACAACCTGTGATAATCCCTGGAACAATGGGAACCGCATCATACATTCTAATTGGAAATCAGAAGGCAATGAACCTCACCTTTGGATCGACTGCTCATGGCGCGGGTAGATTTCTAAGCAGGAGCAAGGCAAAGAAGAAGTACTACGGGAAGGAAGTCCAGGCATCTCTTGCTAAGAGAGGAATCATTGTCAAGGCAACAAAGGGCATGGTGATTGCAGAGGAGGCCCCTGGAGCCTACAAGGATGTTGATGAAGTGGTCAGGGTTTCGGATTCTGTAGGAATAGCCACGAAGGCCGTCAGGCTAAGACCTATTGGTGTGATTAAGGGATAAAGGCACTGGCCCTTCATTCTTAGATACATCCTTCAATACAATCGCAATTCCCATTAGAATGACACCAAATCCAGTAAGAGTGAGAAAACTGGGAATCTGATCAAAGAATATCATTGCGAGTATGGTTGCCCCGATGGGTTCGCCCAAGACTGCAGAAGATACCACATAGGCAGGTACAAGTTTCAAGAGATAATTCAATACTGAGTGTCCGAGGACCGTGGGAAACATCCCCAGGGCCATGAATATTACAATCTCACGGGGGTCTGTCACAAAAACGTCATAACCGAGTACAATGCAAAGTATTAGGGTTGCAAGTGAGGCAATTGAGTACACAATAGTGGTATAGACTGTGATGGGAATGCCATGTGTGAATCGTCGACCACCAATGTGGTATAGGGAGAGAAACACCGCACCTGAAAGGGCAAGGAGGTCACCAGTGAGGGCACCAAAGCCCTGTTCGAAGAGGTCTGTCCATGCCAGCAGAATTGCACCTGATACAGTCATTAGTACACCTCCCCAAGACCGCTTGCTGAGGGTTTCTTTCAATAGGATCGTTGAGAAGATTGCAGTAAAAATGGGAGCAGTGTCAACTAATACTACGCTGGCCGCAACAGTTGTCAGTTCAAGAGAGGGAAACCATGTTGAAAAGTGCAGGCAGAGTGCGATGCCAATCAGAATGAACCAGCGTTTGTTCTTTGTCACAATGGGGTCTCTCATGGCCCCGAGATCTCCTTTGGCAAGGCCTATCATTGCCATGAATAGAGCACCATAAAAAGTGCGCCAGAATACAATAACTAGTGAAGGAGAGTCTGATGCAATAATCAGGATGCTCCCACTAGACACCATCAGTATCGAAAGAAACAGGAGAGAGACTATCTGCAGATTCAGTATTCGTTCTGCCCTTGGTGTGGCGGACATAAATTACCCTCATGAAACCTTGTTTCCACACTTGATACATCGTTGATCTTTGCCAGTCTTCTCCAAAACACCCGATTCGCACCTATTGCAATGGCCCAGAGTCAGCGATTGTATGTCGAGGTCAGTTATGAATCTGATAACATCATCAATGGATGAGTAAGTGATTAGAGCCTTTCCTGGAGCCCCTTGAACCATTCTTGAGAGATGTCCTGATCCTTCCTTATAGAACATGATTATGGGCCTACCCAGTTCGATTGCCAGCATTAGTTCCATGCCAACACCAAGAGAGGGGTTGGAAACCTCAGCTATTAGCACCTTGCATTCCTTGACATGCTTCACATCCCGTTCATATATCTCCTTAGCAGAGACCTTGGGCAAGAACTGAGGCGCAAATACTGAGATATTGGCCCTTTCTAGAGTGTCAACAATTGCATGATAGAAATCATCCATTCTAAACTGGGAGCGAATTATGGGACCAGAGAGATATACTATCATAGTTGTACACCATGCTCATTAAAATTCATGCACTCATATCACCAGAACCATGCTTAGTGATGAGATCCTTCAATGGTGGTATTGATTCATCGTCCGAAATAACCTCATATTTGCCATTTCGACCAAGAGTTAATTGCGTTTTGCCTCGCCAGTCCTTCCCCCAGCCATTTATGATTTTGATGACTTTACCAGAAACCAAGTCCTCACCCGCCCCAAAGCCCCAAAGTGAGAGAACTATTGTGCCAGATTCATCACCCAATAGCACTTCTTTCAGCTGAGTGCGTCTGCCACTCTTAGTGACTATCATTCGTGGAGGGCCAACAGAGATGACTCTAGCCACAAGTTCAGGCACTGCAGCTTCATTCTTTATCTCATCTATTTTCAAGTATAGGACCCCTTAGAGAAAAAGACAATGAAGACCTAAATGAAACTTCCGCAAAGGGCTGAATCAGTCGTCTTGCTCCTTCTTCTTGCCTTCATACAGTTCATCCAGTTCTCTGATTGACTGTTCATCAAGGGTTATAGACTCTTCAGAGTCCTCATCCTCAGATGTTTCAACAACAGCAGGAATATCTTTTCCAAGAGTGCCGAGTATTTTGTCCAGCTCGGCAATGGTCTCATCATCGATTGCACTCACTTCTTCGTCGTTCATTGCAATGACTTCATCACTGGAGAATGCTTCCAAAGCGTCAGTAAGGTCTTCATGCGATGTCTGCTCGATTTCAGCGGCCACAATATCATCAGCGTCGAGAGCCTCAGTGATCAGGTCAATCACCAACTGGGTGTCCATATCTTCGGAGATCTCAGCTTCTGCAGGTTTGGCCACGGCAACTGTGGATTCAATTTCTACTGGCAACTCGCCCTCCTTTGATGATATGCCCTCCACTGACACCTCGAATTCTTCAGGCTCATGTATTTCAATGAGACCCACAGGCTCCTCAACAGGCATTGAGGGAGAAACCACCTTTGGTTCTTCGACCTCTTCACTGACTTCTACATGAACAGTTTCATCCATAGTAGATTCAGCTGTAGTTTCAACAGCTATCTCAAATGGTTCTTCCGATTGCGATGTTTCTGCTCTTTGCATAGATTCAGCTTCAACCTCAGCCTTGACTTCTGGAGAAATACTAGTGGAAACCTCTTCAGGGGGCAGCTCATCGTCTTCGACTTCAATCACTTCTTCCTCGATAATCTCATACTCGTCCAAGTCCTTTATGGGATGGCCCTCTTCATCAACATAGATTATCTCCTCAACTACTTCATATTCCTCCTCCTCTTCCTCCTCCACCTCTTCTTCTTCCGCTTCCTTCTCCTCGGTCACTTTGGTGAATCTCAGTAATTCGGAAACAGGAAGGTCAGGAAGTGCGACGCCCACATATTGAGCAGCAGCTGTCATCAATATCCTAAGCATCTCATCTCTTCTACTCTTATCAATTGCAACCATGGGATAAGTGGGTACACCAAGGATCTTTTGGACCACTTCTGGCTTCATTGCATTAGGCTTGTCCTGCTTATTTGCTAATGCTATAATAGGCACTTTGGGCGCATCCCGTTTGATTAGCTTCAAGATGTCCTTGCTGATGAGAACATTCCTGAGTGTTGAGTCACAGACGAGAATTATCACATCAGCACCATGGAAGTAGAAGCGCCAGAGCGTTCTGAATCGTTCTTGACCCGCAAAGTCCCATAGTACAAGACTGTAGTTCCCAAATCGAATATTCTCAACTGTTTCAAGATTCAATGCGATTGTGGGAACATACTGTAAGGGCGGTGTGTCGCCAAGAAGCAAATGAAGAGTTGTGGTCTTTCCAGTGCCACCCTCACCCACAAGAGCAATCTTCAAGCGAGTGATCACATGGGGTTCAATCAATTCCTCAAACCGTTCTTGAACAGATTCCAGTCCCGACTTTTTAACCTCAATTCCCAGTGCTTTTGCTGCTTTCTCGGCCCTTTCAGAAATTTGCTGTTCATCCTCGGCCTTATCAGTTGCAAAGACCACGAGAACATCATCACTAACAGAGCGCCCAATGAACTTGTTTTATCCAATGATCAATGGTAATGCTTCAAGATCACTCTGTTCGTTCTTTAGTTCCTCGCGTGTTGACACGAATTCCCTAATCTGCTCTTCAGAAACCTCAACTGGCCAGTATTGGACTGAGGCAAGGACTTTGCCAGTGGGAGTAAGCACAAGGAAAGTATTGTGAATCATTAAGAGGTCACCAGTTCAAGTTCAGACAGTATACTTTGTGGAATTTCATCTATCTAATAGTATTGTGGTTGTTGTTCTAAATGTTACTTGGATGTAGATTGTTCAAAATTAATCGGAGCGGGGTTCGCTAGGAAAAGTAGTTCAAGCGAACCTCCCGCATCCGCGACTTCCAATTGTTGAAGCACCTATTCAAACCAAATGGTAATGCGCAAGTATTGGAGTGGCAATTGGGGATCATGCCACAAAGGGGACCAATGCTTTTGAATCTCACAACGGGGGACCAATGTTATGCGAGATTTCATGACGGGGGAAGTCAGTGTTTCAACAATTGGAATGTCGAAGGTCTGCACAGATTAGACGAGCTAAATTGTGCTGTATATTAATTCGTGAAGGCACATAAAAACTTATTCTAATTATAAGCGCATTGCGAAAAGTCCAAGATTATGACTTGATTTAATTAAGATTGATATTGACAGACTTTGAATTAGAGTATAAAAGAATTAGAATAAACCAATCTTTTCTCGTTGTTTTTCACATAGGATCGTTCATTGTAGCAATAGAACTAAGATAGATTAAGAGAGAGCAATAATGGCTCTATCTTGGAAAGTTGTCTCTTAGCAGACGCAAATGTTGATGGACCATTGCCATTTGCTTGGGATCATCTGGATTTTTCTCAAGCTCCACAATTAATGTCTGTAGGAAGTATTCTGGGAAGAACAGTCGTACTCGAATATCATTAAGCAAGAACAGCCATTTGTCATAATCGCCTGAGGGGCCTTTTCTTCGCTTCTCAGAAACAACGCGGTATTTTTTCAGCTTCTGAATGGCTGCCTTCAGTTCTTTCGGTGGTATTCCAAGAGTGGCCTCCAATTCAGCAAGATTGACAGGGCGATTTCTCAAAACCACAAGGATGTCATAGCAATCGGGATCAGCAAGAATTGATGCCACGGCGACGGTATCTTCAGGGGTTTTCTGCCATTCTGTGAGAAATTCTAGAACTTCTCTCTTGTACTCTGCGGCCAGTTCAGGGTCTAATGCCTTGCTGGCTGCTTCCATAGCTATGAGGGGAGGGGCTCTGAATACTTCAATGTCTTTTATCATGAACACGCATGTACGACCTATTGCATCAACCCATTCACTCTTGACCAGACCAAGTTCTTCAAATGGTGAGATTATCGAGTCGACGCTAACACTGGGCAGCCCTGTCACCATTTTCAACCATTCTTCGAGTTCCTCCTTGGAGATTCCGCCCTTCCACAGCTTGGGAAAAACGGCCCTTGAAACTTCATCTGCAAAGAGCCTTGCAAGACGGGACTCGTCTGCCATTCCAGCAAGTCGTATGATTCGTCGGTATGTGTTCTCCAGTTCTGCTTGAAGTTCTGCATCGGTCATGGATATTACTGCATTGACAATTGGAGACACAACTGAAGTGATGGCGGCTTCATACATTTTGGGATCTTCAGAAGGAGTCAGTAACAATGAGACACAGTATTGTTCTTCTTCACGCACTACACCAGTGTAATAGGACGCAACATTGTATTCTTCCCCACCAATTCTGATGCTCAATGATGCAAAACCGGCGGCGGCATCCCCCATGGCGTGTGATGTGAAAATACGCATGATTTCTGTGTCAAGATCCTCCTTATAGTAGTCTGCAAAATCAGCAGGTACTTTCGCTTTTAGGACAGCTCCAACCTTACTGTCCCAATCTATGAGTAGAAGGGCTACTGGCATCTCTCATCATTCCGGTCCCTTTTTACCAAAGGAATTGCGTGCACTTTGTAGGTTTCATGATACCACACTAAAAAACCTTCTCACTAGTTAATTCGCATGATTTTAAGGACAGATTGAGGCTTTAAATTTCCCCGAAATTTGTTATCATCTCACTATGACGAGATATGGTCCAATATCTCACCCAATATGATGTCAACTACTGTTTCAAGGGGCAGTCTGGCATCAATCAACACATATGATCCTTTATCATCATATTGGGCCATCTCAAGATATGCCTGTCTGACCTTGACAAGGCGGTCAATCTGCTCAAACTGTTCGATGATCTCCTCGCGACTCTTTCTCACCCTAGCAAGACCCTCTTCTGCTGGGAGGTCCAGAATGAATATCAGGTCTGGTTCTGGAGCATGTATCTCCTCGCGGTTTCTCCTGAGTATCTCCCTCCAAGATATCCCAGTGCTTACAGACTGATAGGCGCCAGTCGCAAAGAAATAGCGGTCCATAATCACTATCTTTCCAGAGGAGAGAGCCGGACATATCTTGTTCATAATGTGCCATTCACGGTCTTTCAGGAAAAGGTCAAGCTCTTCCGCAGGTGTCAATTCACCGTTGGGAGACCTGCTTCTGATCTCTTTGCCCCATTGACTCTCACTAGTGGGTTCTCGCAGATGAACAACGTCATGTCCAGCATCACCAAGTATCTTGATTAGTCTCTCGCATACTGCTGTCTTTCCAGCCCCGTCAATCCCCTCTAGGACGAAGAGATGACCCATTCTATCTTCTATTGACGCCACATCGAACTCCTTCAGAATTATTCTGATGCAAAGGACTTCAAGCATGATTTAGTTCCTTTGGTTATAGTCGTCTTGAGTAGCAACCTTTAAATTCATGGCTTACGCAAGATAGGACAACATATCCTACAAGTGTGAGGTCAAGAGTTTGCATAGAGAAAGAGTGCTTGCCGCATTGATGGTCATACTCATCATTCAGACAAGGGCCTCTTTGTCCAGTGCAAGCGAGATGCAAACTGTGGCTACAGGAATCAGTCTAACAATTGATTATGGAAATGGAACAGTCGTTTCCTTCAATGGCTTAGAGGGACAAACAGTACTCAATATCACACAGTCAGTTGCGGATGTACAGGTTGATTGGTTTGGAGACCTAGCATTTGTCATTGCAATTGATGGTGTCAGTAATGATGCTGATAGCAATAAATGGTGGCAATACTGGGTGAATGAAGAATATGCAAGTGTTGCATGCAATAAGTACCAGTTGAGTGACAATGACAGTGTGATATGGAGAAGGCAGGGATCGGTCATCACAAGGACTGAACCCGCCACTGACGATCCCGCCCTAGTGATGGCAGCCATTGTCGTTGGACTTGTCGGAATCATTTCAGTGACTATATTATATCATAGAGGTGCCAGAAAATGAAGCGTTATTTACTCGTACTGCTGATCATATCGAGTCTAATGATCGTAAACGTTAATGCTGCTGTGGGAGATTATTATCCGGGTCTTGTTCCAGGTGAAGAGAATCCTGTGATAGAGTGGAGAGTGACAAATGCTCCCAATACTGCATTTTCATTGTATTTCTCTGCGCAGATAAAATGGCTGGCAGAGATTGGAAGTAGTCTGACCTTTGAGATAACAGAGATCAGTGATGATGTGAAGGGGACTGTCACACTGGGCAATGCCACATGGAGTGGAAATGACACGGACATCGCAAAGGACTTGACCTTGGGTGTCTGGGGACTCACACCATGGCTTCCAGGGTTTGTGATAAAGATTGGACAAGAGAATCTTGATAGTCTGAATGAAACAGCCTTTGCTGCTGCACGAAGAGTCAGCGGGAATTACATGAACGGTACTATGAGTTCCTCATACCAACAGATTACCGTAAACGGAATCACATATGATTGCATTTTGTTTAATTATCAACAAGACCAATCTTTTGGAGAACCACAGAAGACATTTCTTGCATATGATACTGAAACGGGGGTCCTTGTTGTTGCTAATACCAGCTACTCCTTTGGTGTGCCATATTCCTTTTCTATTGAGGTGACATCAATACCATATCTGACTGGAAGCAATACAACATTCTTACTCATAGCGGGAACTGCAGTTATTTTGATTGTTGTAGTCATATATCTGGTCAAGCGAAGAATATGAGGAATGGTTATGACTGTTGAAACCCATCTGTTCAGAGGAGGGTCTTTGAGTAGGTGGGTTTCTATATCCTCACTGATGACAGCGTTGGCACTGGTAGGGAATTATGCCCTTGTGATTGTCCCAAATGTAGAGTTAGGGTCAACAGTATTGTTTCTAACCGCCTATGTCTTCGGCCTATCCATGGGACTATGGTGTGCCTTGTTGACATCAGTAATTTTTGCAGCAATCAATCCTTGGGGCGGATTCATCCCAGAGATATGGCTGGCACAGCTTGCAGGATGGACATTCATGGTATTAATAGGTGCCCTGCTTGGAAGGGCTGATGGTAGTGAGGACAAAACATCTAGTACAATCACATTCTTTGTCGCAGGAGTCGTTGTCACTGTGTTCTTTGATCTGGTGACCAATCTTGGATATTCGCTGGCATTTGGCGTCCCATATGTTATTGCGCTGATCACTGGAGCCCCATTTATGGCAGTTCATGTACTATCAAATGGAATACTGTTCTCACTGACAATACCACAACTTCATAGTATAATTTCTACAGAGAGTCTTGCAAGCAGCTGGAATGCTGAGAATGAATACATTGAAGTTGATTCCGAAGATTAAAAATACTGAGCTGAAATTCAAGACTGGAGTGTTGTGTCAGTTGTCTTGGAGAGATGAATGCATCAGGATTGTGGAGGCTGCAAACGGAAAGGTAGCCCCTTCGTTTGGCCCCCATCATGCAGCAGTGGCCCTTCTGATAATTGGAAGACAGCAGCCAATTGGTAGATACGAGCTGTGTGATAATCTGTCAATTGGTGAGGGAAGTGCCCGAACTCTACTAAAACGCCTTAATGATGCTGGATACATAAATGCTGATGGTAAACAAGGACAGAGACTAACAAACAAGGGACAGAAACTGTTTGATGAGATGTCAATGGACATCCCATTAGGTCTTTTTTTGGAGTTGAAGGAACTGGTTGTCTATGATTATGCCTATGCATTCTTAGTCAAGAGGAAGGCAAATCTGGTGACTGATGGAGTACGGCAGAGAGATGAAGCAATCATCAAGGGAGGATATGGAAGGTCTGGCAGCACAACACTGATCCACAAGAATGGTTTCCTTGTCATGCCCCCTGATGACTTCAATGTCTTGTTGGGCAGTGAGGAAGAGGCCCTGTTGATAATCAATAGTCTTAGACCTGAAGACAATGATGTCATTGTGATTGGGTCAGCAGACAATAAGAACCTTGCCAGGGAGGTTGCGATGGCCTCTGTGATGACCCTATTTGAAGGCGAGAGATAATGCAGACTGACCTTTTTGGAAATGTTCCTGAGATTGTGATTGATGTTCATGAGACCAAAGGAAAGAGGATGAATTCTGTCAAGCATCTCATGTCCATGTTGGATAAGGCAGGAGTGAAATATATTGTCGAAAAGATCCCTGTGGGCGATATCCTTGGGATGAATGGGATTGCAATTGAAAGAAAAACTGTGAATGACCTTGTTGGTACGCTAAAGGGCAGTACGATAGGAGTTCCGCGTCTCAAGAGGCAGGTTGAGGGACTTCTTCAATACGAGAAACCATATCTCTTAATTGAGGACATTCTTGCCATTAGACGAGACCCATCTAAAGGGTGCATTTACATTCCTTTCTCAACAAAGCAGACCAAGGGCAAGGGATATTATGTGACCCTTGAACATGTGAGATTCATTCACCCCAGTTCATTGGATGGCCTTATCAATAGCATCAGAGAGATGGGCGTGGAGATACTGGAGGGCTTTAATGCATTGCATTCTGCAGGACTGCTTTATGGTATCATCATGGAGGAGTCCAAAAAGAAGGAGAGCAGTGATCAGAGGCTCCCCATAATCAGGACGAGAAAGGGAATCGAGTCATCAAGCGATGAACAGGAGTTCTTTATTGCTGGCATCCCTGGGGTAAATGTTATTCGGGCAAGAATGTTGCTGAAAAAGTTTGGTTCACCCATCGAGGTCATCAACAGACTCGATGAGTGGACACAGATCTCAGGAATTGGTCCAAAGACTGTGATAGCTGCAAAGAGGTTGCTCTTCAATGAGTACGAGTCCGACAACGATATTGGTAATTAGTCGGACCTCTTTGGACCATCTCGATATGCTTAAAAAGACTTGAACTATTCTATGGTTGTAAAATAGTTCAATGATGGTGAGTATTCATGGGCGATATTCGAGTAGCAATTGCAGGTCTTGGCAATTGTGCATCTGCATTGATTCAAGGAGTACATTATTACAGAGATGCCAAAGCTAATGAAGAGATTCCTGGTCTCATGCACGTCGATTTTGGCGGTTACTATCCAAAGGATCTCAAGTTTGTAGTGGCATTTGAGGCTAACAGAAAGAAAATTGGATTGGACATTGCTGATGCAATATGGGTTGAGCCAAACTGCTGTGCTAAATTCTGTCCTGATGTTCCGAAAACTGGTGCAAAGGTGTTGCCTGGTCCCATCTCTGATGGAGTGGCGCCCCATATGAGAGAGTCATTCTTTGCTCACAATGAGGATGTTGACCTCTCATTTGTTGTAGAACATCTTGAGAAGTCAAAAGCGGATGTTTTAATCAACTATCTGCCAGTGGGCAGTGCCAAGGGTTCAAGACTGTATGCACAAGCCGCTCTTGATGCAGGAATAGCATTCATCAATGCAATTCCCGAGTTTATAGTTTCTGACCCGAATAGCCCATATGCACAAGCTTTCGAGAAGAAGGGCATCCCTTGTGCCGGCGATGATATCAAGAGTCAACTTGGAGCGACCATCCTTCACAGAGTTTTAGCCCAACTCTTTGACAAGCGTGGTCTCATCTTGCAGAACACATATCAGTTGAATATTGGCGGAAACACGGACTTCGAAAATATGCAGGTTGAGAACAGACTGTCCTCAAAGAGAATTAGCAAGACAGAGGCGGTCACAAGCTGTGTGAAGTACGAGCTCCCAACAAAGATTGGACCAAGTGACTATGTCCCATTCCTTGGAGACAATAAGGTGTGCTACATCAGCATGAGGTCCAGAGCTTTCGGAGACCTGCCAATCAACTTGGATCTAAAACTCTCAGTTCAAGACTCGCCCAATAGTGCTGGGGTCATCATTGATGTTGTAAGAGCCATCAAGATTGCTCTTGACAGAAGTATTGGTGGTGAACTGTCCAGCATCAGCTCTTACAGCTTCAAGCACCCACGTTTTCAGATTGATGATTTTGAAGCCAGAAAAAGAGTAGATGAGTTTATTGAGGGTAAGAGAGAGCGCTAGTTAGACTAGGCGCTCCCAATTCCTCTTTTTTCCTATTCAAGCGCAGTAAAGCTGGCAACCGTCTTCTCATCCAGTCTTTTTATCACCTCTACAAGAAGGGTGATTGCATTCTCAACATCAGAAAGATCGAGAATGCCATGGTGAGAATGGATATGCCTTGTTGGAATTCCAAGAAATAATGAGGGGCAACCTGCACCTGCAAATTGAATCATTCCTGCATCAGTGCCACCCGATTTTAGAAAGGCAGGCTGATACCGTATACCAATTTCTTCTGCGACATCAAGAACAAACCTCCGTAATCGGGGATTGGGAATCATTGAGGCATCACCAGCTGATATTGCCACACCCTTGCCCATCTTCTGAACCAAACCCTCAACACCAGGAACATCACCTGATATGTCAACATCCAATGAGAAACCAACATCAGGTATTAACATTTGAGAGGAGGTCCTTGCTCCCCTGAGCCCAACTTCTTCCTGAGTTGTTGTCACACCAAATACAATATTGGGGTGATCAATGTTCTCCTCCTTGAGCCTTCGAAGTACTTCCAAGAGTATGAAGACACCAATTCTGTCATCGAATGCTTTTGCCACAGCAAGGGTGACTTCACGAACTTCTTCCTTGGCATTTTCGTCATTCTCCTTCTTCTCCTTGCGTATTCTCTTTAGCAAGCGAAACTCGGAATAGGGCACAGCAGGATCGCCAATTCTGATTCCAAGTTCTTTGACCTCCTCTTCGGAACTCGCACCAATATCAATAAACATCTTGTCTTTTGTGACTACTTTGTTTCTAGCCTCAGGGCTGAGAACATGAGGTGGTGGTGCACCAATCACACCAATGATTAGATCATCACTATTTGAGGGTTTGATGACAACCTCTTGCGTAAGCAGGGTCTGGTCCCACCAGCCACCGATCTGGTGGAATCTAAGAAATCCATTCTTCTCAATATGGGTTATCACAAAGCCAATCTCATCAATGTGGCCAGCTAGCATTATCTTAGGGCCAGAAGTCCCTTTCTGAAGGACCACAGAACCTAATCGGTCATAGAGAACCTTATCCGCAAATTTAGCCCCATAATCACGAGCGATCTTTTGTGCCTCATGCTCATGGCCGCTGGGGCCAAAAGCATTGCAAAGTTTCTTCAATAGATCAAGGTCCATATTCATTTCAGACATAATAATTACTCCCTTGAAATGACTGGCATTAGGACTGACAAGACCCTAGTTATGTATAGTGGTCTTATCAAAAACTAGGAGAGTGTCGCCTTGGCGAGCATCTTGAATGCTTCGTGAACATTTTCTCCTGTCAGCGCACTTGTTTCAAGGTATCCCATCAGATTGTGAGCCTCAACGAATTGCCTGCCCATATCTTCAGTTATCACACGATCCTCAACAAGATCAACCTTGTTTGCAATCAGAATGATTGGAATTCGCTGATTCAACGCGCTCTCGGTTTCTTCGATCCATTTTGGCAGCTCCTTGAATGTGCTCTTACGAGTCACGTCAAACACCAACAGTGCACCCTTAGACCCTTTGTAATAAGAACTACGAATGAAGTCGAACCTCTCCTGTCCAGCAAGGTCCCACACGAGAAGCTTCACCTTTAGAGGGTTTCCTGTAGAGTCAGTGACCTCTACCACTTTTACAGCGAATTGCGAACCTATTGTGACTATATATTTGTCTGAGAATTTATTAGTCAGGAACCTGTTGACAATGGCGGTCTTTCCACTGCCCCCAGCTCCTATCATCACTACTTTTCGCATCAGGTCAAATTCAGACATATTTAGTAGACCACCAGTTTATTGAGTAGCAAGTCAGTTATTCAAAGGTTCGTGTCAAAACAACAAACCCCGAAGTATTTAGGCTTTTTTTGATGTTATGAATGAATCTCTCATAAATAGAGATAGGCGCGATTCTTCAATATTATTGGTTCATGTACGAAGGTATTAAATCAATTGCATTTAATTCTGAATACACGCCCGGGAGGACTCTCAAATGATAATTATTACAGTAAAGATGAGCGACATCTATGTTAAGGGACTTGACAAACTTGTAGAACTCGGCCTATATCCTTCAAGGTCAGAGGCGATCAGAGTAGCAATTCGTGACTTGCTGAGAAGAGAATTATGGGTTGATGGAAATCCAATGAATCTTGAAAGAGAAATGTGATATCAGTCGCCATAAGACACTTTAAGAAAGCATCAATGAATAGAAGCAAGTCGCGCCAGTAATTGGAGGCTTCTAGTAATGAACTTTAGAGTATTGCTGAAAAGTATGAAATTCGCCTTTCGCGCCAAGAAGCGTGTCTTTACGTTCATGGTCATTTATGCGATTCTTCTATTAATAGTTGGAAACGAGTTAGAGGCCGCAGGGTCAAACTTTGCAGCTGCAATACCATGGCTCGGAGTAGCTTTTATTGTATCGACTCTTTATGCATTGCTGATCGCGCAGTTTAGAAGAAGGGATATTGCAATATTGAAATGTGTTTCTTGGGGAAACTCAGAGATAATGTTGTTGCTCGTAGGAGAGGTCATTCTCGTAGCCTTTGCAGCATTCCTGCTCATTTTCCAATTGAGTGTTGAGATTCTGGGAATTGCCACATATTTCTATATTCAGAACACACCAATGATAATTCAACTGCAGAGCATGATTGCACTCGAGCCAAATGCCCTGTTCACAAGCATGTTTTGGGTGGTGATTATGCAGGTGTTTGGACTTCTCATTGCCCAAGCAAGAGCAGGGATGATTCCGCCAATGAGAGCGTTGAGGGAGGAATGAAGATGGCAAACCCAATAATTCAAGTACAGGGCGTCCATAAGGAATATGGACGCGGAAAGAAGACAGTTCATGCTCTCAAAAACATAAACATTGAGATTATGCCAGGAGAGTTTGTGGCAGTGGTGGGGCCGTCAGGATGTGGTAAGAGTACACTACTCCATGTAATGGCAGGTCTGGAACAACCCACTGATGGTCGTGTGCTTCTTGATGGTGTTGATGTCACACTCATAAGTGAGCGAGATCTTCCCAAGGTCAGGGCGCAAAAGATCGGGTTTGTGTTTCAAGCATTTCTACTGATTGAGGACCTCACAGCATATGAGAATGTGGAGGCTGTTCTTTGGCCCATTAAGGACCTATCAAAGGCAAAGCAGGAAGACATGACTTTAGATGTGCTACGTGAGGTTGACATGTTGGAACGTAGAGATCACTTCCCACGCCAGATGAGCGGCGGCGAGCAACAAAGAGTCGCCATTGCACGGGCTCTAGTGAACAACCCACCTATTCTGTTCTGTGACGAGCCCACTGGAAATCTGGACTCCAAGACTGGAGAGAGCATTCTTAAGATTATATCGCGACTGAATAAAGAGAAGGGTATGACTGTGGTGTTGGTGACTCATAATGAGGAACTCACGAAGTACGCTAAACGGGTCTTGAGAATGAAGGATGGAGCCATAATCTCTGACAGATAGAACAAAACCGGGCCCAGCAATGCGTGTTCAAGAGTGTGGCGTAAATGGGAACAGCTGCATGCAAGGATACGGAAGGACTCGCCGAAGAGATGGCCAAAACAGGTGAGAATAGGCGTGCAATGGTCCTTTTTACCAAGAGTGCAGATTGTTGGACCCGGTGGGAGTCTTTCTCAAAGGCCGCCCATGCATTTGAGAGAGCATATGAGCATGCAATGCTAGTTCAGGAATACGCAATGGGGGCCGAGTTCATTCAGAAGGCCGCTATGTCATGGATTAGGCATGGTGAATATGACAAGTTTGAGTTTAACTATCAAGTGGCTTCGGACGCCTATATTCTGGCCGCTGAAGCCGAAAAAAAACCGAAACGGTTTATTGATGGGGCATTTTGTGCCATTGTAGGTGGTGACCTAGATATGGCAAGGCAGTTGATATACGCTGCCATGGCCACTACCAAAGGGCAATTCAAAGAGTTGATTAATCTTGCATTGATGCTGGCCGAATATCATTTTGGTGAAGCTGACCTCTACATTAAGGCGGCCATAGCAAGAGTGTTGGACAGGGATGGAGTTCAAAAGATACTGCAGATCTTCAATCTAATCTTCGCAGGATTTGTAAGAACCACCTTGGAGTCCGAAGCTGCAGTCACTATTGGTAATCTAGTTGAGAGCACCGGGATGAACTATAAACGCATTCGTGAGTTGGTGAAAGAGTGCATAAAGAAAGGCTTTATTCCGGCCTCACTTGACGATGAAACTGAAGAGTTGGTTGTTGATCCCGACAGGTATGATTTGGAGAGTCTTACAAGAAGAAAGGGGCCAATTCTAAGCAGGAGCTTGAAAGACCCGGGAGCGTGGGACATAGAACCAGACGAGAAGGGGGATTAGATTCCGCATGGATTTATTTAATTGGGGAAATCTTTTTAGTAAGAATGTGAACAACTGCAACAAGCTTGAATAGTACAGGTGTAAATAATGTCGGAAGGACCTAAGTGGCTTCAATGTCCAATATGTAAAGAGTCCTTCAATTGGGAGCTACCAGTTGAAGCTTTAAAGAAAGTGAAACGATTTCCAGCACCTGTGATAATTAAGCACAAGGACCATTACTTAATCTGCTATCTTGATAGTCATTATCAACTGGCAGACACTGAAGTGGCAGCTGCAATGGTCGAATCAGAGTAGATCACAAATTTTGCAGGTCATTATCCAATGCCCATTCGAGCACGCGTGATGCTTGAGAACTTGCCATGCCCCAAGTCTTTAGATTGTTCACAAGATCATTAATTCCATTCACCCAGTCGGTGAGAACACTCTTTATTCTTAGACGAATATTAACATCCGCAACCTCTCTATAGAAGGGAAGGAGCTTGTCCACGAGGCTCTGTGACAGGACGAGTATGGTTTCCAAGCGGGCAATCCATTCTTCTCTTGGAAGTCCTGTTAGAGTGTTGGCCACCGCGAGATGATAGTCATAGAGTGCGGTGAAATATCTTAGACGCCATGCTAGTACTTCAACCAATAAAATTCTATGGGAGTTTGATGGTGCAGTCTTGATTAGAAGTGTCAGGAAACGTTCGGTCATCTCATCGGCAGACTGACTAGCATCGTAGAACAGGGCCATGGCCTGCTGGTATTCCTGTTCCATAAGAAGCTGGTTCGCCTTGGATGTTGCAAGTTGGAACTTCTCAACAAGGTCTCTTGTAGAACTACCATAGCTGGAGGCCTCGTTGGACTCATCACTCTTAGTCATCTTAAAGTCCTCTAACGCCTTACATCAAGTTGTTCAGTTTCCACGTTAATAACAGCATCCTGCGTTTCAAGCCATTTTGAGTACATTATAATCTGCTCTTTGTTGTCCGTTTCAAAATAGACCTCTAGGAAGCAGTTACTTCGTACCGTGCAAACACCACTTGTATAGACAATAACAAGTTCAAATTCTCTCAACTTTTTGTGTATGTTCTTTACAACACTGTGAAACTTGTCGAGATCCAGATTGATACGCATGAACCAGACTTCATCCTTCGTAATGGGAAAAAGACGAATTATTCTACTTTCTGATGCCACAAGTAAAAGTCTATCACCATCACTCAACCCAGTAGAGTCTTGTATCTCTCTAATACTAAGAAAGCCATCCTTCACTGTAAGGACTGACCCTTTGGTAATCTCGACCATGTTTTCATCCCATTCCTGATATGGCATTTGAAACTTCCACAGCTTTTATTGACATCTCCATATAGAACGTAATAGGCAACTGTTCTTTTTTCATGTAAATATGGAATCATTTTCCCTAAAACAAATCTGGGATGTCTTCATAAAAAACAGGTGTGTTACATCATATGGGAGGCTTGTGCGTCTTCTTATATTCATCACTTGCTTTGGTCCAATTAATGAATTCGTCATTTGGGGGATACTGTTGGTACAATAGCCGGCGCCTGGCCTCAAGGCATTCAATTTCCTTGTCAGCAAGTTCAGCCAAGGTAACAATCTCATGGCCATCTTTTAAAGCACTCTTTACTGGCTGTAGCCATGACACCCACTCCGTAGTTCGCAGTAGATGATGATCTATGGCAATTAAGGGCACGCGAGTTGCAATGTTTACTATAGACCTCTTTGCTATTATTTTCAGTGATTCGTTGAAATTATTCAGATAGATTGGAGGACCACCCATGATGACAAGATCCGGCTGCTGCGACAGGATGTAGTTCAAGGTGAGTTTTGAAACAGGACCCTGCACATCAGGTGCGAACATTATACGCGTGTCTTCATGCGTTATTGTTGTAGCAATCACATACCCAAGACGGCTACCCTCAATACCATGCGGAAGTGGAGAGGAGTACTTGATAGTTGTAGAGCCAAACTCGAAGGTCTTGGCATCCGCCCATTGAATCGATTCCACAACATCCTTCACATCATTTTCAAAAAAGTGCCCTCTTCTCCTCTGCGATGGATTGATCCTTTCGCGGTTGTCTTTAGCAAATACCACTTTTCCCTCAAACATTCTCTGTAGTTCTTCAAGTGAACTGAAATTATAGCAAAAATTGGTGAAACCAGGTCTGACATGATCGTAATGATAATGACTGATTGAAAGAATGTCGGCGGTTCTTGCCCATACAAATATCTGATTGAGTATGTCCATAAGGCGCCTGTATTCGAGGGGATGAGGTTCAAGACCATGTCGTTTGGATAGAGCGGCTGAGGGGTCAAGAAGGACTGAAACATCAGGCGTTTTGATGAAGGTACAAAGTGATCTTACACCGAGACTCTCTGACCCAACGGGAATGACCTCGATGTCATTAATCTTCAACATCTAGACCTCGCGATAATAGTTCAGATGATAGCCCGTGCCATCACTGACAAGTTCTGCCTCGAACATGGCGACATTGTTGATGCCATTGATGTAGGATCTGAACATCTCCCAGTCGGAAGGGAGGAACTGGTCCTTGAGTGAGAAGACCTCATCAATTGTGAAGAGCGCAAGTTCACCTTCACGATTTCCCTTCTGAAATGATGTAATGGATGCCGTTCCAAGGAAGATGAGAAAGTGTGCAAGCAGATTATCTTGGTTGTCAACAAGGCGCTCTGTGATAAGCCCAAGGTATTTGTAATCAGCAACATTGGGAGCACCGGTCTCTTCTATCACTTCTCTTTTGGCAGCTGGACGTATATGCTCCCCTGTTTCCACTTTGCCCCCAACAAGACTCCAAAGACCCTCATATGGAGGTTTGTTTCTTTTAATGAATAGGTATTTGCCATTGCAGTTGAGAATGGTTATCACAATTGGAACCATTTTACTCATTATCATGACTCCGCAGTATTATGAGCTCTCAATAGCGGGTCAAGATTAATAGTCATTTCCAATGAATAGATGATGAGGAATATTGAAAATCATGATAGACGAGGATGTTAGAAAGCAGGTCTTGGCAGAGATCTCACCCACGCAAGAAGAGATTGAGCATCAGAGTAGAGTTATTTCAGTCATCACCAAGGCAATCACTGACAAAGCCAAGGAGATTGGCCAATCATATGTGATTATTGAGCCACAGGGATCAACAGGTATCAAGCAGACTCAACTGAGAGGTGCTGCAGATATAGATCTCTTTGTTGGCCTAGACCCCACCGACTATGAAGACATCATAGAACGACAACCAAAAGTCAGGAAGAAGAAACTGTGGGGAGTCTTCAACCAACTCATTGATTTATGGTTTATGCCAGCCATGAGTGCAGTGGGCGCATTAGACATCAAGAAGACATATTCTGAACACCCATATCTATCATGTGTGATTGATGGACTAGATATTGACATTGTGAGTTATTTTCATTTGTCAAAAGATGAACTTCTGAAGAAAGGACCAATCACTGCTGTTGATAGAACTGTCCATCATTCAAGGTATGTTGTTGATAGATTGACTGATGAGAAACGCGAGAATGTGAGGATTCTCAAGTCATTTGTAAAGGCATGCTATACTTATGGTGACACTTCAGCTATTGGAAAAAATGGCTTTACTGGATATGCTCTTGAATTGATATCCATTGATTCAAAGTCTATCGATGATGCATTTTTGAAGTTGTTCAATCTTGATGGTTCTCCGATTGACCCAAGAAAAAGAAGCCTGAGAGAACTCAGAGCAATCCCAGCATTTAGAGATGATCTTGTCTTTGTCATCGATCCTACCGACTTGAATCGGAATGTGACATCAAGCCTTGACCCTCGATCATATCATTGGACAAGAGTGATGATAAGGCGACTGGAGAAATATCTGAAAGCGGGCAATAAAGAGGGTGCAGTGGACATTCTACTGGAAAGACCAATTCCTACAGACCCACCCCCAAGGGGTTTGACGCGTCATCTTCGCGCATTCGAGTTTCATTCTGATGGGTCGTACCATTATACCATTGTTCGAGATAAATTGTATCGTTTTGCAAGGAAAATGACGGGCGAACTCATGAGAGAACCGACAGGTGAGCCTCGATTTGGAAGGACCATCTTTGAACTCTATTTTGAGGGTGATGAGTTCGCACTGGGGGTCTATGTGGAAAAGCCAGAGATCCCAGAGAGATATGAGAGAAGAGGGCCTGCGCTGAATCTTGAGCGAGCGGTTAATGAGTTTAAGCGACGAAATCCCGACTATTTTGAGAGAGATGGCTATGTCTGGGCCGTTAAAAAAAGAAAGTGGACATCCGCATGGAGCTTGATTGAAAATCTACTCAATAAGAACAAAATCAAGGGCGTGACATCTGTGGAACATAGTGGGGTGGTTTCTGCCAGGTTGTTGTATGTTCTTTCAAACTGTATTATCCCCTTGGAACTTCATCAAGGGCAATTAGAAAGAGATTAGTACGATGACGCAATACCGTCTGTGTGAGTTGCGGTGAGTAAGATAATTTACATCTCTGATAAGAGGACAAACGAGCATGCTTCACCATTTCCAAAGCCTAATCTCGAGTCCTTTGATCGTCCAATCAGGACAGAAATGATAGAACGATATCTTGAAGAGAGAGGGGTCTTTAAGAGAGTGCCCAGAATTACACCAAGAAAGGCGTCAAAGGAGGATGTGTTGGTTGTTCACACACCATATGTTTATGATTCTGTCAGACTCATGTCCGAATTGGGTAGTGGACAATTGGGAGAGGCTGCATATGCCAGTCCAACACTATTGAGGGATGCTCTCTCTGCCGTGGGAGGCGCCATTACAGGTATTGAGAAGGTCACAAAGGGTGATGCAAAGTATGCTCTATCGATAATGAGACCCCCGGGCCATCATGCTTCAACCTCGACCCCATCAGGACTTTGCTATTTCAACAATGCTGCAATTGCTGTGAAATATGCAGTCAATAACCTAGGAGTGCGCAGGGTTTCAATCATTGACATTGATGATCATTTTGGTAATGGCACCTCAGAGATATTCTATGCGGACCCAGATGTGCAATTCATCAGTATTCATGAGTACGACTATGTCAACTTTGGAACGGGCCATTTTGAAGAGATGGGATATGGAAATGCTATTGGCACGAATATCAATGTCCCACTTATTGAAACAGCATCAAACAAGACCTATGGAGAGGTCATGAAGAAGATAATTACTCCTGCAGTATCAAGATTCAGACCTGAGATAATAGTCATATCGGCAGGCTATGACACACATTATTCAGACCCTGTAGGAAACATGGGTGTGGATTCAAGGACTTATTGGGCATTTGGAAGGCTTGTTGATGGCCTTGTTTCAAAGTACAATATGAAGGGATCACTCTGGGTTCTGGAAGGAGGCTATAACCCCTTTGCACTAGGACCTTCAATTGAAGCCACAATTATTGGCCTAGAAAATGGAGAGCAACCACGACTTCAAGACCAAGCAGATCTTAGCATTGATAGAAATGTGTATGAGATGAACCATGAAGTGATTGAGAAAGTCTATGAAACTATCAGTCCATACTGGTGAAGTACGGCGCGATAATTAACGTTTTAAGTAAAATCTGTGGGAACGCACAAGAAGCAATTCGGTGGAAGTAAAAGTGGCAAAGAAGAGAAAATCTGGTGGCCGAAGCAAGGGCTCTTCTGGAAAGTCAGGCACTGTTCAGTGCTCGTCTTGCGGAAGAATAGTCCCAGCTGATAAGGCCAAAAAGTTCACAAGAAGAGTTTCAGCTGTCGATCCACAGTTGGCAAGAGAACTTCGAAAGCAGGGAAGTTTCATTCCTGTCAGAAGAGTCACGCAATATTATTGCGTCAGCTGTGCTGTGCACACTGGTAGAGTCCAAATAAGACAGGCCAGTGAGAGAAAACAGAAAGGAAGACGCTAGAAAAATACACGATGAACGATAGCAAGTCCTCAATCCGGAAAGAGTGAGGAATGTAAGTCTAGCTGGTACTCCAAATGTCACATTTCACAGAATTGCTCAGATTCATTCTTGTCATGCCAGAAACTCCCATATCTGGCGACTTCATATTAAAGGACCTGCCTAGTTCGGGAAAACGTATTGACATTCTGTGCAGGACTCTGGCTGCGTGCTTTGACTGGGCGCCTGAGATATGGCCAAAGGAAAAGCTGGAAGTAATGGCAGTTCTAATGAATAGCATTACTCTCAAATTCAGAATGCCCCCAAGACTGCCTCTCAATGAGGTAGAGTGGGCCAGTGATATACAAAGGTCTCTAAGGGGGAGTCCTCCAGAGTATATTACTATTAGCCATGAAGATCTTAATGAGGCCATATCACACATCAAGACAGAGGGGGGTCAGATCTGGGTGCTAGAAGAGAATGGTAAACCCATGCATATTGTTCGAAGCCTAAAACCAGCAGTTAAGAATAGTTTTATGTTGGGAGACCATAAAGGCTTTGATGAATACTCTGCAGGATTAATAAAAGAACACAATCTAAAGACAATATCATTGGGCAAAACTAGCTACTTGGGCAGCCATTGCGTAGCCGCAGTGATTGCCAGAATGGAGAGGCTGTTGACAGATGAGTGAAAGGGACCCCCCGTTGGATTCAAAGGCGGTAAAGCGCCTAATCAAGAAGATGACTAAAGAGATGCTATGGATCTATATTCTCCGCCTATTGCAAGAGAGACCTCATTACGGCTATGAGATCAAAGAACTGATATCAAGACGTTTCAATTTCTCTCCCGCAACAGTGAGTGGTTATGCCATTATTTACAAACTCAAGACAGACGGGCTTATTGAGGAGCAGGAGTCAGAAGAAGCCCCGAGGAAATATTATGCCATTACTGAGAAAGGTAGAAAGGCCATGATTGTGGCAAAAGAGTTTCTGTCCAACACAATGAATACCGTCTTCGATCTAACCGAGTAGTAATGTTGCATGAGTTATTGAGTATTGTTATTGACTCTCGGCAGATGTCCCATTATTAATCATTTTCTGGGCATATCTCAATCTCTGAACCACTGTAATATGCGAAAGTATGCCAACTATTACTATGCAGAGAGTAAGGATATTGACAATGTTTAGGGATACAAGCCAGTCATTAATGAGAGCTGGCAAGTATAAGGAGTAGCCAATCCAACCATCAATTGGATCAATCGATAATAAAAGTATTCCAGCAATTGTCAGAATGAGCTTCTCTTGACGTTCTGCAATACCCACTGTGCAACTCTCCAATCCGCCAACTGATTCGGCTTTGGCCCGTGTAAAGCTGGCCATTATCATACCAAACAGTGTAAAGTAGCCCCATTCCCAAGGAATGAATTTAGTGGCCGATGTCATGGGTCCCAACATCAGACCAAACATGAAGATGAACTCAGCATATCGATCAAGTGTGTGATCGAGTGTCGCACCAAATGGGGAGCTTAGATTGGCTGCTCTAGCAACAGCACCATCAAACATATCCATGACGATTGTCAGAATCATAAACACAAGTCCTATGATAAGACTGCCCAGATAGAAGTAGTAAGCTGAAATCAATGCTACAAGAACTGTGAGAATTGTGATCTTATTCGGTGTTATTCCGGTTCTTGCAAGTGCTCGTCCCACTGGCATCATTACCTTTTGATATCTTTCTCTGAGCTGTCCTAACATGGTTGATACTTCCAGATTGCTAGCTGGTAGCGCACCATCGGCCAATTTGGTCTGTCTAATAAAGATACTGAGTGAGGCGCTTTTATAGAACGCTTGATATTCTATCAGCAACCCACCTCTGCCCAAGCATCTTTATGAATGGCGCTAGACGCGGCCCTGACTTTCGAGATATCAGAATCCTATATAGGACCATAAATGCACGACGTTCCTTCAGACCGACTGCACGAGCCTCCTCAAAAACAGCAGACTGAAGTGTGTCCTCATCAAGGTCCTTTTCTTGCAGCACATCCACTATGCGTTTCAGGAATTCCTTATCAGTGTCTGTCAATGTCGCACGAATCTCATCGGGAACTCTGTCAGGGACATCAATTCTGTCGTTCTTTGAGCCGAACAGCTCAACCCAGCGCCGTGCCCGATTAAGTCGTTTCACTATATGATTATCTGTCTCCTCAGTTAAAGTGTCAATATTATGTTGTTTCATGATCACCTCGCGTGATCGTTCAAGTACAATCTCATGTCCGAGTATGCCTTCCAATTGGGACATCACAATGGCGTACTTGAATGGTAGCTTGGGAGGGCATTGAGCAGAAGGTTCGCCAACAAGAGTTAGGGGATAAACAAGTTTGACTAATTCTCTGTATTGGCCATCAGCCTTCTCAAGGCCATAGTATATTCTCTCAAACCGTTCATATTCATCAATCAGATCGGGAAGCCGTTCTGGTTGGATGTTTATCGCCCTTGCAAGGTCTGTTCGAAGCATGAAGAATCGATAGAGTTCAGGAGGAGCAATCTCTGCCCATAAATGAGGGACAAACACTATCCCTTCAGATGTGCTCATATCGCGGCCCCCAATCCTGACCCATTCATAGGGGACTTTAACAGGACCGTCCCACTTGAACACCCTCCGGGAGATCTCAAGACCAGTGTCATAGGATCCTCCTTTGACAGCATGATCTTTGCCAGCAGGTTCACATGTGACGCTCAATATATACCACTTCGATGGCCAGTCTACACGCCATACAAGTTTGATCCGAACATCCGTGAGGGGCAATGTGTCAGAATGTCCACATGCATGGCATGTGAATGAAACAAGGTCATTCTCAGGATCATATACAGTGACTCGATTCGGTCTTATCTCACCCTTGACCCCAGATTGGAGATGGCCGCATTTGGGACAGACCACTGAGGCAGGATACCAGTTCTTCATTGATTGAATATATTTCTCGCGCTGTTCATTGTTGAAGTCGCGCCCTACATAGTCAATCATAATCTCTCTGATAACCTCAGTGTTCTTTAGACAGGTTCTAACAGCCTTACGCATCTCGGGGGTTTCATAGATTTTGGATGTCCAGACCACCTCGGGGTCAACCCCAAATTCCGGGAAGGTTTCAATCAGTTCGTTTGCCCAATGAGCGCCGTAGCTCTCGCAACACCCAAATTCATCAGGCACATCGCAATAGGGAATGCCAACCCAATCTTCAATCTTGAGCGACACCGACTTGGGAAATGATCGCACGGGGTCATAGTCGTCCACAACAAACATTGTCTTTGCCCGTTTTCCCAGTTTAACGAGCTCTCGTTTAATCACATCACTTATTATCAGTTCACGCATGAAGCCGATATGAATACTACCACTTGGGCTTTTTCCCGAGCTGATGATATATTCATCAGCATCACGCTCTAGGACTCTGTTAACAACTTCTGATATCCAGTGAATTGAGAGCTCTTCGTGGGCATCGTCTGTCATGTTAATCCTCATGACTAGACAAGTCTGTTCTCTAAAGAAGATTACTCTCAAACTGAGAATTCTGAAACTCTAAGATCAGTTCTACTACTAAAGACCATGTAAACAGGAATTGCTGCCAGCACAACCACTACAACCAAAGCTATTGCCATCAATGCCATTGATAGTGGTAGGAATACAATTGATGGTACTGCGGCTTCTGGAACAAGGAGGTAGACACTGAAAAGGGTTGCAGCGAATATCGCGGGTATGCCCGATGCCATTCCAATCCCCACGCCTTCTGCAATCATGGTCTTTGCAATGAACGAGGGCTTGGCACCCACCGACCGCATTATTACATAGTCTCGGAATCTGCTAAAGACAGACACTAGAATGTAGTTCATCAGACTAAGAAATGAACTTATCAGAGCAATGACGGGGAGAGGCATCAGTAATGACCAGAAAGACCGGATTGTTAGTATATTATGCTCTAATACATCATTTTGCAGATAAATGCTAAGATTCCATTTAGCTGCCAAGGCTTCCAACTGAGAGATATAGGCTTCCGAGTACTCCTCTATCTGAACCAGGAGTAAATTGGTCCCCGACACATCCCAATAGTCTTGCATGTCCTCAAGAGGCATCAGTGCAACCATGCCACCATTTAGAATATCAAAAGCGATTCCCTGAACATGAATGGATTTGCCGCGTATCCCGAAGCTCTGAATAAGAGGGTCATCAAAATAATTCAGTGCAAATTCACCGCCGACCCACGCCTGGCCATGATCATCGATCTCGAGTCCTTCATAATACCAATCGGACAAGGTCTCATTCCAGTTTAGACCAACAATAAGAGCAGATCCGTTTCTTGTTTGTCCCACCAGTTCATATTGCTCGAGAGTAGGATTCCACACACTCACTTGGTTCTCCACGAACTCTTCATAGGCAAGAAGTCGTGACTCTGTCTGTGTCACCCAGTATAGTGATTCGACTTGATCAATCAGTTCTGGTGGTATCATATGTTCATTCTCAAGAAAATCAAACGAATCATTAACAGGGTTACCCGTAAGAGAATAAGCATCATAGTATTGTTGTAGTAAGGAGGGGTTGCCAATGGCGACAATATTCTGACCCATGGAACGTATCACATAAGCATCGGTGGTTGTTTCAACAATTCCACCGCCAATCCAAAGAATAGATGCGAGAGAGATACTGAAGAACAGTGCAAGCATGACTCTTTTCGTGCCTTTAACGCGACGACCAGTGGCCTTAGATGCGATTCTGAAGGATATTCCGAATCCATCAAGAAACCCGTGTTTCTTCACACGTGTGCCAAGATCTGGATTAAGGGCTTTGAAGGGGGTCATATTGACAAGTTCATACAATGGCTTCTGAGCTGATATATATCCAGTAAACAGAAAGATCACAGTCATGACAATTATCTGCAGGAGTGGAAATTGAAACGTGAATGTGATAGACGGTATCATGAAGGCCAGCCAAATCAGGCCTAATAGGTATATCAGCACGCCTATGGATATTCCAAGAATAAGGCTTAGGACAAGAACAATCATTGCCTGGGCCATGAAATGATCGAATATTGTGTCCATTAACGTTCCGATGGACTTCATTAGGCCAATATCTTTTCTTCTGTTTAATATCTCAGTTGATAGAGTGCTGGATATTACAACAATTCCAAGAAGAATAACAAGAAAGAGGACAGACCAGATGAAGGTTTCAAAGAAGACTCCAAGGGCAGAGCTCATAGCCCCAGATGTGAGAACACTTGTGACGTCCAAGAGCAGGTTGCTGAACAGGAATAGAAATGTGGTTGTTGCTATGACAGTGATTAAGGAGAGAAGAGTCATTGAGGTATGGAACGGGCGCCTTTTGAGATCAGTAGATGCATAGTCTTGTTCACTCATCCGGAATCAACTCGCCATGAGACATATGAAAGAGTCGTGCGGAAGGAGCCCTGATAATCTTCTCATCATGTGTCATTACAACCACCGTTTTCCCATTTCGGTTAAGATCTAGGAGGATATCACGCACCATGTTTGAGCTCTCTTCATCTAGATTAGCAGTTGGTTCATCAGCAAGGATTATTGGCGGGTCATTCGCCATCGCGCGGGCAATTGCTACACGTTGCTGTTCTCCAGAACTTAACTGCCAAGGCAAGTGGTCCAGTCGTTCTTCAAGCTTGACTTGCTGCAAGAGGTGTTTCGCATCCTCACGAAGGCGCTTAATGGAACGTGGGAACAATTGCATTGGAAACATCACATTCTCAATAGCAGTCAGTGTGGAGATGAGGTTATAACTCTGAAATATGAAGCCAGTGTTCTGAAGTCGAAAGGTAGCTCTGAAGCTCTCATCATAGTCGCCAATAGGGACATCCATCACCGTGATCCTGCCAGATGTAGGAAGGTCTATTGCACCAATTATGTTTAGTAGTGTGGTCTTGCCAGAACCAGAAGGACCATAGATTACTATCAGGTCGCCAGGGCTCACATTAAGACTGATGTTGCGTACTGCATGAATGATACGGCCACCCAGATTATAATCGCGGGACACATTTTCAAGGCGTATTGCATGCTTGACAGGGAAAAGTCCCTCTAGATCGTCAAGGTCAACTTCTTCATCCTGAGGATGGCTCCCAAGAATTGTATCATCGTCCATTTGTTTTAGACACTCCATAGGATAATATGATTCACAATAGATTCATCAATTCACCATGTGAACGGTTCATGCGGCTATAGCAGTCTCATTCCCGTGATTGCATCTCTTGCCCAGTCCATTAGAGCCAAGGGTCGTTCCCTTCCAAAGACCTTGATTGTCTTCAGAATTCCCATGTCCACCAAGTTATTCGCATAGTAGGATATCAGGCTCTTCTCGAGTGAAAGAGTCCTACTTAATTCGGCTTGAGTTATCCGATCGTGCTTCATGCTCTGGGAGATAATTGATTTAATGGTTGGATTGCGAATTAATGATGCGAGCTGTAATATGTTATCGTCTTCTGCGAAGTCATATGAGAAGAAATGTCGTGTATTACCACTCTGAAATGATATGATGAGGCCTTCATTCAGAAGGTTAGTGATATGGTATTGAAGGGCACCCATTGCACACCCTAGAACACGGTGTAGTTCGCGTAAATGTATGCCAGGACTTTGAACTATCTCTTCTATTATTCGATCGCGAAGTTTCTTGCTCTTAACATCGCCCCTGCCATCAGCTACAATGGTACCTATTGCTATGACAATGGTTGTAGGTAGGGGATTAATCAATGTCTCATGCAAGAAAGCCATTGTGCCGCTGCATGCTGAAACAGTGACTATGCCCAACTCCAAGCCAGCTATATTGGATGAACTGTGGGGTGATGCATCCTGAGCTTTAAGAAAACTTGTTGATGTGTTCATTGGGCTAAGGAGAAGGGCCAATATCCCAGATGTGATTAAGGTCAGCGTCATTACAAGTGTTAGTATATCAACCCTTCTTGTCATAGTCAATACCACTCTTCAATATGTGTCAATTCAGTTAAAAATGATGAATAAACCATAAATGTACTATACGTTAGCGGCCGAAATGGCTGCATCCCACTTATTATTCTATTGTTACCCAGTCCCCCTAGAGGGATAAGTGAGTTTGATCTGAAACTGGCACATATTTGCACCCATGGACATGCACTGTGTTTCTTCAACAGTCAGCTTTTCATACACGATTCGATTCCAGTCTGTCAGATATTCAAGAACTGCCTCAATGAATCCTTTTAGAAAATAGCAGGAGGGCTCTGTGCTCTCAAGGCCTGCTGCATATGGATTGTCCGCAATGTCTATGATTGCCTCTTCATCAAGCCATAACTTATAGAGTTTTGAGATCTTGATATCACCAAATGGCACAATTAGATTCTCGAGGGCCATTTTGATGAATTCAATTATCCCCTTAAAATCACCAGGTGGCTTTTGTTTTCCAATCTTGAAATATTCTGTCTGAGCCTGAAGACCTGCCAGACGACCTGCAGCGTAATAGAGGTCACGCACTCTATCAGGAAACATCACTGCAATTCGATTACCAAGAATTGTCCAAGTCTTGCTGAAGAACGCACGCATTGTTTCGCGTTCCTTTAATTTTCCTGTCCACCATTGGAACACTTTGTCTGTCATCTTGCAATCTCCTACGTGAATTTAAGATGCATTGCTCGTTAAATGCTTTATGAGGACAAATAGCAATGTTCATTGCATCTGAAGCTTACTGTTTGGTTATGCGAGACGCACATTCCAAGTGCACATATCCGCACCAGTGGCCCGGCTCATTTCTTGGAAAACATTTGCTTGAACTCCCTTGAACTCAAGGATTGCCTGAAGAATTCCACTAAATATCTCACAATATCCAAAACCACGCATACCCTCAAGATTGACATCTTGACACCAGATGCAGTTCTTATCCGAAACCCTTACTGATCCTCTAGCAGTGTCCATGTCTATCTCAGACGCTCTCTTATCGTACAAGGCTCGAAAGACAACATCAATCAGTTTAGCGACATCCTCTCGAGTTGTGACCGTTTCTTTGGTCTTGCTCTCAATGTCAGTGCTCATATAAAGCTGAAAGCCAAGTTCTTTGCCTAGGTCTCGAAGCTTCTGGTTAGCCTCTTCAACACTGTTGGTTTCTGAGAGAGTTTGCTCAACAATATGAGAATATAGACTTACTAGTATGGGATTCTCAATCTTTGCCATTGCTACGTCTCACCTGTAGTAGTTCTATATGGTCCTTCCAATCATTTTCATGCCATATTTGCGATAACGAGCAAGAGTCTGAATCACTTTGGGATGGGGAATTCCTGTGATCTCTGCAATCTGCTCGGGAGTTTTAGTGCCATCACATAGTCGGACAATCTCAATGTCGGGAGCTTGCACTTTATCTAATGGCCCTTCATATTTTGGACATTTGATAAATCGCCCCATTGTTGTTTTTGAAGTTTCAGCTTCACTTTCTGCCTTATGAACTGGGACCTCTATGATCTTTCTCACAGCAGCCCATTTTAACAAGTTTACAACACGTTCTGTTGGTTGAAACATTGAATCAGCAATCTTTTCGACAGACAGGATCCCATCCACAAGCATTAGGACATCAAATCCGAAGTTGCGATGTGCTTGTTTCATTTCTTCATATAGGCTCGATTCCAGTGATAATGCAGAGGCATATGCAGGCCCTCGCTTTGGAACAGTGGAAGGAGTGATGATGAAAGACTCTGGACTTAGTTCAGGCTCTTCAGTGACTGGCTCTGCGGCAGGGGTGGAGACCTTGGTCACAGCAAGAGATTCTGGTGCTGTAGCAGCAGCTTTCATTGCAATGCTCTCAAGAACCTGCAGATTGTCTTCTGATGACTCTTCAAAGTCATCCGGAGGTGGTGGTAAGACACTTCCTTCTAGAAGACGCAATACATTCTTTGTCTTTGCAATTGCAAGACCCAGCTGCAATTCAGGGACATATAGAACTGTCAATATCCAGTTGTCATCAACTGGCGATAGTACAACAAGACCCTGATCAGTATCAATAGTCATCAAGCGTAGGTCAGACTTGTAAAGGTTGATACTGTCTTTTACTCGTGGAAACAACTCATCAGGAAAAGAAAAGCTAACAAATGGTCGCCCCTGTTTTGTCATGAGAGAGTATCCAATCACTTGTTCGTCAAACCGAAGTTTTGAGAGAGCTCGTTCCAAGTCGCCGGACATGATATTGCACCTATCTTGAAATAGACTGACCTACTTATACATACTTTCTTTCTAAAGGATTGATTAAAGGATTGTGGTCGTGTATTCATCCATCTTGGAGCCTTAATAACGCTCGAATTTATGCAATTTAGAAAGCATTAAGAGAGTATTCATTTGTGAGGCTGCTAAGAAGGTTGTCAACAACATGAGAAACTTCCTTTCAGCTCTGATCGCACTTAACATTGGGTCATTAATGGTAATGGGTCTTGCAAGTCAACATTATCCAGATACATTTGAGCCGATTGCATTTCTGCTGAATGGAAGTGGTGTGTTGATGACCCTGGTGGACGGTCTTTTGTCATTCAGATTTGATGCTCTTGTTCTCAGCGCTTGGCTGGCCATGGGCTTAATAGTTGGACTGACTGCCGAGTCAAGATGGAACTCTGTAAGAACTGTGATCTGGATTGGGGTCATCATGGCGATTTGTAATCTTGCTGCAGTGTTTTTAATCAACCCTGGACTTTGGAGCTCGAATCAAGTCGAGAGAAACATACTTATAATTGCCCAGCTAATCAAAGGGCCGTTCATTGCATTATTCACTCTCATTACGGCTTTACCAATAATGGCCATAATTGGACGGGCCAAGAAACCAATGCAGATTGAACCCAAGCCAATTATAACAGTCTGCGAGTGCGGAGCAGTGTTCAAGTCAAAGCCAGCAATCTGTTCAGAATGTGGTAGGGTTCTAAATGATTAGGTTCATGCACAGCATTAAGTCGGCAAAGAAGGGAGCATGATTTGAATATGGTACTCTGAACAAAGATAATTACAGCTCAGTAGAGTTCAGCCTATTTCATACTGACTTTACTGAACTGAGGTTTGCTTTACCACTGATTCAATTGGATTAACGTTCACGTGTTATTGCGCCACCCAGCAGGCCACCAATGACAGCTGCGATTCCAGGATAAAGACACCCTTGAAATGTGACTTGCATGAGTATCATAGACTCAGTGCCGAACAGGTTCATAATATCACCATATGGTTGAATGAAGAATACCAGCAGCCACATTAGTAGCGAGCCTATAAACACTGCAAAGAGTGAGGAAAAAATACCCTGAGGAATGCCGCGTGATAACAGGCCCGCAATGAGTCCTGCAATCCCCCAAGACAGCCATGTAAGGACGGTCGTATGTGTAGCGCCAACATGAATCTGAGCGCCTAGATAAGGAGGATAGAGAACAGTTCCAACGATGGCCAATCGTAATTCAAGATCGCTGTAATTCAAGAAATCGGTGACAATATCGGGACTGACAACTTCTGCAGGCATCAGTAATCCCAGAGTAAGAATCAAGAAGGCAAAAGCAAAAGCAACTATGAGACCGATTAAAGCAGATATTCCTTGGTTCATTTAATTCCTCCTTTTGATTATTGTCTTTATAGAGTAGAGCTATTTATCATTATTCAATTTTATTTAATCAGACCAGCTGGCGAATTGTCCAAGTACAGACTTCATCTCCAAGAGCACGGCAAGACTCTTGATAGGTATCACCCTTGAAACCTCTAAGGTCTAGAACTGCCTTGAAAACCCCACTAATAAGATTGCAGTACTGAAGACCAGGCATGTCAGTGATCTGAACGCCTTGGCATAGTACACAGTTCTCATCAGAGAACTTGATTGTATTTTTATCTTCACTTATCCATACATTTGTGAATTCTCGACCAGAGTTCACTTTATAGGCAAGTTGTAATGTTGAAGCAAACTCATGAAAGGCTGCTGCATGCTTGCGAATCCGCTCAGCATAGTCCATTAGCAGATGCTCGCCTACTTTGAACCCGATGTTCTTCAGCTTCAGATTTATCTCATCAACGTTAGAACTGCTCTGAATCAGAAGATTCAGGAGTTCTCTGTAAGTCGCTTGAAAGAGCGGTTTTGAAACCTTATCTATTTTCAATGTCCACGCTAGTTTTCCTTTGACACCCATTTATTTGACCTCCACATCACGCATTATTATTCTAAGCGTTTTTCCACGGTAGGGAATGATTGATTGTAGAGCTTTGAAGTAGGGAATGTTCAGTTCTTTTGCGATGTCTTGAAGAGTTCGTGTGCCATCGCAGAGTTCCAATATGGGCCGATGTTCCTTCTTTGCTTTCTTTATCTCCCCTTCAAAGAGTGGCAGTTCCACAATCTCTCTCATTCCAGGAGCCTGTTCTTTGGGACACTCAACATCAAGAACATTCTTTAAAACACACCATTCAACCACTGAGATGATGATCTCTACTCTCTTAGCAAGTATTTCAGCAATCCGAAACACGGTGCGTACATCATCCACCATTAGAAGCACATCAATCCCAACATTGTGAAACTTGGAAGTCATTTCGTTATACAGAGGGCTTCCAATTCTGGACGCTTCATTGTACATGCTTGCCTTACGAACAACACATCCATGAGTCACCTTGATGTCGACAGCTGGCTCTTCAGAAGGTTGTTCAACCTCAGGAGCCGCCTGCATTTCTTCTACGGTTATCTCATTATCTTCGGGAGTTGAAACAACTGCTTCAACCTTCACTTTTTTGGGTGGTGGAGGTAACTCCGCGTTGCCGAGGGATTCAATGACATTTTTAGTGCGTTGTAGAGCGACACCAAGAGACACATCAGACATGAATAATACTGCAAGCACCCAGTTCTCGTCCACCCTTGCCAGAACAACTGTTCCTTGAGATGTTATGACATTCATGAGCTTTAGCGAGGATGAATGGATCTCTAATGTGTCCTTAATCGTTGGGAGTGTGTCTTCGGGGAGAGAAAATGCAAGGAATGGTTGACCGTCATTTGTTAGAAGAGCATACCCACTCACAGACTCGTCATAACGAAGCTTTGTGAGTGCACGCTCTAAAGACATCAATACCTACTCCGCGGCACCTTATATTAGCAATCCCTTAAGAGGATTGCTCGGAATTACTATATTAATTCTTTTAGAAACTTAAATACGTCATTGTTAGAGGGATGGTCTGCATTGATTGACGAAACATAGAGGGCAGCCACAGCATTTGCAAGCGTCAGACGTTCAACGTCCGATAGCTCTGTGATTGTTGCAAGGATGTCGCCAGCATTCCACGAGTCACCAGCACCACATTGCACATGGGATTCAGCCATAAAAGTTGGCACTCTTATTGTTCTGTCATCTTTGAATGTCGCAGAGAATTGCAGGGTATGTAGATCGACACGGACAGCAGTTTCTTTTGATATCAATTCAGCCGCTTCCGATGCAATCTCCAGATCACTTGTTGCATCACGCCATTTGTCATTGTTTGTGAGTATTCTTGCAATCCAGCCAGCTTCATTCTCATTAAGGCTGATAATGTCTACGAGCTCCGCATTGAGTGTGGATTTCACAAGTCGGGTTATGGCCTTAAGGTTTCCAGAAGGGTCGCCAATGTCCATGAAAGTGAGGGCATTCGAATTTGACCTCACATAAGTGAATATTTCTTCTGCAAGATATGATGCGTTCTTGTTATGATTCAAACATAATAAAGCGACAAGGCTACTCTTGTTAATTGCATCCAGATCACTTGGGGCAAGGTCACCAAACGAAAAGTCAGCTGCAGACCCGCTATCGCTAACCATTAAATTAACGGGACGCCCCTTATGTTTGACCTCGATAGACACGGTGGATGACAGTCTTCCATCAGTCTTCACATGACTAAGATCTAGCTCAGGAGATACTAGGCTCTTCAACAGTAGAAGTCCCTGTGGATTAGTCTTAACTATTAGTATTGGATGGATTCCAAGGGAGAGAAGGGCCGAGGCCGTATTGACTGAATTGCCCCCGCGACTGATTATCTGACGGGTGCCAATCATGTTTCCGCCGCCTTGTTCAGCGAGAAGTTTCAGAGACTCTATGAATGCATCAAGGCTTTCAGCAATCACAAAATGATCAAGAAAGAAATCAGGAAGAATCACAGGAGGTGGGACAGCAGGAGGTTCTTGAAGTATTGTAAAGAGCCGGGAGTAGTCCAGCTCTATCACCTCATTGAAATTCATGATACTTTTTTGAAGGCCGCCTTGACCATCGCAGTCAGACGCTCTTCATCAATACCAGTCTTGTTTGCTGTCTTGGAGATGTCACAATATGCAAGATCCTCGAGGGATCTGATGCCTGCATCGAATAAGAGTTGTGCCTCACTCTTCTTCACTGCTCGAAGAGATGACAGTTCTGCAATTACAGCATCCGCATCAATTGTGGAAGTTGCACTACTAACTTCAGCAGCAAACTCTTCTAGGTCATTGATATACTGCTTGATGACCTCAATGTTCTCATCGTAGCTTGTCTTTCTTCGAACATCAACAATAAGACCCATTCTACGGGCCTCATCAATAGCAAGACCTGCCTCTTCTATCTCGTGCCTGCTGAATCCTCGGCCCCTGCGGTCACGACCTGTGCCAGGCGACTTTACTGTTGGATCTGCAAATATGTCATAACTCATTGGCTTGCCCACCTGATTCAAGATTCGACCCAATATTGTCCTTATTAAGCTAATGATGAATGATACGTCTTCGAGCTGTCTCAATAATTGCATCGTGTAATTCTGCACTCATATTAGAATGAGTTGAGTAGTCCATGTCAGATGTAATGAGTTCATACCCAATTTTCTCAAGAGTGGGTGAGATTCGCCTGAGGCCTTCAGCAGCAACAGGAACACCAATATTGCTATTGGAGAGGATCTCACAGCCATAGGCTGTGCATCAGAATTTAGTCAGGTCATAAGTTGCATTCTCGTGAGGTATGTGAACTGTCCAGACAAAGCATTAACGACCTTTCAGAATTTCAGAAGTATTCGTCAAGAGAGGTCTGCTCCATTCTCTTTGATGTCAACATCTCTTTGAGCTTGATTCTCTGTCGTGCATCAATCAGGTTCAAGAGGTCAAGCATTTGAAGTGCATTCAGAGGAGAATTTCCAAATAGATGGTTATTGAAGTATCCTAAGGTAGTATCCACAAGATCATTGAGTTGATGAAGTCTAGGAACCCATGGCTTCAACTCATCAATCGAGTATAGATAGTTATACCAGAGATTCTCTCCATGTCCGTGCCACCGAATATATGAAAAGTCTGTGGTCACACGAATATCAATGGGCAATCGAGGTTCGTCTACAATAACATATGCAATGTTGTAATTCTCGAGCAAGGACATAACTTGTGGCTTGAACCAACTCTCATGTCGAAACTCAATTGCATACCTGAAGGAGGGATCTAGTTCGGAGAGGAATGTTTCAAGGTCAGCCATTGATTCAATATCCCAAGGCGGGAGTTGAATCAGAAGGGCTTCTATCCGATCTCTGATAGGAAGAAGTAACTGAAAGAATCTAGCGAGCTCTCGACCGCTCGCTCCGGTCAGACTCAAGCGACCGTCATGGGTCACTTTTTTGGGCAGTTTTGCTGTAAAGAACTTTTCAGGTGGGATTATTTCAGACAGATGCCTGATGAAGTTCTTCTGAGGCAGGGCATAGAATGTAGAGTTGATCTCAGCAGTATTAAAGATAGAGAGATACTGCTTCAGCAATGACTCTCTTGAGTTGTAAAACACGCCCTTCCAGTCCTTCTCGTATGACCAGCCACTACAGCCAATATGGATGCCTCTTATCATTATGCATCATGAAAGATAACGAGAATAGATGCTATCAGTGTTATGATATCAGATATGTGCATTGTAAGTGAGATTCATAAGAGCATTCAGCAGTAAACAACACGAGTGAAAATGATTGCAAAAGGTGTAAAAGCAGAGATAAGCAATCTTGAGATCCATATGGGCGACTTTTCGGAAAGAAAGTTCAAGATGAAATGTGATGTCACTTACGAGGAGCAGATGCTCACCCTAGAAGGGGGAAAAAGGTCAGTCAGACTTCGTGCAATGAATATCGCGAATGTGCACCTTGAGAAAAAGGCTCTGAGAATATCAGCCCTGAACTTTGAAATTGTGGACAAAGATGAAATGAGTGTTGCTAGTGGTTCAATACGAGTCGAGTTTGGCAATGATACAGAACAGTGGTACAAAGAACTCTGGGGATAGATAGCATAGTTAATATGCCTTTTAGTATGGAAAAAATCCGCAACTAAGGGGCTAGGAAATATGAGCGACAAGTTCGAATATATTGAACTGCAGATTATTGACATTCTTGGACGACCAAAGGCAATGACTGTGCCATGTGAACCAGTTGACAGTCTTGAGGACCTGAAGAATGATCCTGTCATGACTGATGGTTCAGGCATTGACGGAAGTTCCATATTAGGGCTGTCAAGTGTGGAGTCCTCTGACTTGCGATTGATACCAGATCCTTCCACACTCGTTGAACTCCCATATGCATTATTTAAAACTGCTGCAGTCCTTTGCCATGTGAGGGAAAAGGGTGCTCCAGAGGGTTCATATTATCCGAAAGACCCTAGAGGGGCATTGCATACAGTGTGCAAGAGTCTTCTTGAAAACAAGACCCTCAGAGTAAAGATAGAACCCGAGTTTTATCTCCTTGATGAAAATGGCGGACCATTCGATCGGGTGGGTTATGCAGACACGTATCCGACCAGCCCGAGCACAGACATTCTTCTTGAAATTGCTTCTGCCATCAGATCAATGGGAATGCGACCCAAAGTGATACATCATGAGGTTGGTAGATCCCAGCAAGAGATTGAGATTAATTTTGATGAAGTAAAAGCAATGGCAGACTATGTTGTTAGATTCAAGCAATTAGTAAGAGCCATAACTCAGGACTATGGGGTCGGTGCCACATTCATGCCGAAACCATTTGCGAACCAAGCGGGCAGTGGTATGCACTGTCACATTCAGCTATGGGAGGATGGCAAGAACCTGTTTGGGTCTGATGAGGGCACGGAGTTATCAAGAACAGGACAAATGTTCATTGCAGGCCTGCTAAAACATGCACCAGCAATTACAGCAATCGCCAACCCAACAATAAACTCATACAAGAGGCTTGTTCCACACAATGAGGCACCTGTGTTCATATCCTGGGGGCCAATGAACCGTACAGCACTAATCAGGGTCCCATTGTTCACGGAGCCTCGGAAGGCGGCCATAGAATTTAGATCGCCAGATGCAATGGCCAATCCATATCTACTATTCACTGCAATCATAGCTGCTGGCATGGATGGTATTGATAAGGAATTGTCTCCACCAAGACCTATCAAGTCTGATGTCTTCAGATTGACCGATGATGAGAGAGCGACGCTTGGAATACAAATGCTTCCATCCAACCTTGGAGAAGCACTGAAATGCTTGCAGCAGGACAAAGTAATTGTTGAACATCTTGGTAAGGCAATTGTTGATACATTTGTAAGCATTAAGCAGAGGGAATGGGATCAGTACCTCAAGTCAGCAGTGACAGGATGGGAATGGGAACAGTATCAGGACCTGTGATCAAAGAACCTCTTCAGCCTGTCAAAGGCCTCATCAACTGCATCGGGGGTAAGTGGTCCAAACGATATGCGGATGTGTCCCTCGCCCTGTTCGCCAAATATGCGTCCTGGCAAGACCAGAATCTCAGTAGAGATAAGAAGGTCGAGAACGAGTGTGTTTGAGTCTTCACAGTCCTTGACTCTTGGGAAGATATAGAATGTCCCAGCGGTGCGGAATGTTTCAAGGGCATCAATCTCCTTTATCCTGACATAAGCCAGCTCTCTCAAATGGCTGATCCTTTCAATCTCCAATTGGACATGGTCCATAGAGTTCTTGAGAATGTCCAATGCGAGAATCTGACTTGCAGTGGGAGCACAGATCACAAAGCTGTCTTGTATCTTTAACAATTCATCCATGAAGTCCTCGGGTCCAATGACATAGCCAATGCGCCAGCCAGACATTCCAAAGTTCTTTGAAAAACTGCCAATGGTAATGACATTGTCGCGGGCATCTTTTCGAGACCGGGGACTGTAGTGTTGTTTGTGATCAAACACCATCTGGGCATAGGTCTCATCAGAGATTAGTGCTATGTCATGATCAATGCAAGTATCAACAATTGTGTCAATAATTGACCTTTCGTAAACAGCACCAGTAGGATTGTTGGGAGTGACCAGTAACACGGCCCTCGTGTTTTCATCAATGGCATCTATTATTCTTTCAGGAACAGGTTGAAACCTCTCATCAACAGGAGTTGTTCTAACTTCTGCGCCACAGAGTTGTGCTGCCATTGCAAAATTGAAATAGAACGGGGATGGCATCACTATGTTATCACCTGGCCCAAGCAGAGTCAGGGCTACCCCTGAAAACGCATTATTCCCTCCAGCAGTGATGATAACTTCAGTCAAAGGGTCAGCTATGATATTAAACATGCGCCGTAGAAATAACGACAGTTCTTCCCTCAACTCAATAAGACCGGGGTCGGATGTATATCTGTGAATTGTAGGATGAGAGAGCATGTCAGCAAGCGAGTCGAGTGATGTCTGAGGAGGAATATGACCGGGCATTCCCTGACCAAGGTTAATGAATCGGGCAGAACCAATGAACTGCCGTGCTGCTTCATTCAGTTTAGATATGGGAGGAGGCATAATCCTGCCAGTGCGCATCTTCATTTTGGTCACCAGTGACTAAACATGAATAGGTCTCTGTAAAATGCTTAATAAGTGACTTCATCCGAATTCGTAGGGATTCACAATGACAGACTACCAAGCGGGCAGAAAGGAAGTCAAGAGGGCTGCATTGCTCTCTGTGTTTGCAGCGATTGCATTGACCTTGACTAAATTGGTTATTGGTGTTGTCACAGGGTCGTTGGGTATCATTTCAGAAGCTCTGCACAGTGGTCTGGACCTGTCAGCAGCTGGGATTACATATGTGGCAGTCAGGAGGGCTTCTGAGGGACCTGACCAAGATCATCCATATGGGCATGGAAAAGTGGAGAACTTCGCGGCACTTGTTGAAACCATTATTCTCTGGATAACATCAATATGGATAGTCAGCGAGGCGATTCATCGAATAGAGTCTGGAGTTGTGATGGAGCCATCATTAATTGGAATCCTCGTCATGGTATTCAGTCTGATAGTCGATTATGAGAGAAGTAAGAAGCTCTACTCAGTTGCCGAAGAGCATGGTAGTCAGGCACTTGAGGCTGATGCATTACATTTCCATACAGATATGATAAGTTCAGGTGTGGTCATTATTGGACTTGCATTTGTTTGGATTGGAATTCCAATAGCAGACCCCATTGCAGCAATCGGAGTGGCAATTGTCATTATTGTGATTTCATATAGGCTGGGTAGGAGATCCTATGATGCATTGGTAGATACAGCGCCACCAGGAATTCAGCAGAGAGTCAGAAACATCTGCATGCAAATTCCAGGGGTATTGGATTGTAAGAGAGTCAGATGCAGAACAAGTGGACCCGAGATATTCATTGATGTTGTGGCGGTTGTGAATGATAACCTTGACATGACAGAGGCCTCAAGAATTGCCACACGTATTGAAGGTGAGTTGTCAAACATTGAACAGAATGTTGATGTTGTTGTGCAAATGATTCCCAGAGAGAATGACAATATTGAGCATGTTGATAGAAGTGTGTATGAAGAGTTGAAGAGCATTGTCTCATCAAACCCCGATGTGATTGGAATGCACAATGCCAAGATTATGATATTGCCTAATGGTGTCCATATTGCGGCAGATATAGAACTTGATGACAGGTTCACACTCGAACATGCTCATGAGGTGTCAAGACTACTTGAGAAACAGGTCAGAGAGAGAGTTAGCGAAGTCAGACAGATCAGGTTTCATCTTGAGTCAGTGGCTAATGACATTCTGGCAGAAGACATCACCGAGAATCACACAGATTTGGTGGATGTCGTTCGAAGGATTGTTGAAGAACAGTCGCCTGCAACAAATTGCCATAATGTGATAGTTACAAGTGATGAGCTTGGCATCATAGTGAGCTTGGACTGTAAAATTGAGGGCTCCATATCTTTGCGAGAGAGCCACAAGATTGCAGACCAGATTGAAGTCCTCATCAAGAAGAGTATTCCAGATGTTTCTGATGTGATAGTCCATATGGAACCACTATAGGTGAAATTTAATATTTGCAGAAGACCTAATTCAAATGGGGTCTTAAGGAAATGAGCGAAGAGTGTGAACCAAGGATTCTAGGTGCTCCTGAAGCGAAGGTTGTTCAGACAAAGGAGATTGAGCTGGACAACCCGCTTCTTGTGTGTTGCTTCCCATCAGCAGGCCTGGTGGGCACAATTGCTGCTAACACGATCATTGAGCAGTTTGAGATGGATGAAATAGCACACATAAGATCGAGATTCATCCCTTCAGCAGCCGTGTTCATGGATGGACGACTTCGACACCCATTCAGAATCTATGGAAAATCTGAAAACAACCTGATTGTTGTCACAGGTGAGTTACCTGTGTCCGAGAATGGTCTATATTATGTGAGTTCAGCACTACTTGACTGGGCATCCAGCATCGGTGTCAAGGAAACTGTCATTCTTGATGGTATTCCTGTACAAGGAATTCCAACTCAAAGAAAGGTCCTTTTTGCAGCGGAAGAAGAGAAAGTTGAAGAACTGAAGAATGATGAAGAATTGCAGATCCTTCAGAAAGGCATAATCACGGGGATAGCCGGATCGATTCTGGCTGAAACACTGTGTAGAGATATGGTTGGGTTTGCGCTCCTTACTCCTGCAATTGCTGTTGTGCCAGACCCAGAGGGAGCAGTCAGTCTGCTTCACGCTCTTAACAGATTATATAGGGTCAACGTTGACACTACTCAACTGGAAAAGAGTGCAGAAGAGATCAGAAAGAAACTGGAGGAGATGGCACAGCAGGTTGAGGGTATCCGGAGGAGCCAGCCAAGCGCCCCCAGGGATCCAACTGCATATCAGAGAATGTATGCATAAGATTCATCTTAGTCGCTGCAGGTTTCATATGCCTCTTTAGCACCTGCAGCGTTCTTCTCACCTATTTTTCCTGCCCATTTCTCCATGATGACTTTTTGAACTGTTTCAATCTTTACCAGCCCTGTGGCCTTTGCAAAGGCTCCGAGCATGGTGGTGTTCACAACGGGCAGGCCTGCAACAAGGAGACCATGCTTAAGGGCGATACCAGTGCCATCGTAGGTATATATATGGCCACGGGGGAGATCTATCTCGCTCGCGGATTTGGGAGTGTTGATTATTACCTTTCCATCCTCTTTCAGTCCCTCAGTGACATCTATCAGGTCAATGATAGTAGGATCCAAGACAGCCACGATGTCAGGAGTGTAAATCTGACTTCGCACATTAATGTCCCTATCAGAGATGCGAGTGAAGGCTTTCACAGGAGCCCCTCTTCTCTCCGCACCAAAGTAGGGAAATGCCTGTACTCCCTTGTATCCGTCATAATGGGCAGCCTTTGCCAACAGCTCTGCTGATGTCACGCCACCTTGTCCGCCACGTCCGTGCCAGCGAATTTCTATTAAGGCCATGTCATTTCACTTCTGAATATTCTCAAGAGGTCAAGCAGATTGGGATAACAGTTAGAGAAAACATTTTCGATAACACCAGATTATAATGAGTGAGAAAATTCAATTGGATATATTGCCAGCATTAGTCATTCATGAGGTCGAAGCATGAGAGTCTTGTTTGTATGTACTGGAAACACAGGAAGAAGCCTGATGGCCGAGAACATATTCAATCACATCATAAGAGAACACACCGATGCCCGAGGCAAATCTCTTAAAGCCATATCAGCAGGAGTCGACGCCATTGAGGGTGATACACCTGAAGAGTATGCTGTGAAGGCCCTACAAGAGAGAGGCATCATCGTTAGAGATCACAAGGCCAAAAAGGTCACGCCTAAACTACTTGACTCTGTTGATATTATACTCACCATGGGTCAGAGGCATCGTGAGAAAATATTGATGATGAACCGTGAAACAAGAAGAGATCTTTTTGGAAGAGTATTCATATTGGCCGAGTTTGCTGGAGAGGAGGGGAATATAATGGATTGTTATGGACATGATTTGGAATTCTATCGCAAGTGTGCGGATAGACTTGATGCATTAATAGAGAGAGTAATCAAAAAACTGACGAATTCAATTCGTTGAAGGTGTGAAATTTTGAGAGAGTATTATGAAGAGAATAAAAAACGATGGGATCATCTGGTAGAAGTGCATAAGAGCTCAAAGCATTATGATGTGAATGAATTCTTGCAGGGAGGTAACACGTTGGATGATGTCATCATCAAAGAAGTTGGAGATGTACGAGGAAAGTCAATGTTACATCTGATGTGCCACTTCGGTCTTGATACACTCTCATGGGCAAGACTAGGTGCTGATGTGACTGGCGTAGACTTCTCAGAGAGGGCAATAGAATTGGCACGCGAACTTGCAAAAAAGGCCCAGATTGAAGCTCGATTCATTTGCTCGGATGTTTATGCACTCGATGATGTTCTTGCTGAAGAGTTTGACTTAGTCTTCACTTCAGATGGTGTGATTAATTGGTTACATGACCTTAGGGCATGGGCCAACATCATTGCCAGCCACCTGAGATCAGGAGGATCGTTCTATATCCGCGAGATACATCCCTTTTCATATATCTTCGATGATGACTGTGAGGATTATGTGCTAAAAGTGAGAGATCCATACTTCGAGGTTGACAGGCCATTGGAGTTTGAGGGACAGGAGAGCTACACTGATAGGTTTCTGGATATATCTCTCAAGTCATATGAGTGGCCACATTCAGTTTCTGATATAATTAATTCACTGATAGGAGCTGGACTTGTAATAGAGTCATTCAACGAGTTTCCATATAGCTGCTATAGATCCCTACCTTTCATGAGAGAGTATGAGAAGGGGAAATGGTGGCTGCCAGAAAAGAAAAGAACGATTCCATTCCTATTCTCAATCAAAGCACGAAAGAAGTAAGATTTGATGATGGTTTGGGGTTTCATAGAGTGCATGTTAACGGACTGAAGTTTATTATTCAATCTGACCGAGTGAAAAGGACATATGACATTAAATATCATGCAATTTGAAACAGAGTTCGCTCTTTGTCTGTGGACAGTTTCTTATGAAGTGCGATATCATACATCTTTGCAAGAAGAAGTTTCATCCTTGATTCATCTAGTGAGTACAGATCGGGGCGATTTATCAGAACTATTTTTCCCTCATGTAATCTCACAAAATATTTCGCAATCATATCTTGGAATCTAAGAGCGAAATTTAAAGTCCTATCAACAGTTCTCCTGTTGAGTCCAGTACGTCTTGAGAGTTCAAGAACTGAAAGCTCATCCTCAAGTTTAAGGGCTTCCAACATTAGGTTAATGGCATCTTCAAAATGTATCCTTTTATTCGTGTTATTCTCCACATTAAGAATTGACTTGATTTCTTCTGTGTTATAATGCTTCTTTTCTGGACCCTTGAAAAACTTCTCTTCAATGAACCACTCACGTACGGTAGAGGGAAGATGGGTCATATCAACCCTCAATTCAAGTAGGATAATCTTACTTCTCTTTCCAATTAATACAACAATTTTATGTCCATAGATAAAGTCTTGAATATTCATTACAACTCTTATTACTTTATCAACAACTAACCAGCTAAGATTTGAATTTGATGCAATCTCACTAATTGTCATTGGAACATTTATTTTCAAATTTTTAATAACCAAGTCAAAGGCATCTTCAAATGAAGTGCGTTTCTTTTTTTTCATTAACATTCCTCAGCATTATCAAATTTAATGATTTTATTTCTATGATTGTTCAAATTTGATCGTGGTTCTATCCATCATTTGATACTATTGTCTACTATTGTGGTTTATTTATATACAAAAGTTACATATTATCGATATCATATTCATTATTTGGATAAATAGCATTATATATTGACTATAATGCACAGTATTTTTATGTAGATTTAACGAATACGCATCATGCAATTATCAAATGAAGACATCCAGATTCTTGTTTGTATGTTTCAGAAAAAATGGCAAGAGTCATCGGCGCATTGATTCTATTGCAGGCTTTTGTCATATAAATAATAAGAGAGGTCTGAAGAAACGACTGAAACGTCTGACAAACAATGGCCTTTTAATGGAGTCGCATGGTCCATCTTATTCTCTTTCTCATGAAGGATTACGGGTTGCACTGGAATATATCTAAAGAGATGTTTTCACAATCAGGTCAACTTGTTTTGGTTTGTTAGGCATTCATAGAACATTGCTAAGATTCCAGTAGTCATTCAATGCATGAATAACACCCTCAGCAGAATTCGATGCCTGCTGGAGACCCACTCCAGATCCTGCAGTGTCAGTGCCTACAATGAACAGCCCATCGATTGGAGTCAGAGGTCCAGGCCTGTCGAGATCGGTCTGTCCGGGAATCAATGCAGCACGAGTGGCGTAAGAGCTCTGAACATGTTCCATCTCAATATGATTAAGGACTTCGCTGTAGTATTTTTCGAACCCATTGGACTTGATGGTCTCGACTTGCTCTTCAAGAGACTGGCTCTCATCACGAAGGGTAGCGATTCCAATAAGCTCCTTTCCTGGAGGAGCCGCAGAAGGATCAAAGCTTGAGATTGAAACTATCCATCTATTGGGTGGGGGGTGTACAAGAACCCGATTCTTTTTATCACCAAGGACTATCTTATCAAGGCCCAGCCAGAGTGTCACTCCTTTGGTTATCTTCATGCGGCTCCATCTTTCAAAGAACTCGTTTACATCACGGTTGTCAGAACTTACAATATTAGGCATTGACCAGAGGGGAATGTTGCTTATCACAGTATCATGCTCGATCTCAACACCATTTACAACAAGGGAGTGTATTTTGCCATTCTCCTCCGTGATTCGTTCAACAGGCGCATTCAAGATGTAGTCCCCATTTATGGCATCTACGACTCTCTCTACAAGACCACTCATTCCACCAATCACATATCCTTCATCGTATTCATCAGAGCCGAATAACATCTTTTTGATTGAGTGAAGTTTTGGTTCTTCCTTGTCAGTGTCCTTCAGAGTTCTCAGAGACTCATAAGCAGAGGCTTCGGTGATTGGAACTCCTGCAGCCATGTATATTGCACTCTGCATGACATCAAGCATGACTTGATTTGTAGCACCTCGCGAAACCATGAAGTCATAAAATGTGATATCCTTGTACTTCTTCATCTCTTCGAGCTTCATCATCTTGATCTTTGCACCAATCTTGAGGAGACCAAGACGCCCACGCATACCCGTTAAAGGCCACCTGAGAGTACCGCCTATGCTGGTAGGAATTGTCCCAACTCTATCATGTACACGAAAGTACCAACCCTCATGCAGGACAAAATGGGGGGGAGGGTCAAGGAAAGTTGTAAGAAAACGTACAAATGCCCCACGAGTTATCCGTGTGATGACATGCAGTCCTTGATCCACTCTGTATCCATTGACATTATAGCCGTGCCATACTCCACCAAGATAGTCTTTCTTCTCAACAACCAAGACTCGTTTGCCCGCCGCTGATAGTGCAAGAGCAGTGAGTAGACCACCAGCTCCCGAGCCTGCAATGATTGCATCGTAGTTTAATGAATTGACTTGATTAATGTCTATCTCGTGCATGTCATACTCAATGTTAAGAAACCAAGCATGCCTACTTAAAGCTGACCAAGTAGAATGCGATTGACACCAATTGAATTAAAAATGGTGATTACCTGAGGCTAGCATATGTTTTGAGCAATTGGAGGCTGCCCTTTGAGCAATTATGAAGCCAAGTTAGAAACAGCAAGAAAACTTGCAAATAGAGGCGAAAAGCACAAGGCAGCATCAATGATCAACGAGATTGCAAGTTCTTTGGCTAATGAAGGAAACTATCAAGAGGCTGCCAAGTATTACGAAGAGGCTGCAATGCTATATAGGGATTCATACAGGGCAGACGAGTGTTTTGAGGCACTTGAGAATGCAACTCTTATGTTTGTCAGACTTGGATCAAACCCCGAAAATAATAGACAGATTGTGAGAATAAACAAGATGGCGGCGGAGATTGCAAATATCGCCACGGAATACAAGACTGCGGCAAACTTTCTGTTCAGAGCAGTAGACTTTGCAAGTTCAGAGGAGGAGAAGACTGCACTGCAGATAAAGGCCATTGATGCACTTGAAAAACTAGCTGATCTTCGAGAGGAGGAGGGCGATTTCGACGAGGCAATCTCGCTTCTGAAAAAAGTCGGGCGGTTGTACTTCACAATTGGTGATGATGAGCTGGGCGAGAGAATATATGAAAGGGCCATAAAGCTTGCATTCAGGTGGTCACAACGAGCCAAGGAGGAAGGAGATCTCCTTTCTGCGGGAAATGCTTTGGCTGAAGCTGCACAGATCATGCAGACAAAAGGGGAAGCCCCAGAAGCACCAAGAATCATGATGGAGGCTGGAGAGCTCTATACTCAAGCCGGGCTGTATGAGAAGGCAGGCAACATCTATGATGCTGCACAGGAGGCATACAAACTTGAGAGAAACACGTCAGCACGGAGAAAGGCAATGGTTCTTGCAGCCGAGTCATACCTGAAGATGGAGGGAAAACCAGAGGTAATTGCTCCACTTCTTATGAAAGCAGGTGCCTTGTTCAAAGAACTTAGCAATGTCAAATCTAAGTGGGCGTATAAGAGGGCCAGCGAACTCTTTGAACAGTTGGCTAACAAGTCTGCAAAAGAGGGTGACATCGAGTCTGAAAAAATGTATTTGCGATACATGGCAATGTCACTAAAGGAATGGGGGAGAACTGATGAAGCAAATCAGGTGTACCAAGAAGTGATTGATTATTTTCTCTCTCAAGCAGAGAAAGAGAAGAGGGAGGGCAACAAGGAACTTCATGCCCTATCGTTAGAAGAAGTGTATGATGTGCTGCTTGAAGCTGGAAGAGAGGAGGAAGCAAAGAGATATCTGGAGCAGGCTGTTGATATCTATGTTGAACTCGCTGAGGAGATGATAGAAGCACAGCAGTTTGATGAGGCGTCCAAGTATTACAGTAAGGCTGCATCTTGTGCAGAAAGACTCGGAGACATGTCAAGGACTCCAGAACTGTATCAGCAGGCAAGTGATTATGCAATTAAGGCTGCAGAGTTCTACAAGGAAATCGGAGTGGATGAACTGTCGGTCCTCTGGACACGAACCGCGGCCCAAGAAGCATTAAAGACTGAGAGGCTTGAGATGATTGACAGGGCAATTAGGCTCCTTGGCGAGTCTGCAAAGAAGTTTGAAGAGATGAACGAGGTCAATGATTCCTTTGGAGACCTATTCACTCTTTTTGAAACTCTGTTTCTCTATTATCCAGATAGAGAGGATGAAATTCATAGTATCTTGAAGAGTCTTGATCGAGTGGCAATGATGACACGAGATGATGCTAACATCGTGCTGGCATCGATTGCACATCATCTCAATAAGGGCAATCACATCGGAGCCCTGATGTTGTATCAAGAGAATGAAGAGGACCTTTTGGACAAACATGACCAAATACGCGCCCTCATTGCGCAGTCAAAACGAGTGCGTGCAGAAAAATGGTGAGAACCTAGTGTTGGTTTCCCAGATAATCTTACATATGACCAGCCATTTTCTCCCTGAGCATTCGATATTTTTCGCGAAAGACACCCCATATCTTCTGTCTGGTTGAAGTGGGACCAACAGTGTGTAATGGGCATTGATCACCAAGAGGACATTCGTCCTTGAACCCTCCATAATCATGTAGCGCCTCTGGCAGGACCTTATTGATCAGGTAAGCCTCTAGCTTTTTGGTGTCCTCTCCAGTTATCAAAGACCAGTCAATTGATTTGAATGGCTCTGTCTGGAGAGCTTTATTTACAGCCTCGAATACTACATCAGCCATTTCAGGAACATCAGCACTTAGGCCCACTACAATAGTATGATTGCCGGGAAAAGTCTTAGAGAATCGCATATCAGTGGATCCCATTTTAACAGCTTGAAGAAACAGACCCTCAGACAGTGTTGGGGGAATTGTTTCAATAGCAGAAAGAAGTCCTGTTAATAATTCAGGGTTTGCAAAAGCAGCCTTACAGAAGGTCCCATAACACTTACTATAAATAGGAAGTCCCGCCGTGGTATAAATCATTAGATACTCAAGTTTTGGCATTATTAATCATCATCCTTTGATTCAACACCACATGTCCGATTTAAGTTAATTCTTTTGATGAATTCTGTGAACTTGGTATATTCCAATAGTATTATTTTCAATTTGCCACTCCAGAATCTATGATTGAATGAGGTGGGCAGAGCAATGACAACCCATCATGCAAAAATTCAGATTCAGACAAGAGGGGACTGTGATATGATAGATATCACTGAGAGGGTTGAAGACATCATCAGTAAGAGTGGAATGAGTTCGGGAGTCTGTACTGTTTTCTGTCAGGGTTCCACGGGATCGATTATCACAATCGAGTATGAAGAGGGGCTTCTAAAGGACTTCCCGGACGCAATGGAGCGCATTGCACCGCGGGGCACAACTTACGAGCACCATCTCAGGTGGCATGATGGAAACGGTCATTCCCATATAAGGGCCTCAATTATTGGACCCAGTCTCACAATCCCATTTGTAAATGGAGAACTCACACTGGGCACTTGGCAGCAGGTCACCTTTGTTGATTTTGACAATAAGCCAAGAATGAGGACTATCCATGTGATGCTGGTTGGTGAGTAGTTAGAAACGACTTGTTTCAATGTCCCATGATAAAGGCGGTGCAACCTTACTGGAGGGGGATGAGTTTCTTATCTTCAGGGCCAAATAATGAATTCTTAGGGCTCTGCGAAGCCGGTGAAGTTCAAAGGGAATATTCCAGCCAGGAGGACTATTTCTATAGCTGAAGGAGTCGCAGAAGTTTCTGATTGTTTCAATCTCCCGTTTCACCTGTGCCTTGATATCTTCAATATCGCGATCGATTGTTGGGGAAAGAGGCCCATCATTCATCCTTATCTTCCTCGACAAAAAGCTATCTCAATCTCAACAAATAACTAGGAGTATTACATTGGTATTACTTCCTGAGTTGGCGCCTATTGCGAACTCTTCTATGCATCAGTGTACCACACACAGGGCACTCCAAGGATTCGGGGGGCATGGTTTCAATATGTCCGCATGCTGGACAAACAAGGCCCCAGCGTCTGCGATCCCTCATTCTGTCAGCGGGATCTAAAATTCCAAGTCCCAGATGGCTTGCAGTGTTGAGCACTGCAATGTCCGTTGAAACCACAATGACCTGTTGGTCTTGTTCAACATTATCAAGAGCAATGGCAATCAGTTCTATGTCATTGGCTGAAAGAACCGTGATGTCTCCTGTTTCTTTGGCCGCTGTCTTGGTCCTCTTGATGCTCTGGGAGGAGGGTAAGTCAGTCTTAAGACGTCCAATACTGATCAGGGTCTCCGCTCTTGACCTACTGGGACGATTATGAATTTCATCCATGATATTCTCAGTTGTCAGTAAATTATATTCAGGGTTCTTATCGGGCCAGTTCGAAAACAGAACTCCAGCATCGACAACAAAAAGATGTTTCATAAATATCCCTACAGAGTTCTGGGTATAAGTCGTGTGTTGATGCGATCCCAGTAGTTGTCATATAGACGTATGAATCGTGTCACCCCTTCAGCTTTTCGCATCCATACGATCTCTCTGGGTTCAACGGGATGGTGAGTCTGACCATCGACAACAGCAAGACCGGGAGCATCCGGCTTGACAAGCTCCAGCTCAACGACACTTGTGTCTGGGATGACCAGTGATTTCAGTTCGAACCGTGGGGGACATACAGGAACAAAGATCAGGCCCTTCACATCAGGAGCAAGAATAGAGCCCCCTGCAGCAAGAGCATAAGCAGAAGAGCCGCAGGGCGTTGCGACCATTGCACCGTCGGCACGCCCAAAATCAACTCTTACACCATCGATATAGACTCGAAATGTGAGAAGGCGACCCGGGACTCTAGACACCACATAGACCTCATTCAGGGCGTCCTCAAAGGTCCTATCGCCAACCCCAGAGGCAAGATTAACATTTCTCACAATAATGCAGTCATTGGCGATAATTCGCTTCAATGCGCTGATTGCAGTGGTTGTACTACTCTCAGTGAGAAAGCCCACAGTCCCCCTGTTAACACAGAAGAGAGGCGTTTCTCGATTCTTCAGTTTGGACAATGTGTAGAGAATCGTGCCGTCGCCGCCGATGGTTATTACAAAATCAACATCAAAGTCTTCAATGTTGGTGGATTCAGCCCTCGAGTGCAGGAGGTTGCATGATCCCGAGTCGACAATCACTTCAATGTCATTGTCCAAAAGAAAGCCCGCAATCCGGTCAGCAATCTTTTCTATCTCTGTACGGCCGAGTCTACATACCAGACCCACTCTTCGTTTGTCGCTCAGGATTGTAGGGTTGTCCTCGATCACCTTACGGACACATCCAGATATAAGGAGGTTATACATCTGTTGAAGAGAAATACTATGTTTTAGATATTGTGATGTTGTTTTTCAAAAAGTATATCTTTAAGTCGGTTCCTGTTTGCAGGAGCAAGTCTGCAACAAGTAGAATACTGGTGATATAATTGAGCATCAAGAAGACAGTTGTTAAGACACTGAAACCGGGTAGCTATTTCATAATTGAAGACGAGCCTTGTAAAGTCGTTAGCATTGAAAAGTCAAAGCCAGGAAAGCATGGGGCTGCAAAGGCCAATATAACCGCAATTGGGTTCTTTACTGGCAGAAAACGCAATGTGATCATGCCTGCTGACAGAATGGTCGATGTGCCGGTCATCGATAAGAGAAGTGCCACAATTATTGCTGTGATGGATGATAACCTCAGCCTGATGGATTCTGAAACATACGAGACCTATGATGTCCCCAAGCCTGCTGATGAGGAGATTGCATCCAAGATCGAGCTGAATGCAACAGTTGAGGTATGGGAGGTCATGGGTAGAAAAGTCATCGTTCGTGTAAAGAGCGGGGAATAAGCCCCCTTATGAGCCCAAGCCAAACAATTTATCACTTGCCTGAACGAAAGTCCATCTGGAGATATCGGTGGGCTCAGAAAAGAAGATTGATTCAAAGGACAGAAAAATTATCGAGATTCTTCTTAATGATGCTGAGAGTTCACTCAGAAAGATTGCAAGGGAAGTTTCGCTTAGCCCAAGTTCTATCCGAAATCGCATCCTTCGGCTCAAGGAGATAGGAGTGATCAAGAAATTTACAATCTCTCTTGATTATTATAAACTGGGTTATAGTATTCAGGTCATCATCATGCTCACGTGTAAAACAGGATTCTCAGAGTCAGTCTATTCTCGTCTTAAAAAGATCCCGCAGGTCCATGATATATTCTGGACCACAGGTCCGGCCAACTTCCTAATTCTGGTAAGAGTTGCAGACATGAATGAACTAACACAACTCATCACCGGAAAATTGGAGCACACCGAAGGTATTGAGAAAATCGAAACAATGTTTCTTATGCCCAGAACCGAATGTAAAAAGAGAGATGGTGCGGAGGGCGAGATTTGAACTCGCGAACTCCTACGAGACAGGGACCTGAACCCTGCGCCTTTGACCTGGCTTGGCAACCTCCGCTATATAGATGCCATATGTGTTGACTAGAGGTCTGGTTCTCAAGAAATTAATATCTCTTTCCATGAGTCATTTATCTATAGGTGATGATGGAAAGCTCGAAGCTGAAGTTTACTTCTCAGTTCAGACGATCAATGATGGTAAACACTTCATTAGTATGACTGCGAACTTTCACGCCATCCCAGACCTCACTATTTTCCAATCAAGATTAATAATAAAAGTCGCTTTTACACTGCTCATATACTCACGAACCATGAACTTCTTTTTGCCCCAGACACCGTACATCTGTTGTATGGTGGTTTCTTTATCCGAGAGAAGCATGATTTTAAGCTTCTTCGCCTCGATGAAGTTCTGGTGCGACCAGAGGCTGTCCTTGCTGACACCAAGAATGATAGTGTTCTTCTTCTCGAATTGTGGCTTAAGGTTGGTAAAGTCCTTGGCCTCCATAGTACAGCCTGGAGTCTTGTCCTTTGGATAAAAATAGAGCACGACATACTTTCCTCTGATGTCCTTCAGGCAGGTTTCTTCACCATTGCTGTCAGAAAGGCAGAAGTCAGGCGCCTGATCACCTTCACTCAATATTGTGTTTTTCAAAAAGAAACCTCGTGAAGGAGTGAAACATAACTTCAATCACATAATGCAATTGACATAGAAACCTCAGCTCTGCATTTAATGACCTATCTAGTAAAGTGTTGTTTGACCTGTGGAAGATTCAAGTAGACTAGAGTGATGACGCACAGGATAATTCCTTCAAATGCAAGAAATGAAAGGGCGTACAGTGGAATACCAAGGATGTTTAGGAAGATGGCAAAATTCCATGCCGAAGGGTCATCGCGCATCATACCAAGAGCGGCCCAGAGTGCAAGTGCAGCTATAACAATTCCAACTGCAGACAAGGCGTCTTCCCAGACTGCAAGTCCAACGCCTGCCACAAATAGTCCAGTCAGTGCATTTGCAATCAATAGGAAAATTGCAATAGTCACCTCAAAAGGACGTTGAGTTGCCTGTGGTGTAGCTATTTACATAAGTAATCACTTTAGTAGAAGTCGTGCGGGTGCTAAAGAGTATTCTGGTTTTTTCTCTGAAATGTTAAGATTCATAATTCAATTCTGGGCAAAGGAGTCGATGCTTACGACTGTCAGCGAATTCCCTCATTGAATGATCTAATCAGATGTTTCAAGCCGCTCCAATCACCAATGTTATCTTTCACAATTTTCTGATCCATGGCCTCTTTGGTAGAGCCATCATAAACAATTCGACCATTTTCAATCACAGCCACCGAATCTGACCAGTTCTCAATAAAGAACCTGTTATGGGTGGTATAGAGAATTGTAACACCATCTTGTCTCATCTTATTGATTATCTCAATCATATTGGAAACCATCTTGAAGTCAAATCCAGTGAAGGGCTCATCAAGAATGAGAATGCTTGGCCGCATGGCGATGATTCCGGCCAGAGCTATTCTCTTTGCCTGTCCATGACTCAACTGATTGACGGGGCGCTCTTCATACCCTATCATGTCAACAATCTCTAGTGCCCATCTGACCCTCTCATCAATCTCAGACTTGGAGAGTCCCAGATTTCGCGGACCGAATGACACATCCTCCCAGACGGTTGGGGCAAAGAGTTGGTCATTTGGGTTCTGAAACAGAAAGCCAATGTCCTGACGGATCTCCCAGAGATTCTCATGAGTGACCTCTCTCTCAAACACATGAATAGAACCAGATGTAGGCTCTAAAAGTCCGAGAATCAGCTTGAACAGTGTTGTCTTTCCAGACCCGTTCAGCCCAACAAGTACCTTCTGCTCGCCAATGTGAAGCTGCAGGCTCACGTCTTCCATTCTAAAGTCATCATAGCTGAAGAACACATGACTGACATCAATTGCGCAGGTCATATTATTATCAACTCCAAATGCGGGATTAAGAATAACATGCTTAACACCAATACAGCTAGAAGTACCAGAAGAATCGCATCACTTCGTTTCACCCCAGTTTCGGAGATCATCGAGCCTTTTCCAAAACCGCGCAGCGCCATTGCCTCATATACCACAATGCTACGATCAAACGCTCTATCAATTGTAGTCCCAACTAGGTTTCCAAGGGAGCGTATCTTTTGCCAGCGATTCCCAAGGTCATAGCCACGAAGAATCTGGGCATTGTGCATCTGAGAGCGCTCCTCCATAAACAGAGGAATGAACCTTAGCATGATGAGCAGAGAACCAAGCATTGCAGTTGGTACCTGCAAGGTCTTAAGGGCACCAATGAACTCTGAGAGGGTCATATGTGAAAGGGTTGTGATGAAGATGAGGATTATTGTGATCATTCTCAAGGCAAGTAGAAGGCCGCGCTCAACACCCTCCTGAAAGACTGGGAGTGTGCCCCAAGGAAGGGATATTTGAAACAGAACAGTGGTGCCATAGATGAGTGGGATAATCAGCAGCCATGCAAGGATTATCACTTCAATCTTTGAGATCAATGATAACACAGTGCCCCAGCGTGTTCGTGCCACGATTCCACCCATCACCACAATGCCCAGTATGAATAGCACATAGATCAGGGAGTTCTGAATTGAAACAAAGGCTGCAAGGAAAAAGGAGGAAACGAGCATTCCTGTAGATGAGAATAGGCTCCTCGATGTTCTACCCTCAGAAAAGGGCAACAGGAATTTGCTCATCTCATTTCACTCATTTACTCTTTCCTCGCGGTGGCTTTGAAGAGAATCAGGCCTAGCACGAAGACCAAAAGAACTCCAATCACACCAGTGAAAAGTTCTACCATGGGGCCTTCACCCAGAAAAGCCCACATTCCTTCAAAGCCAGACTCTGGCTCAGACACATTTGCAAACTCAAAGAACGCCCATTCAAAGCCATCGGGATTACTGGATGCAAGACCTCCAAGAATCACAATGGACAGGATGACGACAATTATCACAATAGTGGGAACCACAAATTTGACAATATCCTCGCGCCGCATCATTTAACCCTCCTGAACACTATCAATGCTCAAAGGCTTGATAGGCACATCTGCTGCATCCCTTGTTTTGCTTCCCTTTAGAAGTGCAATAAGAGTTGGCTTGGCTCTCACAAAGTACTCCAGTATCACAACAGTGAGTATTGCCTCACCAATTGCGATGATTGAATGAATTGAAGTGATTGCCACAAGTGCAGTAAAGCCAAATGCAGGTTCTGTCATTAACTCCAGACCAAGAACAAAAGCTGCTGCGACTGTGACAATATATGAAGTGATTGCAGCTGAAAGGAGTAGGGCCGATTTCTCGCTCAGTTTCTTCCTTGCAGTCTTGAATATCAGAACACCGAGTGTCCATGCAAACAGACATGAGAACACACCCATATTGAACAGGTTCAGTCCATACATCAAGAGACCGCCATCACCATAGAGAGCTTGGATGAACAGCACAAGTGCAATAATGATTATTCCAACCCAGGGGCCAACCATCATTGCAAGTAGAGTTGCACCGATAAGGTGTCCACTCGAATATGGTGGAACTGGAAAATTGACAAACTGCGCCGCGAATATCACTGCCGCCAGTACTCCAATATATGGTACCACACGCTCATCGAGTTTTTTGTTGATCATTATCAGAGAGAAGATTAGAAATGCTCCGCTCACGATTAGCATTAATATCTGTAGCCAGAGCGGAAGGACTCCATCAGGTACATGCATGATATCACTCTCATTATTGAAGTGTAAATGGGCATGGAACACACCACTTATAAAGTAGCACGTTTGTGGAAAACGTGACACTCGGGATGTGAGTTGTGTTATGAGTCTGAAAAGATTCGGAGTTTCAGTTCAAGAAGACCTCCTAAGTGAGTTTGATGATCTTATCATGAAGAAGGGATATATTGGCAGGTCTGAGGCAATTAGGGATGCAATGCGTCTGTTTATCACGGAGTCTGAGTGGGATGCTGGAGAGGGAGAGATGGCTGCAACACTCACCATCGTATATGGGCACAGGCCCAAGCTGATCAGCCAACTCATCAGGGCGCAGCATCAGGCGAGAGCAACTGTTATCTCAACCACACACATACATGTGTCGCAGAGCTATTGCCTTGAGGTTCTGACAATCAGGGGCACTCGTCATGAGATAGAGGAGTTGAATAGAGAGGTTTCTGGACTGCGGGGTGTTGTGTATTCAAAGCTTTTTGCATTCTCAGTCCCTGAAGATGATGAACATGAGCATCATCATCATTGATTTCGTTCATTAAACGACCTTATCAAGGCCAGCTTCAGAGTTGCGCTCATTCCAGTACTCTAAAAACTCTGAGGGTATATCATTGGATGGTTTGCTCTTGCTGGCAATCGCCTCTGTCTTCTGCTCGAATTCTATAAACAGGCCCGCAATAACATCCAGCCTGTTCTCGCGGTACTTGTTGTAGATTTGTTGCTGATAGTCACTCACAAGTTTTGCAACTGCGGGAAGAGAGTCAGCAAATGCCATAGATATCTTTCGACTCACTACTTCGCGTTTCCACCAATGAGATTCAATAGAGTGTTTCTCGTCACCAACATCAAAGCCTGAATAGATGATGGGATTATCGAATGAGATGGGATAAAAGAGGTTCATACAGGGACTCGAAGCTCCTGTGAACCAATGAGTGCTTTTGATGTCCAATTCAGAGATTTGGGAACAGGTTGATGCGTAGGCATTCTCATGACCTGCATGCTGACAGACAGCTGCGACCTCTTGATTCCACGGGGACCATCCCTCAGGGTGACTTCTCAGAACCTCACACATCTTTGAGAATGTGAGTTGTCCCTTATTATCCTCCAAGAATCTTGTTGTGTAACTCAATCGATCATCACATCTTGAGATATATCGCATTGCCTCATTTCCATAGGCTAGGGCAAAATCAAATTCATTGGACTCGTCATACCATCCCTGCTCGATAGCATGTTCGATAATATCAGGTGAGGCCTTGTCCCAAGAGTTCCTGATTGTATATCCATTGGAAATAGCCCATGCTGATTCGACTCGTTTTGCAACCCACCGCCTATCAGAGGTTTCCAACACCCAAGCAGTGTCTTTGTCAGCAATGATGAAACTGTTGTGGTACATCAAGACACCTTTGTACTCGCAAACGCCACCCTGTCCGTGACTTTCAAGAAGGCGGGTAATGACATCGAGCGCCTCATTAGCATTCTTGGAACGCTCTAGAGCCAGTCGGAGCAGATCCATTCCGAGAAGACCATTTTCAGGAACTTCTTCGTTTGAGAAGACGGCTTCATTACCAACAACAACGCCATGTTCATTGGCGCCCATCTCAGCACCCCAAATCCAAAAGGGTCTAGATATTATCACAGCATAGGTCTCCCGGACTTGGGGGATTGAGATGTGAGTGCATTTCAAAAGACTATCAGAGTCATGACTGACTCGTGGATGATATTCGACAAGCTGGGCCTCATTGGGAGGCCGATCGCTGTTCTTTCCGAATATGGTAATCCCATTCTCAGTGGCGTCCTTTAGAGCAATGAGTGTGTCGCACATATCGCTAGGAGTATGATTAGTAGACTATAACAATTTCGAGAGGTTCATTAGTAATCCAAATCATGTGTTGATTGGCTCACCTTTCTTTCTAAAGAGAATAAGAGTCACCGCAAGACCGATTGCAATCAGCAAAGATGAACCAAGTATCACAGGAAATGGGTCACTGCATGACTGGCAAGGAATCGCCTCTGAATATTTGCTCACAATCGAGGCAGTTGAATTCAAGAGCAATGTCCACCGTTCACCTTCAGCAACTAGATGGAATCTCAAGCGCCAGAGATAGGTCGTATTCATATTTGCCATACTGCCAGGAATCACGACAATCTCTTCACAGAGACCCCAATAATGATCATTGCGAGCGAAGAAGTCAGTTGCTGATTCTATAATGGATGTAAATTCGTTTTCATTGTCAGGTTGAAATATGGCAAGTTGGACTAGTGACTTGTTATCTGCAGTAAGCATTGCCAGATACTGATAGAATCCAGATTGATTGATATGGACAATGGCAAAAGTGCTGAGAGAGGTGGAGTGGGTCAAATTGGAGTCAATGGGGCCAAGTGCTTCCCAGAAGAGTGTGCTGTTGTTATGGATTATGCGTTTAAGACTTGACTCATTATTGAATATCTCGTATTTGTTCACTAGTGGGGCAATGTCTTCGGGAACAAGTTTCAACTCTCGATAATTCACTGTTATCACTGGGAGGTTTTCTTGAGCAGAGGTAATGGGAAGAGATGCTAGATGAATCAATAGAACAACCAGTACAAAATGTATGCGTTTCATTATGACTTGCATATTACATCATTGGTTAAATCATATTGGTTTAAGGCTTGATAATAGCTCGCTCATAGAGTTAAAGGAGTAATCTGGTAAGGATGGCCCAAGCCAAGCCTTAGTCAATGGGCAATGTATATCGACTCTAATTGTGGCAATATCTGTGCTTATACTCTGATATTCGTTTATTGGTCCGGGCTTGTCTTCTACAATGGTCATGTCCTTGAATGATGTTGAGTACTTTTCTTTTAAGATGTCTAATGCAAGTTTACGCGACTCGATCGTTTCACCAATAATCAGAACTTCATTAAACATTCCTGCAAGACCACTCTGTTGAATCCTATGATTCTTCATGCCAACCTGACCATCATTTCCACATATCACAGCAAGTATCACATCGCATGATTTGAGGAGTTTTAGAAATGACTTGACACCATCTCTTATCTCTGAGAGGGTTGTGCGTAATTCCCAGAATCTCTTTAGGTAGACCTCCAAATCAACATCGGATGGTACAAACTGATTGAACAGGCGTGGCCACCAAGTTAGACGATTGTAAATTGTTCTATTATCGTAGAAGTCTTCTAATTGAATTGCCATAGAAACAAAATGGTTGAGTTCTTCATTGATATCAAGTTCAGTTCCAATATGTTTATAGATTTGGGGGCATGCATGAATAACTATCAACCAATACACCATCAAAATCAAAAGCCCATATTTTTCGGACGGGTTTATTCAGTTTCAAGGGGAGGTTAATTCCATGTCATGTCCAAATCGATGACTTAGAAATGAGGTCACTCATTCTCTTTGATGATCTTTGCAAGCGTGGTAGTTTTAAATGCATGTTCTCACCATGAGTGAAATCATATTCTGTATATTTATTCTCAGAGAGTTATCCAATGTTCCTTTTTGCAACAGTAGGCAATTCAGTTATTCTGAGTAAAGTGGAATATCATCGACCCCAGCAGTTTTATTCAAGTCGCATTATAGCTGGACAGATGAGGAGTAATGAAGATCAAGTCAAAGTATCCAGAAACCCTTGAGTATAGTGCAACATCAAAATGGGATGGAAAGACTGGAGGAATCGCAACTGTCGGTAATGAGAGAGAGATTGTTTATGATACACCTACCACCTATGGAGGCGGCGGTACTGCAGTCTGCCCTGACGAGATGTTCCTTGCATCAATACTCGGATGCTTAAACAACACATTCCTTGACTTTCAGCGGAAGTTTGAGATGGAACTTTTATCTTTTAATCTTAAAGGAAGGGCTACATCAAAGTTTGATAAGGAGGGGTATCAGATCACTGGAATTGAGGTGACTGGAGAGGTTGTGGTCGGAGAGGATGAACTGGAAACTGGAAAGCGTTGCGTTGAACTCATGAAAAAGTTCTGCCATCTTTCAAGGTCGATAAAGAAATGTATTCCGATAAAGATTGAAGTCACTGTGAGAGAGGCATGACATATTCACGTCTCCATGTTCTGTATTAGTTCACTTATCCGTTTCATGTACTTCAGAATATTGGCCCAATAGCCTCCCTGAAAGTAGACGCCCTTGCAGTTCTCACATAACCAAAACACATCATAGTGGCTGAATGTGCGTTCATGCACCAGAGACCGCACACGCTCCTTTTCCGCGCCATGAAGTTCGATAAGCTTGCCATTACATTTTGAACATCTTGCCCTGCTCGGGTCAACAACGGGCTTAATCTGGAACCTGTGAAGGACTAGGGCAACCTCTTCGTCAACATCACCCCGCACCAACATACTCTGCAGACCATGTTCTATCGCAGTTTCATGTAACTTCATATCCGAAGTCAATAGGATCCTATTTTCACCCTCAACAATCCTTAAGACCTCATCATCTTCTATATCTGGTTCATATCGACTATCAAAGCCCAAGAGTCGCAACCAGGTGGCAAGATGCCCAAGCATTGCATCAACAAAGAATAGCATTTTCTCCGAGTTCATCTTGACGCATCTCGTAACTCTTCAATTGTTGAGAGAGAAACAGCGACATCCCCCAGTTGGACCTCATGATCATCGCCATGGAAGTCAGTACCACCAGTTTCAATTAGATCAAGGCCCTTTATGGCAGTAGACAATCGTTTATGATCTTCTTCAGTCGGATAGAACGGATAAGCATAGTGGGTTTCAACACCCATAAGACCAGAGTCAACGAGAGCCGATACAAACTCCCGCAAGTCAATGTTCTTGATCAATAATGGATGTGCAAGAACAGGGACTGCCCCCACTTGTTTCAATAGTCTTACTGCATCAATTGATCTCATTTTTGCCTTTTTTACATAAGCAGGCCTACCAGTAGCAAGGAATCTCATAAAGGCATCATCAATGGATGATGTGATACCTAATTCAGTCAGGACTCTGGCAAGATGTGGACGGCCGGGCGAGGTGACTCCCTTCAATATTTCTTGAATTGATTCGTCTGGAATCTCATAGCCGAGAGATCTCATCTTTTCCACCATTTTGGGAAAGCGTTTCTCACGAGCAAGCTGAAGTTCTTTGAGTTGTTGGTTCAGCTCAGCAGAGTCCATGGGAACAAAATAGCCAAGAATATGCACTTCATTGCCCTCATGTTCTGTGCTTATCTCAATGCCGGGCACACGCATAATTTTGGTTTCCACTTTTAAGAATTCAGACAGTCCATCTATCGTGTCATGATCTGTTAATGCCAGACCACCTAAGCCGATTCTCTCAGCAAGGCGTATCAGTTCAATTGGAGAATATAGTCCATCTGAGAAGTTGGAGTGGGTGTGAAGATCAGCAAGTTGTTTCATTGTATCGAGCCTCTCTTACAAGGGTTTCAACAAGTCTTTTGGTCTTATGGCATACTTTTCTAATATCCAATCTGGTCAATGTTTCACGCGATGGACAGTCCCGGTCGGCAACACATTTCCTCTTCCGCATATCATAGACCACAGGATAATACCTACATCCTTCAGGCCGAGAGTCATAGATCTTGCACTTTTTTGTTATTGGATCATAGAAGAAACAGTGATCTTCAATATTCTTCAGTTGGCAGAACCCATCATCCGTCTTGAAGAGAAAGGCCCGCTTTGAAAAGCCAAGAGCGGTTATTCGTTCAATGTCTTTTCGTGTCAGGGTCATCTCCGTGTTTATGCAACACAACTTGACCTCATCGCATGTCCCATCATGGTTGCATTGAAAAGGTGTCAAGTTGCGTTGATCTCCATAAAGTGGTCAGATTGCGGTTTATTGGGTCATCACGATGGCAATCGCTCACCATCCCTACTTCATCATCATCCCGCTATCTGCTATGCAAGTTTGTTATAAGAATTATACTGAATCGCTTATTCTCTCGTCAGACGTCGAACAAATGAGCTAGATCTTATTGGTGTGTCCATATCCTTGTTCTTAGTCATGGTCAGTCTAAATTGGCTAGGCGCCTTTCCAGTCAATCGCTGATATGCCTGTGAGTGTACTGTATATATATAGTCAATCAGTTCGTTTGACTGTTGAACGGCACCAAGCCGGAGATGTATGGTCTTATTGAAAACAGACATGATCTTGTCAATCAGTTTCATTAATCATTCACAAACAATTAATGTTAGGTTCACTCAAAAGACTTTCCAAGTGGTCATCTTTGTTCTCCAAGCAAACTTCTAAATAGAACATTCTTAGAGAAAAGTCAATCAGTATCGTAGGTTGATGACTAAATGCGAATCGCCATCATAGATAGAACGAGATGTAGACCCAAGGACTGCAGTCATGAGTGTCAGAGATTCTGTCCCAGAGTGCGTACCGGCGATGAAACCGTAGTGTTTCCAGAGGGGCCAACAAAGCCACCAGTAATCGTTGAGGCCCTTTGTTCTGGAGAGGGGATCTGCGTAAAGAAGTGCCCCTACAAATGCATTAGCATCATCAATCTACCTGAGGAGCTAGATGAAGACACAAGTCATAGATACAGCCAGAATGGGTTCAAGCTGTTTAGACTGCCCATCCCAAAGGAGGGCAAAGTGCTTGGTCTGATAGGACCCAACGGTGTTGGAAAGACCACATCTTTAAGAATACTTGCAGGGGAGCTGAAACCAAACCTGGGACGCTATGATGACCCTCCTGAATGGGAAGAGATAATCACTGCATACAGGGGGTCTGAGATTCAGCCATTTTTTGAGAGAATGCGTGACGGGCGGATAGTCCCAATCCATAAGCCACAGAGTATTACCGATCTTCCCAAGGTCAAAGAGATTGCTGACAAACCAATCAGTGAGTTGCTTGAAACTGCAGACTCTTCAGGCAGGTTGTCCGAATTAAAAGAAGATCTTAGCCTTCAGACCATCTGGGACCGCGAGATAAAGTATCTGAGTGGTGGAGAACTTCAGAGAGTAGCAATCACTGCTGCAATCATTCGAGAAGGAGACATATACTTTTTCGATGAGCCAACTGCTTATCTGGATGTGCGTGAGAGACTTCGCGTCGGCAAGGCAATCCGGACATTATCAGAGATGGGCAAGACTGTTATAGTGGTAGAGCATGACCTGTCAATACTTGATTATGTGTCAGACCTTGTTTGTATATTCTATGGTAAGCCGGGAGCATATGGTATTGTTTCACACCCGCATGGAACGCGCGTAGGGATCAACATATTCCTTGATGGATACATTCCAGATGAGAACATGCGATTTCGCGACACAAGCATCTCATTCAAGGGCATGACTGGAGATCAGGAGGACTGGGTCAGTTCTGAAATCCTTTTTGAATATGGAGATATGAAGAAAGAGTTTGAAGGATTCAGGCTGGAGGTCAGAGGCGGAAGGGTTTCAAAGGGCCAGGTTGTTGGAATTCTTGGCGCTAATGGAATTGGTAAGACAACTTTTGTCAAGATGCTTGCAGGCATTCTGAAACCTGATGAGGGGGAGGTGCCAACTCACACAAAGGCGGGCTTTGAGTTGAGAATCAGCTACAAGCCCCAGTACATCGAGACTGATTACCCAGGCAATGTCAGGATGTATATCAGAGAGGCTGGAAGTGAGGCTATTGACTCTGCAGATTTTAGAACTACTGTGATTCGAAGACTTGAGCTTGAGGATCTTATGGACCATCCAGTTTCAGACCTGAGCGGAGGGGAGCTTCAGAGGGCGACTATTGCGCGTTGCCTTGCACAAGAGGCAGACATCTATCTGTTTGATGAACCATCAGCATTTCTTGATATTGAGCAGCGCCTTGCTGTTTCTAGAGCAATCAGGCGAATTGTGCAGACTCGAATGAAGACTGCATTTGTTGTAGAACACTCTCTCTTGATGGCAGACTATCTCAGTGATAGCATGGTTGTTTTCAGTGGCATGCCTGGAAAGCATGGCAAGGCTTCCACCGTCACGCCCCTGAAGGATGGAATGAATGCCTTTTTGAGGATGATGGGAGTCACATTCAGGAGGGACCCTCAGAGCGGGAGACCTCGTGTAAACAAATACGGGTCTCAGTTAGACAGTCAGCAGAAGGCTGCAGGAAACTACTATTATTCGGGATGAGTTTGGGCAAGTCTAGGCTGGTCCAGTTGATTGTTCATAGTCCCCGGGACCAGTATCGCTTTCCCTTTGCTCTGCGCTCTTCATCCAATTCCGCAAGGATTCTCACAGCCTCATTGCCGCAATTGATCACATCTTCTTCTCCACGAACAGCAAACTCATTTGTCACTCTATTTGCATAAACCGCACAGACAGCACCTGCTCTGAATCCATAGATATTTGCAAGAGTCAGAAGTGTGGCAGCCTCCATCTCAAAATTGGCCACATTTGCAGCCTGAAGATCTTCAATCAGAGACCTGCTTTCAGTGAATGTATATCCGCCAAACCCTGGACGTGACTGACCCAAGTAGAATGAGTCTGTGGATGCTGAGATTCCTAGGTGATAGTTCAGGCCAAGGGCTTCTGCGGCCTCTATGAGAGCAAGGACTATTTCATAGGATGCAGAGGCAGGGTACTCGGGTCGCACATACTGCTTACTCGTCCCCTCAAGTCGAACAGCAGCAGTAGTAATGATCAGATCTCCAATGTCAATCTCTCTCTTTAGTGTGGCACAGGAACCCACTCTAATAAAATCGTGAACCCCAACATTTGCCAACTCTTCAATGGCAATCGCAGTGCCAGGACCGCCAATGCCAGTGGAACATGCAGTAATTGGAACTCCCTTGTAGAATCCCGTGTGAGTCACATACTGACGGTGGACCGCCTTTTCCTCAAAACTGTCCCATTTTGCACTGATCTTTCTCACTCTTTGGGGGTCGCCTGGAAGTAGTGCTATCGTGGCAACATCGTCTTCACCAACCTCAATGTGATACTGTTTTCTATCAGGGGTCACAGGTCTATCTGCATCAACAATATCCTTTGGCATTCTTCTCACCTCTGAGTTAGAATACTTGCAGCTATTTAATTTTGAAGTATCAAAACTATTATATGACTGTAAAATAGTGGGTGAATGGAATTCGTGGGATTTCCGAAAGGTCTATTACGGGACTGATTCGGGAAGGCGCCATAGAGAGAGCGTGTTCACGCTCGGGTCAAATACCAAATGGAGCGAACTGGGAATGGTAGAAACAACTATCAGCGTTATAAAAGCGGACATTGGTTCTCTTGCTGGTCATGTTATTGTTCCTGATTTTATTTTGGAACTTGCAAGAAAGTCCCTAAAGGATGCTGTAGAGAGGAAGATAATCAATGACTTCCATGTGACTCACGCAGGTGATGATCTCGAACTGATTATGACACATCACAAGGGTGAGAATAATGAAGAGGTTCACAAACTGGCATGGGATACATTCTTAGCATGCACAAAGATGGCTCGTGAAAAGAAAATTTATGCTGCAGGGCAAGACATTCTTTCTGACACATTCAGTGGTAATGTAAAGGGTATGGGCCCAGGATCTGCTGAGATGTCATTTGAGGAACGAAAGTCGGAGCCAATTGCAGTCTTCATGGCAGACAAGACTGAGCCAGGAGCATTCAATCTGCCCCTCTTCAGAATATATGCAGATCCATTCAACACCGCAGGTCTAGTCATCGATCCCAACCTGCATAATGGATTCAGGTTTATCATTCAAGACATTAAGAAGGATGTTCCATCTTTCATCGAGTTCAAATGTCCAGAAGAGATGTATGACTTGCTCGCACTCATCGGAAGCACAGGACGTTATACCATCAAGAAGGTCTATCGCTCTGATGGGATGGTTACGGCGGCTGTCAGTACAGACAAACTTCACAACATTGCTGGCAAGTATATTGGCAAGGATGACCCAGTCGCCATTATTAGAGCGCATTCTGGACTGCCTGCCATGGGTGAGGTGCTAGAAGGCTTCACAATACCTCATCTTGTTTCAGGCTGGATGCGTGGGTCTCATGCAGGACCACTAATGCCAGTTGGTGTAAAGGACTCCAGATGTACACGCTTTGATGGTCCGCCTCGTGTAATTGGTCTGGGATTCCAAGTATCTAACGGGATGCTTGTTGGTCCAGTCGATCTGTTTGAAGATGTTGCGTTCGACATCACTCGACAAAAGGCCATGGAGATCGCACATTATCTGAGACAGCATGGACCATTCCAACATCACAGATTAGGCGAACAAGACATGGAATACACCACACTACCAGCTGTTTTGAAAAAGTATGAGGGTAGATTCTCCAACGAGGAGATTATCCCAAAGGCTGAGATTAAAGAAACAGGGGATCCTGCCGAGTGAGGTGGTGAGCACCACCTCACCACATCTTTTTTGGTGGAATCATTGGGTTCTGGGCACTCTAGGTGCAAGAGTAAAGTTGATCTTTCGACCATCTAAACCGTTCGAAGATATCGTGAGTGGCTTGTTGTTTGCCATGGATATTGTAATGCGATCATCAGGAATGAAAAGGGAAAGCCCCTTTAACAAATAGTCAATGTCATAATGTGAAACGATTAGTGATTCATTGATCTCCACATTCCAAATTCTATTTGAGTTCTGTAGTGTTTCATTAGAGAGAGTACCATCTTCAGTGTATATCTCAATGGATACATATGACAATTGAGATTCTTCACCATCATGAATGGTCAGTTTTGCCCCATTTGTCCGATTCTTGAATGGAAGTAGAATGTCATACAGTGTTCTCATTATGAGTGTGAAGGAACCAAGAACATCAAACTTTGGGGTCCGTTGAAACTGAGATATAGGAAGAACTTTGATCTTGTTTGAAATGCTTGATCGACCAACAGCCTTGATTCTTAAGGTGTCTGAGTTTTGAGAGGAGAAGTCAATTATAACGGCAGTTGATGCTTGTTGGATGCTGTTCATGAATTCACGGGGATTTATTGATAGCTGAATTGCAGAGTCTTCAGATTGAAATTCAAAACCTCTAAAGAATTTTGGACTGAATGTACAATCAACAAAGGCTGTGTTTCTGCAATCTGGTTGTCTGATGCAAAGGCCATTGGAGTCAACAGTGATTATCAATTCATCAAGCAGGGAGATGCAGCCATGAAAGAGTTTCTTGAATCGTCTCACACTTGTCGGAGTTATCACTCTCAATGTGAATGATTCATTGCTCTTGGTTTGTAAATCGGTAATCTCACTCATGGAAGTTATTCTTACTGATGCAATTTAAACTCAGCAAAGACTACTGGGTAGTACTCGCCAATGAAATATGCTGATCAATTACTCCAGAGGACAATGATTCTTTGAATATGCTCTTGATTATGATGACATTAATGGCTAATGTAATTAATTCAAGAAAACCTGCCACAAGAAATGCGGTTACAAAATCAGCAAATGTCATAAGAATCCCAAATACAATGGGTCCAATAACAATCCCCAGATTCCCCATGAAGTTGAAAAAGCTCATGCCCATGGCTGACTCCTCCCGTCCAACTGTGTCACCAACAAGTGCAATTGAGGGAGGCGCAGTGACGCCAGAGAAGACTCCCAGTAAGATGAGCATTGATAGGAATATGGGAAATCCAAAGGATCCGAAGTATCCTAACAGTAAGAGGATGATTCCATAACCTAGACTACCAATAACAAGAGGTCTGTAGCGACCATACTTGTCGGATAGTTTTCCCATCGGGTATTGTAATATTATAAATGGCATTGCAAAGAGTCCAAGTGCCATTCCTCGCAATGATTCAGACAGTCCAAGAACCGTAGACAGAAACAATGGCAGAGCAACCAGGATGAAACCAATATGTAATCTGTCTATGAAATTGAATAGGCCAGGAACAAACAACTTTGGATGTCTTTTGGCTATCGTCAGGCTCTGCCTTAATGTTGGGCGAGCCTTTTTCAAAGATGGTTCTTTCAACCAAGCAATGGCTGTCAAGAAGACAACAACATTCAATGCTGCTGCATAGTAGTACGGCATAAACACACCATAGGAAGATATTACACCTCCAAATGCGGGACCCAATCCCATTGCAAGAGCTAGGAACGCTCCGAATATCCCCATGTTTCTACCACGATTGTGAGATCCAGAGTAGTCTATTGCCAGAGTCATGAGCGTTTGCCACACCATGACAGTAAATGCACCTTGAATGAATCTGAATGCTAATAATAGTGGATATGACTGGGCAGTGGTCATGAGCCAATAAAAAATGACAGACCCGAATGACCCTGTATATACAAAGCTCCGACGTACACCCAGCTTGTCCGAGAAAGCACCCACCATAAGGCCAACTAATAAATAAGACAGATATAATACCCCATCAAACAGAGAGTATTCGAACTCAGTAATGTCAGCAAACCTATTAAGAATGAATTCGGGCTGGTTCACATGGAGTAGAGCAGCAGCAGTTATGGAGAAAAGTGTGAGAACACCTACTACAATAATTGATCGAGTTTTTTCGACCCCTGTTTGCTCAGAAATTGGCACTTCATTCATAGGCATCAACTTGGTCATATTCTTTAGTATCGACATTGCTATTCATGATCACAGGTAATTTAAATATAGTTAAGCATGCCAAGGTGTTTGATACATGGTTAGGGGAATGATTTCAGAAACAGATGGATTTGAGCTCATTAATGAAAAGTGCATGCATAAATGCTTCATCATCATGCGGTGCGTTTGATTATGTGATATCCAAACTGCGTCTTGACAGGTGTTGTGGTCATTGCACCTACTGATAGTTTGAATGCCGCCTGCTCAAACTCAGGAACCATTGCTCCCCTCCCGAAGAAGCCGAGGTCTCCACCTTTCTTTTTCGAGGGACATTGGCTGAACTGGCGGGCCATCTGTGCAAAGTCAGCGCCATCGGATATCTTTTGAATGATCTCTAATGCTTGACTGTGCTTTTCCACGAGAATATGGCTCACACGGATTTTTCCACCCTTTCCTTTTTTCTTGCCTTTTGCCATTCGATTCACCAATAGTCAGGATTGAGTGTGATTGATTATCAACTGCCTATAACTCATTCCATATCAGCTTCCAGTGTATAATACCCCAATGTGCATCTGGAAAAGACACCATTTCATTAGTGATTCTGGCAAATGAATTGATGGTTATAATGAAAGTAGTAACAATCTGCCTCCCAGAGTCCTATCTTGAGGGTCTTGACAAGCTCATAGACCAGAGTAAGTATCCTAACAGATCAGAGATCATTCGGATTGCAATACGTGATTTATTGGTCGATGAGTTGTGGGGTGAGAGAAGAAAGACTGATGGCGTGCCACTAATTGCACGAGTGAAAGACATCAGAGTTCCACAGCAAATGAATGGTGAGGTTTCCTGAAATATCTCCGAATTATCTTTTTAATGAATTAGCACAATACATAGTGCGTAAGAATCCCCAGTCTGCATGAGTACAATGCATCAAGTACATAAGTTAATGACGGGGAATACATATAGCTGAACAGATAGGAGATTGAAACCAAATGGTGATTAGAAGAATATTCGGTCGCAAGAAGAAAGACGAGGATGAAACTGAAGAGGTTGAAACTGAAACTGAAGCCGTTGAGATTGAAGAGGAGCCTGAGGCTGAAGTTGAGGCGGAGGCGGCAGTCGAAGAACCTGAGCAGGTTGAAGAAGAGGTTGTGGAAGAACCTGTGCCAGAACCTACCGGATACATCCCATATCATGACTCGATCATTGACAGGTTGAAATACATGTTCAGCGCAGACATGGCTGTTGGTGTTCAGGGACCAGATGAATTCAGGCTGGAGTTTATGGCTATGGGAGAGAGATTTCATGTCGCAAAGCCAGCAAACGGGGATGTTGAAGTAAAATTGGGGACCGTATCAGATGAGGATGTGTTCATCAGAATTGGTGACGATGCAGTGCGCGAGTTACTTTCTGCATCAACATTCTCAGAGTTCTCTAATATCTATTTGAGGTATTACAAGAACCCGGAAGCAGGCAAGTTTGTGAAGATCGAACTCAGAAAGGATGTTAGCAACCTTAATAGGAGAGGTTATGCCAGAGTACCCTTGCTGAAGCTGCTCATTGGTACAGCTCGGTAGGGACGAGTGCAAATGGGAAAAATCGAACTTCCAATAATAGCTATAAACTTCAAGACATACCAACAGGCAACAGGAGAGAGAGCAGTCCTACTGGCACAGACTTGCGAAAAGGTCGCTCAGGAGTTTGGAGTTTCAGTGGTCGTTGCTCCACAGATTCCAGATCTTTATCGAGTAAGCAGGGCAGTGAGTATTCCTGTATTCTCGCAACACATGGATGCAGGAGACCCAGGTCGCTTCACGGGACATATTCTTGGTGAAACCCTTGTGGAGGCGGGCTGTAGTGGTACACTCCTGAATCATTCAGAAAACAGGATGCTACTTGCAGATATTGAGGCATCAATACGAAAGGCGGAAAAGCTCCATCTATACACAATAGTCTGCACTAACAATCCATTAGTGAGTGTCGCTGCTGCATCATTAGGTCCAAATGCTGTTGCTGTGGAGCCACCAGAATTAATTGGAACCGGCATTTCAGTATCGCAGGCTCAACCAGAAGTAATCAGTGGTACCGTGGAGAAGATCCGTGCTGTAAACAAGGATATTGTGATTCTCTGCGGTGCGGGCATAAGCAATGGTGAAGATGTGGCAGCAGCAACAAAGCTCGGTGCTCAAGGTGTACTGTTGGCATCCGCTGTTGCAAAATCGAAAGAACCTGAGAAAGTCCTGACCGATCTAGTTAGACCACTTAGAGAATGATTGTCAAACGCACGAGTGACTGATTTCCTGTAGTCACTCGTGGACTCTATTTTGTAGTCATTCCGCTACCTTTTTTCATGACAGATTGACAAGACTCTAGAGGACAGAACATTGAAAGTGACCCTTCATTGTGCACATTGCTTACTTGAACGTGCCATCAATCAGGTGAAACTTGCAACCGATGATCAAGAGCTGCAGATGACAGTGATTTCTGCAATGCTGGATTTTCTTTCTAAGAATTTCAATGAGGACTCTGTCCCCAGCTATATAGGCACTGACAGGGACCTTCTAGTTCAGAGAATGACTGGAAAGGACCCCTATGCTGAACTGAAAAAGATGTCTAATAGGATGGCATTGAAAATATTGCCCGAATTGGAAAGACTGGTGGATGAGTTTGATGAGAAGGACAGCAGGTTTAGAAGGGCAACCCTTGTTGCAGCTGCTGCAAATGCCATCGAGTTTGATGTGTCTGGAAGAGAGTTTGACCTTGATGAACTGAGGACCATTATCAAGAATGTGGAGTCGGACTTGGCAGTGGATCAGATTGCTGAATTTAGAGAGCTTTGCAAAAAGTCTGATCAGGTGCTCTATCTCATGGATAACGCTGGAGAGATTGTCCTAGATATGATATTAATACGCGAGATTAAGAGACTTGGCCCCATGGTAATTGCTGTTGTTCGTGGGGGACCTGTATTGAACGATGCAACAATGAGGGATGCCATTGATGTAGGACTTGACAAATGTGCAGATGAAGTGATAGACACTGGAGCCCCGCTGATTGGAGTTCATCCCGAGAGGGTTTCCAAAGAGTTCTTGCAGGTGTTTGAGGATGCAAAAATGATTGTTGCAAAGGGCATGGGTAATTATGAGTCATTAACAGAATTAGAGCCAAAATGCCCAATTGTGCATATTCTTCGGACAAAATGCGAACCAGTTGCACAGCATGTAGGGGTTGAACGCAATAAGAATGTGATACTCATTAGAAAATAGCAGGCTTCAAAATCACATCTTCCGTTGATATGTAAGTGATTTGTAATAATTGGTACTCTCTACAAAATCAATCTTGAGGTCTGGAAACTCAAGTGACAGATGATGTCGCAGAAGCCTCATTCCTGGGTCGACAGTGACAAATGCACCGAGTTCAAGAGTGTTAAGCCCCTCCTCATGTGCCATCAGTCTGATTGCTGGTGCCAGTTCGCCAGTGACTATTGTTTCGATACTCTGTCTTTTTGCTGAGATGATCTCATACATGTCAATCTGTGAGCCGGGTATAACAAGAATGAGCGAAACATCTTGATCGAAGTCGCCATTGAATAGAATTGACTCAAGGTTCATCTTATCAGCAATATAGCTGGCTAGTCGTGAGTGATTCATGTCGGACTTGGGCTTGCAGACCCTTCCAGCAGGGACAATCTCATTGAAATCGCCAGGGACCATGAAATCGAACTGGGGTTCAAGTTGAAGTAGATTAACAAGAGCATCAGCTAGACCATCCTTTGCACCTATGTATGCACTTCCAAGCACATAGCTTGAGATATAGTTCTTTGTAAGAAGTCTGACGCGTATCAGGTCAAGCCCAGTGATTCTATCAATGGCATAGGGAAATAAAGGCCAGTGGGTGATAAGGAGGTTTGTTCTTTCTTGAGTTGCTTTGGTGACTATTCTGCCAGAAGGATAAGTAGAAATAAGGACCCTGTTAATAGTGGTCTTGCCCATCTCACCGATACCCTGTGGGCCAATCTCAACTCTGCTCTCATGACCACCGAATGCCATATCACGTGGTGCAATGGTTTCAAGATACTTCACTATCTTTTCAAGAGTTGGCATAATCTCACCTGAGTAGAACGGAATGTTCGACTCAAATATACGGAACATTCCAGTTCATCAGTGTTTCGCAACTAAGACTTGAACTTCTTCATTAGCACAATTACTACTGCCACAAAGCCAACTGCAATGCCAATACCTGCAGGAACTAGTGGATCAACCGTTAGGCCGCCTCCGCCGGTATAGCCCACAATATGACTGCCCTCAATAATATAGGTATGACCAAAGTCATCTACAAGGTATATGGTAAAGGTGATGTTTGTCCCAGCTGTCATGCCGTTGAGCCTATATCCCCAACCATCACCATAGTTTTCCATATTAACAACCTGTATTGTGTCCGCATCATTCAGTCTGTAATGAATCTTTACCGATGAAACATAGGCCATGTCTGTTGAGCCCCTAAGTAACTTGATTGTGACTCTAATCCCATCGTCGCGTAATTCCTCAGTCACATTGACTGCAGAGATAAGACCACTGACATGCAGCCAGACCGGACGTGGTTGGTAAGTTGTATTGAAATCATGAAGGTTGAAGACAATCTTGGTATAACCAAAGTCTAAGGCGGTGATGTTGAACTCCATAACCTGAGATGTGTGGGGGGCTGCCTCAATAATCAGTGAGGGGCGGTCAAACACCAGACTAGTGCCAATGTATATGGTCAGGTTTGCCTTCACACCATAACTCAATTCATTTGTAACATTGAGTTTTAGTGTGACGGTTGAGCCTGATTCAATAAGCCCGAGATCAGGGTTCATAATAGCGATGTCGAATCCCAATATGAGCTCGGACTCAGCATTCTGAGCCAATTCAATTGCCCGTGACGGGTTCCACCAGTCCATTGCATTCTGAGCTTCCGCAAGGTAAGTCTTTGCAAGTTCAATACTCTTGCCCGATGATTCTAGAGCATCTATCTGACTCTGAACAGTTGAGATTAATGACTCAGCCTGATCCCACAGTTCCAGATATCTATCAACCCAGACACTATCGCCAAAGACCAGTTTATTGTAGAGGTCCACAACCACATTTCTTCGATTTCTGATGGCATCCATAATGTCCTCTGCGGATATCTTACCATCAGGACCCGTTGGGGATTTCACAAAGAACACATTTCTGAAATTACCAAGAATCTTGGCATTGTGTGTATCACTGGCTATGTCAAATGACCAGAAATAGGCCTGTTCTCCAAGACCATGGAAGAAGCCCATATTATCAACTTCAAAAGCATCATAGCCATAGTCCTCAAATTTTTCCCAGACAGCAGCATATTTGCTTGCGAGAGTCGGATGACAGAGTATTGCTATGCCACCTTGTGCATGTATTCCATCTACAGCCTCTTGTGTACTCGTCGCGTAGATCTGTTCTGTGAGCGGAAATCCCACAGTATGAGGAATAGCGGAGAGTTCGGCCCCAACAAAGACCTCACAGTCTAAATCATATTTGTCCTGAATCGCATTTGCCGCAATAGCCCCGTATATGCCATTCTTTGCGGGCTTGTCATAAGAATGATCAGTAATGACAAAGAAGTCTGCAGCAGTTTCAACAGCGCGGGTAATCATCTCAAATGCAGTGTTTTGGCCATCGCTGTATGTTGTGTGGTCATGGATATAACCAGTGAACACCTTATAATCGGCAAGCTCACTCTCATTCAAGTCGGGACCAGGTCGGATTTTGATTACTGCCTTTCCGCTGGTATCAACTTCCCGGGGTGAGTTCCCAGATAACCAATCGATGACATCTAATGAGAACTGGGCATGATCATCAGGGTCAACAAGGTTAGATATTCTACTTCGAAGTTGCATGAAAGGCCCCGCAGAACCAACAGCAACTACTCGTCCACTACCGGAGGTGGCATATGCGACAAAATCACTACCCTTGATTGTGACCAATGATGTAGCAGGGCTTGAAACTGTTAATGAGCATCCTTTTAGATCGTCGTTGGTACTATACATTGATTCGACACTATATGTCAGATTATGGTCGGCAATCTCGCCATTGCTCCTTCTTGCAATACCATTAAGGGCATCAGAATTGAACGTTATGCCATAACCCTCAGAGAGGGGATTCAGATTAACTGCGCTATATCCCCAAGACTGGGGGTTATTATCAACGCCTACCAGTAATAATCCACCGCCGTTGCTTACAAAATTCTGAATCGCAGTTATTTCGGTGGCGTTGAGAGGTGCCATTGGGAAAAATAGGCAAAGCACATCGTATGAGTCAAGAATTCCACTATCCAAAGACTCGAACCAGTTTGTAGAAACATTATACCCATGTTTGGCCAATAACCAACCAAATAGGGATGCATTGCCAGGGGTCCACATCTCAGAGGCATTCCTAGTGTGATATTCATCAACTAGAACATTTGCACTGACAAAAGTCTGTGCAATGGTTGATTCAACAGGTTTTGGATTAGCACTCGGTTCGACATTTCCAAAGGGGACAGTCATTATGATTAAGAGTGCTAAAATGATAAAGGATGCTTTACGAAACATATTGGTCACATTAAGGAGAGTATCTCAACTCTCGTATAAATATTAATCTTAGTGAAAAAAAGTTCCTATGAAATGCATCAAATAAAGACGCATTTCATAAATCAGCAGATCTATTCCTCTTCAATATCTTCATCGAATGAGTATAGCTCTTCAATGTCCTCATCAATCACTTCTAGTTCAGGCTCTTCAACTTTCTTGGGTTTCTTTTCCTTCTCCTTCTTGCCTCTCTTTTTCTCCTCAGATTTTGACTCGACAGGAGTATAGCGCTTTTTCATCAACTTCCAGAAGGAGGTTCTGGTCTTTTGCTTCCTACGAATAAGTCTGTAGTCAATCTGCTGGGGGTTCTGGGTTCGCATCAGTCTTCTTCTTTCTCGAATAAGAGACTTCATTGTCTTTGCCATTGTCAGATCGCCGCACTCTGTTTTCTGAGTTCTCACGGGTCAGTTCTTTTATAACTGTGACGGCAAAGTATTGCAAGACTTAATCAGTGAACATGAGATAATGTCAGTGTGGATGGATCTGGAGTGACTGCGGATTCTGAAGATAATGAGATGATCATTAGGGTTAGACTGGACAGAGCAATAGTAGACAGGATTGACAAGATGGTAGGAAAAAGCAGGAGAAATCAGTTCGTATTAGAAGCAGTCCTTTGGCGATTGGACCTGCAAGAACCATTGTCCATACCGCCCACAGTAGCAGGCCTTATGAGTGAATTAGAGGAGCTAAGGAGGAGGGTTGAATATCTTGAAACCCTCCATTCGTCAAGTGTCTACGATGCACAGTTGAGCCAGACCATAAAGACAAAGGTATGTCGTGATAGCCTTGATGTGCAGCTCTTGACTCATCTCTTGAGGAATAACGGATCAACTACTAATGAGCTTGCTCATGCTGTTGGGAAAGAAGGCAAGCGCAGGACTATCTATGACCGACTAATGCGATTGAACGAACGGGCAATTGAAGTCTTTGGGGAACCAATCATTCATTTTGAGAGGGGGCGATATCAAGGCAAGAGCAATTCATGGTGGATCAAGAACATTTCACTCCTAACCGAGTGACTCAGAATAAACTATTAATTGGTAATGGGCTGTGCTGTCATGGGGTCGTAGTCTAGCATGGATAAGGCGCCAGCCTCCGGAGTTGGTCTTCCCCGGTTCGAATCCGGGCGGCCCCGCCACTTTCATACACCTATTCATGATAATGAGAATCAATCATAACAGACTTATCGCATTTCACGTTCCATGAATAAATCAAATCTATTAGTTTTAAGAAAATAGGCTGAATTTTAAATTGTCGCATCAGTATTAAGAAATCGAAAATTGTTAAAAAACTAATTGATATAATAGTTGCCTTATGGCAGGAGGCAAACTGGTAAAATGCGCAAGGAAGTTGTAGTGGCATTATTGTTTATAGTACCAATTTCAATGTATGCACTTCCAGTAATGGCCAATATTACTGATCCTGGGCCAAGTTACTATGTTCCTAGTTCTATCCAAGAGATTGATGGTGTTTGGGATTCAACATCTCATGATGCCATCGAAACCCAAAGTGGTTTTAGCTATCGATGCGAGATTATTTTCTACTACACCATGGTTGATACTTCAGCAGATGTTTACAAAATTGATATTGATTATGATGGTGAAGAACCAGGTTGGTTCTGGCAAATCGAGTCTCTCGAAATGCTATATCGATGGGGTTCAGGTGGTTCTTGGACTCACTTGGCATATTTTGATGTATCAACATATGACGGAAAAATGACCATAACTGACGCCACTTCATCAACGCTTCAAATTAGAATCATAGGATGCATTGAATTCAACGACAACATTCAACACACATGGTATTTTGGTGCTGAACCACAACTATGGTTGTATTGGACTTGATCAAATTATAGAGGTGCATCCCATACTATTCACAAATTCAATGCTTTCAAAATGGATGAGTAATGTAAAATCATTAAATGCATTTAATTGAAATTTTAGCAATAAACTAATATTTCAACGAAAAACATTGTTTGGTAAAATATATGCAAAGGAGACATACAAATGGAGGAGAGCATGGGAGGTACACAATCTCTTATTAGAGTTGAAGAAGTTCACAAGACTTTTGATGATATTAAAGCTCTTGATGGTATCTCACTGGAGATGAAGCCTTGTATTTTTGGGCTGGTAGGTCCAAATGGGGCAGGAAAGACAACACTCTTGAGAATTCTTCTTGGGCTCATCAAGCCAGATAAGGGCAAGGCACAGGTGCTCGGTCATGATGTGACAGATCGTTTGCGTCCATTCCTTATGCGAATTAGAGTTCTTCATGAGAGACCATATTTTCCACCACTGATGACACCCATCAAATACCTTGAACATGTTGGACACCTTTATGGAGCAAAAATTGACCCACGAGAGTTGCTTTCAGAAGTGGACCTGCTACATGTTGCTAATCGAAGAATTGGAAAATTCTCTGCCGGAATGTATCGGCGCTTGGGAATCGCGCAGACTCTTGTTGGAGATCCAGAGCTTGTATTTCTGGACGAGCCAACAGCAAACCTTGACGTTGATGGCCGCGATATAATGATACGCAAAATTATTCAGCTACACATGAATAGAGGGATATCATTTTTCATTTAATCACATATATTGTCCGAGCTCGAACGTTTTTGTCATCAAATAGCATTTATCAGAAAAGGGCGAGTATTGGATAAAGGCACTGTAAAGGAACTCATTGATAAATATACAAAAAATCGGTACAAACTGTTCTGTTCAGATCCAGTAAGGTTACTGCATATAATGAAGAATAGTCTTGACCGGTTTATAAAAGGGTTTATTGAGGGGGCTTCATCAATTGTTATAGAAGCTGACTACGGTGATGTGTCGCTTCTTCTTAAAGAAATAGAGTGTATTATAGAGCCATCAGAAGTGGAATTATACTCAGTTGAGCCTGCATGGAGCTTAGAAGATGCATATAGGGGGATGACTTCTCATGAGTAAATTGAGGAGTAATAAGCCACGATACAGAGATTTGATTCTGTTTGAACATGACACATCATTTCCATCACCCACACTTGGTCTGCTCGTTTCGGTTTTTCTGATTTTGGGATTCGCCGTAGTTTCAACTCCTGGGGTTATGATTCCATTTTCATCAGATGTATATATAGAAAGCACGCCAGACTGGAATGGAACAATTCAAGTAGGCATATTTGAAAATACTACTCGTGATGCACCCAACAATGTTTATGGTGCTGCGTTATTTAATGAGTACTATGGAGTCATTTTTTTTAGTGCCTTACTGATATCATTCATTTTTGCACAGGGATATAGCAATGGTCAATATAGAACTGTCTTGTCGTATCCTATCAGTCGTAGGAAGCTTCTCATGGCAAAGATAAGTGGTATTTATCTCATTGTTACGATTTCATCAAACCTTTCAGCGCTTTTTGTTCTTGCATGCTATGTGCCTAGCAGCATTGAGATTGGTGTATTATTGATCATGTCATTATCACTATGGACATCAGCGGCACTTGTGGTTGCATCATGCACTTTAGTTGCTGTTGTTACTAAGAGTGCACCACTTACTACAATCATTAGTCTTGGAATGTGGTTTGTTGCATTTTATAATTACACAACACCAGCCACAACGCCGATTCTAGAGGGTGTTAAGAATCTACTAATTCCATTGTATGCCATACTTAGACATACTACTTCATTGCGGATGTTTTCATATCTTCAATCGATTCCTACATTTACTGAGTGCATATTATCCATTATTTTGGCAGGTGTGTTTTCCATCATACTGTTTGTAATGAGTGCATTCATTTTTGAGAGGACGGAAATCTAGGGAGGGAAAAAAATGCATAGGTCGCTTTATGTCGTGGGGATTTTCATAGTCATTCTTTCTTTTCAACCAGTGACTCTTGCTTATAGAGGATCTGACGTAGCAGAAAGGGAATACTATGGCCATTGGATACAATGCACTGAAAATCCCATTTTATATCTTCAAGTACGAGAGGCTTCAAGTCCTGTTTCGGTGTATTTACTTCAATCTGCTGATGCAGAGCAGGCACTAGAGATGGGATCACTTGGTAATATCACGCCAGAGTTTGAATTAGAAAATGTGACTTCATATTATGGTCCAATTGAGATTTCCAAGCCAGGTGTGTATGTCATATTCGTCACTACATGCTCAAAGATTCCATCATACTATGATCTTCTTATTATATCATCAGTTCCAAATATGCGAGCATTCATTGTTGCGCTCATTGTACTTTGTTTAGGTGCTAGTTTTCACATAATGAAGCTCAGTAGAGAAGGGCGTATTACTATTAGATCCAGCAAAGCAAATAGCACCAATGATTGATTATTTATTTAGTGAAAAGTATCGGCCATGATTAATGAGTCAATGTCATATTCTTGAGATGCCACCACTAGCGAAGAGGATATAAGTCAAACATCGATTTCGCTTGATGGGGCCGTAGTCTAGCATGGATAAGGCGCCAGCCTGCGGAGTTGGTCTTCCCCGGTTCGAATCCGGGCGGTCCCGCCATTATTCAGATTTTGAGTTCGGACATATCCGAATTCTTGTTTTGTAGGAGGTTATAAAGTAGAAAATTAACTCAATTATGGTCGTCATATTGGAAGCTGACTATCAAGTCCTTTCAGGCGATTGATTCGGTGTAAGATCATCGTAATGATAGCAAAAGACTATGGAGTCAGGTCACCTATGAGTGTGAGTGAAGAGGTGGAAGATCACACAGAGGAAGTGGTTGAGAAGTTCACCAAATACCTGAATGGGCCTCAAGGGAAGGTTGTTCGCGAGTCAATGGAGGACAATGAGAGTTATATATTGAAGACCAAGGATTGCACAATGCGAGTGACAAAGAAGGGCCTCAAAATCGAAGTAGAAGTCATAGATTAGCAGAGTAATTTATGTCTGTATTTTTTCTCAATTGTGTTCAAGGCTAATGCTGGGCATGATCAGACAGAGGTCTGCCAACGTTGAAGTTTCTGGAACACTTGCATGATGACTTTTGCACGTGCAGCCTGTAGTTCGGCCTCTTCACGGGTGAGTTCACGAACCTGTGATGCAGGAACTCCAGAATTGAGACTTCTTGGGGGAATTACAACATTTGCCGGCACGATACTTCCAGGGGTCAGCATGACGCCCTCGCCAAGTGTGGCCCCATCAAAAATAACACATCCCTCGCCAATATTCACATTATCACCGATGTATACACCATGAATGACAGATGCTGTACCAATGATGCTAAGGTCGCCAATTATAGCTGGGTTCTCCTCGGAATGTGCATGAATCACAACGCTATCTTGAATGCATGTGCCTTCGCCAATCTTGACCGATGCAGCATCTCCACGGATGACCGCCCCTGGCCAGACACTGGCATTTGCACTGATCTCCACATTACCAACAATTGTGGCCTGCGGACTGATATATGCCTTTGAATCAATCTTTGGACTTTTGTCACCAAACGGAAGAATTGGCAGTGAATCCACCTCACTTTGGTTTTGTAGAGTTCTATATCATGCTCTAATAAACAATATGTGAGTCAGAAAAATGAAAAAATGCCCCTGTGAAACAGGGGAACTGTGTCGAGAATTGTTGAATTACTCATTCAGGAGTTGTTCAGCAATCTCTTCATAGACTTCCATGGGCTGCACGCCAACGAGTTTGTCCATCTGGTTACCACGGCCATCATCAAAAACGACATGCTGTCCGTCCTTGTAGATGATAACACTTGGGACTCCACGGATTTGATGCATCATGCTGAATTCCTGATTCTGGTCAACATCAATCTTTACAACTTTTAGGCCCTTGTCGCCATATTTCTCTTCAATCTCCTCAAGCATTGGGGACAGTACCTTGCATGGACCACACCACACTGCATGACAATCCACAAAAACAACTTTGTGTTCTTGGAGTATCGAGTCTAGCTCATCAGCCATTATTTCTTGTACCATAGTAGCCATCTCTATTCATCTCTTCGAATTGTTTGTTTCTTAACCCTTCCTATAATGGTCGGTTGTGCATAATTGCGAACAACCGCTTTTAATAATATCGATGGTGGCCATTAATCCCAAGTTTGATAAAGCAAAAGTGGAGTGCTCAGAGTATCTTGCCAGTCCTACATTGCCCCAATTGTGGAAGTACTTTGAAGATCAGAAGAACACGATTAATAGCTCCTAAGCCATATCTTGAAACGCCTAAAGGAGGCAATGTCTGGTCTGTCAGCTGCATGACATGTGGTGTCGAATACTTTGTGGACGCCACACAGAACGACCTGTTTGATGCGTTTGATGCATTCTCCAGAGCAATAAAGGACGGCACACTCAAACCGCGTTATGAGGGGCCCTCACCAGATCCCAGGACACTTATCGTTGAAGAGAGAGTCATAGAGAGTGATGCTAGGGGAAGGAGAAGCACAAAAGCACGAGTTCAAACACTGAGTGAGATTGACAGAGTCTTGTCACGGGGCGGCCAGAGTCTTGATGGTCTTCCCAAGTCAATTCAGAGTCTTATTAAGAACACACCAGACAGGTTGGTCCATTACAAATACATGCCACCAACTGAGGCAGAGTATGGATGTACAGTTGATGAGTTGAAGATTCCAAAGCGGCTAAGGGAGTATTTGAAGTCCAAGGGATTCAAGCAGTTGTACAGGTTTCAGGAGGAGTGCTTCAATGCAATCCTTGCTGGTGAGAATGTGGTCATATCAGCACCCACAGCTCAGGGAAAGACTGAAGGGTTCATCCTTCCGATAATCAGATTACTGCTTCAAAACATTGAGGATGCATATGCAGAACCAGGTGTCAGAGCAGTTCTCATATATCCAACAAAGGCTCTGGCGCGAGACCAGTATGAAAAGCTCAAGAAGATGTGTAATGTTGCAGGTCTCGAGGTTGGTATTTTTGACGGGGATGTTTCACAGACGGAGAGGAGGAGGTTATATGAGAGACCTCCAGATGTCCTACTTACCAATCCTGATGTTCTGAGTTATCATCTTGGCTGGAGTCAATCCCATCTGATATCATTGCTGCGCACTGTAAGGCATCTTGTGCTTGATGAGATTCATCTGTACACAGGATCATTCGGATCAAATGTGTACTATATTCTAAAGCGCCTGAAGATGGAAACTGAAAACCCCATACAGCTGATTGGTGCATCAGCCACAATTGCGAATCCCAAGGAGTTTGCTGAGATATTGTTTGACTCTAAGGTCACACTGATAGAGTCAAAGAGCGCAAAGCGGGGCCCTATCCATTTTCTGATGTATTATCCAGAAGTGGCCACAAAATACAGTATGATTGTGAATATTGTAAAAGAGCTGGTGAAACACAAGTTCAGAATCCTAGTATTTGGAAATACTCATTCGGAAGCCGAGATCATCAACATGATTCTGAAGCGGCAGAAGGTAATGTCGAAGATCCATAGAGGGGGATTGACAAAGAGATATAGAAACAAAGTGGAAGACGAGTTTAGAACTGGAAAACTGCCAGTGCTTGTGTCTACACCAACATTGGAGTTGGGCATTGATATAGGGCACCTTGACAGTGTTGTCAGCATGATTGTTTCGGTCACTCGCCTGACACAAAGAATCGGGAGGGCTGGAAGGAAGGGGCAAGAGAGTGTTGCAGTGCTTGCGTTGAGGGATAATGACCCTATTTCGACATTCTATAGATATCAGCCAGAGAAGTATTTCACAGATATTGATGCCGCATTTGTTGAGCCCAATAATGAAGTCGTGAGCAGATTTCAATTAATAGCAGCCGCCCTCTCGGGAAAATTGAGAGTTTCAGACTTTCTGTATCAAAAGAGAGTGCTACAAGAACTGGAGAAAGAGGGGCTCATCAAGATTCAGGATGATGGAAAGGTAAGAGTAGTAGACTTTGCAAGGGCCCAAAAGACATGGAGAAACTACAACATAAGAGGTATTGGTGATCCTGTTTCAATTGTTCATGATGGGAAGACAATCGGAACAAGGACCATGCCCATGGCAGCACAGGAGCTCCATCCAGGTGCAATCTATCTCCACGGCGGAGAAACATATCTTTCAAAGGAGTTCAAGTATACCCCAGGAATGGGGAGGGCAAAGGTAATCAAGATACCAGACCCAAATGAGCACACGAGGCCTCTGTATAGCACAATGCCAAAGATCATTGAGATTCATGAGCGTTCAAAGGTGTTTGGTCTTGATCTGATGTATTGTACTCTAGAGCTCACCCAGAATGTCCATGGCTATGTGAAACTTCAGACATATCCGCGCAAGATACTCGGAAAATACATGATCTCACCTGAACTGACATATCAGTACAAGACAAGAGGGTTTGTCTTTACAGCCCCAGCTCCAACTTCAGAAGTGATCTCCGAAGGACTCAATGAGATGAGGATAGACTCGACAATGATTGCAGACCCTGTGAACCTCTATGGAGGATCATTTCACGCACTGGAGCATGTTTTAATAGAGTCAAGCGGGATGTTGACCGGAGGAAGCACACGTGAAATTGGGGGCATATCGATGGGCGATTCTGGGATCATCTTTGTGTATGATGGCGCTCCAGGAGGAAATGGTGCATCACGACTGCTATATAGTAGACTTGAAGAGGCATTCAGGAGAGTCAGAACTATCTTAGAAAGGTGTGAATGTACAAATATTGACGGCTGTCCAATGTGCACCTATTCATACTATTGTGGTAACAATAATGAACCATTGTATAAGAGGGGTGCATTGTCGAGCGTTATTCAGATACTTGGTGGCGGAGAAACAACAGTTGATACAAAAGAGTATCTTGGCCATGAACCAGTGGTCTAACAATTGGAGGCTTATGTTTGATAAAGTTCCTGATTGGTCGCGGACATGATGGTCCTGCGCGCATCGGAAAACTTCAGAGAGATGGCAGTGTAGTAAGCATCCCTGCATTGTTATCACAGGAGAGAGGAGAGAGTCAGCGACCGTATTATGTAGTTGTTGAGTCAGAGAGTCATAGGATATGGGAGCCAATACATTCTATGAAGTCCTTGCTGTTCTTGCGAGAAGACAACTGGATGGATGATGAACTATTCCTAATGCCTTCAATCCCTGCAATTGGTGCACTTGGATCAGATGTCGCAGAGTTAGTGCTAGCAAGGCAATACGAGTTATTGGTCGACAAGGAGAAAACGACCCGAAATAATGCAATCATCAGGATCCCTTATTCAATCAGGCCTGAACGAATTGGGAGAATTATGGACGATTTTAACAGGATTGGTGTGAACAAGGCAGCCTTCACCTTTGATGGAACCCTAGGCCAGAGGGATATGTCAAACATAGTACTGAGAAGCAAAGTTCCACCCAACTGGTTGATCATTGCCCTTGGAAGAATAGATGTACATATGATCCCAATACTCTACTATCTGGGATTTGATATCTTTGACATCGGACGAGCTCACGAGGCCGCTTCTGACGGAATAAGGGTCTGGGAGAATTCTGTTGAGAGCATGTTAGATAGCAAATATCATAGATTCTGCTCCTGTTCTACCTGCTCGAAGATTGATAACTTTGACAATCTCACCAGGGATGAACTGACAGAAGCGCTTCTTCAGCACAATATTAAAAGATACTGTGAAGTTCTCTCAGAGAGCCAGATTGCCATGCGTAACGGAAGGTTAAGGTGGCTTGTGGAAACATCCACGCATGCCACACCCGCTCTGGCTGCGTTTATCAGACAAGCGAACAAAATACTATTCGATTTTCTTGAAGAGTATACACCAACTTCATATCAGAAGGAGCTGCCATTGATTGGCCCCGAGTCCTACAATTCGCCTGCTGTAAAACGATTTCGTGACAGGGTTGCTAAGCGATATAGTCCGCCAAAACACAAGAGTGCTGTGCTTCTCTTACCATGTTCAGCAAGGAAACCCTACTCAGAATCAAGGTCGCACAAGCGATTCATATCATCAATTGAGAGAGCCATTGGGAGCGCAAGGTCATCACTTGCGGAGATCATTCTTACATCGCCCCTTGGAGTTGTGCCTAGAGAGTTAGAACGTGTGTTTCCTGCCGCAAATTATGATATTCCTGTCACTGGGGACTGGGATGATGAGGAAATCAGTATAGGAGCTAAAGCACTATGGACAATACTTACAAAGTATCCTGAAGATGCCCCAGTGATTGCACATGTGTCAGGCGGATACTACAAGATTGTAAAGAGAGCAGAGGGTGAAATGAAGCAGAGTATAATATACACAACACATGACTCTTCTGCGACCAGTCAGGATTCGCTCAATACACTCTCAGAGGTCCTGAAGCACATCAGGGACAAGGGGCTTCTTAAATCACAGAAACCAACAACAATCAGTGATACATTGAGCGCTGTTGCAGACTTTCAGTTTGGCAGTGGTGCAAGAGACCTTTTAGTACCAAAGGAAACGCGTTTCAAGGGAAAGATATACAACATGATAATGTGCTTCGATCAAAGGGCCCAGACTTGCAGTTTTTTGGGAAGCACTGGATCAATAATTCTGACTCTTGAGGGTGGTCGGAGAATAAGGGAACTCGGGAGATATTGGGTCAGGTTTGAAGGTGATAGGATAAGGGGCAGTTCCATATTCGCAATGGGCGTGAATCAAGCAGACCCCGAGATTCGTCCGGGAGATGAGGTTATAGTATTGGATCAGAATGATGATGTGATTGCTGTGGGCAGGAGCGAGATGTCAGGCAGGGAGATGTGTATGTTGGACAGAGGAATTGCTGTGGCTTTACGACATAAGAGGAAGGGGGACTAGGCCATGCCTTCGATCAATGAGAAGATTCACGGGTTCATAAAGAGGGCTAATGTTCAGGCCAGAGGCAGCTCCATCAATAGACGATATAGACGTAATCTGAGCGCCCCATCTGCTGCATGGATTGCACCATCTCTTATTGGAAGAACGCAGGCAAAGGCAATAGCCATAGTGCTTGCAACTATTGGATGTTCACATGCTCGGGAGGAAGACGGGGGTTGCACAATGTGCAGTTACCTCTTAGATGGCTCTGGTGTCATGCCAACAAATGTGGAACTCATCAAGCAGTTTGAGAGAGGATACACCAAAGCAAATAATGAGCAGAAACCCTTGTCGGTCAAAATCTATACCAGCGGAAGTTTCCTTGACTCGGATGAAGTTTCACCAGAGGTGAGGATGGAGATTTTGAGGAGAGTCGGTTCTGATGATAGAGTGACTGAAGTAATCATCGAGTCCAGACCCGAGTTCGTAACTGATAGGACCATGCAAGACTTGAGGGAAAGACTGAGCGATAGAAGAATAGAGATTGGCATGGGGCTTGAGAGCGCAAATGATGTGATTCGAGAAGTATGCATCAACAAAGGGTTTACTCTGACTGAGTTTCAACATGCTCTGGAAACCGCAAGAAAGTATGATATTGGAACACGAGCATATGTTCTTCTAAAGCCGCCGTTTCTCACTGAGAGCCAGTCCCAAGCTGATGCCTTACAGACAATCAAGACCTGTGCAGATATTGGGGTGACTACAGTATCTGTGAACCCTGTTAATATTCAGAAGAACACACTTGTTGAGAAGCTATGGTCTAGGGGATCATATAGACCACCATGGCTCTGGACACTGATTTCGGTGCTAAGGCGAGCAAGACAGGAAATTGATGATTCAGTGAATATTGTCTGCGATCCGGTCGCTGCTGGAAAATCAAGGGGGGTTCATAACTGTGGTAAGTGTGATGAGAGAGTTGTCAGGGCAATACGAGAGTTTTCACTGACACAGAATGAGGATGTTTTTGAGGGGCTTGATTGTGATTGTAAGGAGAAATGGCATCATACCTTACAACATGAAGACATATCATTTCTCATTCATCGGTAGAGGTTTGATCCCAATCTCCATGAAAAAGGCTTAAAGAGTCACAATGAGGAGAACCAGTTGTACATAGAGAGGTCTGAATAATGCCAGAGTATATCACACGTGTTTCAATTTGGTTTAATAGTGAAGGTGCTTCTCCAGCCAAAGTGATCAAAAAGCTGACAGCTTTAGGATTCACTCCGGTGCGGGGTGTATACGATTTTGTCTATAAACATGACAAGTCCATGGATATGACTGAAACAGAACTAAGTAATGCAATAATAGATATCTCAAATGCGCTACATGCTGCACTCTCAGGCTTTAAAGTTCTATACAACCTAGACACCCACCCACTTGATGAGGGTGAGGACTATTTTCCCTTGGAGATTATTGATGCAGAGCTTGAAGAAACACGTAGAGAGATCAATGAAATAGAGAAAGAGGCCAATGCTGGGTGAGTTGCAAAAGCTCGAACATTTTCTAAGTTCGTCAGACATTCAATAAATCGAGCTGGGGGGCAATTTCCCCAGCTCTGAGGGAGGAGTTGAGTGAACTTAGTCAGATGTCACTACAGGCTCACGACGGTCGTATTCACCCTCGCCCTGAATGGTGACTCTGATCTTCTTTTGGTCCCCAGGATTCATTCTTTCGAATATCCAGACTAAATCAGTGCCGTCATCAACAGGTTGCTGGCGTGGTTCAAGGTCTTCTGGTTCAATACCAACCACTTCAAATCCTCGAGGAATCCAATCGGAAACTTTGACATTCTCAACAGTCACTTCACCTTTATTCTCTATCACAAGAACCAAGATGTATTGGCCAGCTTCTGTTCCCTTGTTGATAGCCTTCTTGGCTGAGATTCGTCTCTTCTTGTAGATAATTCCAATCTTATGGCCGTCCTCAGCGCTGGCAACCTCGGTCTCGATGCCTGGAGGATAGGTGTTTGCAAAGCAGTGAATTGGTGAGGGATATTCTTTCTCAGGACGACTCTTCCATGCCATTATCGAGTAGTTTATCCTTATGCTCTCACCAGGTTGAAGTTCACCAACAGAGTCCTTCAGGTCAGAGATTTTGAATGTCAGTGTATGCGGGTGGTTGGGATCTTGGTCTTCGGGATCTATAGCAAATTCAAAATTGCCTGTATATTCCTCACCTCGAATGTATATCTCGATGTATTCTTTTGTAGGCGGCATGACATCATCAGGCAGTTTGTCAATTACTGTAATCTCGTTGATCTTTGCAGTGCCAGCGTTCCTTACTTCAATATTTACCTCTACTGGCGTTTTGTCAAAGCTGTTGACCTCTGGCGGGTCAAATGTCTTGGTATATTCTATCTTGTAGACGGGTATGGACTGGGCGGCCTTCTCAATTGTGCCCAACACTCTCTTTGTGACAATGTTCACTGGGGTGTAGATGACCTCTTGTGAGCACTTGGGCTGGGACTTGCTCTCCATCTGAAATGAACTGGTCCATTCAGTACCCGGTCCCAGTTCTATTTCTGGGCTCTCATCAATTCGTTTCTCTTTTGTGCCAGACTCTTCAGACTCAACATAAACTTCAGCCTTGTCAAGGCGGATTACTAGATCACTCTCATTGGAACACTCCAGAGTGACCTCCCAGTTATTGGGTTCGTTCTCTGCGGAGTCAATGCCTGTGAGAAACTCGGTGAGGGCAGTCAGGTCAGGTGCCAGTAGTGAGCGCTGTTGGCCCTCAGCACGATATGTGACAACAACCTGTCCAGCATCTTTTTCCTCAGCATCTTCGACGTTTGCAGTGGCAGTAAACACGAGTTCATTCTCCTCATGGGGATAGATGACAAAGTCTTTCCATATGATCTGTCGGGTACCATCATCATATTCAGCTGTTCCTGACTTCACCTGCTCGATGGTCACATTGCTTAGTTCAGGAGGGACTGTTTTATTGAGAACGATGTTATCAATCTCGCCATCGGTTTCATTCTTTACACGAATCGTCACTCGTAGAAGATTGTCTTTTCCAAAGCAATAAGCCCAATGAGGCTCCTCTGTGGTGACTTCACCGCAGGTGTCGTAGGTTTCCGACAGTGTCAGAATTGGCGATTCAACTGTCACCTTATACCTGTGTTGCCAAGAGCTGCCTGCATCAATCTCACCAGCCAGTAAGACATCCTCAGTGATGTCAGTCTGGTCCCGTGTGTCACTTAGTAGAACTCGCACATTCCAGACACGACATCTCTCAGAGGGGTTCTTGACAGTCAAGACACCAAAAGCCTCAATATTCTCCAGTTCACTTAATTCGCCAAGCTGAGTTCTTTCAGTTTCTTCAATGTCAATTATGACCTTCTTTTGTTCACTCAATTTTCTTCATCCTCCCATCCTAGTCTGACTCGTTAGGTCCGTTTTGGGAAATTGTAAATCTAAACTCATGTCCAGCGGCCCAATCGGTTTCAAGAACTTGACCGGGCTCCATCACTAATGGGGTTATACCATGACCGAATTGACTGATATACTTTGAGAATCGCTTTAACTGCTCATGGTCTTCCCATCTCATTGGAATTGCAAGTTTTGGATGTGCATCAATACATATACTGACCGCATCTCTGACTGGAAACACACCATCGCCCCCAATAGGAGTAATCAGTATGTGAGATTCCAGTGCTCCAAATGGACCTCTTATCTCCGAGTCTCCCACATAGGACACCTTCATCTTGCCCATCTCTATATGGAGGCCATAGTTCTCAATCTTTTCATCATTTGCAGGATCTGTGCGTTTCAGAATATACGGTGTGAGTTTCATTCCAGGAATCTCATAGGGGATCTCATTCTCTAGTGTGTGAAGAAGCCATGGTTTTGCACCTTGTGACTTGACTTTTTCGATTGTGGACTCATCACCAAGTACCCAGGCCTTTGCATTGATTGCAATCTGTGCGGCATTGCCCACAGCATCATCAAGGTGGTTTGTTACTGCAATTATCCTAACATCAAGGTCGTCAGGCACAACAGCCTCGCCATCCCAGATTCCCGGATTCAGAAGCAGTGAGGTCTCTTCTGTTGACAACATGAACGATGTCTTTCCAAAGTACTTTATCCTAAGCAAGTTATCACATCCAAACGTCCCGTTTTGGTCACCCACGAGTCAGAATAATTATGGACACCCTTTACGTTGTATTGCTATCTTAAAAAAGAATTTTGCATAATCCCAATTCCTCAGATTTTCCGAGTGGTATCTTTTTATTGCATAATCAAGACTCAGTTATTGGACAAATGCATGAACGGATGAGGGCCCAATGCTAGAAAAGATCCTGACCTTAGAATTCAGAAAGTTAGTCACATCAGTGATTGATGACATAAAGAACTATCATAATCGCGTCACCGAGAAGGAGTTTGAGAAAGACAAGAGGAGGATCTTAAACGAGCTGTTGACAGAGATTGATGTATATCCGCCAGATATTGTGTTAAATGAGGACTATCTTGTCGCTGCAATAGATGGTTCTGGTAGCGAGAACTTTTTCCTTCTAGATGATATTAGAGTTCATTTAATCAGCACTGCCACAGTAGTACTCAACACAAACACAAAATTTGGGGACCCTTTCAGACCAATGAGTAACGATGAGGTTTCAAGGGTTATGGGAAAGGATCAGCCCAATCTTGACTTACTATGGCATTTGGGCGTTCGGGAGGACGCGGCTGAAAAACTTGCAGAGATGTTTGAACTGCTTTATCCCATCGAGGATATTCCCAGCTTGGTCTTACCATTCTTTCAGGATGTAATTCAAAAAACGATTGACAAACTGGAGGATTTGCGGGACACTGAGTTTGGGCAGTATATTGACGAGTTTCATAAAATGGTGACCTTGATATCAAGAGGTAATCTATTAACCACCAGTGCGGCCCACGATGAGTTGCGAAAAACAGCGGAGTATGCTGCTGCAAAACGGCTTCTAATTAGTGACATCAAGCCCCGCTTTCTACTACTTGATGGTGCTATGAGTGTATTCATTCATTTTGCCAGACAATATCCCTCGTTGCCAAGTGGATTCATGCTACGAGATATTTGCAAAACAGCTCGTGAGAAGGGTACAATTCTTTGTGCAGTCAGTAAGAATCACACAATTCCATTTGCTCATAGAATTGCAAAGATGGCAGAAGAAAAATTCGGGAAGAACAAAAAGTGGTTCTGTCTGCTGCCATCAAACGATGATCCTGGGGGAGGCCTACACATTTACAGTAATAGGACATATATCCCCCCAAGACTAGCAGTACCCTATTTGTTCAGCTTCTCAGGCGATAACCGCCCATCAAGAATCGACTTTGACAGAATATGGTGGTTGGAAAATATCTTTGTTGAGGGTGACCCAGAGTCAACAAGGGAGAATGAGATTGCATTGTTTCGTGAACTAGAGTTCATGTCAAGAGATGCCAGATGGTATGGATATCCTGTGCCCTTGGCATTGGCTCACACGGAATGCAAGATCAGTTATGAGGACCTGAGCATTGCTAAAGACATACTGTCAGATGTTCTGCATGAGTCTGACCTAGACCCAAGATTCGCAAAGTCCCTCAGGAGCGATTTTAACATGTAATAGGGAGGTATGAAGTGAGATGCTTAATAAAGAAAAATTGGGAAGTCTGTTTGGAAGAATAGGAATGGGAGATCAATCCTCATTATGGATTATGGGTAGTAATGAAGACATCTGTGTCGGTGAAATATTTGCGATATACTCAAAGCGCGATAACCATGAGAGGGTGTTCTTTTACAGAGTATTGAAACTTCATAATTATCTACGAAGAGTAGATGATCTCTCGCAAGTTGCTGGCACGCTCATGGTCGAGGGTGATGCATATCTCTCGGGAATCGATAGAAACAAGTTGATTGAACTTGGCGGAAAGATGTTGGGCTATGCTGAGCTGGTAGAGAATGAAAAGGGAGAGAGAATATGGAGATTCAAATCACCGAGAAGAATACCAGAACATCTGGCCTTCGTGTACCGTCCTGTTAAAGGAGAATCGGATGTTATCTATTGTGATATGCTTCATAGTCAGATTGGCGGAGAGATATATATTGGCGACTTTCAGATTGGTGAAGACACCCTTGATGTACCTGTCAATATCGAGTCAAAGTTTTTACCTATGCATGTTGGAATATTCGGCTCGACTGGAGCTGGAAAGAGTAATCTCATGATGGTACTCATCAAGTCAATGATTGACAATAACCTCAAAGTGATACGGGGCCAGTCGACCAGTAATCTTGTATCAGCATTTTGCATTGACCCCCATGACGAGTTTGCAACAGGGGTCGATACATATGGTATTCATGACATCGTGAAGGAGATGGATGAAAACACAAGAAAAGAACTCTTTGGCGAGTTTTATTATTTGACATCTCATCTGAGTGCAACACCTCGCGAAATCAAGAGATATGCAAAAGAAATCCGAATTCTCTGGAAAGAGATAATTCCACAGGACCTGTACTCCATTATGTCATTCACTCCTCAAATGTCAGCATTCATTGAAGCAATGTATCATGCTCACGGAGAAGACTGGATTGAAGCAATCATCCAATTGGATGAAAATGATGATTCTGTTGATAGGTCTAATCTTGGAAGTATGAGGGCAGTCAAGAGAAGACTCAAATTTCTAGAGAACTCTTCAATCTTTGTTGATTCTGGTCAATCAATCTTGCCTGAGATATACTTTGCAATGGAAACTGGCAAGATATTGGTTGTGAACACTAGTCTGATGAGTGACCGCGAGCAGTTTCTCCTCACCACTATTGTAACAAGAACCATCTCCGATTTAAGACGGGCTGCTAAAAGCAGTGGTCTGATTAGGGATTTTGAAGCTCAATGTCGTGTTAGGCTACCAATATCATTCTACAACAAAATAGAGAGGAAGGCAAAGGCGTTCTATGGCAAGGGAGGAACAACAAATGAACACGAGGTCAGGGATCCTAGAGACTTGCCAATAGTCATGATCACTGTTGAAGAGGCACCATCAATACTCAATCCGACATTGATGGAAGGACAGTCCGTGTTCAAGGACATATCCCGACAGGGAAGAAAGTTCAATATGGGACTCTTAGTGGTGAGCCAACAGGTCAGTGTTCTTGATAATGTGATACTCAGTCAGATGAACACTGAAATCAACCTAAGACTGGGGAATGAGAGAGAGATTCAGGCATGCATAGACAATGCAAGCGTGAACATCTCAGGATTCGAGGACGAGTTTAGAGTCATGAACCGTGGTGAGGCCTTGCTCACAGCATCATATAGGGACATGCCAATTCCTGTCAGAATACCGCTGTTCGATGATGTCTTCAAGAGAAACCGATCAAACTACAAGAGAATGGCCTCCTCCAGAAAACGAGATAAGCATATCATTTGAGGTAGTGGTCATGGTCAGAATCGCACACCTGTCAGACACACACCTTGGAACAAGAATTAGAGAGGGTGTGAAACAGCAGGTATGGGCAAAGGAGATGCAAATTCTCCTGTTGGAAAATGACTTCTACGAGCGGTTCATCGAGATCTTCGAGAGGATCAGGGCTCTTGACCCACCCGTTGATGTGGTGATTCATTCGGGAGACCTCTATGACTCGCCCACCCCGCAGAACCCCTCACAGCCCCCTGTAAAGGCACAGGAGATTGCCACTGAAACGCTGAAGAGTTTCACAGAGGAAACAGGAATCCCAGTAATTATCATTGAAGGGAACCACGGACTATATAGACAGTTGAATGTTTCACTACTAGATGTCTTGAGAGTTTCAGTGCCGGAACTAAAGGTTGCAACACAAGTGGACTTGAAGCAGGCAATTGTTAATGATGATCCTCTCAAGTTCGAGTTTGAAGACTTCGAGGTCTTTTGCTACCCATATATCAGCCCAGAGATTCTGGAGGCTGGAGACCTCAAGCAGAGATTTGATGAGTGGGCCACGACAAGACAAGCCCCAAGTAATGATATTCCTTCTATCGCAGTGGCTCATGGAATGCCATTGGACAATACACTCTATCCTGTGATAGAGAATATCAATTATGACTACATTGCCCTTGGACATGATCATAGGCAGCAGAGATACAAGCGTAATGCATGGTATGCAGGGTCACCAGAGCGATGGAGGTTTGATGAGGTCAACCTGAAAAAGGGCTTCCTCGTAGTTGATATTGAAAGTGGGAAGGAACCATATATCACTCAAGAACTTATTGAGTTTCAAAGGCCCGTATACAATGAGAAAATTAAGATTGAATCAGATGACACGGTTGAATCACTGATTCAAAGAATTGAAGCCTGGCTCGATAAAAAGGGCATGAGGAGCAAGTGGGACCCAGAAACTGCCGCGCGGGTAAGAATCACCTTTGAGGGCGCATCATCAAGGATAATGGGACTGGATCTCAACGTTGCCCTTGAAACCCTGCGGTCCAATTTGCTAGGCAAAGAGTCAGAATATAATATTGTTCAATTCACATGGCCGCCTAGGAGCACTGCCATAGAGTTTTCACCATCCGCCTACGAAGAGATAACATCCGAGTATTTGATTGATGATCCCGAAGGGGACTTCAGGGAGTTTCTGGAGGCATGGAAGCCCGAGGGAGAGTATGATCCAGAAATTCTGATTAAGATCGCTGCAAGGGCCTTAGAGATTGCATCCCGGGCGAAGGGAGAGAGAATGACTGTCGAGGATTTGGAGGGTGAGAGATGAAGATACTAAGAATCGAGGCGGACAATTTCAAACCATTCAAGCAAATTACAATTCCTGAAGACCCAGACATGGAGATTCCAGAGGGTCTGATCCTGATTCGAGGGCCTAACTCGACAGGCAAATCATCGCTCTTTGAAGCAATATTATGGTGCCTATGGGGTCCCGATGCGATACTGCCAACAAATGATGACCTGATCAATTTCTCATCCACATTCTGCAAAGTCAGTGTTGTCTTTGAAATAGAGGGGACCAAGTACAAAGTTGAGAGAACTTACGACAGAGCAGATGGAATGAAGGTGTTCATGTTCTACAAGACAGATGAAGGGTGGCACCGACTGGCTCACAAAGCGAATGAGGTCAAGAGCAAAATGAAGGAGATATTAAACCTCGACTATAAGCAGGCTCTTGAAACCGTTCTAGTAAGGCAGGGAGAAGTTTCAAAGATAGCAGATGCAAGACCTGCAGAACTGCGAAAGCTGCTTGGTGATGTGTATAATCTTGAAATAATCAGAAACATGACGGCACAGCTCTCATATCTTGAGTCAGACCTGAGCGCCAGAATTGAGAGACTTCAGAACCAGTACGAGTCACCAGACAGCATCAATCAGAACATTGAGGGTCTTAAAGAAGAAATCAAAGAGAGAAAGGCGGACCTCAAACAGATTAAGAATGAAATGACTGGCCTAAAAAAGAGGCTAAAGACTCTTCCAAAATTGGACGAGATTAGAGAACTGGAAGAGGCAATCGAGTTGATGGAGAGATTAAGATATGATCTGGAAAAGGCGAAGGAGGACAGAGACACATATCTTGCCGAGGCAGGAGTTGCAGTTGCTAGTGAAGAAGTGATTGAGAGAAAGCTTGCAAGCCTCTCAAAAAGAAAGGAGAAGATTGAGAGAGAAAACGAGGAGATTCGCCAGAAGATAAGAGATATTGACCAAGAGATTGGTGGTATCAAAGGACAGAGGAAAGACCTTGAAACCAAAATACGAAATCTCCAGAATATCAACATTTCTGATGATGAGGGCAAAGCAGAGTGTCCAACCTGCTCTAAGCCCCTCACAATAGAGGAGAGAGATGCAATAATTGAAGACTATAAAGGGATTATTATTGGTGGGAGAGAGAGAGAGAAACAACTGATCAAGAAACGTGATGATTACAGGAAAAAGATGATTCAGAATGACAAGGAAATCAAGATAATAGAGGGTGCCATTCAGGCCCTGGGAAGAATTGCATCAAGACAAGCATCAGTTGACAAGATTGCCAAGGAGTTACAGAGTGCAAAAGACCGCCTTGATCGAGTACTTGGTTCTCTAAAAGCGAAGAGCAGGGAAGATCTCTTGGCCAAATATCAGGTGCAAAGTATTCGTGAGATTGAGAAAGAGATTGCAAGTATTAATGCAACCTTATCAACACAAAGTCAGCGTTTGCAGGACATTCAAGAGGAAATTGACAGTAGGCGTGCAAAGATTGATGAACTTGAGAAAAGGATTGCAAAAATGATTGCATTGAAGGCTGAAAAGGATGAATTAACAAAACTTCTCAAGCACACCAATTATTTGCGATTGAAGCTTGTGAGCGGATTCATTGCTGATTATGTTGTTCAAAAGAGGCTTATCGGAATTATTCGTGGTGCCACAAACGAGTATGTCAAGGCATTTACCAATGGGCAATACTCATCTATTGATCTTATTGCAAAGGGTTCTGGAAAAAGCATGGGACTTGTATTGCAGGTGCGGGACAAGCGCGATTCAGCAACCAAGAGGTCATCCCAGTTGAGCTTTGGTGATAGAACTGCCATCAGTCTTGCCCTACGTCTCGGAATAAGCAGGACAATGAGCAGCATTCGACCTCTGAAAGACAGTCCTGCTGTGTCGCCAAAGGTGAGGTGTGTCCTACTTGACGAACCGCTTGCGGGCCTTGACCGCGATCGCAGAAAATCAGTTGTTCAGAACCTCATGAATGATGTTGCCTTTAGGCAAATCTATCTTATCACTCACACTGATGTTCAGGACTGGCAGGGGGTGTCGGTAATTGACATTCATAAGAGTGGAAACTTTAGCACTGTGACGTTGAGAACAAATGGACCCGAATAAAAAACTTCAGTCAGGACTAGAAACATAATACTAATGAGTGTGAGTGATTTGCCCTTCATCTATGACTGTTAGGGACTTGATGAACAAGGCAAAGATCATTCTTGTTGAGAACATTGTGTTCATCATCGTCCTCATCATTGGTCTGATTGTTTGGAACTATGTATGGAACTTGGCTGTTGTGGATTATCTTGATTCAGGCTTTTGGAATTCAAGGCATGTCTGGTTGGGTCCGGGTGTGGATCCCGGGCAGTTCACATTATTTGGGCTCACGATCGAGTATCAGTTCGAGGGATATTCGGACTATAGCTTCTTCTATGTTCACTGGGGCTACAACATTCTTTACGGAGTGCTACCATACACACCTGAGTTTGGATATCTGTCCATGGATGGTATTGTGAATCAGAATGGGGTTTACTTATTCCCACCATTGACCGCCCTGTTATATGGCCTTGGAATATTGATATCCCCTGACAACACTGGTATTGGCCTTTTGTTTACGGTCTTTGGATATTTGACAGTGTTTCCGGTCTATGGAATTGCAAGGCATCTTTCTAACAACAGGCGGTATGGGGAGGCTGCAGCCTTGACATACATATTAAATCCGATGATGTTGTACTATATTGCGTTCCTGTGGATGAACCCCGCCCCATTCATATTCTTCATTTTCAGTGGCATTTACATGTTAATGAGAGGTAGAAGGCATACAGGCACTTTGCTAATCGTGATTGCCGCATTATTCAAACAAATGGCATGGTTCGTAGGTCTCCCGCTGATCGTCTATCTGTTGCTCAAGCCAAGAGATAGCTCTGAGAGGAATACAAAAGAGAAGGGCTTGCTGATTAGACTTCTTGGATACTTTGACTTCAAAGGGTTCTTTGGAAGTGTCATACTAGTGGTCCTATTTGTCGCTGCGATTGCATTGCCATTCTTCCTCTTTCAACCTCACATGATACAGTTCATGTCCCTTGCTGCTGGAGGCTTTGCTCTTGAATCACCCACAGAACCACCAGGCTACGCCAGTCCCATGCGTCTTCAAATCCTGCCTGTGGTGGCAGGATTGCCGGATCTTGCAATATTGCTGGACTATCTCGTGTTCTACAGTGTTCTATTATGGTTTGGTGTGACCCTCATTGTTGGACTCTACGCGATAATTCCAAAACACGAGAACCGAATGTATTTCAGACGGTTCATGCTGATAGTCTTGGTGCTGTTGCTCTGGGTGCATATCACAGGTCCTCGGGGAGTTTACAAGTATTACTTCACCCTGTTTGCGCCGTTCTTTTCAATTCTCGCGACACCCGCCATAATTCGCAGCAGTAATGAAACATTGAGATTATCGCCCATAGCGTTCGTGACTCCATTTTTCTTCAGTGCGATGATAATGGTTCCGCCAAGACTTGTCTATCTTGCGAACGTAATTTTCATCCTCATAATCTATGTATTGATAGCAACTGTCAAGAAACCCAAATCGGAAGGGAGAGAGATAGAAATGGATGCTAGTACGGCGGATGACTTGAGAGTTCTGAATAGGATTAGAACAAGATTCTTCACTTTGATGACACGACCGAGTCTAAGTAAAGGGAGAGGAAAGTGAGCCTGAGTGTCCAATTGGTCGCTTATTTGCAAGAGGACCATTTCTGAAACATTGCGTAAACATGTATATTTCTTGATAGTCCTAGTCTTTGCATCTATCGTATGGAGCATAGTGTTTCATATTGCAGCCATCGAGTTCATGATGGGGATCAGGCCATTCAGAGCATCATGGACAGGGGTTGGTCAGTTCAATCTCTTTGGATATACAATAGATTACTATTTTGAAGGTTGGGCAGACCATGATTATTATTATGTGACATGGGGTCAACAGTTTCTGCAGGGATATGTACCGTATACGACAGGATTTGACCACTCTGTAATCAATGGTACAGAGTACTTTACACCATACTTCTTTCCACCCCTGTTTGTGTATTTATGCGCCGTTGGTGAGTTAATATCACCAGTGGGAATTGGACTGCTAATCACAGTATTTGGATTTCTCACTGCATTTCCAATTTATGGAATAGCAAGCATACTATCAAAACGTAGAGATATTGGGGCAATATCGGCTGCAACATACCTCTTCAATCCACTGGTCCTCTATCATACCGTGTTTCAATGGCTCAACCCAGCCCCATTTGTATTCTTCATATTCCTTGCATTTTATCTAATATTTAGAGGGAATAGGCTATCAGGAGCCTTAGTAATGGTCACTGCAGCACTCTTTAAGCAGACAGCGCTATTCATGGCCTTCCCACTTATTGCGATTCTAATTAGGGTGAATCTGAAAGAGAGAGAAATTGAACCAGAAACAGTGAGTGAGAAAGATGAAAGGCCTGCAAGTGATAGGATTGACCTCTGGGGATTTGCAAAGACAAGTCTAGCAGTGATCATCTATGCACTTGCAATCTCAAGCCCATATCTTATCAATCTTGGAAAATACATATCTTCAATCTTTATGCGAATCGGCGTTGTTGACATTCAAGACTTTACAACAACTCCACCAATCTACAGACCGATTACATTCGCAGTTCCTTTTATTGCATTGGGCTTTCCTGAATGGCTAACAAGAACTCTTAATTTCCTCACAGTATCATCCATTGGACTGATTGGGGGTATTCTTCTACTTTTTATCTTAATGTTGTTTGAGATCAAAGATGACAGAAACATCAATGGCTACTGGAGAAAGATGCTGTTTCTGACATTGCTGATGATGCTCTGGTTTCACCTCTGGTCCCCAAGGGGAATTTACAAGTACTATTGCATTTTGCTAATCCCCTTCTTTTCAATTTTGTCGACATCTAGAATGTGTCAAAAAGAGTGGTTAGACATCAGATTCTCAATAATTATGGTGATTTCACCGATTGTCTTTGGACTAATGATTCTGGTCCCAGACAGAAATATCTACTTATTGTATGTCTTGATGATATTCCTATTCTATGTGGCTCATACAGGATTGGGAATGATATATGGCCGCATAACTTGTAGGTTCAGGTTCCCTAATCTTAGGAGAAGAGTCACTCAGCAGTCAGTTCCTTGAGCTCTTTCTCTTTCTTGGCAATCTTTTTCTTTAGGCTCTCAATCCTCTTGTCCAGCTTCTTGGCCTGTTCCATATAGTTGTCCTTACTAATGGCCCCAGAGGCATGACGCTCTTCAATATGATCACGTAATTGTTGAACTGATTTTATCTCCTTCTTCAATGCCTTGATATCTTGCTTGATCTGTTCAATTCTGTTTTCGTCCTCTGTCCTGAATTGCTTTGCAGGAATAATGACACCAAGCTGCTTTGTCGTGCTCTCGGCGAAGTCTTGAAATTGGTTTCTTAACGCTTCAATATTTAACTCGACTTTGGAGACCTTTTCATCAAGTTTTTCGACCATCTTTTGCAGGTCAAATATTGTATTTATAAGTCTGCGAAGTGTTAGCTCCATCTCTTTGGACACAGCACTTTCAGCAGGGGCCCTCACCTGTGTCTGCTCACGCTCTGCAACTTTGCTGGGCTTCACTGAGATTGCTAGCCCGCTGAGCCACTTGAATGCACTGACTGCAAAAGTCTTGTTTCCAGGGTGCTTAATCCCACCACCCTTTCTGAAGATCTCATAGCTACCCGAACAGATGACCCTTCCATCACCATATTCAGCTGCTGCAATCACAGGTGCAGCTGGAGGATCAGATGTATCGGAGGTCTTAACGAGGACTGTTGCCTTTCCAGTCACTGATAGAGAGCATCCCGATGGATAGAGTATGTCATTAACATCTTCAGTAGCAGGATGAGCAGCAATGTCAGACAGGATTGGCATTGTGGGAAGTCCAGCATTGTTCCTGTCGTCCTTGACAGCAGTGTTGTCAAAAGTGATATCAAATGCCTCAGAGAGTTTGCTCAGATTGTTCATCAAACCACGGTCGCCGCCAGAGAGAGCGAGTAGGAAGAGACCACCACCATTAGCAACAAACTTTTTCAACGCTTCAATCTCTGGAGCTCTGAGCTTTGAGCTGTTCGGACATCCAAAAACAATTACATTGGCCTCACCAATCTTCTTTGGAAGAATCATATATTCGGTATAGGACTCAACTGCGAAGTTATTGTCCTTCAACAATTGAGCAAGATCCGAATATGTAGTGTCGATGCGTCCGCGCTCGTTCTGGGTCCTATCAAAGAAGATCGTTTTTCTTTCACTGCTCAATGCATTTCACCACATTTACCAATACATGTTAGCATGCGCTTAGACTAATGTAATTTTTGCATGCGATTCAATTCGAATATTTTATCAAATTGTCAAGCTGAATATAATGTCATGAGTAATTCAGAGAACTGCATATTCTGTAAGATAGTCAAGGGTGAGATTCCTGCATCGGTCATTTTTGAAGATGATCAATGCATGGCATTCATGGACATATTTCCAGTCAGTAAGGGACACTGTCTATTAATTCCAAAAGAACACTATGTCAACATGATGGATGTAGACCTAGATGTTCTAGCTCACCTTAGTAAGAAACTGGCTGAACTGACTCGCAAGGTGCACAAAGTCTTGAGGCCTGATGGAATCCTCAACTCGGTGGCAAATGGAAAGGGTGCAGGACAAGAAGTCCCACACCTGCATTTTCATATTATTCCGAGAAATGTTGGAGACCCATTTGGGTTCAGGTTCCCGCCAGACTATCGTGAGTCGATGGCCCCAAGAGAGGAACTCGACTCGTTGGCGGAAAAGTTTAGGAGTGCTTAATCTGACTGAAGATTAAGAAGGTTCAGGCCGGTCTTTTCATCATAGGTCCGAAGCAATTGGTAGTCAATACTAGTTATCATGAGTTCCAGAGTGACCGACACCTTGCATCCGGGCATCACATGGCCCCCATAGCAGTTTCCTTGCTTGTCAGCAGCGACCATGTGGGCATGCACTACGATAGCACCATCCTTCAATGTGGAGATGTTGCCCATACATGAAACCACCTCCAGATGACGATCAATGTCGAATGCCCTGTACTCGCCTTTTGCTGCGTCAAAGAATCCAAGGGTTGCTCTTGAAATCGCACCAATTGCGTTCAGATACCCAGAGGTGATATTATGCTCCCTAGCTATTTTTTGAATCGACTCGAGAATGTCATCATCAGGATATAGTCTAGCAACAATAATGGATTGAGCCTTTGTCTTTATAGAGCCTGCCATGTCTAAAGAGGGGTTATTACCAGTTAATGAAGAATTCGCTGTGGATTCACAATCTTGAAAGAGGAAGAGCTTATCAATGAAAAGTATCCACAATTAATTGACAAAGATGGACCGTGATAATGAATCTGAACCTGATCAGGCAACACTAGACGATTTCTTTGAATCAGTCCGTGATGCAGAGGACCAAGGTCATAATCAGCAGCAAGACCAGCCCGCATCTAAGGATCGGAGGGCTGAAGAAACAGAAGAGATCATCGAGCCACCAGAAGAGGAGCTTGAGGACTATCCAGTTGATATTGATCATGCCCCGCCAAAAGAGATTGAAGACATTCCGCCATTGAATGATATTGGTGAAGAAGACACCCCTGATAATCTTCCGCCGTCGATTCTCATATCTGTTGATTATTCAGGAGCAAGAAAGAAAGCAGTGCTGAAGTTATACAATCCTGAAACCGAACGTGTCTATTTCTGGTATGACAACACCGGTCATCAGCCTTATTGTTATACGGACTTTCCGCCACAAGTTGCTGAGAAAATTGCGAAACGAAACAAAGGCTTTGTTAGAGTTGAAACTGTCAATCTAAAGGACCTCATAAGAGATCAAGAGAGAGAAATGACCAAAGTTATTGCAGGAGACCCATTGTCCATCGGAGGAGCGAGAGGTTCAATAAGGGAGTTTCTAGTTAAGCGAGGCCCGATGGGTGAAGAGATCAATCATGCATGGGAGGCAAACATAAGATATCATAATTGTTACACTTACGATCAGAACCTTGTTCCGGGCATGACATATAGGATAGAGAATGGGGAGCTTATTCATGTTTCGCCCAAGGTGGACAAGAAGACACTTGACAGATTTGTCAAGACTCTCGGTGAGGAGGAAGGTATAGAGGACATCATTGAAACCTATTCACCAATGTTCTTTACAGATGCGCCATACATAAAGCGAATTGCTGTAGACATTGAAGTGTTCACTCCGGTCAGAAACAGGGTGCCCGACGCAAAGACTGCCCCATACAAGGTCATTGCTATTGGACTTTCAGACAACGAGGGATTCAACAAGTGCTTTGTGCTCAAAATGAAGGGCATCAATTGGGGCAAGAAGAAGAAGGACTTTCCAAAGGAACTTGAGATTGTGACTTTCGATGATGAGAGAGAGATGTTGATTGAAGCATTTAAGATACTTGACCAATATCCCATAGTCCTGACTTTTGTGGGTGATGCCTTTGACCTTCAGTATTTGTACAATCGGGCAGACAAACTGAATATTGACAAGAGCAAGTATTGTCCGATAAGACTCAGTCAGAATAGAGAGACCGCCTTCATGAAGAGGGGTGTACATATAGACCTTTATCGGTTTCTCAAAAACCCCTCCATTAGAATCTATGCATTGTCGGCAGCATATGATCAGATAAAGCTGGAAACGGTTGCTCAAGGACTGTTAGGTGAGGGGAAGCTCGAACTGTCAACAGACATATCTTCACTCTCATACTATGAACTTGCCCATTATTGTTGGAGAGATGCCAATATTACACTTAGACTGACAATGTTCGATAACAACCTGTTGATACGTCTGATAATCCTGTTCATGCGTATCTCACGCTTGTCCATGGAAGATGTCACCAGACTTTACATATCATCATGGTTGCAGTCATTGTTTAGACAAGAGCATCGGCGGCATCACTATTTGATTCCTCGACAGATTGACATTGAAACCGCCAAGAGTTCAGAGGCTCATACCGAGTCTGTAATCAAGGACAAGGCCTTCAAGGGGGCCATAGTAATCGAGCCGATAGCAGGTGTTCATTTCAACACCACAGTTCTAGACTTCGCAAGTCTGTATCCGAGTATCATGAAGCAACACAATATAAGTTATGAAACCGTCGACTGCCCGCACGAAGAGTGCCGGCTTGACCCATCAAGACGAGTTCCAGAAACGGGTCATTGGACATGCAAGAAGAGAAGGGGAATGATCAGCTCAACGATTGGATTCTTCAGGGACACGAGGGTCAAGTGGTTCAAGTCCAAGAGCAAGGACAAGTCGATTGATGAAAGGACTCGAAACTGGTACAAAGTTGTAGAAAAGGCACTCAAAGTTTTTGTAAATGCTGCTTATGGCGTGACAGGAGCCCGGCATTTCGAACTGTTCTGTATGCCCGCTGCTGAAAGTGTTACAGCATATGGTCGTAATGCAATAATTCGAACAAAGGAGAAGGCGGAGTCGATGGGCGTGCGGGTCCTTTATGGTGACACTGACTCGGTGTTTCTCGACAACCCTACCAATGAGCAACAGGAGGAGCTGGTGAGATGGTCTCGCAAGGTTCTCGGGATTGACCTCGAGGTTGAAAAGACCTTCAAGTATGTGGCACTCTCTGATAGAAAGAAGAACTACATTGGTGTATATTATTCGGGCGCAATTGAGGTGAAGGGTCTCAGCGGGAAGAAACGCAACACACCAAAGTTTGCTCAAGATGCCTTTCGGCAGATGCTGGAAGTGCTAAGCAAGGTGGAGAGTGAAGATGGATTCGAGGCCGCAAAGGAGGAGATCCGTGAGATTGTTAATACTGTTATAGACAGATTAGAGGAGAAAGCTGAACCTTATCCCCTTGAGGATCTCGCCTTCAGAGTTCAAATGACCAAGGACATTGATAAGTATGGCAAGGTGACACCGCAACATGTCACCGCTGCCAAGATGCTCAGGGATGCCGGATACGATGTACCATCAGGCACCATCATCGAGTATATTAAGGTCAAGGGCAATCCTGGCGTCTTGCCAATCCAATTGGCAAAGAACAAGAACTACTGGATTGATAAAGACCTGTATATTGACACACTCAGGTCCGTGTTTGAACAAGTGCTTGATTCTGTAGGCATTGATTTTGATGAGCTGCTCGGAGTCACCACACTGGATGACTTCTTCTGATTCAGAAAGAGAAAACAATATCTTATGCCAAGTATATGACTCAAAAGTATTTAACACGGAAATTCTTATAGCGAACATAATCAATTTACAAAAGCAGAAGAGTCTGGTTTGACCACGTCGGACGGGGTAAAAGATGAAACAGAATTTCAGAGAATTCTTCATGCAGAAACTGCTTGTTTTAATCAGGCCCGAGGACATTGATGCTTCCGCAAAGGAGTTTATCTCAACATATGCATCGTACATGACCGAGGCGGGCATTGTAGCAAAGGATCCAAGTGGATATACTCTTTATCCCAGCAAGTATGCACCCGTTGAGGAACAGCATAATGCATTCTTTGAAGAGTGGATCAATCTCACAGACTCACTTGGCATACACACAGCAGTGGGAATGGACTTCTATACCGACCGTTGGTTTGCCAAAGACCCCAAATATCAGACAGTGGCACCAAATGGGGTTCCCATGGAGCATCAGATTTGTCCGAACCGTCCAGAGTTCTGGGAATATGGCGTAGAGATTGTTAAAGAGTTGGGACGATATCCCGCGATTCATGAGATTCTTGTCTTTGGCACCGGCTTCATCAGAGACCATTTTTGCTTCTGTGAAAGATGCAAGAGAGAGTTTGCACCACTTGTCAATCAAGAGCCAGACAAATTGACATATGGGTATCTTACTGAAAACCCAGAATATCATGAGAAATGGCACGAGTGGCGTTCTGAAAAGGTGTATCAAGGCATAATAATGCTTCAGAAGGCCGCTGAAGAGGTCAATCGTGAGGTGGAGAGAGAGAAGCCTCTGAGATTGACAATTGAGGTCCTTCTTGATCCTGAAACTGGTCTTATTAAAGGTGCAAGAAACGAGTATGGTTATGACCCATTGAAACTGCTCGAGATCACGAAGAGTGTGATGATAAACCTGTTTCCATGGTCCCCATTATTGCCAACACCGGGTTCAAAGGAGTATGATGATCTGATTGAAGCATTATATTTTGCGACAGAGTTCAAGAGACGTGGTGGCACGGTTGCTCTGTTTAGATGGGGAGTTTCCAGCCTTGACCATCTGCATGAACTCAAGCAGATTGGAAAGGATGCTGGAATAGAGCGTTTCATTGGGACCCTGGGCTATCCAACAGATTACAGCATCAGAAGAGAGAGCGCTGTTGGGAACTATTGAATGCTCCCACAATAAGGGCAAATGCTTGTATTTGGCTTGATGGACCTGCCACATGCAAAACAAAAGCTTGGCCGCACATTGTCCCTTGCGGACTCGTCCTTGAATGGGCTTATCTCACCCTGAGCAAATAGTGATGCGATCCCACCAACAGATTCTTCAGACTCGCAATCGCAGGATGTAGTGCATGGCTCTTGAACAGCACGAGTCATCTCTTCCATCAGGCTCCTGTGTGTTCGATCACTATGTGGGCGTGAGCTCATAGAGCCCCTAATCGCACTACTAGAAGTTGCTCCTATGGATCTTCTATCAGTAGGATAGTCCCGTGAGCCAAACACTCTTGATTCAGTTCTTCCTGTGTGAAAATCCGGCTTTTTAGAACTCAAGACCCTGTCTAGTTCATCAAAGTCCCTTCGATAGTCGTCCGAACCAAACCCGGGATCTATTGCAGGACGACTGACAGTTCTGGAAAGAATGGACTCATTGGACCATTCATCATCGATTGGGGACAGACCACGAGCAGCGCGAACGAATTTGATATGTGAGTCTTCTTTCAATCGAACGTAGTCCTGCTTTGATAGACCGAGAACCTCCAAGGCCCTGTCCCGATCTGGACATCTCTTGGAGAGAGGACAACAAAACGCAAGACTCCCATGACATAGGGCGGCCATTGCCCGTTCCTGTCTTGACTTGAATATGGGAGTTATGCGTTTCCGGCCCAGAAATAGAGAGTCGCCCACAGTACGGATTTGTGAGTATCCGCTCTGCGCCAATGCTTCTACAACCTCTCGTGCAGGATATACACGGCCTTCAATGATAACAAAGCCCTCGGTCTTGTCAAGACGTACGGGACGTTCTTTCTGTTCAGGTTCGTTGTATCGTCGATAGCTCGTTATGGCCACCTCTCTATTTCAATCTATTAGACACGCCTGAGAGAATAGAATTCTATGTAATGTGTCGGTATTACTTGCAATTGAAGAAGCAGAATCGTTTTATCGCATGAAAGACCATCGGAACACAGGTATCATGTGGAAATACAGGTGAAATCTATGGGATGTAAAGCAGAAGGCGCAGCACAGGGCTACACTGTGCTTGGAGGAATTGTTCTTGGAATATATGCCATTCAGTTCCTAATAAACGGAATTAACCAGTTGGCATCAGATGCTGGAACTGCCATGATAGACATAATTCTTGCAATAACATTGATCTTAATGGTGATTCTTGCCTTTGACGCAAGCGGCTTCATTACTTGGAAGGTCAAGAGGAATGGACTGTTGCTCGCCCTTTTTGGTTTTATAGCAATAATCATTGTGCAGAGAGGAATAGCATTTGACATCATTGCATGGTTGACCAGCATTGGAACACTTGCGGGTCTCATGATAATGTTGGCAGGACTTCTGATCATGTTCAAAGGCACATAGTCTGCAGGGGACATTTCCCCTCTCATTTTTTTTCGCTTATCACAAATTAGATAACTAAGTTATAGGCGGCTAGCACACCTTCAGAAAGGACAGTGACTGTTATGAATGAGAAGCATATCAGGATTCTCCGAGATCTGGGCTTTAATGATATCACTTCAGAAAAGATGACTAATGATTATTGGAAGGCTAGGGCGGCTGATGCCCTTGCAATAACCACTCAGGACAGGGATGTTTATGGATGTTTTGACCACACTCGTGGAGAGGGTGTGATTATTTACGACATTGAGGGAAAAGAGTTCCTTGATGTTACTGGCGGGGTTGCGGTGAGAGCTTTCGGGCTTCGATACAAGCCACTGCTGGAGTTTGAGTCAGAAATTCATGATGTCATCAAAGAACTCCCTGGCATGGACTTTGATGCAATTCCGCAGACACTGCTGGCAGAGAAACTCGCATCAATCACTCCAGGGACTCATAAAAAACGTGTCGTATTCACCACCTCTGGAGGTCGTGCAGTAGAGGGCTGCATGAAGTCCGCAATGGATCTTTCCGGGAATCGCAGATTTGTAGCATTCAGACCCGCATTTCATGGCAGGACAGGCTATGCATTGTCTTTAACTTCCACTAATTCGAAACATAAGAACAAGTTCCCACAGGGAGTAGATGTTGTAAGGGTCTTCTATCCCTATTGCTATCGCTGTCCATATGGCCAGAACGAGGAGGATTGCAACCTTGAGTGTGTTGAGGCCCTACGATATGCGCTTCAGGTTGAAGGGAATGACATAGCAGCCACAGTGATGGAACCAATTTGTGGAGAGGGTGGGCTGATAGTCCCCCCATCAAAGGCGGTGAAGGGCATGTATGAGGCCACCAAGGAGATTGGTGCATATTTCATGTCAGATGAGGTTCAGGCAGGAATGGGCCGTACTGGTAAATGGTGTGCAATTGAAAATCATGGTGTTATTCCTGACTATATCTCGATGGCAAAGGCGCTAGGAGGAGGATACCCACTCGGTGCCTCGATTGGTCCAGTACCAATGTACACCGAGGGTTCAAGGCATTCTGAAACTTTCTCAGCAGAACCAAAGATGTCGCTACTCTCACTCTGGATCATAAGGCAGATTGAGACTGGAGGATACTTGAAGAAGAACGCAGAGAATGGTGCGTATCTCCTCAAAAGATTGAATGAACTGAAGGAGAAGCATGAGGTAGTTGGTGATGCACGAGGCATAGGTCTGATGTGTGGTGTCGAGATTGTCAAGGACAAGCGGTCCAAGGAGAGAGCACCCAAGATTAGAGACCGCATTGTCAAGACAGCTGTGAACAAGTACAATCTACTCGTCCTTGGTGCCGGTCCCAACTCAATCAGATTCACTCCAAGTTATATCATAACCCAAGAGCAGATAGACGAGGCAGTGAGCAGATTGGACAGGGCAATCTCAGACTCTACCTGACCAATATTCAGAAAGATAAAAGCAGGTCTCTGGCAATTGTCAGAGACCTAATTGTTCTATTTTATTACCAAGAGAATTGCACCGATAATGACGAGAATGCCTCCCAGCGAGCTTCCGAAGACATAAAGCAAAATACCCACGATCAGAACGACAAGCCACTTCTCTTTGAATTCAAGGGCCTTTATCTTTACAAACCCTGCATTCACTAATGCTATCAGTGCGAAGAGAATTGCTAGGGTTCCCAGTATTAGGTTGTCTAGACCCAGTGGGAATCCGGGCAGAATGCTATGACCCATATCAAGGATTGTTAAAATTCCCTCCAGTAATCCAAGAAGTCCACCCAGTAATATTAGCAAACTCCCAATTTTTTTCAAATCAGCCATATTTTCACCATCTTAGTTCATATTTGTTTTGATTGCTTTTGCAAGAATTGTGTGATTATGCCATCATTTATCTCATCGCAAAGTTCAGATATTATTTGATAAATTGAATAATATTATTGATTATTAGTTGTAATGCTTCTAAGGACTTGCCAACATTGCCATCCACTTCTAGACTGTGATCGGCATCTTGGACTCTGACATCCACGCCCTTGGTTGTTTGAACAATCTCATTGAGAGTCTGTTCGTCATAATGAGGATCATTGGTGCCAATGATGAACAGAGATGTGGGCTTCTGTCGCTGAATCTGCTTGTACAATATTTCCTGCTTCAGGAGGGGAGTCAGCCAGATGAATTTCTGTTCATTAATTCTCGACTTGCTTTCGGTCAAGTGGCCGAGTGCGAGCGTACCAATTGATTTTCCAACAAGCACATCGATATGAATACCAGCGTCAACAGCAGCCGCATAAATGTTTTCGGCTTCTGAATAAATCACATTGCGACGTTTGTCCCAATTCATCTCAAGAAACTCTGCCCAATCAGAGTAATTGGTTTCAGCAGCAAGCACGTTATAGCCAAGCTGGATAAGAGCTTTGGTCGTGTAATAAAGCAAAGGCATTCTGCAGTTGTAAGCAAGACCAGGAAAAACAATTGCAGTTTGGGCGGTTACTCGCTTCTGGCGATAAAGAGTGTTTGATATAGGCCGGTCATTATAACCCCTAATGTCAATAGACGAGTATGTGAAACACATAGTAATCACAGAGTCTATCATAAGGCTCATGAATTAAAGATTGTCAGTCAAGCGAACATTTATTATGCAACAAAAGCGAGAATGTATCAAACAATAAGGAGGTAATAATGTATGGCAAAAGATTTCAGGTGGGATCGTGTTTGTCAGACGCTCGTTCTTAGCTTTGCCTCCTTCTGCGAAGTTTGTCTACGTGCTTCTTAAAAACAGTCGCCGGATGTCCCGGCAAGATTTGATTGATTCTACATTTCTACCCCCAAGAACAGTCAACTATGGTCTCAGTCGATTGAAGGCCTTAGGACTGATAAGGGAGATGGAGCACAAAGATGACGCGCGGGAGAGGGTATACGAGCTTGTGTCTGTACCAATGTGATCCGGCAAAGGAAGCACATGTCTGGAAGCCCCAGAGATGGCTTCCACCATATTGATTAGGATGACCTCTCCAAAACGCTCATAACCCACAGCCATCCCAAGGGATGCGTCATAAGAGAGAGGACATTACCATGAACTTCTACACTAATGCGGGTGTTGAACCAATAGGAGAGCTGAAAAGAACGCACTTCACTTCTGAGATTACACCTGAGATTGTAGGCAAAAAGGTCACTCTATTCGGATGGGTTCACATACTCAGGGACAAGGGAAAGATCAAGTTCTTGATACTGCGTGATGAACATGGAACAGTTCAGGTGACAATACCGCAGAAAAAAGTCACAGAGGTAGTGTTTAGTACTTCAGCCAAATTGAAACCCGAATATGCAATTGCTGTGACTGGTAAGGTTGTAGAGGCCAAGCAAGTCGCCAGTGGCGTCGAGATCATCCCCACGATGATCAGAATAATCAATACTGCTGAGAGACTTCCAATTGATGTTGTTGAGGGCAAAGTGGACATTGATCTTGACACACGACTCAATCATAGGATATTGGACCTTCGCAAGCCAACAATCAATGCAATATTCAGGATTCAACACTCACTGGTCAGATTTGCAAGAGAGTTTCTTGAGAACAGAGATTTCGTGGAGATTCACACCCCCAAGATTGTGGCGGAGGCCACTGAGGGCGGTGCTAATCTGTTTGAGATAAAATACTTTGAGCGTCGTGCATTTCTGGCCCAGAGCCCGCAGTTCTACAAACAGCTGATGCTTCTTGCTGGATTTGGAAGAGTCTTTGAAATAGGACCAGTGTTTCGGGCTGAGAAACACAACACCAGACGACACATCAATGAGTATACATCATTTGACTTTGAGATGGCATGGATTAACAGTGTAGAAGATGTAATGGACATGGAAGAACGAATGTTACATCACGCATTCAAAAAGACCCGCGAGGCCGCTGCCACCGAGTTGGAGTTATTGGGAGTTGATCTGAAGGTGCCGAAGGTGCCTTTTAAGAGGATAAAGTATGCAGAGGTCATAGACCTTCTTAACGATGCAGGAAAAGAGATCACTATTCATGATGACCTCGACCCCGAGTCAGAGCGACTGCTCGCCGAGATATTCAATGAGAAGTTCAAGTCAGACCTCGTCTTTATAACACACTACCCGCTTGAATTGCGTCCAGCATACACGATGCCAAGCCTGACGGAACAGGGAATGACAGAGAGTTTTGATCTGACTTACAAGGGCATGGAGATCACAACAGGTGGTCAGAGAATTCATCTCTATGACTTACTTGTCGATCGCTTTAAAGCAAAGGGGTTCAATCCCGATGACTTTGGGTTTTATCTTAATCCGTTCAAATATGGAGCTCCCCCACATGGGGGTCTCGGGCTGGGTGTCGAGCGATTGACTATGCAACTTCTTGGAATAGAGAATATTCGAGAGGCCACACTTTTGCCAAGAGACCGCGACAGACTCACACCATAATACTCTGTACAAGTAATACTTGGTCTTAAAGACCTAGATGGGAGTCTTAACATATCTTCTCAGTGAGAGGAAGGAACACCAAAGGGAAGAACCGATGTACCTGCGAGTCCAATCAGAACTCTACGCATCAATAGCCACACTTGACAGACTGAAGAAGATGTATAATGTGGGGGTAGTTGACCCAAGGTCTTTTCAGCGAGAGTCTGAGGCCCTGATGATGGACGTGCAGGAACGTATTTCTGAGATGCGCAGGATGGGAGTGGATTTCGGATCATTTCTCATGAATGAACGGATCATGGATGCCTTTCCTGATGCTGTGGAGATGCTTGGTATTCGTGGACCCAGTCAGACGCCTATTCAGAGAGGAATGACCAGAGAAGAGTATTTTGACTATCTGGGGCTCGCAGTCCTTGATGTCGCCACTGCAAATGCCTCCAAGGGACTGATGAGCCTTGCTGACATGATTGTTGAGGTCTCAAAGCTGTTGCCCCACCTTAAACCAATAAATTACAACGATGTGATAGAGGCAGTTAATATAGTTTCACACCATGGACTGATTCCTGGAATAAGAACACTGCAGTGTGGTGTAAAGGTTGTTGAACTGAGACCTCTAGAACTTCGTGGCGATCAGGCAGAGGTTGTCAACCTAGCTGCGACAAAGGGCTATACAACAGTTGAGGAAGTGATGATAGCACTCAACTGGTCGAAGGATCATGCCACTCAGGTATTGAACAGCCTTGTTGATGCAGGGATGGCTGTTGCAGATAAGAAGTACTCTACAGGCTTCAAGTATTGGTTCCCTGGCCTTCGAGCAAGAGATAATTCAGACAGAGAAGACTGATTCAGACCTTAAGTCGGATTGCACCCTTCTTCTTATCAACCCATACAGCAAGCTTGTTCTCGACAAGTATGCCAAGGATTTCAAGGAGGTCCTTCTCTGGAAGTGTCGAGAACGCAAGCTTGTTGTTCTGTATCACTAGTGACTTCACATCGATGCGAGTGCTACCAGTTTTAAGTGCCCAGCGATATACAATCTGTGCCCATTCCTCAAGGGGTCTCCAGTGAATCCTCAGTTGCTTTCTATGAGTGCCAATCCATTCTGCCAGCCCTTTGTCGACAAGAATATCTGCTATAATGTTGAACGCCCTAGCCTTGTCCAAGATCTCTCTGAAGGGTCTGGTTGTGATGAACAGAGACACTGATACAACATGCATATTCATATATTCGGCCCATTCAAGAAGGAAGTCTGCCCATTCTTCTGCCCACAATGGTACTGCTTCTTTAGACTCTGGAACATAATACATCCAATGTGCCTGTGAGCTGTCACCCCAAGAGGGTAGAAACGGTCCTAATGATGGCTCCTCTTCCATCTTAGATTGTGACTCGTGAACATCATGAACTGCTGCTTGTGCAACCTGAGTTTCATTGATTTCTTCAGTCCTAGCAGTGGGGAGCGTTCTTGGTCGTTCTGGTTTTGGTTTCGCCTTTGCGCGTCGGCTAATTTTCTCATGAACACTCATTGGTCATGGGCCCTCCATCCATTGGTGATATCTTCGGACATCATCAGGAGATGCCATAGGGACTATCTTCTTGATTGCCCGTAGGAAGTCGTTCATACTCACAGGACGGACCTTCATCTCACCTTCAGTGCTGCTCTGACCCATTACTTCTCTTATTGGCCCCATTGCAGCTTCTCGGCAGACTATGCTCAGATCTCTTCCACTATACCATTCAGTTAGTCTGGCCAGTTCGGCATAATCAACATCATCAGCGATTTCAACATCAGTCATATGTATACGCAGAATCTCAGCCCTCGCATTCTCATTTGGTAGGGGAACATAGATCTTTCTCTCAAATCTAGATAGTAATGCAAAATCAATCTCCCATGGAAGGTTTGTTGCTGCCACAAGGGTCACTCGTTCATTAGGAGAACTGTTTAGACCTTGTAGCTCAGTCAGCAGTTGAGTCTTCATGCGGCGCTCTCCGCCAACATCATCATTGGACCGTGTATTGCCGATGGAGTCAATCTCATCAATGAATATTATGGATGGCTGGTGTTTGCGGGCGAGCTCGAATAGTTTCATAACGAGACGTTCCGACTCACCAAGCCATTTACTGACTATATTGCCCGCTGAAACATTGAAGAATGTCGCATTGATCTCTGATGCCACAGCTTTGACTAACAAGGTCTTTCCGGTACCGGCAGGACCATACAAGAGAATTCCACGCCATGGCTGACGGGCCTTCCCCTTGAATAACTCGGGGTGTTTAATTGGAAAGACTATTGCCTCATAGATCGCCTGCTTGGCATCATCGAGCCCTGCGACCTCAGACATCTTGACTCCAGGACGTTCTCTTATGATTGTGTCTGCGACCATCTCGCTGAGAATTCTATCATCAGAGTCAACAGGAGATGAGTCTTGTTGTGTTGAGTCGGATTGTGACGGCAGAGCACTGACCGAAGACTCATTATCCGTGGCAGGTCTTCTGGTTATAGCAATCACCCGCTCAACACATTCCTGTGCCCTATCATAGTATAATTGCCTGACTTTGGGTAGTGTTGAAACCCGGTAGAGTTTTAGCAGGACCTTGCTAGCGCTGATGTAGAGTCTGCAGGCCTCCTTTCTCAGACCCCTTCTATCAAGATCAATTGCTTTCTGCAGCAGGTCACGTAGACCTTCTTCTGCGTAATTATTAGGTCCTGCCATTTGAGCTCATACTCATCTCTATCATGCCTAATATTAACCTCTGTAACACGAAACCACTAGAATGGCGGCCGCTCCTCATAATGCTTCATGTAATAACCTCATCTATCTTTATGGATCTATCAATGTGATACTCAGGTTTAAACAATAGACAGAGAGATTATGCTTGGAACGGTGAGACTCTTGGGCACAATACGCAAGGCCTTTATCTGGGGAAGAAGCAAGCCGAATATCAGTGAGATAAAGAGTAGATTAAGAATTCTAGTCAGACAGCTTCAAAGGCAAAAGATGAAGCTTGATAATGAGATCTCTGCGATCAAGGCATGTGCTGTGCGTGCCCGCAAGAACGGTGATATGGAGGCCTTCAGATCATATGCAGAAGAGCTTGTAAGGTTCAGACATCTGGCACTTTCAGTTGACAAATCTAGGCTATATCTGTTAAAGATTCTCAATCATATCCAGCAGGCTCAGACAACCGCAAAGACCTCATTAGTAATGGGAGAAGTTGGCAAAATACTTGGGATCCTTGGCGATGTGACTGATGTGTCAAGAGTTGTGGCAAATGTCGATGAGATTGCACGTAGGCTTGAGGAATTTGAGATAGAGAGGGGTATTGCAAGCACATCAATAGACTCGGCTACGAGCAGTATTAGGCCAGATGAAGTAGCACGGACGATGGGTGAGATAGAGGCAATTGCAGGCATGTCGTCCGATAAGAGAATGTCAGCTGGTTCAGAAGCCGATTCACTTGAGGCCACAATAAGAGCTCTTGAACAAGAGCTCGATGTCTAGAGATGAGTTATTGGTGATCTTTACCAATTGGAGTATTGGCCATGGGCAGATGCCCCATTAATCTGATGACGAAGTTCGTAGAGTTCTCTCATGAGAATCCTGTGCCTTCTGGTGAAGTCTTCAGGAACAAGACGCCCCTCTCTGAACATGCGAACTGTGTCATCCAGTGCTATCTCAATCTCTGAGAGTTTACGTTGAATCTCTTCAATTCTATTGCTATCGTGATTGAGGTTTCCCATCATGAATCGATCAGAGCCAGTGGCAAATGTTCTGTCCAACTCCTGTTTGTAGGAGTATGGCGAGTAATCCTGTTGGTTATGCTCCATGAATGGACTTGTGGAATAATGTGGACCATCAAACATTACAGGATTTGGCGGTGGATATGAATGAGGGGATATTGTCTGAAACCGACCAGATAGTAGAGCATGAACAAGACTATCAATCTTGATTCGAACATCCTCAATGTTAACGCTCTTCTGTTCGAGCTTACGCACCCGCTGAAGGTCCGTTTGAACATATCTACTAAAATTGCGTGCGATCTCGACAAAATCAGGCATGACTTTCATTGTCTGCTCACTGCAGAGAATCTTGATCATGCCTTGTTTGAACCTCATCACTATGCGTTTTCTGAATCGTCCGTCTTCCTCAAATGATTTGAAGTATTGAAGTGGAAACTCGAACACAATATCGGTCTTCTTACGTACTCGGCCTGTTTCAGCTATGAATACCAGTCTTCGATTTGTGACGTATAGAGTGCCAAGTGCTTTATCATTCTTTAGAAAATCACTTCCAACAATGCGTATGTCTGAGAATGCACATACCGGGAGTTCGTTGACTGAGAGCTCGGCATACTCGTAAAATCCACAGAACTGATTGCGATAATAGTTCAGGCCATCAAGCTGGCGATCGATTTCTGCAATGACCTTTTGAATTGGTTCGATTGTGTCATTAATTGCTTTCTTGTACTGCTTGCATATCTCACTGACTCTATGAGCCACACCCTCGATGAATGGAAATTGAGAGGGCACCCATTGATTATGATTCATTAACCCCTTAGTTTCAGCAGCAAGGCGTTTTGCAATGATCTCGACCTGATTACTTATCCTGTTCTTGGCAGCAACAATATTCTCATGGCACTCCTCAATCTTGTCCTCCAGCCATTTATAGTGCAGAAAGCTTGACATCCTAAGAGAAACCAAGAGCTGCTTTGCAGAGTGAATCCGATTACTTGTTTCACGCAATTTGGTATGACCATAGTGAATCTCCATGATTGCATGACGCATCTCTTGTGCAAGGTCACGTCGTTTCTCTTCAATCAGTACTATACGGACTGAATGGCAGTTGGGGCAGATGTTGTCAATACGTTTGCCAGTACTAAGGCGATCTGACCCACACTCGGGGCATGATTCGAAGGTTTCGCCTGGCTCTGGGACTCCTAGGGAATGGTGGCAATTAGTGCACAAATAATACTCACTGTTTCGCGACTCCAGACAATCCACGCAGAGTATAGTTCCGCAGTCTTCACACATATGTGTGGCCCGGTTCTTATCACATATGCTGCATCGGGATGAGTTTGGATCAGCTGTCATTTAGAAGCCTCTCTGCAAGCCTGTGAGTCTATCTGGCATTTTACAGGTTTAATCCCGTGTATTACATGCGACTGACTTCTACTGACCAATAATAATGTGTGAATCAAATCAGTTATATTTGCAATCAAGAGGGGGAGCATGAGAGGCGAACTCGATGGAAGATCTTACACACGCTGCAATTGAAGCTGCGTTGAAAGTCGGAGTTAGTTTTGTTGACATTCGAATTGAAAACACTGAGTCTACGATCATTGAAATAAGTGATGGGGTGACTAAACAGTCAATTGAGTCAAGACTCAAGGGTGCCGGGATTCGAGCCTTTGTTGATGGAGCATGGGCGTTTGCACAGACCACAGACCTGACAATTGAGGGGATGCGAGCAACTGGGGAGTCTGTTGCAAAGCTTGCAATGGCCACACGAAAACAAGTCCGTGAGAAGTTCGATATTGATGGACCAACATTCAAGGATAAGGTGCATTTTAGAGTCAGAAAGCATCTGAAGGATGTGCCTTTTGATGACAAGATTGCATTTGCAATGATGATAGACAAGCAGGCACGCGAATATGACAGTAGAATAGTGAACACACGGACAATCTATGGGGACACATGGACCGAGTTATACATTGCTAATTCGTTGGGCACATCAATCTATATCGAAAACTCACTACCAAGAATCATCTCGTTCACCACAGCCAAGGATGGAACGAACAGACAAAGAGGATACAGGTCTGTGGGGGTGAGAGGAGGATTTGAGGAGATGGAGAGTGAAAAGCCCCAGCATATTGGAGAGGAGTCTGCCAAACTTGTGATCAGTCTTCTAGACTCAATAGCTGTGAAGGGCGGTACCTATGATGTCATTATGGATCCTGTTTTCAATGGCGTCATGGTTCATGAGGCCTTCGGTCATGCATGTGAGGCGGACAACTGGCCAGCCCATACAACAGTTTTGGAGGATAAGATTGGAGAACAGGTCGGTCCTGAAGAGATGAACCTGAGCGATGACCCCACACTCAAAGGGGAACGTGGCTCATTCGAGTATGATTGGGAGGGGACAAAAACAAGAAAACGCATACTCGTCAAAGACGGGGTCTTGAACGAACTCTTGCATAGTCTAGAAACATCATCAAGGTTGGGCATGGAGCCAAACGGTGCAGCCAGATGTCAGTCTTTCAAGTTTCCGCCAATACCAAGAATGAGTAACACCTTCATGGAGCCTGGCGACTGGGATGTTGATGAGATGATTCAAGACATGAAAAATGGAATACTGTTATGTGACTTTAATTATGGCTATACGGAGCCTTCAAAGGGACAGTTTATGTTTCAGGCAAACTACGGATATCTGATAGAGAATGGCGAGAAGACAAGGATGGTGAGAGATGTTTCACTCGCAGGTCAGATTCTTGAGGTGCTGCCAAAAATCGATGCAATTGGAAATGACTTCCAGATGGACCCTGGGACCTGTGGCAAGTCGGGACAAGGAGTACCAGACATGACAGGAGGGCCACATGCAAGGATAAGAAATGTACCAGTAGGAGGAATGTGAAATGGAGAATCATCTACTTGAATTAGCCAACAAGGCACTTAGCACCGCAGAGAAACTTGGTGCACAGCAGGCGGAAGTGTATATTGCATTATCCCGTTCTTTCTCAATAGAGGTTGAAAACAGTTCTATTAAAAGCGCCAGCGAAATTAGGGACGGAGGTTGTGGAATTCGCTCAATCATTGATAAAAAGATCGGGTTCGCTTTTGTCACAAATCTGAATGAGAAGGACATTCTTGAGATGGCAGAGCGCTCAGTAAGCATTGCAAAATCATCTGTGGCTGACCCAAATTTTGTCACACTACCAAGTGCAAGCTCAAGATATCCCAGTGTCAAGGGCATTTTTGATCCTGCTATTGATAATATTGAATCGGAAGCAGCAACCAATCTCATTATCCGCACAGTTGAGGCAACAAAGAATGCCACCAAAGACTTGAAGACCGCAGTTGAAGCCTCAATTTCAACAAGCACTTCAACAAGGGCGATAGTAAATTCTCTTGGAGTAGAGGGAATCCAGAAGGCCACATCCATTGTGCTCTTCAGTTATCCCACAATCAAGACAGACAGCGATCAGAACTCCAGCTTCGAGTTCCAGGTGTCAAGACAATTGAAGACAATAGACCCTGAATGGGTTGGGACAAACGCTGGAAAGAATGCTGTTGCAAATCTTGGCGGAAATACAATAGAGGGTGGTGACTTGCCAATCATTCTCACACCACTCGCTGTCAGTGTTGTTCTCGGTTCAGGATTCGGAGGAGCCATTAATGCAGAAGAGGTTCAGCAAGGCCGGTCATATATTTCAGATGCACTTGGCGAAGAGATTGCCAGTCCCGCATTGCATATCGTTGATGATGGTCTAAGAGAGGGAGGAGTTGGTTCGAGAAACTTTGATGCTGAAGGATTTCCATCGAGAACCACAGAAGTCCTAGAAGATGGTATATTGAAGAGCTTGCTGCATAATTCATATACTGCCAACAAGGATAAGGTGGAGAACACTGGAAACGCCAGCAGACCGTCATATTCAGGACTGCCTTCGATATCAACCACAAATATGGTGATAAAGCCAGGCAAGGGGTCACTCGAAGACCTTGTTTCTGAGATTGACAAGGGAGTGCTTGTCAAAAACACATGGGACCGACCGAACATGACCACTGGTGATCTGAGTGCACTGGTTGCGGAGGGATTCTACATTGAGAATGGCTCGATAGCATTCCCTGTCAAGAGCACGCTTATCGGAATAAACATGCGTGATGTTCTCAAGCGCGTCAGTATTGTAGGTGAGGATGTGAGAGTCACAAGCAGCGTAGTATCGCCATCAATTGTGCTAGAATCAGCCAGAGTCACTTCGGGCTGATCACATTCTCTCTATAATTGGTACGCCGAGTAGTCGAAGGCCGTTCTCCATCGTCTGCCTGAATGCCTCGACTAGATGAACTCGCGCCTTTCTCATCGGCTCATCAGCCTTGAGTATGGGAATTGTTTCGTATAACTTGCTAAACAGGGTGGCCAGTCTATAGCAGTAGGTCGTGAGCCTGTTAGAGCTAAAGCTGGTTCCCCATGCCTCCTTCTTCAGGCCAATCACAATCTCAAGGACCTCATTTGGAAACCTTGCAATTGCCTTTAGCAATTCATATTCAGCATCAGAGGTGAGAACGGAGAGGTCCACATTCTCAGGACTGATCCCACCATCATATTTCTCAAGGATTCTCTTTGCACGTGCAATGGAGTATTGCAAGTAGGGACCTGCATCGCCATTGAAATCAAGGACCTCATGCCATCTGAAGGTTATCTTTCTATCGGGTGATGCATTTAATAATCGATATCGGACTGCCCCAATGCCAACACTCTCAGCCACTGCATCCTTGAACTCATCGCTCTCGTCGGGGTTTCTCATCTCGACCTCCTTTCGGGCCAGCTCCCTTGCTCTATCCAGCACATCATCACAGCTATACCCGACCCATGTGCCCTTTCTTCCTGAAAAACTCTCGTCCTCAAGTCCGACAAACTCGTAAGCAACATGGTGTGAGTTCTCACTCTCTTTGTGATAGCCCAGCAGGTAAAGAATGGTGTAAATCAACTTTTGAGGATGTGCCTGTGCGGAGCCGATGATATTGAATACTGCATTGAATTTTCCCCAGTCCTTCTTCTTGCCCTTCAACGATGTTCTGTATACAGGCTTGCCATTTGGCTGGTTCTCAAACACTTCATATAGGAATGGGTCATCGACAATTCCAAACTTCCACATCTGGAATGCCACATCAGCCCCCGTATAAGTCCTTGTACCATCAGATCTGAACAGGACCTTGTAAGGATCTTTCATGTCCTTGAACTCTTCAAGGGAGTCAAGCTTGGCAACAATGCAACCAGCCTTCTCGCCCCCCTCAAGTTTGACTATACTATCACAACTTAGGAGAATCTTCTTTACTTTATCCAGTAGCCCGCTGTGTGCAATTGTACTCTCCCACACCTGAACGTTGTGATATATTCCAAGACGATATGCCGTCTGACACTGAGCCTTCACGCAATTAGTCACCATTTCCCTACTGACCGATGACTCCTCTGACTTGAGGTCCTCCAACCTTCTTGACACTTCACGTATCTCGCGTTCCACTTCAGGGTCAGTTTCAAACTTCTCTTGAACATCGACATAGAGGTGTCCCAAGAAATGGTCGTATTTCTTTCCATTTGGATCAATATCGTCCTTCATCAATTTCCATGTCAGTTGTGCAATCTGGAGTCCAAGATCATTGATATAGTCGATCCGAAGAACATCGTATCCAACAGCTTCCAGAATATTGCAGAGTGTGTCACCAATTACTGCATTACGGGTATGGCCAATATGCCAAGGCTTTGATGGATTCACAGCAGGAAACTCAACAAGTGCTCGCTTCCCTGCAAATACCCTGGATTTTCCATATTCGGATCTTTTCTTAAGTACCAGACCAATGACATCACTGGCAAGTCTAGACCTATTGAAGAAGACATTGATGTAAGGCCCCTTGGCCTCCACTCTATCAAACATGGGATTCTGACTTGTCATCTCATTGAAACTCGCAGTCAACTCCTCAGCTATGACCTTTGGATTCTTCTTGAGGGTCTTGGCTAGGTTGAAGGCAATTGTTGAGGCCACATCACCCAGTTTGAAGTCGGGAGGCGTTTCTAGAGTTGACTTGATAGTTTCTGTTGGCATATCTGCAATCTCAGACATCAGTTCAACCAAGACGGATATGTACAGGTCCCATATGCTATCTGATTTGTTGGAGTTCAAGGTTAGTCGAGTATTTAGTCCATAGATTTACTCATAAATGAAGCGTTGTTGTGAAGTCACAGGCACAGCAACATCAACAAAACAAATAATATTATAATTATCCAAATATATATTAAATCATCCGACAATCTCCAAACCCTTATAATGTTTTATTATATGTGCAAAAATGTTCTCTGTTTGGAGAACTTGTTCGCAAGACCGCGTCCCGCATTGTCATACCCCCTTGCGCCAAGAGGAGTATGAACCTAGATACCTCAGAAGCTCTAACCGCAGTTCTATCCACTGAGGATAGTGATTGCAGGGAGATGATCGGACTGGCCAGCACACAAAAGACTCGGAAGCATCAAGAGCGAAGCCTTGGAACGGCCAGCTATGTTTGTTCTGCTTGTGGATCCACAGAGATGTTTATTGACCATACAAGAGGAGAAGTCATCTGCTCAAGTTGTGGTCTTGTTCATTCTGATAGATCTATTGACATGGGACCTGAATGGAGGGCTTTCACTAGTGATGAACAGAATGCCCGTCAGAGGGTGGGTGGCCCTCAGGATTGGAGTAAGTTTGACCAAGGACTAACTACAGTGATTGGTCGTCAGAATGTAGATGCGTCTGGAAGAAAATTGAGTTCGACTAGGCGTGCAGAGATTCACAGGCTTCGAAAATGGCAGATACGTACCAAGGTTCACAGCTCTGATAAACGAAACCTTGCTGTGGCAATGACTGAGCTGCATCGAATTTCATCACAGCTTAGCATTCCCTATGCAATTAGAGAGACCTCAGCAGTGATTTATCGAAAGGCACTCCGTAAACGACTCACACGTGGACGAACAATTCTCGGAATGATTGCAGCGTCCCTGTATCTTGCATGCAGAGTACATTATGTGCCCAGGCCGCTTGAAGACATATGCGACCAGATACATATTACACGGAAAGAGCTAAGTCTCTGTGTAAGACTCATTCTGCGTTATTTAAACCTGAAAATTCCTCAAGCCAACCCAATCGCATATGTACACAGGTTTGGAGCACAATTAGATCTTCCAGGTAAGGCCACCAAGGCGGCAATTGACATCTTACAGGAGGCACAAAGACAAAGACTCACTATTGGCAAAGACCCAAAGGGCATGGCAGCAGCGGCAATTTATGTGGCTAGTATTCTTACTGGCGCGCGAAGAACACAGCTAGAGATTGCACGTACTGCAAGAGTCACTGAAGTCACAGTGAGGAATCGCTACAAAGAGATGGTGCAAAAACTCAACATCTCTACAACCTGATTCCAACAAGGGAGAGCTCCCCCACAGCTCTCCTCTCCTCTTTATTCAAATGATTTATCAATACAACCGGACAGAAGAAAATGGAGCGAATGCTTATGACAATCAAATGTTCGGAATGCAATGGTGATGATCTGTCAATGATCATTTTCGAGATGAATAGGAGGATGGCAGTAGTAGTATACTCTGCAATAAAATGCAATAAATGCGGGATGGTATATCCCATTCAAGAGTTGGGCAAAGGCGGGAGAGGAATGGTCAATAAGGACATAGTGACCTCCATGCTCCGGGGCAAGTAGGAGGATTGGAGACATTATTTAGGTCATGGGCCATCTATACTGATGTCATCAGTAACTAGATTAATTTATTCTTAATAGAGGTTCATCCTTTAGAGTTAAGGGGTCTTGGTGATGAGCGTTCCACATAAGCGTGTACAACCGATAAAATACTCCCCAGTTTCAGCAAGAGAGATTCTGACTCAGATGAAGACAATCTCTGAGTTGATGATTGACCTTGCATATTCATCACTTCTGTTCTCAAACAAAGAACTTGGAAAATGGGTGATGGAGCTTGAGGACGTTGTTGACAGACTGGGCTACCAGCTCTTTATGACTTTATCAATGTCAGTTCGCAGTAAGGATGATGCGGAGTTGTCAGTCGGGCTCTTCAGGGTCTGCGTGGCTGCAAATGGGATCTCTGATGCAGCAGCAGACATGGCATCTCTTGCAGTCATGGGACAGGAAGTCCATCCATCAATAAAGGGGGCTCTTCTCCAAGTGGAGGAGAGGCTAATTAATGCGCTTGTTGCCGACTCTTCAGAGATGAACGGTGCCACAATAGGACACATCTTGGATACTCATGACATAGGAGTTGATATAATCGCGGTAAGGAGGGACGGGTCGTGGACTGTGAACCCCGATGAGGACTTTGTACTGCAATCTGGGGATGTAATATTTGTCCGAGGAACTGATGTGGGAACCGATCAGCTCTTTGAGATTGCAACGGGCGAGCATCATAAGGAGGAAGAGGTCAATATTGAGGATAGACACTCAGAGTTGGTGCGACTGATCTTAAGAATGAAAGAAACCTCAGAGTTCATGGTTTCTCTGGCTTATGCGGCTGTTAGATTTGATGACAAGGATCTGGCTCAAGAGGTGTCCGAGCTGGAAGATACAATGGATAGGCTGCATGAGATAGTGGGCAAGGAAACCCTGTCTCTTGGGCGCAACGATATACCCCATAGATGGACACTTCTACGGGTGGCCACCTCGTTAGAGGCCATTGCAGATGCAGCCTGGGAGATGGCGATGGTGCCCTTAAGCGGCCTTGACACGCACCCAATAATCAGGGCAATAGCAGATGAAGCGGAAGAGATTGTATCAAAGATAATTGTGAGGGAGGGATCCCCATTGATTGGAAAGAGGCTCAGGGATATTGCGCTTGATGACAGATATGGTCTATATGTACTCTCCATCAAGCGGGAGAATCATTGGTTCCATAGACCATCAGAGGAGTTCAAGATTCAAGCAGGGGACTTGATGATAGTTGATGGTTATCGCACAGGAATGGAGGATCTTCGAAAGGACATACTGGAAACCAGTAATGGATAATATGCAACATCATTGAGTGTAACAGTTCTATTAATGGATAGATTGAGAATATTGGATCAGGAATATGGGAAAACAAGGAGGCAGGAACAAATGGCAGGAAGTGATGACGATGACCACCCAGCCCACGCGAGAGAAACAAGCATTGACGGAAGTCATGCCAAAACATCATGTTTCTAGAACCCTTCAGGACCTTGTTGATAGATTAAAGGGTGCTACTGCACAGTTCAACGCATTCTCGCGGAAGGGGTCTTTCACAAGAACATTTGGACAATCAACAGTTTCACTCATGTTTAATCTTGGAGGACTCCTTGCCGGATTCATTATGATATCATTCTTCAGTATTGTTTCAATTGTATCATGGGGGCTTCTCATATATCCTGGTATCCTAAGCCTTAGAGGGGTCTTAGGTGGAGTGTTCTCTGGACGACTGGGAAGTGGACTCCATACTGGTGAGATCAAACCCACAATGAGAGGAAACACGCATTCATTCAATATGCTTTGGAGAGCACTGGTTGTGATAGCAATTCAAAGCACAGTGTTACTCTCGTTATTTGCTCTTTTGATTGGCACCTTCACAATAGGACTTCATATTACAGACATTATTGAGATAGTCGTTGTCGTGGCGGCGACAATGGCGCTCTCTGTCATTCTTGTGGCACCAATAACGGCGGAGGTCTCGTTCAAGTCATTCAAACATGGTCTTGATCCAGATGTCATGGTCTATCCAATAATGTCAACGGTTGCAGACATCACGGTTACATTTGTTTACATCCTCACCATAGTTTTGTATAGTTCTGGACTCGCTGGCATGGCTATTACCCTAATTCTTGCACTGGGCCTTGTGGTCACATCAATCAAGTTCATAGCATCAAATTCCAGCGACTATTCATTTCGAAAGACACTGCGTGAAACATTCCTCACAATTATGATAATATCGGTGATTGTCAATATTACTGGATCACTCTTGGAATCGGTGAACGAAACTATTGGAAATAGGCCAGAAGTGTATATGATCTATCCAGCATTGATTGACACGATGGGAGATGTCGGTTCAGTGGCGGGATCAACAGCCACAACAAAGATTGCAGTTGGTGCACTGCGCCCAAGACTGTTGTCCATCAGGAACCATGCGGCAGAAACTTTTGCAGCAATCACATCAGGACTTGTTCTATGCACGATGTTTATTGGAATCACGGGATTCATTCAGAACATGACTTTCTTGCCAATTGTAAGGTTCGGGCTAATTGTGTATTCAACTGGCTTTGTGGCTGCTTGCATAATGTCAATAATAGCATTCATAATAGCCATCTTGACCTATAAACGAGGGTGGGACCCAGACAATTTTGTCATCCCTATCGAGAGTTCCATCGCTGATACAATAACCTCTGCAATTCTACTGATTGTGTTGATTCTCTTCATGTACTAGAAGAATGCATGATAACCATGGGAACACGTTATCCATGTCATTATTCAGGCACACTAATCTTATTTTGAAATACGTTTCTGATTATTCGAGGTCGCGATATAGTTTGTCAAATTCACGGTTGATACTCGGAGTCTGGCTGATAGAGAGAAGTTCAGGAAAGAACCTGATATCTCTGACATTTACAGACGTCGAGATAGACATGGACCTGTTTGCTCCATTCCTGTCAGCCACAAAGTTTCTCATTGACACCGCGTCATCCGAGTCCCTTGAGATGATAAACACGGAAGGGCGGCGGTATGTATGGCATTCCAATGACTGGTTCTTGATTGTCTTAGCAATATCAAAGAGAGCACGTGTTGCACATATGCGATTTCTACTCAATTATGCCCTGAATGAGTTCATGAATAAGGCCATTCCCTCAAACACATCTGTGGACGAGTTCTTGCGTAAATGGGATGGCACTCCGCGTCCATTTAGAGAGTATGAGGATTTCCTCAGAGTGCTCATTGACCAATTCGAGCAGACCGATGAATCATTATTGGCGGGGAAGGCCATGGACTGCTTAGCAGTATACAGCCACATCTTTACGGCAATTCTGAGAACCAATATGAAAGATGACACTCGTGAAAAACTTGTGTCTAGAATAAGAGAAGAGCTGGGAAACCTCATCAAGGATGACTCGGCATTCAAGGGAATTCTCATTGATAAGAGGGGAATTGATGTTCTATCCATTAATCCAACTATGTGCTCGTATAAAGTTCTCCGAACAAGACTTGACCAGATCCTTGAGATTGTTTCAAACATCGCCAAAGACCTAATCCCTAAAAGAGACTACAATAAAATGCTCTTGGAGCAGCTCATACCATACATGAAAAGGGATATTGACCGTTTGGAAACCTATTCCATTCTGGATGACATTATCCGTCTGGTCTTCTAGACTTTCGCAAGCATTATGACCTCTCTCTGAACAATCTGGCCCCGCTTACGCTCATAGATACGTAATCGGTTGGGCGATATCTTTAGTCGGTCATCAGTAATCTTCTCGCTGTGAAATGCCCTTTCGGGCAATAAGTATTGAACACTAAGATCAGTATTCTTCACAAGCTGGTCGAGATTGAGTGTGACCTGTCCATCATCAGAATTGATTGCAGGAATTGTCATACTGATGCGCCCACCAGGCTTCAACCGTTTTTCGAGTGCCTGCAATGTGGAAGTATAGAGCTCTGTCAACTCACGAATCTGTTTCTCGGCAGCGGTCCTCGTAGGAGGGCTATCATATAATGGTCCAAGGTCTGGCTCGAAGGCAATAGCATCAACATCAAAGGGTATTATGCGATCTGCATCTCGGGCGTCACCAAGAAGAATTGTAAAGTCAAAGCGCTGACCCATCTCATGTCCCAGCCACTTTAGGTTAGATATTGCACCTTGTACCACATCAGGATTGATATCGATTCCAACACATTTCATGTCTAAAAGTGCCGCTTCCATCAGGAGTGTGCCAGTACCACAGAATGGGTCAAGGACCGTATCACCAGCACGTGCACCAGCAAGACTCAATAGAGTTCGACATAGTTTGGGACTTGTACTAATGCCTGCTGAAATGTAAGGCCTTGCCTCGTCCCTAAATTGCTGTAGTTGGGAGTCGTAGACAGCACGGCTTTTTGCAAGATATAATGAGGTTTCAGTAAACACTGCTAGGATCTCTGCATTTGGCGGTGTCAGGAGATTATGTCGTGCGATGGTTGCAGGCCAGAGGGCGGTATTGGGCCTGCTCGCATTTCTTCTGTCGGGCTCTTCATACGCGTAGTACACTGCCTTCTTGGCGCCCATCTGAACCAGTTTCTGCTTAATCCATTCATCCATACCTAATGTGAACCTCTTGAGGTCAATACGTGGGGCTGATGGTATTGAGGGATATGAACTCACTCCGAATTTGATTCGCTTTCCTGAAACTCTTCTCCATACATTATCAACCCAGTTGCATTCTCTCAGGGCCAGTCTTGCATTCTTTCTTATGCGACCCTGTTTGGGAAACGCATTCCTTGCAATCTTTACATCATACTGTTTCACAACATGTCCTATCTTGAAACACCCGCCGAGAGAGGCCTGTATATCAATGAGTTCCTCACCGCTGAGAGTAGATGTTGTTCTCACAATTGCTGCTGTTCTAGAGTGGTCCACAATCTCTTCAAACACACCACGATCATCTAGGCGAACTATCAGTTCAGCAATGCTAAGCAACCAATTCTTTCCAAGTATAAAGACATACAGACTCATGATTTTGTCCTCGTCAGCTCATCCAATAGAGCCTTTGCATATAATGCTCCTCTAATAGGAACAGGGGTCTCGGAGATTATCACAGGACTATATCCCTGTTCAAGAATAATGTCCATCAAGGGCGCAATATCGGGACCCCAAGACTCTCCCAGAGGCTTGTGTGAACTCTCGCCAGCCTTGGTATAGACGATTCCACTGACATGAAAGTGCATATTGTCAGTGAACTTCTTTCCAAGAGCATCCTCAAATTGATTGATTATCTTAAGGTAGTCATCATAACTCTTGATTGCACCCTGTCTGCGAGCATAGATATGAGCCCAGTCGATTGTTGGTATTATCCCCTCATGCCCCGAACATAAGTTGATTATCTCTTCAACAGAACCAAATGCATTGACCTTCCCTGCAACCTCAGGAGAGAGGTGTGCTCCACCAGCGGCATCACCAGCAACATCCCATACATCTTCCAGTGCCTTTCGAATCACTCTAAATGTCTCGTCATCGCTCAGACCACCACGTGTGCCAGGATGAAACACAATCCGCTTGACATTCATCAGTGGAGCAAATCGAAGTGCCTTGATCAGACGCTCTTTGGAACGTTCGCGAGTTTCTTCCTTCTTCGAAGCAAGGCTTATGAAATATGCAGCATGCAATGACATGAATATCCTAGATTCTCTTGACAGGTCTCCAATAACCTTCGCAGCTTTTTCTGATGTCCTGAGACCGTATACTGCCGCATACTCCAGAGCATCAAGACCACTCTCTTCGAGTATCTCAAAGACTCTCTTGACATTGCCCTTTGCCTCATCAGGATAGCCTGAAGGCCCAAAACGGACTCTACTCAGAGTGATCATTCCTCCATTGTAAACTCCCATGCGCAGTAGTATTCATCAGGATGGGGGTCAGGTGGACAGGCAATGCAACGAGTCTTAATGCGTGGGTCGATTGTCTTTGCAAATTCAGTGTACTCGATTATGCCAACTTCCTTGCACGGAAAGTCGGGAAGGCCCTTTCGTTTTCGAGCGGTCTGAACACGACACTCATTCATTCTGAATATCAGTGTGTTGTCATTCACCCATTCACTGGATTGCTTGTTAAGGCGTGCATAGACACGGAATTTGAGTGCCATGTCTAGTGACCTGAGACCGCCCCCCGGCTCAATCCCCATCTCCCTCATGATTCGTTTAGCCTCAATTGGAGAGAATATCTTCCATGCCTCCTTGTCCATCTCAATCGCAACATCAATTCCGTACTTTTTCTCAAGAGCCAGAAAATACGCCCCATCCATTGCTTGCCAAGCTTTTGCATACATATCAATTATCTTCAACAGAGTTTCTCTGGGGAGTTCTTCGAACATTGCCTTCACTCTCATGATTGGCAATGCATGCTGCGATTTTAGTCATTTGCTTGAGGATTATGTAATGAATAACTTTCGGAACTCTTTAATGAGAGATGCATAAGTCTGTATCTGGAGACCTCGACCATGTCCGACAAGTCCAGAAAAACAGATCCCAAAGCATTTGTGAGTATAATAAGACCACAGAACTGCATCATCGGCGGACTCACAGTCATCTCGGGTATTGCAATCGCTCATCGCATTGCTCAACCATTAGTACCTATGGGCCAATTCCAGAATCTGTTTGTCCTTGGATACTTCATCTACTTCTTTGTGGCAGCTGCTGGAAATGTTGTGAATGATATATTTGATATTGAGATTGATAGGATTAACAGGCCACATCGGGCCTTGCCAAGCGGAAGAATGACCGTAAGGCAGGCTTGGATATATGTTGTCATTTTGAGTTCAATTGGTGCTCTTCTGGCATTAATTGTTGGGCTGTACTCCTTTGTGATAGTAGTATTCTTTGAGGTTGTTGGCTACTATTATGCTGCAAAGGGAAAGGAGCTTGGAATTGCTGGAAATCTGATGGTGGCATTCTCTTTTGCATTTGGCACGGTCTATGGCTCATTCATATATGGCGAAACAATTGGGCAGTTCATAATTCCAACACCAACTTGGCTTTTCTTCATCACCGCATTCATGATCTTGCAAGCTCGTGAGACCATCAAGGGAGCAGAGGATGTGGAAGGCGATGAGCTGAGAGATGTCCGCACAATTGCAAGAGTGTATGGACACAGAGCGGCCGCAGGGGTTTCTGCCATACTAAACCTGATAGGAATAACTTGCTACATTCTAATCTGGTATTTGGGTTATGCGAGCTTTAATCTCTGGCCACTTTTGCTTGCAGGTGTCATTGCTGTTTTGGGGGCCGCTATTGCGCCACTCGCAGGACCGGAAGATAAGAAAAAGCTGCTGATCGGCAGCACCTTGGACAAAGTTGGAGCATTAATCGGACTGATAGCATTCGTCGTGATACCATTCTACGGTGCGGTGTTCTAATTGTCAGTGAACTTGCCAGAATGTCCAGATCAGTACAATCATACACAATATGGAAACGATAAATGCCCACTGTGTTGATGTATCGTGGGCCTCACGTATTCCAAATATCAGCAGAAATCCGACCCAGAAGAATGAAGCCACTGTCAGGTAATCAATTATTAGCCACATAGGAGACTCATATAGACCCAATATTGCAGCGGTCAATGCTGCCTGCGTGTTCACACTATACGTGGGAGCCATGGTGAAGACCACAATCAATGCCAGTAGTCTGAACAGCACAACTGGAAGCATGCTATAACCCACAATTGCAATAGTCTTACGCTTGTTTCCCCTACCACCTGTGATCTTGAATGCGAGATGTGCAAATGCAGAGCCAAGAATCAGATAGATAAAGCCCAGTAGAACATTTGGCAGAATGGAAACAAGTGCACTAAGATATAATCCGCCACTATAGGGAGTGTTTAAGACACTCACATCAGTAAGGGTTCCATTGATATTAACAGAAACCGTGAGCTTGGACATCATTGCCAACAAAAAGCCTGCAAGAACTACAGCATTTGCTATTATTATGAGAAATGGGCCCACCATATCGGGGCGCTGAGCGATGTCACGATATGTTGGACTCGGTCTCAAAATGACTCCGAGAAGACGTTCGAATGGGTTCATATAGCGGATGTCAGGCGCCTCGGGTCGCTTGAGGAGTGGAAGAATTCTCTCAAGGGTCTCCTCTGCAATCTCTTCCTTGCAGACTGGACAGACAGTTGCATCAGCAGGAACCGGTGAGTCGCAGAACGCGCAACGACGGACCATTTGTCACTCCTCGTAATCTGGTCACACTTTAGATTGCTAATCATAATATAGCGGTTTCTACGATTGAAACCATTTGAAAAAAAGTAAAGGGGCCCCCTCCGGCCCCTCGCGAATTGGTTCACCACAGTTTAAAGTGCTCATAGAGCGGAGTCTTGAACACTATCATATATGGGATCACAGCATCCCATGTCCCTTGAAAGAGGTTTAGTACAACTGTCAGATACACTATTTCTTCAAGAGTGACGAAGGGATACAGGAGCGGGACTAGAACTATGTTTACTGCAAGCATGAATACTAGTCTGACAACAAAAGCCACCAGCATCACTTTGAAATACAGTGATGCATTGGATAAAACAAATCCACCATGCAAGAGTGTTCTTTTTCTCGTGAGCAGATATGGTACTGCAATCATCGGAAGTGTTGCCAAGAACTTGAACATGGGACCGATTCCGGTTGGGTCCCAAATAAATAGACCAAAGGTTCCAGCAACCATACTAATACTACCAACACGATAGCCACCTATGAGAAATGCGATTATCCAGAATAGTGATACAGGGTCGAATAATGCAATTCCCCATGAGGCCCTAGCGAGTATTGACGCCGAAGGCGCAATTGCAATTGAGAGAGATGCAAGGAGGGCAGACACTGCAATCTCCTTTGCTCCTTTCTTGCGATTATTGATGTCTATCGGCTCCAATTCAGAGGTCTCTGTTATTGTAACTGCTTCCACGCTGTTTTCATGATGTCTGGGTTCTGTCATGGTTAAGGCTCAGAATGCGCCCCTTATAAAATTACTCATTGAGTAGTAAATACCCATAATTGAGTATATCAGTATCAATAGCTATCAAGGATTTTTTGGATATGATCATGCAATCGTTCCTCGGGTGGCACAAACAACCTTCCGCGTTCTAGCATCCGCAACAAAAATCGTGTAGATTCGAGAAGATCAGGATTGATTCGCCATTCAGCCCATTCTATCCCCGAGTGAAGAGAGGTCCTGCTTAATACGAGCTTGGAAGATATCAACTCATTAAGCCCATTTAGAATTGTCCCGATAGTTACCGCTCCTATTACTGGGCGTATCTCGCGTGCCACCCTCAGAAGTTCAGATGTGCTCACCCAACCACCATTCTCGATAAGTAGTTTAAGGATCTTTGATCGGACTGGGTCGTTCTCAAGAACTCCTTTGAGGGGCGCAAGATTCGCCGGACGCGAGGGGCGCTCATGTTCCCTTGGGCTCTCCCATGGCTCGAGAATCTTGTCAAATCGGATTTGTCGAAAGTCCATTGTGACATTCTCCATGACCTTAGACAGCGCAAGTTCATTTTAAACACAGTATTACATTGGTTGTGCGTCACAATTCACAACCCTTATCTTAGTTTACACACTAGAGAGAATGATGACAACCCATAACCAGATTGAGAACTTATTCTCTCGAAGCTTTGAGAAACCATCAGACCTCTTATGTTGTGCATTTGGTCTGAAAAACAGTGAGATTGACACATATTTCTCACTACTATCAGGACCAAAGACTGTAGAGGAGATCAGGTCAGTTGTTGAATGCGATAGGAGTACAGTCCAGAGAGCACTGATGAAGCTACGAAACAAAGGTCTTGTGGAAAGGGAGATTCGACATATCAAAAGAGGGGGCTACTACTATGTGTATAGAGCCCTATCTGCCGACGATGTACGAAGAATAATCCTTGACCTTCTTGAGAAGTGGTACCGCGAAACCAAAAAGTTATTGTTGGCCACATGGCCCGAGCAGCTTGAATAAAACAGAAATCTTCAGGTTGGTAGATCAGCAATGGACCTATTCCCACTACGAAAGAACACAGCAGCACTAGTGATACTAGCAATGTTAGCAGCACTTGGGATTCTCGTAAGATCATTCATTTCCATTCCCGTGGTACCAGGCCTTGTAGAACTGACTCCAGGATTCTTGTTCTCAATTCTTGGTGGCGTGATTGGAGGCGTGCCAGGGGGCGTGTTTGTCGGCGCCATCACGGGTCTTGGTGGAGCCCTGGCTGGAAATGAACCACCACTCTTACCAATGATTGGAAACATATTCCTTGGAGTCGGCGGGGGATATGCAATACATCTTGTCAAGGACCGCGACGGTTTCAAATATGCAACCATGGTAATTCTGGGGAGCGGCATAATAGGAGGATTCATTCCATCGGCCACAATATTCGCATCACTCACAGACTCATGGGAAGTGATTGTGGGTACCGCCGCAATCGATATGTTTCAGGGCTTCCTTTGGGGGTTCATAGCATTGATTTTGGAAAAGTGGGTGATCAGACCAGTTGTGGGTCATTACATTTATCGTCCCAGAGACGGTTCATTTGACGAACTGGAAGAAGGAAAATAGAATGGTAGACAAGAAAGTTGTAATTGACATCAAAAGAGATCTCTTCGGGGCCAATGAGGAGGCCGCTTCAGAGAATGCTGAGATATTCAAAAAGCATGGTATAAAGTCAGTTGATATCATGGGCTCAGTAGGGACTGGAAAGACACACCTGATTGAGGCGTTGTGTGAGCGGCTCAAAGGCAAGTACAGGATTCTTATGCTTGCTGGAGACTTGGCCACCACAATTGATGCGGACAGGGTCGCCGCACATGGTGTTGACACCTTACAGATTAACACACAGACAGCATGCCATCTGGATGCCAGAATGATCAGGTACGCCTTGAATAATGTCGACCTCTCCAAGTATGATCTTGTCTTTATTGAGAATGTGGGAAATCTGATTTGTCCCGCAGGATACTCTCTCGGCGTTGATAAGAAGATAGTTGTTGTGAGTGTGACCGAAGGGCCATATATGATCAGAAAGCACCCATTAACAATTAAACGCGCAGATATGGTGGTCATCAATAAGATAGATCTTGCAGAGGCCCTAGAGTTTGATGTTGGTCATTTGATTGCTGATGTGAGAGAGGTGGATGCAAACATCCCTGTTGTTGCAGTCAGCTCAAAGACTGGCGAGGGACTTGATGGGTTGATCAATGTATTAGATCTCTGAATATTAATCAATAACTGGACCATAATAGTCGTACTTTAGTTCAACAAAGCTATAAAATAGAGGAAGGGACATACTTGATTGAGAGATTGTAATGAATAGGAAGACTGGGCTGATTATTGGAACCATTCTTGTCCTGGGCATTATAGTCGGTCTTAGAATGGTGAGCTTTGAGAATGTTGGAACCATAACTGTTGGCGGACTTCAAAGAACATATCGAGTCTATGTTCCGGATTCACTTGATGAGAGCAGAGCTGCACCACTTATTATCGCGCTTCATGGTGGAGGAGGCTCTGGTAGGGGAATGATTGATCTAACACAGGGGGGCTTCAACACACTGGCTGATGAGAGCGGGTTCGTGGTTGTTTATCCAGATGCTGCTGAGAAAAACTGGAATGATGGCAGAGGCATAGAGAGGTATCGCTCTCAGAGAGAGAATATTGATGATGTCGGGTTTATTTCCGCACTTATTGATAAGTTGGCGGACCAATTGAACATTGACCTGAATCGTGTATATGTAATTGGGATGTCGAATGGAGCAATAATGAGTTTTCGTCTTGCATGCGAACTCTCAGACAAGATTGCTGCAATCGCCCCCGTATGCGGCTCCATGCCAGAGAACTTCTCGGCAGTGTACACCGCTCAAAGGACAATGCCAGTCATGATGATCAATGGGATTGACGATCCTTTGGTTCCTTAGGAAGGTGGTAATATCACCTTTGGAGATTTGGATTTGGGGCGTGTCATATCAGTTCATAATGCAATTGACTATTGGGTACAGATCAATAACTGCTCAAGTGAACCGATAGTAACATGGGAGCCTGATAGAGATCCCAATGATGGCACACGAGTTTACAAAGAAATGTACTGCAATGGTACTAATGGAGCCGAAGTCGTCCTTTATGCAGTTGAGGGAGGGGGTCATACTTGGCCCAGCGGAAAGCAATACCTCCCTGAAAATGTAATTGGCAAGACATGTTATGATATTGATGCGAACAAGTTGATATGGAGTTTCTTTAGTAGTTATTCGTTAGCCAGCACAGGTGAAACCAGACCATCCCAACCAAATTTGAGAGCTTTGACCTGTATGGATTTCTCTCCCAGAGTCACTTTTGCGTGCATTGTTGTCTTTTCCGTAAAGAGTTGAATCATGATTAGTGACCAGCAGATTGAGTGAGTATCTTGACAAGACGTTTCTTCACGCCTTCAATATGGCCTGCACCCAAAACTGCAACAATTGGCCCATCAACATCATTGAGAATTGAAAACAGCGCATTAGCAATATACTGGTCTCGCTGATGAATCAATGCATCATATATTGCAGGGAACTCTCGTTCAAACTCTTCAAGCATCGAGTCAACAGTTTTGCCATCTCTGAGGTTTGCTATGAATCCCTGTGGCGAGTCCTGCAAGACTTCTGTGGCCTCGTCAAACATCCCCATAAATCGATATAATTCATCAAGGGGGACTCTCATGAGTGAGGCAGAGGTGTCTTGAATTGGTCGATCAATAAGGGCAATCTTCGCGCCAATGTCACGTCCAGCCTCTATGGCTGCCAACATTTCAGCACCTGCCTGAGAACCAGTCATATCACCCAGTTGCTGTTCAAGCATCGCAATCTGAGTCATGAAATCAAGAGCGACATTACCACTGCTCTGTGGTGTTTCAACATGTGTGCCGTCTTGAGAGACCAGTTGCTGGTAGCGCTCGTGGTCTAATTCAACTGCAACAACATCGGGTTTGATTTCCTGAATCTTCTGCTTTACCCGGTTTACACTTTCTTCATCAACATGGATGACAGAAACAAAAACGACCCGGTCTAAATCATTTGAGTTCAACATGCTCAGTTAGACTTTGGGAGTTTCCAATTTTTGTCTTTCCATATGCATTGAGAGTTAATAGTAATACACAAAGAGTCAGGGAGGTTCTGTCATTTGACAAGAAGATGCTCATAGCCCAAGTCTTTCAGTACTTGGACATATACGGGATAAAGAGGCTTTATTTTTCCAATAAGACCAAGAACTTTTCTAATCGAGCCGTTCATCTTTATCTCGCCTTTTGCCATAGCGGTTGATGTCTTTAGCTTGCCTTGCCAAAACTTGTTTGTCACATCAGATTTGCTCCATACAGTAATGTCGGGCTCTGGTCCCAATCCATAGATTAGAACTCCTCGTTTGCCATCAGGCCCAGGATTCTTGAGATCAATTGTTAGTTCCAAATCAGGCTGTTCGATAATGAATTTGGCTATAATTTCAGACTTGCAGAGCTTTTCGTAAACATCTTTCATAGCAATGGCGCGAGACCAAAACGCATCAAAGACCTGTATCAATTGTTCTTTACTCTCGAAAAATACCATTTACTTATCACCACAAGGTTGACTGAACGTTACAATCTCAGGTAGGGTTGGTGATTCCCTCATTTCATTCATCACCTTGAGCGGTAATATAATGGCTTGAGTCAGACACACCATTAGGATCAAAGGCCGCCTTAATTCTTCTTAGCCAACGAGGATAATTCATCGTTCTTTGACCAAAAATGTCATGGATCTTGTCACCAACAATGAAAAAAGGCATGCCAAGAGCCCTTTCAAGATCAACCCTATTGCATTCATTCTGATATTCTGCATACCCCATACATGATTCTTTGTCTGCAGCATTATACACCGTGGGCACTTCTAAGTGGGCCATATGATTTCCCTCATAGGTTGTGATCCAGATTCCCTCTCCACGATCATCACCAATGACACCCTTGTCAATGTACTTCTCTTTAACGGGCCGGTTTTCTTGAGCTATCCGAACAGCTAAGGAGATGCAATCCATTCCTCCATGAGTGCTTTGAAAGCAATTAGAGAATCTAAACGCGTGCCCTCCAAGCATGTTTCGAATTGATTCTGCATAATGTGAGGGTCTTGGCGATATGTCCCCTGTTTCAATGAGGTCCTCCCCATCGTATTTCTCAATAATATGGCGGACCAGCTTATCACGATACTTGAACTCGCGCTCGGAGTGAGCAGCCACAAGTACAATGAAATACCGTTTTGCCTTTGCAAGAAGACCCGCGAAAATCACCTCTATTGCTTCCATCTTTGTGTCAGTGAATAGTGCTGCTAATCCCTCGGCGGATGAACTTGTTGCCATCATAACAGCATCTTGCCCAGTAAGTTCGTATAGTGCGTTTTCAAACTGTTCCCATTCTTCAAAGTTCGGAACATATAATTTCCAAAATGGGGGCACTTTCCAGTCATAATGTGGGATGGTCCCACTGATTTCCCATTTCCAATCGGACGGAGCAGGGAAGGAATAGAGCTTTATTGCAGCCTTTGTAAAAACGCCAAGCCCACCATATGCCCCAAGCCAGCCCCGCATGATTCCACGCAGACTGAAGCCTGGACCATCGCCAGAAAACCATTGCCCTGTCTGATCAAATGATCCAATTCGGAGAATATCGCCATTGGGAACCACCCACTCAGCTCCTAGTAGATTACGGTCACTATGTCCTGTGTAGGGAGATGTAAATCCGGGCCCTGCGAAAGAGGTATGGCTTGCCAATGGAGAAGTCTGGGGTCCGGCCCCCTGTGCATGATGCATTAGTCCATATTTCAATAGTTCAGCCTGCAATTCTGCATTTGTGACATAGGGCTCTATTACAGCATACATGTTCTTGGCATTAATCTCAATAATTCGATTCATTCGGCGAAGGTCAATCAGGATTGATCTTGGTGATGAGATTCCAGCCCAAGCACCCATACCTGTGCTTATTGCTTTGAACTTCACATTATGCTCATTGCAAATCCGTACGATTGCCTGTACTTCTTCGGTAGAAGCAGGAAGAACAACAGCTGCTGGTCGTTGACCGAACCGTGATGGCTCCTCCCCGCGCTGCGCACTCTCAATCTCAAAGCCCCACTGGAAGGCATATGATTCAAGGATAGCGGGAGAACGTGTGATATTGCTATGGCCTACAATCGCCTCAAGGGCCCAGTATACATTGTCCTCAAGCATCTATTCAACCCCCTCCAAGCTGTTCAATACAACCTCGGTCAAGTCCATGTATCGCATTTTCGACTCCCTAGATCTTATTGCATCCTGAAGGTTGGTGGAGCAAAATGGACATGTAGACACAAGTACGTCTGCGCCAGTGCTCTCGGCTTCAGCAACTCGTTCGCATGCGGCCCAGAGAGCAAATTCTGGAAATGCAGACTTCACACCACCGCCAGCACCGCAGCAATAGGCATATTCTCTAATTCGTTCCATCTCAACTAGCTTGACACCAGGAATCTTTTGTAGAATATTTCTGGATGCGTCATATTCACCATCAGCACCCTGCCTTACAGGCTTTGGGGGGTCCCAGATGAAGACTTGTGATATCACCTCAATCTTCTCACCATCATATGGCTTGTGGGGCTCTGACATTCGTCCCAGATGACAGGGATCATGATATGTCACGGAAACATGGAAGTCTTTGTTGAACTTGAGTTTACCATCATCAATGAGCTCATCTAAGACCTGCGAGATATGGAAGACCTCAAGGTCATGTTCAACATATCGAGGATATTCGGTCTTGAACATATTATAGCATCCAGCACAACTAGTGATGATTCGTTTGATTCCCTTTTTCTTGAAATCCGTGATGTTTTTCTTCATGATTTCAACTGCTCGGTCTAAGTCACCAACCCTATAGACCGGACTTCCGCAACACGTTTCATCGGTTCCCAGAACTCGAAAATTCACACCTGCAGCGCTTAAAACAAGAGCAGTTGCCCTTGCAATCTCCGGGCGTCTGTATGCTGTAGTGCACCCAACGAAATATACCGTGTTAGAATCAGGACTTGTATTAAGTTCAAGTCCATTAGACCAAATGGACCGATTATCAGTTGCTTCGCCATAGGGATTGCCAACTCTGCTAACAAGTTCTATGTATTTCTGATGTTTTGGAAGAGGTCCAAGACCACATTCTACTGCTTTGACACGAAACTCATGTATCACTTCGTTTGGCTCAAGGTCATACACCCACTTGCATGATACTTCACAGCCCCCACAATTTGTACAGGCATAGAGAACATGCAACGCATCCGGGCCTAGTTCTATGCGTCCCTTGAGGTACGCATTAGCCAGAATCATACGACCGCCCCCAGAATAAGCATGAAAATTAAAGAACTCAATTGAGGGGCAGATATGAGAGAAGCGTTTACTCCTAATTGCAATCTGAGGAATGAATTTGCATTTTGAGCATCGGACACAACTGTCCATCATTTCTTCCATTTCTTGTAGAGTCATTGATTCCCCCTCCCAAAACAGAGATATCCAGGATTCAGAATATTGTTGGGATCAAATATGCTCTTAACCTTGTAGTAGGACTCCACCATTGACTTTGATGCTTTTTCAAAGACCATGTCTGATATTGCGCCGTAAGGCCGACTGAAGAATGCACCCAAGTCCAAGAGAAGTCTTGAGGCTGTTACTATGAAACGCTCTGTAGTTCTGACTTCTCTCTGATCTGAGGAATCATAGTAGATGTCAAATTCGCAGTGGGTATTAACACCCTGCACTATGGGCTGCAAATACACGCCTAGGTTATCAGTACTAGTTCCATATTCACTTGCACATTTTTCGACTTTTGAAACATGAAACGGAGTCTGGTCCAATGTTGTAATGAAAAAGATCTTTTTGGATACCACAATCGACTGTGAATTTCTGTCATTTTTGAGTGAAGAGTGTGTCAGAAGATGTTTCATTTTTTCGCCATGTATCTTGCCAAGAGCTGGTGCGAGTTCAATGCCATGCTTCTCTGCAAGTTCAAATGTTTCATCTCGCTTGTATTCGAACTCATCGAGAGGAATAGGACCAGTCCCAGACACGCCAGCAATCAGAATCCATTTTGGCAAGGAACTGCGAACTGTTTCACATCCATATGCATTTGACTCTACAATGTGTGACAGGTAAACATCATTCATGAGGAGGTGCTCATCTAAAAGCCGCCGACGAAGAATACTGTATGAGAATTCAATCAGTGGATCGATTGTGTCGGAGCCTGCCATGTAAACTTCATGATATGTGGGAAGAGATTCACATTTGATAGTGCCCCAAGTGACTATTCCAATTGTGCCTTGAGAGCCCTGAATCAGCCGATACGGATCAAACTGAGATGGGCCCATTGGGTTCTTCTGTGCCTGTCCAGATGACCATTGCTCCTCCAGAGAGCCAGGACCTGCCGCAGAACCTGTTCTGAACAAATCACCAGATCCAAAGACGACCTCTGTGCATAATAGCGGATCAGACGAGTCCCAATGAAATCGTGGAATAGTGATAGGCACTCTATCCAAATATGCTGCAAGAACAGACTTTCCAGCACGCGGAAGAAGTGGCAAGAGGAGGCGCAGACCAGCAGATTCGAGCTTGGGAATAAGCAGTTCAAAAGTCACTCCGGGCTCTATCATAGCAACCCTGTTCTTCACATCAATGCGAAGAATGCGATTCATTTTGGAGAGATCCATGATTATATACTCATGGCCTTTAATTCCTCGACTTGAGTGGTGAGGAAACCCTGAACTGATAGTATGAATTCGAAAGGACTTCTTGTTCGCAAGCTTGATTATCTGCTGAATCTCATGCGATGAGGAGGGGTGTATGACACATGATGGCAATTCCATACCATGAGGAAATGTAAGATTGATTGTGCGAGAGAACGCATCATCTCCCACAATTTCCTTGAGACGATTCAGAATGTCCGAGTTCATCTATTTTGCCTCTCTTTCTATTTCTTTTAGTTCATTACGAATGCAGGCCAGTTTTGCAAGCAAGATCTTCTTTCTATGAAGTAGAAGATTCTTTCTTAATGTCTGATCAGGAGTTTCTCTAATTGCCGAAATGATGGAGGATTCCGGGATTATGTCATCAATGCCTGACTCATAGAGGTGTTGAAGAAGAATTGTGATGAAAGTAGAAGGAAGCCGTTCAGCAGCAATTTTCATGAATCTATAGTTGAAAGTGACATAATCTCGAACTATCTCTTTCGAGTCCTGAACGAGAGCAATCCCTGAATCTGTCAATTCATAGAAGATGGTTCCTTCTACTTCTTTCCCCGTTATTAGCCCTCTTCGAACTAACGACTTCAATGCAGGATAGATTGTCCCTGTCTTTGGCATCCAGATCCCTTCAAAATCAGTATGGAGGTTGGAGAGAATCTCGTAGCCATATTTTGGCGATTCTAGCAACTGAATGAATATTAGAAGCTGAATGGGAGTTACTCTGCCGCCTGTGGGAAGAAAAGGCCTAATCTGCAAGTAAATACCTCTTGTAGTCCGTCATAGTAGAATTCTATATAGTAAGAGCCAACCAAGTATTAAGTCTGATGGGAAATGCAAGATTATAATGCAAAAAATTCTTGCTGTTGACTTGAAGAGATGAATTAGACACCGTTCATTGTAAATTGGACAAAGTTGGACATTAGAGTCCTGTCCCTCCAGGAACGGCACTGGTCACGTGAATGATGTTTCTTGCCGCATTCACATCGGCATGGATATGATCGTCACATGCTGGACAATAGAAGTACTCTCCTCCCCTCTTCTCCACCTTCGAGTCAGGGTTCTCAGTCCTGACCCCACATCTATGACTATTATTGACTGCGATTTGAACCTACGAATACACTCTGACACAAGACGTTGGACCTGTCGTTGCAGGTCCCCCGCGTTCCTCTGGCGATGGCTTGAGACCCTGGCATAGACCACACATCTTCTTTCAGCTGTTGATGGTGAAACTCCCCTTGTAATAGCAAGGAGTCTGTCCAGTTCGGAGGGGGTGATCCTTCTGTGGCCGCCTGGGGTGCGAAGGCAGTGTAGTCTTCCAGCAGCGTCCCATCTTCTGATGGTCTTGGGACACACACCCAGTCTGATTGCTGCCTGCGATACCGAAAACATGACATTTACTGAAATACTTCTCTAATAAGTGTCCAACTTTGTCTAAGTTCTACGCATCTACGCGCTACCCAATAAGATTGAGAGAGTTTAGCAGTAAACGTTTACTGCTTGGCGGCATTCAGAAATTCAGAATTTGAGGGAATAATTCAAAGGACAACATTTTTCATATACAGGTGCGTTTACTTAATCAAACGGGAACAGGGAGCGTAAGAGTTGAAGTCCGAACTAGACATGGCTTTTGCAAAGCTGACAAATCCAAGAATGAGTGCAGGTCTTATGATCCTGTATAGTCTATTGGAGCCACTCAAGAGCAAGCCCATCTCAGCAACTGAGGTGAAGAACCAGATAGAAAGAATTGCTGGCAAAGACAAGACAATGTCCAAGCAATCGATAACAAATGCTGCGAGAAGACTTGAAGAGGTCAAAGTTGTAGACCGAGCAGAGGGATACTCGGTGAATTATGGATATCTGATTTCGCTTCTTCTACGGGCAGTAATTCGGCTCAATGAAACAGTCAAAGATCTTGAGGAGGAGGTTGCAAACCTCAAACTGGCTGCAAGGAAGACAGATTAGACATTTTCTATTGTAGTGGAAACATCATCAAGATCATTAAGAAAGGCATTAAGCGCTCCCTCTGTCACATGAGGCATGACCACAACTCGAATTGTGGGGGGCAATGGAGAGGTTGCCATCCGCCAACCCCGCAGCTCCATTTTTTCCACAACTTGCTCGATAGGGACGATTTTGCTCTCAATTCCAAGAATATTCAATACAGGATTAATTGCAAGCTTCATGTAACGATTTTGTTCAATCCGGTTCTTTACAAACATCGTTCGCTTCATGCATTCGACTACTATCTTTCGATAACCGAAGCGGCCAAGGTGTTTCATTATTGCCCATGTGGCCAAAATAGGACCTGCTGGGCGAGTCCCCAGAATCGATGTCTGTGTGGATGCTGCGCCGCGAAGATAGTCAATCTTTCGAGTTATTGCCCTCAGCATCTTCTTTGATCGAAACAAAATACTGCCAGCAGGAATGGGAGCAAGACCCATCTTATGTGGGTCAGCGCTGATTGAGCTGACGCCTTCGACCATAAAGTCAAATGGATATTTTCCAAGCCCAATCTCTCCAAGAAATGGAATCACAAATGCACCGAAGGCTGCATCTACATGAAGCGGAATCTTATGTTCTTCTGCAATCTTTCCAATCTTATCAATTGGGTCAATCTGCCCCAAGTATGTGGTCCCAGCAGTGGCAAATATGGCGATTGTGTTCTCAGTTATCACTTTTTCAATGGCTTTTGGAACTGCCTTAAACTCCTTGTCAACTCGCGTCTTTATGAGCTTAACACCAAGCAGCCAAGCAGCCTTGTCTACTGAAGCGTGGACAGTCTTGGGGACGATGACTTCGGGAGCATCAATCTTTTTGTTTATCTCACGGGCGGCAAGCATTGCAAGAATGTTAGATTCCGTGCCGCCTGAGGTAGTGGTACCGTAAGGCTTCTTGAGGTTAAGCAGATCACCAATCATCTCGATGACTTCTTGTTCTACTTCTGCAGTTCCTCTGAATGTATGCAACCTACCAGCGTTCTTCTCTAGAGTCTTAGCAAAGACATGGGCACCAAGCTCATGAGGAATTGTTGACATTGAGGCAATGGGATGTCCAGAAACATAAGTTGCGTCTTGAGCCAGCAGGGCATCAAGCTTTTTCAGAACATCTTCACGGGGTATTCCATTTTCTTCAAACATGTTCTGGACTCCAATACGAGTTCTCAAAATTCTGATGTATAATCGTTGCGATTAGGTCTTCGCTGTTAAGAAGTTTTATTATTGTTATTGACTCAAACAAAACGGGACCAATAGTGAATCTAAAGATCATTGGAAACAAAATAGTTGCTTCTGCAGGAACTGCTGCTGTATATTTACCAGTAGCTGCAGGCATTCTGACACCGATGGTCTGGCTTCTTGCATCATGGTATTTTTCATGGGACTTGTTAGGTTTTATTCTCCCATTCTCTCATAACATGAGTGGAATGCTTGTCATCGCATTTTCATTTCCAGAGAGCATATCTCAACCTCTTGTAATTGCACTCTCCGTCATGGATGTCCTCTTTTTCTTCATTGGCATCTCGTTGTTTTTGATCTCATTAGTAGAGATGATCAGGGCTAAAGTCAAGAAACGTGAGCTTGTGACAACAGGGCCTTATAGATATGTCAGGCACCCACAGCATCTTGGGATATCATTTATCTTTCTTGGGGTCTCATTCATCCATCTATTGTTTCCATTTTCCTACAATGTCTACATCCGACCTGGCGACATTATTGCATGGTTGTTCACTACTTTCTTACTAATCACTGTTGCAGACATTGAGGAGGCGAAACTCACGAGAGAGTTCGGACAGGAGTATGAGGAATATCGTGCAAGAACTTCGTTCATGCTCCCAAGGATCAGACTGCCATTCAAAATGGAGTCGAAACATTTGCAGCAGGGAAAACCTCTTCGATATATCATCTGGTTTATTGTTTTTTGGCTTTTAGCATCGGGAATACTATTCCTTTCAGTATTCACAACATTGTATTGGACTAGGTGAGAGTATCATGGAGAGATCAAGAGTCTTGACAAGTGTGCTGACAGCTCTGGCTTCATTTGCATTATACTTGCCAGTTATTGCAGGAATCTTGACACCAATGGTCTGGTTGCTAGCCGCTTGGTATTTTGCGTGGGACTTGCTCTCAGTTATTTTGCCATATTCGAGTCTTATGAGTGGTCTGTGGTTGGTAAATCTCAATGGGACCACATTGATCATCATATGGCTTGTTGAGATAATAGTGATAATCACAGGAGCCATGATCTTTCTCGCTGCTTTACGTGAGATGGTCACCCACCGCTCAAAAGGAGGCGGCCTCATCACAACTGGGCCATATTCGTATATTAGGCATCCGCAGCATCTTGGGATTGCTCTATTCTTGCTGCCATTCTCATTGTTTCAGATAACATCTTTGACTAGCTTTGCAGGTATTAGGCCCGGTGATATAGTGTCATGGTTGTTTGTTGTGTTCCTTCTGCTCATTTCAGCAGACTATGAAGAGTTTCGACTTCTAAGACTCTTTGATAATGAGTTTATTGCATATCGAGAGAGAACAGCATTCATCATTCCAAGAATCAGACTAGGATTTCCTATTGGAACGACGCACCTTTCTCAAGGAAGGCCACTACGATATATTCTCTTATTCTTGACCTTCTGGGTGCTCGCCTCACTCATAATGTTCGTGTTCTCTTTCGTCGAACTTCAATGGATTTTGTGAGAAGAAATTCATATGGTGAAAGATTCATACTATGCAGAACTTTACTGTGTTCAATGAAAAAAGCTAATAAGCAATAAGATTTGACTTCCACAACGAACAACCCCTATGGCCCGAGTGGGGTAGTGGCAACCTTGGAGACTGTGGATCTCTAGCGGCGGGTTCGATTCCCGCCTCGGGCCCCACTTCTATCATCCAGCCGTTCTAAAGTCTAGAATAATATTATTTCTGAGTAATGCAAGTATCGATAATGATGAGCAATGAATCATTCAATAGAAATGGGACCACACTAAAAGAGTTGATTCTAAAGAGAGCAATCGTTGCTGCCATCGCTGCTATTGTGGTTATTGCATCAATCAGTATACTTGTTCCAAGCACGGTGACTCCGCAGATAATTATTGAGAAGGAGAATAATCCAAGCGGTCATGAGGGATTCAATCTGACTTCTAGTTTGAGCAACCACACATCATCTCAGACTATGTTGAATGACACACCATTTTTGAGCGATGAGTTTTGGACCATAAATGCATATAGCCTATCGTCTGATTGGTCAACATACCAAATCACGCAATTGGGAGATCATGCAGTCATTGCAATAGAAAATGGGGAGTGCGAATTTACTAGGGAGTTTAGTGTGAATGTAGCTGTCCAAAATACAATAAATCTCACATTAAAGGGCAAGGTGATCTCAGGCCAGGTCGAGATCTTTGTAAGATTTTATGTATGGTCGTGGTATACTCCTAATTATTATACAGGGAATTATCAATATATAACGAAGATAGACGCGGGAGAGAGAATTGACTTCTCATTCTTTAGGGACATTAGCAATTTGAAGACATTATTATCACCAAGATGGATAGCAAGTATAAGCACGCAAATAGAAATAGTCGCTGAGGAGAGTTGCGTGGCTCAAATAGATTCTGCGATCATTGAAACTACTTCAGAAGAGCCACTAGCGACTTTGACCGTTGATATGCAAAACACGGGAATGGAGAGTATATATGACATATCAGGCGTTTCCAATACTTACAACATTCCTGGAATTAACATAACAGACCTGGCCACATCAGAGTGGTCGGTCATAACACCTATGACTAAGGACTTGAAGGTGTATCTTCCCTCAGGAAACTTTTCTTGCACTGCGGGATTATTCAATTACTCTACCGAAGACACGCACTTTGAGTTTCTGCTATCTTTAGACTCAAGACTTGATTATCGACTTGTGATTAGAGTTGAAATGATTAGAATTGATTTCAGCATGACACCAGATCTGCCTCAGATTGGAGTTTCGATTAGATGGTCAGAGGAAGTATTGTATTGTTGGGATGGAGAGATCACACCACCTTATTCGATTAAAATCTTCATTCCCGCAAAGGCTGGCGAATTGATTGTTTCTATTGTATATCTTAGTAGAATTGATGGAAGGCTTAGTCTAGTAGGCACAAGAGTATCACTCAATGGCACATTAAATCTTAAAGTATCAGTAAAGGCACCATTCTTTTCATTCCTTGGAGGAGCTGCTACGGCGGGAGATATTGTTCTGATTGCTGTTGGAATTGCCTTGCTAATAATGACACTTTCGAGTCTTAATGAGATCACCAGACCTTATGGGTGGGAGGTAGTAATTAAAGATCCAAAGTTCATTCCAATACTGATATTAGGCGCCAGCGCCCTGTTTCCATGGTTGGTGGAGTCGCATACTGGCAGTAATTTGGGATCACCACCACATGTATTAGTTTCATATTACTATGTGCCATTCTGTGTGAAACTAATAAAAACACAGAACAGTCTGCTATTTCCATTAATGTATCAATACCTGATAATAGACCTCATCTTCAAAATCATGGTGTTTTGGATACCACTACTCTACGGATATTCACGCATTGGGTTCAGTATGAAAAGCATTTGGAATGATTATCTTTATGCGATAGCAATACCATTCATTCTAGTTATTTTGACTCTATTTGATAATCATGGTGGGCAGATTGGGCCAGGATTGGTGCTTGCGGCCATTGCACCTGCTGTGTATGTCGTTCAACGCAAACTATATCGCAAATTGAGAAGATAATTGGATTGTGTTGGTAATGATGAAACGGAAGGATGATCTGCCAATTATTTTTAAGCTGGGTGAAACCACTTGGCGAGTCTTACTGGTTATCTTAAGTATTAGGGAACCCATTGGTCCTAGGGAGTTGTCAAGGCGGCTGAATTTCAGTAGTCCCAGTGTTGGGCTATATCATTTAGAGAAGTTGAAAGAGGAGGACCTTGTTCACAAGACCAGAGATGGGGACTATATTATCAACACGAATGCGGACTTTGGGTTTTTGGAGAACTATCTGTTCTATGAACAGGGGGCGTTGCCAAGAATCACGATGTATGCTACATTTGTCACATTCTTGATGCTGGCATATGGATTATTCATCCCCTTTGATTTTAGTGCTCATAATATCTTTGCGCTTGTTGTGGGATGGTCAGCGGCCACATTCTTCTGGAGAGAGTTCATTAGGTATTATCGGACATTGAAATGAAGTAGAGGTCAGGTTCATAATTGATTTAAACAATGCAAGGATTATCTTCTTGATCATGACAGGAAATATGCATGCTGCATTGTTTTATGATATTGGTGATGTGAGATATGAGGTGACTAATGTTCCCGAGATTGGTGATGGAGAGATATTGATCAAGGTTGGTACTGCACTTACATGTGGAACGGACGTTAAAACATACAGGAAGGGGCACCGTTCATTGTTAGTTGGACATTCTTGGACACTATTGTCCTGTCCTTCCAAGAACGGTACTGGAATATTTCTCGTGATTGTGTCCTCAATCGAGCTATTTAAGCTCCCACATTTTTCGAGTGGTATCGTCAAATAAATATTTAAACAGTGTCCAACTTTTCTATGTGTGCAATTTATGCCACAAGAGGATGTCTTCAAGGGAGGAGGACTCATGTGTTGGTCTTCAATAGTCCTTTGACTATTCCAATGAACTCCTCCGTTCCAATCTCTCTCTTTATCCTCTTGAGCCTTCTCAATTCTCTCCTGTACCTCTCCTCTTTTCTCTTGCTCATCTCTCTGTTGTATGCATCCCTAAACACTGTCTTGTCCCTCAACATCCTCCACACCACCACCATCAGTCTTCTGGCCAAGGCTATGGTCGCCACATGATGATTACGCCTCATCTTGAGTCTCTTGTGATACTCCCTCAACTCCCATGGACCAATCTGAGCACACTTCTGCGCCACTAGATACATCACAGTCCTGACATGTCTGTTACTAGTCTTCACTATTCCCCCTGCCTTACTCACAGGACCCGACTGATATGTCCTTGGGACCAACCCCAGATATGAACACATCTTCTCAGGACTGTCAAATCGCCCCACCCCCCCAATCTCTGCCTTCACCACCGCAGCACTGGTCAGGGCCATACCAGGTATTGTGACCAACAACTCGATGTCCCTGTCACCATTCTCATCCCTCATCTGTTCCACCAACCCAGCTATGGCAGCATCAAACATCCTCACCCGTTCCTCTAACACCTCCATGTTCCGCAACAGGTCCATGATGATCAACCTCTGGACCTCTGACACTGACCCGAAGACCCTCTTCTGCTCCCAGGTCAACCCGGTGTGGTCCCCCCTCAGAGCTCTGAGAAGTGCCAGACGCGCAGCCTTACCAAAGGTGTCACAGAGTCCAAGGTCCACCAGTACCGTGTCAAGAACACTGTGACACCGGTTCTTTGTCCTGGCAAGGTCTCTCACCAGTCTGGCACGCATCCTTGTGGCATCCCTCAGGTCCTTGATGACCCCCTTAGGAACATAGGAAGGTCTGACAAACCCGGCCCTCAGCAGAACTGCCAACCAGACACTGTCCCTCATGTCGGTCTTGTGCCCTGCCACATTCTTGACCTGTCTGGAGTTTGCCAGGACAATCTTGACCCCTGCCCTCTCAACAGCTGTGAACACTGCACACCAGTAGACTCCTGTGGACTCGACCACTGCCGTGGAGACCCCGATGTCTCTCATCCATCCGGTCAGTTGAATGAACCCCTTCCAGGAGTTGGAGAATGTCCTGTGTTCAACATGTTCTCCCATCACAAGACCCAGATCGGATGCCTGCCCTGGTAGATACTGTCTGTCGTGTTCATCAAGTTCCCCAATAGCAGCACAGACCAGAGTCTTCTTGCTCACATCGATTCCGCAATATTTTAGTGGTCTCATTACACTCATAACAACGACCCTCAGTTCTTCTGGGACTGTGGACGACCGGGAGTGACAATTTTCAATACGTGCTCGTGGCACAAGGAGATCACTTCGTCTGGTCGTCCAGGGTCATTTTGTCCACCGTCATCCCGGTGACACTGTTGGGCCCGACCCATCTAGTCCCTGTGCGGAGAGTTCTCATTGCACACTCATATCTTTTGTCTAGGTTCTACGCATCTACGCGCAACCCATACTCCACCACTTTTACAGCCGGCACATTCTCCGTAATAGTCCGAACCGCTGTGTTCACAGCACTGTCATGATGCATCACAACCACCACATCCGAGACCACCGGTGTGGAAAACGGCATGACCCACAACGGTGACAGCACGGCAACCACAAGCAGGGCACACTTGATTTTCAAAAGGAAAAGGTTACGATGACGACCGACTGACAAAACTTCTTTCATGCACTCGATAGTCATTATTTTCTCCATCTCTTCCCCTAAAGATTGCCAACTCTGAATAATAAGGGGAGCAAATGTAAATAAAATTTCTGAAGAATTTAACTCTGAGAAAAAGGCGAGTCTGTGTACACAATAAAAAAGGGAGACGAGAAGACCCTATTATGAAAAGAGAGAGGAGAGTTTCTCGGATGTTCCGATCTAGTTCCATTCAAGCACTTGTATATTCCACTAACTAACCCCATCTCGCTCATGAGAGTTCCCTCCTTTGACTACTTGGCTCATAAAATGTATATGAAATTTCCAGAAATTTTCTCATTTTGAGTGTGAAAGGACCCAAGAAAACATTGTTACACGCCAGAGCTAATTCGTAAAGGAACAATCACCAAGATGACAGCCATTGATGCGATCGTGAACTGCTAGTTCAGATGAAAGTAAGGCCAAGCCTCAAGATAAGTGCAGCTAGTAGCTATCAAGGTAAGTAATACAAAGATGATAACGATAAGCCAAGGTGGCATAGAAACCCGTGGGGAGAAAGCAATCAGAATTGTGACAATTATCATAATGACTTCTAATAGAACAAACTGTGCAATGCTGATTCGTAGAGATCTCTGTCGTATTTTTGCAATAGCCAGATAGAGAAGTCCATCTTCGGTAGTAGAGATCCAATTTGCACGAACAAGTGATCTAATAGAGCGTTCACTCAGAGTACTCTGTTCAACAAGCGTGGAAAGCGGAACAGCTGAATCGGGGCTTGTAGCTCCGAGATTCACCAAGTGCCTTAATGCGGGGTTCCTCACCCGACGATTGAAGAAGAGTCCTGCACTGCTCACAAGTATCACCAGTTCATCCGAAGAATGTAGTTGCCTAATCATCAGGATCGGTGAGATCGCTCAGTATCCCAAGTAGCAACACTGCAACTGTAAGTGCTAGCGCAATATTAGAAATCAAAGTTACCCATGGTGTAGATGCACAAATCCCTAATACACCTACTTTCCACAGATCGTACCATGCTACCGAGACAATGATATAGTATATGAGAGTAGGAACTAGTGGAACCAATGATGCTATGAATGCAAGTAGGGAAACTCCCCCGTATAACCAGCCGATACACATCACAACGATATTCAAAAGAATAGCAAAATATCCTACAGCCAACATTGCTCCTATATCTCTCACGGTCTCCTTTTCCAATGCCCAGCCCATTCCATAACCTGCAAGTAGCGAAACTACAAGGAAAGTGACACCTACACATGCCCAGAATAGCTCGTTTGGACCGAGCTGCCCAACGATATATCCGAGGAGCATTGGAGGTTTATCTTCCCCACCAAGTAGAGCAACCACCTGTTCATACATCATTGTAAGAACATTCTCGCTGGGTGCAAGCAGGTACGTAACGAATAGACCACCCAATGTCGCATCTACAACGCCAGTAAATCCAATAACCAATCGATCATCAACATATTGATTAATCTCAGCTGAGTTGCATGCCAGCACGATATCCTTTCCCGGAGTCATCTCTATTCTGCTACTGAATGCCTTCCACGAGAGCACATGTGACTGAGCAAGAATACTGTCCTCTGAGCCATGGGACACCCACACCACTCTGCCGACCACCCGGTGCAGGGTCAGCGCATACTCCAGAGACCCATAGTCCACCACTCGCACAGCAGGATCATTCGCCACGATCGTCCTGACCGCAGTGCTCACTACACTATCATGATGCATGACCACAACAGTATCTGCAACGACAGGGCTTGACAGTGGTATGACCCAGAGAGGTGACAACATCACGATCATCAGCAGGGCTGTTTCAAGTCTCAAAAGATTGCAATGCCGACCGACCGACGGACCTAGTCTCACTCGTGCACGCACTGCACAATCAACTATCCCTCCTTCACTCATAAGAGTTTCTTCTTCAATTTTTTTTTTTAATTATCAAAGGCGTATAAACGTTACTGTTCTTTGAATCCGTCTTAGCTTGATTGATCAATTGATTGGCTGCGCGGCCACTTGACCTAAACACAAAAGTTGACAATCTCTAACGTGAAACTTGGAGAACACAAAATGAAACCGCCGTTTTATCGTGTAATATGCCCAGTACCGTTTCCTAGAAGTACGGGACTCTGATGTCCAACTTACAATGAACGGTATCATCTCTCTAGCATCACAGCTCTGAAATGAGGAGCCATGTTCACAATTGATTTAAACCAAGCAGTGATTGTGTCCTTGGTCTTGGTCATGGTAAAGAGAATGCATGCTGCAATGTTCCATGATGTTGGAGATGTCAGATACGAAGAAACCGATGTTCCAGACATAGGTCCCGGCGAGTTGCTGATTAAAATAGGCACTGCATTGACATGCGGTACTGATGTGAAGACCTACAAGAGGGGCCATCCGCTACTATTGCGGCACACGCCTGCCCTTTTTGGACACGAGTACGCTGGGACTATTGAGAAAGTTGGTGAGGGTGTGAAAGGTTTCCAACTGGGCATGAGAGTTGTAGCGACAAATTCAGCCCCTTGTGGCAAATGTTTCTTTTGTAAGAGGGAAAGACCCAACTTGTGTTCCCAATTGAAATCCACGTTTGTCAATGGAGCATTTGCCGAGTATATTAGGGTGCCAAGACCAGTCGTTGAATGGAACACACATCAGATTCCTGATAACCTATCATTTAGAGATGCTGCATTGACAGAGCCTTTAGCATGTGTTATACATGGCATTGAGGAGGCAAACATCAGGCTTGGTGATACAGTCGTTGTGATTGGTGCAGGACCCATTGGTCAAATGATGATAATGTTAGCGAAGAAGGCAGGGGCATCAACTGTTATTGTTTCAGACCTTGCAAAGCTGCGTCGGGACATGGCCAAGCGATCTGGTGCAGATGTAGTGATTGATCCCTTGGTCGAGAACCCCGTACAACGGGTCAAGGAAGAAACCTCCAGCTATGGTGCAGATGTAGTGATTGAGGCGGTTGGTCTTCCTGTCACGTGGGAACAGGCAGTAGATATGACCAGAGATGCAGGTACGACTGTGCTCTTTGGTGGTGCTGCATCAGGCACCAGATTTCAGATTGATACCGTCAGGTTTCATTATGGGCAACTCACAATTAAGGGAGTGTTTCATCTCACTCCGAAACATGTTGAGCAGGCATTGAAACTCATCATTGCAGGCGACATCAATCCTGACAACCTGATAACTCATGAGATGCCTCTTGAGAGGGTGGTCGATGCTTTGGAAATGATGAGTAAGGGTGAGAGTATGAAAGTCGCTATCATCCCATAGAGTATTGAGAGAAGTGAGGGGATTGATAAGGAGTAGCAAGAGGCTCAGAGATAATGAGATTGCGCTTATTGAGATGCTTACTAGTATGGATAGAAACTATCAGAATCTTGTGATTATTGTTGAGGGAAAGAGAGATGAGAGGGTTTTAAGAGACCTCGGAGTGAGTGCCCGCATAATTAGGACACAGAGGGGCAGTAATCGATTGAGCCTGATTGAGGAGATACTTGAAGCAACTAGTCAGGTGAGCCAGATATTAATCCTGACTGACTTTGATAAAGAGGGAGCTGAACTTGCCAAATTCCTGGAGAGAGAACTTGATCATCATAAAGTCATAGTACTAAAACGTCTTCGACTTGAGATAAGGAAGAAAATGGGAAATTGGCGATGCATTGAAGAGCTTGTTGCACTTTTCAAGCGTAAAGACTCACCTGAACCTGTCAGATGATATCATCACACAGTGCTTCCGCAGTTGGGACAAATGAACTTGCCCTTAGGAATCTCGTGCCCGCAGACTCTACAAGTTCGGACCTTCTGAACTCTCATTGTTTCAGCCATGTCATCCTTGTGAGGCTCTAGAATGAAACGCCCATCTTCGAAGCTGATTCTGAACTGTGTTGGGTTGCCTGCCATCTCAAGCAGGTCGGTGGGCATTGGGAGTCTGTAATTATTGTCGAGGCGAATGATTCGGGTTTCGCCAAGGGTGTCAAGATCGATACCTGCCTGATGAAATCCTGATATGATGCCATCTCTGATCTCAATGGTTATGTCAGCCTTTGATGCGACCTGCTGGCTGTGTGTGACTATAAAGAATGATGTACCTAGAGTTTCATTGAGTTCTTGAAACAGATCAAGGATTCTCTCGGCGGTTTCGGGGTCGAGGTCTCCTGTGGGTTCGTCACACAAGACTACACCCTTGCCCTCGGTATCAATCAGGTTCACAAGCGCGCTTGCTATTGCCACCCTGGAACGCTCACCGCCACTGAGTGTTGTGGCTTTGCTTCGCATTCTCTCTTCAAGGCCAACGAGCCTTATGAGTCTGTCAACGCGATCCTGACGTACTTTCTTGGGAACTCCTGCAATTCGGGCTGCAAGCTCAACATTTTGCCATGCATTCAGATGTGGCAGAAGATTATTGACTTGAAAGACAAATCCAATGAAGTTTCTTCGAGCCTCTGTGAGTACTCGCTCACTCAGTTTTGTGATATCAGTACGCAGGTTTGCCCAGTAGACTTTGCCAACTGTTGCTTTGGTAATTCCTCCAATGATATTAGTAAGAGTTGTCTTTCCAGAACCGCTGGGACCAACAACACACATTATCTTGCCCTCAAGAATCTGCAAAGACACGCCACTCAGTGCCACAGTTTCAATATCATGTGTCTTGTATATCTTGTAGACATCTTCAACGCTGATGACTATATCGTCGGGGTAATCACCATACAGGTCTAGTTCTTCAGTAGTCACCATTGGAGGCACAATTTGGAGTTTTCTGGCAGAACTTGATAAGGTTATTGGGAAAGGCAACTTTTCAGGCCAAAAATGACATTAATCAGGATAATTGATTAGAGTCAGGTGTAATAATGAAGATAATCGAGGTGGGCTCGAGAGGCCTGATCTTCGAGTTCGAAGACCCATACTTGATCAATGTCTATGTAATTATGTGTGAGAATAGAGTCTATATTTGTGACACTTTCTGCGGGCCCGCTTCAATGAGTAAAATCATCGAACGCGTTCGTGAAAATGGCTACAAAGACCAACAGATCAGGGTCTTCAACTCACACCATCATTATGACCATATCTGGGGAAACTGTGCCTTTCAGGAGACAAAAATATTCAGTCATCACAAGTGCAGGGATTTGATTGAAGAAAGGGGGCAGGGAGACCTTGTGGAGTTTAATGAACATAAGAAGGGGGATGTTCGAATTGTCATGCCATCAATGACATTCTCTGAGGAGATCATCTTTCATGATGACTGTGTCAAGTTCTTTTATTCACCGGGCCATACTGTTGATTCTGCATCCTGCATGGATATGCAAGACAGAGTTCTCTTTGTTGCAGACAATGTGGAAGCCCCAGTTCCGTACCTGTACAATGCAGACTTCGGGACTTATTTGAAAACATTAGAACGATACAATGAAACAGACTGGGACTATATGCTGTCTAGCCATGATCACCTGATGCATGATGACGTGCTCTTGCGGCAGAACATGAAATATCTAAATGATCTGCTACGATGGGATGTTTCAATCAATGAGTTCTCTGAACGGGCCATTGCAACACATGTCATGAATCTTATAGAGATTGCTAGCGAACTCAACATTGAGTCAGACTCGATAATTAAGCATCATTATGCGAGAGTTCTGGAGTTTGTAAGAGCTGATGAGATGAGGGCAGTTCCTGACCAACTTGTTGCCAAGTTGAGCCAGTTGTTGAACTGAGGTCTTAGAGATTTCTCAACGCAGTCGCAGGGTTGATTGAACCAGCCCTCACAGCAGGCAAATAACAACTTGCAATCATCACAATGCCCTCAAGGATGATGAGAATGAACATCGTGGTGAGAGGCATGTAGAACACTTCTGTCAGCACGGGTGAGAATGGTGAGATTCCAAAGGTGAGAATGCTCATAGAGTATCCAAAGGCTACACCGAGAAGCAAACTTATCCCAATGGCCGCCACGACAATTCCTGCAAACTCGCCAAATACCATGGATATCACTTGTTTCTTCGTACCGCCAATTGCCCTGAAGATTGCATACTCTGTCTGCCGTTCAAGAACTGCAGAACCCAGAAACAGAGCCAGAGCCAATAGACCCATCACGGTGCACATGACAAAGGAGATGATTGTGAGTCCCTGAATACCGGAGAGAAATAGATGAATGGCATAAGACTGTGTTGCAAGATCAAATGTGTCAGCAGTGTAAACTGTTACGCTTCGTTGTGTTTCAAGAGACTCTATCACTGGATTGAGATCAACAAATGACACAGTCTTTACTAGAAATAGATCGGCGGTTTCAATCTGGGTCACACTCATGAGAAAGTCAAGGTTGACCAATGCAAAACCACTAAGGCCTGCCTGAAATCCGAACTGAGATGCAAATGATGCTCCTGCAATGTCTTTTGTTGAGGCGACTCCAAAACCAGGGGCGCTTTTCATGACTCCAACAATCTCAAAGGTTCCCAGGCGAGACCCATTTGCTGTCCCGTAATAGACATTGATCTGCTCGCCAATTGAAATATTCCAGAGTGTGGAGAAATAATCGCTGATAAGAATACCATTGCTCTTGTTTTGAAGAGCAGTCAATACCTGTTCAGGTGTACCACTCACAAAAGACTCGGGTCTGAAATCACCAATGTCTAAATAACTTGACGGGTCAACCCCTTCCAGAAAGAAAGACTCCGACCCCACTTGAGCCCAGGTTTCAATCACGGGGGTGGCCTTGAGTATTCCAGGATACTTCAGAAGGGTCTTGTTGAAGTCAAGAGGCCGGGCATCACATTCTATTCTCATATCTGCACCAATAGCATAGCGAAGTTCATTGTTGAGTGTGGCCTCATAACTTGATGTCTGAATCAACATCATTGTTGTGGTTGTGAGTGTCAGTGTCAATATCACAAGCAGAGGAATAAACTGCCCCTTCCTCTTCTTAAGACTCTGGCTCAGATAAAGGCTCTTTTCGCCAATGATGAAGTTCGTGCCTCTTGAGAGACGAGAAGTGACACGACGCATTACGCGTGAACCAAGATATGAAGCGATAAACAATATCAAGGTTGCAATTAGTATCTCAATTATTGCAAAGAATCCCAAGGGAAGGATGACTTTGGGCAATATGAGAAGGAAGCTCAGGATAATGGCCAGTCCCACAACATATCCAATGACTCCTGTTTCCTCGGCACCAGAGTCTTGATATGCAGTCATCGGTTGACCGACCTCTGACACATCAATTTGCCTAGCAACATGGAGAAGATAGGCTGCTGGGAGATACATTGCTATCGCTGCAGCAATGACTATTGACAGAGGAGGAATTGACAAATGGGCCAAATACTGGAGATAGTCATTAATGTTGAACAAGAATATGCCCCTAGTGGCACCGATCATTGGTGCCATTATCAATGCCAAAAACAGGCCCACAATGAAGCCAAGAAGTCCAAGTATTAGCGATTCCCACATGAATGTGGCAAATATTTGATTGAAAGATGCTCCCTTTGACCTGAGTGATGAGATTTCCCCCTTTCTTCTAAGAACCGATGTTTCAGACGTAAAGACTGTCAGCATAAGGCTCATTATTAGAACAGGAAACACAATGATTGTTAGAATCTGACTGTTCAGATATGTCTGAACACTGGCTTCGAGGCTCCAGATGTCTTCAACTCCTTGAATTATGAACTTGGGATACTGCTCCTCCATCTGCGCTTTGAACGCCAACAGGTTCTGTCCAATGTATCGAGAGCCAGCATCAATCAATGCATCTTTTGAGGCTCGAATGAATACTGCTGAATTGAAGTAGCCCCGAGTTCTGATCTCCGCCACATTCTCAGAACCCATATCATCCACAAGAAGCATTACAGAGTCCTCAATGCCGAGAACAGGGGTGGGATAATCAAAGGGGTCCCAGTTCTTCCTTGACATGGATGGAAAGCCCTGACCAATCTTGCTCCTAAGATCATTGATCTGATAGATTCCTGCAATTGTTAGGTTTTTCAGGCGGGTTGCTTTTGTTGAACTGGGAGTTCCTTCAACAGTAGACCGTGGTTTATGCATCAGAACATCCAGATCAATGACTGAGCCCACATTCAAGACAACATGATGTACCTCTTGGGTAGATTCAATAAAACTTCTTGAAACGAGAACTTGGCCTGTTTTTAGGGAGAAGTTGCCCTCATATGTGAACTCATGAGACCAGTTCCCAAGGATAGTGGGGGTGACGAATATAACGCGTCCATCCTTTATTCCCTTTGCATAGTTCAAATCATTGATGTCATACTGTGTCCAATTATCTATTTCATTGCCCATCAGTATCCCGACGGTTGACGTGACCTCATCCAGATATTCAACAAATGGGTGTTCATTGATTGTTGTGAGTAGATTATCATATTCTGCTTGGGTATATAGAGCATCTGGCTTGGGAATCAGGGACATTTGATACAAAGAGTCTGTGAAGTACTGATCAATAACCAATTCGCTACCTGTATTGGACCAGACAAAGACTGTTGTGGGCAATGCAACACTTATTGCCAGTACAAGCATTATTCCAAGATTTCGCGTGGGATAGTTCTTTATCGATGTTAATGCATAGGCCAATGCCCACCAAGGGTTGCCCTTGAGTATCTTTGCGTCTTTCTTGGTCATCATTATTACCTCACAGATTTCTCAGGACTATCGCAGGATCGGTCTTTGATGCTGTTCTTGCTGGGAAATAAGTCCCGAGTATCATGGCAAACACTTCAATCAGCAGAATTGTTGTGAGAAATCCAATTGGAAAGGATATTGCGGCTGGGAGTGTTCTTGCAAATGGACTCATCGAGAAAATAACCACACTCATTAAGAACCCAAACAGGGTTCCAAGGACTAGGCTTAGAGTGAGTGATGCAAATACAATGCCTGAGAATTCAGACATCACGAGTCTGACTAATTGCTTCTTTGAACTGCCAACGGCCCTGAGGATTGCATAGTCGCGTTTTCTTTCAGCAACAATCGAACCCAAGAATAGTGTCAGAGCAAACATGCTAAGAATAAGAGACATTGCAAAGCCTATAGAGAAGAGCCCTTCGACCGTGCTTAGAAAGAGCGCGGTCCCAAATGAGAATCCGCTTAGATTAAATGATTCAGGAGTCACTGCGGACACCCCAGGGATGTCGCGAAGTGCTCTGAGAATAAGTTCGTGATCGGTCACGCACACAAGGTCTGCAAAGAACAATCTAGCAGTGGTTATGTCAGTCTGGGCGGAAATAAAGTCCAAGTTTGCAATTGCAAACCCCGAGTATTTGGCCTGGAATCCAAAGGCAGGACCAAGCATTGAGGGAGGAATATCATCAGCAGATGCATAGCCGAAGCCAGGTGCACTGTACACTAGGCCAACAATCTCAAAGGACACTACAACCGAAGAGAAGCGACCACCAACAACAAGATTGAGTGTATCGCCCACAGTTTTATTCAAGCGTGCTGCATGGGTCGCACTGATGAGAATGCCGTTCTCAACAGAGTCGAGTCTTGAGAGAACAAATGATGAGTCTTCGCCATAGAAGCTTGTCGTGTCAAAATTGCCAATTAATGAGTATTCTATCACATCAGTAGCAACAAGAGTCAGTCGTTCAGTACCGACTTGAGCCCAAGTCTGTATAGCTGGTACAGCTCTGTTAATTCCAGGATAGCTCTCTAGTGTATCATTAAATGAGAATGGTTTGGGTTGCCCACCCACGCGAAGATCAGCCCCGATTGCATATCGAATCTCTTTGTTAAGGTCAGCCTGATAGCTTTGAGCCTGAACCGTGAAAGCAATAGTAGAGGAAAGGGTCAGAGACAGCACCACCATTAGTGGAACGATTCGCCCCTTACGCATCCTGAGATTTCCAGCGGCAATTAGGTTCTTCTCACCAAGAATGAATGACAGCCGACTTGTGAGTTTAGAGAACCCAACTCTCACAACACGTGAGCCATTATAAGCAAAGAAGAACCAAGAGGCAGTCCCAAAGACTAGTTCGAATATCATCAGAATGGGGTCACTTGGCAAGAAAATAACAGCGCCCAGAACCATCGAGAAGAGAACAAGGCTAGCACCAATTGTGAATCCATACGCTTGACCACCCATGGTCACAGGATCCGAGGTTTCCATGAGTGTAGAGCCAATCTCGGTTCTGGCCGCACGCCGCGCAGAGTTGAGAATGAAGAGGAGGGGGGGCATAATACAGAGCAAAATGCTTGCAACAATGGTTGATGGTTTCAACACTGTATTCTCGAGATAGAATGAGTAGGTTTCCCAATTGAAGATCATGAATGACTCCGCTGAGGGTATGAGTGCGGCAAACATTATGCTAAGGAACAGGCCCAGAATCAGACTAATAACTGCCATGAACAGGGACTCTGAGAAGAATATCGCATATATCTGAGTCGAACTTGCGCCCTTCGACCTCAGAGCGCTTACTTCGGTCTTTCTTGCAGCCATGAATGTGTCAGCTGCAAATACTGATAGGAATAATGCAAGAATGAAAATTGGCAAGTTTAACAGGGCAAGGGGCATGGTCGAAACATATGTGTCGATAAGACTCTGCAAATAGAGTATTTCATTCAGCCCATCAACTGTCACATCATATTTCTCTTCTATTCGGGCTTTCAATGTGAGAAGGTTGTCAGATATTTTATCAACACCCAGACTGATCAGGGCAGATGATGAAGCACGTATAAATGAACGTGCGCCAAAAAAGCCCACTTGAGGCAGCTGTGAGAGATCAAGACCCTTGGACAGGACCATGACACTGTCCCTGATGCCCAAAACAGGAGTGTCAAAATTCACGAAGTCATAGTTTGAACGAAGTCTTGAGGGGAATGCCGACTCAATGAGCGAGCTGTATTCAGCCAGATCATAGATACCAACAACCCTCAATGAGTTCAGACTGTGGCGGCCCATATTTCCAATCTGTCCAGTGACGCTGGTTGGACGGCGCATTAATAACTCAATGTCAATGGTTGAGTTTATTGTCACAGTAAGCCCAAAGACTTCATGATAGAGTTCAACAAATTGGGATGACACGAGAACCTGTCCTGTTTCAAGTTGAAATGAACCAGTGACCTCAAACTCGGGCTGAATGACTTTGAGAAACTCATTATTCACAAATACTACTTCGCAGTCCTTTAGTCCGTCAGTATAAATGGGCTCATCAAGACCGTATATAGTCTCATCAGGGAGGCTTGTGCCTGCAACAAGCCCAACAGTTGAGTTTACCCGATAGACACTTTCAATGAACTCAACATCAGCGGCATAGTTATGGGCCAAGTCCACTTGAGAAGTCCCACCAGGCGGATTCATTATTAACATCTGAAAGGCATTAGTTTCAAAATAGCCATCTACACTGACCTGAACTCCAGTGTCAGCCCAGATGAAGACTGAAGAAATCAAAGCCACACCAAGGCTGAGGGTGAGTGCCAGACTCAGAGCTCTGAAGGGGTATGACTTCATAGAACTCAAAGAGTATGAAAAGGCATAGAGCTTGTTACCCTTTGTGAACTCCTTCACAGGACGCCCCCGTTTGCCCAAGCGCTCACCCCTCAATGGAGAGATTATCGTCCTGAGATTCTCGAGTCACATCAACACCGCTAGGTTTGAAGAATGCACTTACAAGCTCTTCCACCAGTACACCGTCGCGTAGTAAAAGAATCCTGTCGGCCATCCTTGCCACTTCAGGATCATGTGTGACGACAAGGACAGCTCTGTTCTCCTTCTTTGCAAGATCCTTCATCAGGGCAATGATCTCGCCACCAGTCTTGTGATCGAGGTCTCCTGTCGGCTCATCACATAGGAGTACTGCAGGGTCGTTTGCCAGAGCTCGTGCCAAAGCCACTCGCGAACGCATTCCACCTGAGAGTTCATGAGGCATATGGTGAGCGCGATGGTCAACACCCACTGCTTCAAGTAACCTCATGGCACGCTTATATCGTTCTTCGGCTCGCACCTCATCAAGGAGCATTGGTACCTGTACATTCTCAAGAGCTGTGAAGATTGGAAGCAGATGCTGATCTTGAAATAGAACACCAATCTTATGACGCCTCATCTCAGAGAGCTCATCATCATCAAGTTTGGTGATCTCCACACCATCAACAAATATTGTTCCACTAGTTGGTTTGTCAAGACCTCCAATCAGGTTCAGCAGGGTGGTCTTGCCACTTCCAGAAGCGCCCACAATTGCGACAAAGTCGCCCTTACGTACAGTGAGGTTTGTACCTCTAAGGACTTTGATCACTCGTAAGCCATCCTGAAACTCACGGTGCACATCAATACATTGGACTGCAATATCATTTTCACTGTTCAAGGCGCTTTCTCCAATACATCGGCTCCAAAGTCTAATTAAAAAGGTTAACACTTTCAGCAAATAACGCACTGTTTCAATATGGTGAGCATAATGAGTATATCGAGAGTGTTTGCAGTCGCAGGATATTCAAAGACTGGAAAGACAACCTTGCTTGAGAGAATAACACCACATCTAAAGGACAAGGGATATTCAGTTGCCATTATCAAGAGCACACAGGAAGATGTCGAGCCGCCAGAAGGGACAGACACAAGAAGGCATTGGGACAGTGGTGCCGACCCCGTGATTCTTTATGGACCGCAGACTACAGTGATCAGACACAAGAAGAGAATTGTCTTTGAACAACTTATAGCAAGCATTAAGGCAGACTTTATACTTGTGGAGGGGTTGAAGCATGGTAGTGTTCCGCGAGTGTTCTGCGTGGGCAATAGCAAGTCAAGACCCAAAGACATCCCTAATGGGGTCTTAGCAATTATCACATGGGATGATGTAAGCTGGGCTGATGACATAGATATAGAGGTCATTACATCCAGTAGATTGGAGAGGATTATCGAACTGATTGAGAGTCGTGCTATGACCATCGGGGCTTAAATCTATGATTATCAAGTGAAAAATTACTGCTTGCAAGACAAAGTATAACAATGAATCTAACTCGGTTTTTCCCCATGAGAAAGGGTCGCAATTACAAATTTTGTTCATTACTAATAATCATGTGGCTAGTGTTCATTCCAATTCAATATACTGTAGACCCTTTGATTCCAGACAAACATGCATCTCTCAATGACCACTCACGAACAGTTGCAGACACCTTCTCAGTAGAGACCATGTGGGATAACATCTTTGCCAGCGTGAGTAAGGCAAATATCATCAACATAGTACAGACCTTATCAGAGGACTACCCGCAGAGAGTATGGTATCCCTTGGATAAAGCACCTTCAGCCCCATTGGAAGGCGCATGGGAGTATGTTAATGATACTATCTCATCATTCACATCAGGGGACCTTCATTTCAATCTGATGACAGAACAACTCAATCTGGTGGCAATCAAGAATGGCACTGATCACAGTAGAGCGCCCATAATCATTGCAGGCACAATATCATCGAAATATTCACCAGGTGCTAATGCATATGCAGTTTCTGCCGCTGCGGTTCTAGAAGTTGCAAGAATAATGCATTCAATGAGTCTAACAAATGATGTATATTATGTGCTGGTGAACACTATCACGTCTGGTGGCTATTCAAGCCCCGACCGTGGGAACATTGGTATAGAAGTACTATTAAAAAATTTGGAAACCCAAGGTCGTGAGCCAGCTATTCTCATATGGTTCTCAAGACTTCTCTACCATTCAACTGATGTTAATGGTGACAAGATCCTTGCAAGTGCTGGATATGTTGATACTACTTATGACAAGCCAGAGTTCTTGACTGACCTTGTCAAGATGGCATCCTCATTATCAGGATCATCCATGACACTGACAACGGGAATACCCGGAATTCAATGGTTGCGCTCGGGATGTTATGAGGCGTGGGACAGAGATATCTCAGGAGTATGTCTGAGCCAATACTACTATTATGATGGAAGCAGTAGTTCTGAGGATGATAGCTGGGACAACTGGAGATGGGACTATGATCTGCCTGTCGAGGCGGTTGGAGTTGCAGCATCGCTAGTGGCATATCTTGGTAGCCTTGGAAAGGGGGCATCTCCAGAATTCTTCAAGTCTGGAACAGTCGAACCTGGTAGTCCCTTTAGAATGGACATGCCACTCACAGGCAATTCATTTGTGAATGTTTCAGTCACATGGAGCAGTAATGATACAATTTATGCACGAATTGAGAACCCTTACAATATTACTGTGTATTCAAGAACAGAGGATGATGGGGAGATCAATCTAGATTATTTGATCGCTCGTCCCGGGAGGTTTCATGTAATAATTGAAACCCTTGGTAACACATCGGTGGCAGTATCATTGTCTTATACCCACTGGCAGGATTTTGATGGCGACACATTGAATGACTATAGTGAGTTCATCTATGGAACCAATGCACTATCTCCAGACACGGATATGGACCTTCTAAATGACCCTGATGAGATTACTCACGGAACAGAACCAACCAATGCAGATACTGACAATGATGGTGCACTTGATGGAATTGAAGTGATTTTTGGGGCCAACCCACTCATTATGGATACTGACAATGACACGCTCCTCGATGGTTTCGAGATTGATTATGGACTTGATCCCACAAGCTCGGACAGCGATTCGGACAACATCAACGACGCTGAAGAGATCTCCTTGGGGCTCAACCCATTGAGCAATGACACTGATCAGGATGGACTTGAAGACTGGGCAGAGCTAATGGCGGGAACAAATGCTACCAATCCAGATACGGATGGAGACGGATTAAGTGACCTCTTTGAGGTCTTGAATGGGCTCAATCCATTGTTGGTCGACACTGATAATGATACTCTATCTGATCTGTATGAGGTTGAAAATGGGCTCTTGCCATTTGATCCTGACAGCGACCATGATTCAATTCCAGATTCCGAGGACTGGGCCCCCAAAGAGCATTGGATATCCATAATGCCGACAGTTTTACTGGGTACAGTTTCAGCGGGACTGGTCATATGGCTACTGATGAAAAGGCGAGAATATTATAGAGGGGGATTGCAGTGAAAGGCATTGGAGAGTTGACACGTAGTATTTTTGGAATGACAATAATAGTGGTTATTCTCTTTGGAATGATCCCAATTCAGAAAACGGTTGATGGGGAAGTGGTTCAACTGGTGTTGGACAGGCCCACTCATTTTCTCTCTGATGATTCACAGATGAATGTGACAGAACTGTGGGACAAAGCTTGGAATGCTGTGTCCAAAAACAATGTTGTGAGTTATACCAAAATACTGTCCACTAATTATGCAAATAGAACATGGAGTCTTGAGTTCATGAATGCATCCTCAGCACTACTGGGAGCATGGACATGGGCAAATACCACTCTGAAACACTCAACTAATGAGGAGATTGTATTTCATCCAGTCACTGCGTTTCAGCATCTCTTAGCAATTAAGAGGGGAGTAGTCGTAGGACCAAGGCCTGTTCTTGTGATATCGGGGACCATTGACAGTGGCTATTCGCCGGGAGCAAATGATGCTGCCGTATCAACAGCAGCGGTTCTGGAGATGGCCAGAGTCCTGAACAATTATACATTCACATTCGATATCTATTTTCTTCTACTTAATGGAAGGCATAGTGACCCTGAGATAAACTATGGGGCCCGAGCATTCATAGAATGGCTAGATGAGAACAATATCAACACATTCATGACACTTGACTTTGACAGACTTCTATATCATAGATCAGATGTTGTCTATGGGACAATGGTCAGCTTAAGGACAAACACTGAACTTGGTTCATATCAAAGGACCGAGTGGTTCGTTGATCTCATCAAACGTGCCTCACTCACAGAGAGCTCTGGTAATATTCAGCAGCTTCATGGGCTGGAGGTGATTCGAAGGACCTATGCTTATGAGATGTGGAGAGCGGGGAGGCCAGCAGTACACATCTCACAGGGATTCTATGTGGATTCTCATAGCAACTCCGAAGATGATACTTGGGACAATTCAGACTGGAACTTTGACAAGGCAACAAGTGCAATTGCTGCTACTGCATGTGCAGTTGTCTATGTAGGAGCGTTAGGAGATGGAAGTCCTGCATCGTTTTACGCGAGTAGGACACTTCAGCCCACCAACAGTTCATCATTCGGGTTCATTCTAACGTTGACAGGTTATGTCAATACATCAATAACTTGGAACGGAAACACCACCCTTCAGGCTCAGATGTATGACATGGACACCTCAGAAATTGTATATCAGAGAACCGAGGATGATGGGTTAATCACCATGAAGTATCTGGCCAAGAAAGTCGGTTCATATGGAGTGGTTGTCACTAATGTTGGATCAAACACGACATGGGTCAAAATGAACACTACAATAATCAATGACTGCGATGGCGACACCCTGACAGATCATTTCGAACTGACTCATGGCACAAACATATACCTTGTCGATTCAGACCTTGATGGTTTGAGTGATGATCTGGAGTTTAAGATAGGAAGTGATCCGAACAATGGAGACTCCGATAATGACGGGGCCTTGGACCTTGATGAGTATACATGGGGAGCAAGCCTGACTTCAAATGACACCGATTCTGATGGCATCTTAGATGGATATGAGGCGTCAATTGGAACGGACCCAACTGACCCCGACACTGATTCTGATGGCATTAATGATTACGATGAGGTCTTTGTATACAATACAAATCCACTAAGTAGCGACACCGACCTAGATGGTCTTGAGGATGCATTTGAGATTGAGTCAGGGCTGAACCCACTATCACCCGACACTGATAATGACAGTCTTAGTGACCTGTTTGAGGTGCTCAACCAGCTTAACCCGCTATCAAGCGATACTGATGGGGATGGCTGGTCAGATGCATATGAGGTGGAGTTCTGCATGTCCCCCACCAGTCCAGATACAGATAATGATGGCATCCCAGATGGCATTGATTGGGACCCACAAGAACATTGGGTTTCAATGGTGGCCCCCATAGTATTGATCACCATAATCATGCTGATGGTGATATTCAGTGCAATGAAATACGACCTCTACCGTAAGACCAAATAGCATCAGAATTGAGTTAGAGTGAATATCACTGAGCAAGTCTTTATGTGATTGAGATGAGAAGAATAGCTGTGAGAGACTTCAGTCTTGAAACCACAATGAACTGCGGTCAGACATTTTGCTGGATTAGAGATGGAGAGGGCTATGTCAATCCTGATGTTGATGGTGCAATCTATGTAGAACAGAAAGGAAACGCCCTCTATTACGAAACCTCAAATAATAACATAGACCTCAGGCAATTGTTGGGACTTGAAGACCCAATACGAACAATTCAACAAGAGGTGAATAAGGACACCTTCATGAGTGAGTGTATGAAGTTCGCGGATGGTCTACGAGTTGTTAGAGACCCATTTTTTGGGTGTCTAGTTTCATTCCTGTGCTCAGTGAGGAATAGTATCCCCAACATCAAGCGACTCACCCAACGAATCAGGGAGAGATTTGGCCCCAGAATCAGACTGGGAGGTAAGACATATTTTGGGATGCCAAGTCCAAAGACTCTAGCAGAAACGAGGCCACAAGACCTTAAAGAATTGGGACTTGCATGGCGTAGCGAGTTTGTTATCAAATCAGCCAAGGCAATTGCATCTGAAGAGATTGATGAGAACGAATTAAGGAAGATGAGCTATGAAGAAGCACATGATGCATTGAAGTTCTTGTATGGGGTTGGAAACAAAGTAGCCGATTGTGTCTGTCTATTCTCTCTGGGATTTTTGGAAGCATTTCCAATAGATATCTGGATTGAGAGAGTGATTAAGAAGCATTATAGCATATTTACACAAACAGGCAATTCATACAGGAATAAGTCAAGGGCTGCCCGCGAGTACTTTGGTAGATACGCAGGCTATGCTCAAGAATACCTCTATTACTACACAAGGACTAGGAAGATAATCTGACAGTTTGCTATCTAACTCTTAGACGTTGGCGTTTCTTCCGTTTGGCGGCATACCATGAGTGATTCATGATGTTGTGCTCAATCTCCCATTTGCGCGTTTCATAGAAGCTCAATGGATGCATGACATATTCACACAGCGGATCAAAGACCTCGCCCTGATACACGGGGCATAGCAGGTTTCTCTGCATCCATGTGCAAGATGGTGCTTCATAGTCCTTTGTTGCAATATGCTCGATTTGATACTTTGCAATCTTTCCGCCCTTCACACCATAATCGGAGGAGTGACTGAATACTGCCAGCACTTGGTCCTCATTCATTCCAATCTTTAGGAGAAATGCTGCAAGTGCGAAGTTTGCGGAATGGGCAAGACTCTTCCCACTTCGTTTCTCATCATGAAGTTGAGCGATGCAGGGTGGCAAGGCTGTCGAATACTCTGCGGAGAACTCAACAGGACTTGTCTGTCTGATGCTCTCATGAAGTTCTGACTCTATTCGCTGTACTGCCTCTGCAAGGCGTTCGGGCAGCTCAGGGACATCAAATGATGAGTCTATTATCAGCTGTTTGAACTTTCCAGAGGCCAGCCTTGTGAGTTCAGAACGAGTGACATAGACGAGGCCCGACTCAACATATCTGTTGATCAATTTCCATTCAGAACTACGAAAACTGGGAGCAACATCCAGATAATTCGTAAACAGTATCCTAAAGTCAAAGCGTTGCAGATATTCAGGGAGGTTCACTCTCTGCGTTGGTCCCCCCATGAATTGAATGTTCCAGTTGAAACTCTGCTCACAGAGGTTCATGAGAAACTCGTTGCTCTCTTCACCGAGATGTCTGTTGACAGCCTTTGATTCGGCCTCTGCCTGATATTCTCTGAGTCGGATGGCTGCCTTTCCGGGCAGCTGACCACATATCTTCTCAACTATCAGTCTGGCAGTGGGATAGACTAATACATCCTTTTCATCACCAGTATCAGGCAATCTTATTGATGATCGTTCCAGAGCCGCAATGACTCTTGCTTCAGCCTCATTCACAACAAACTCGTTCATGTCATCTGAGAGTATCTCCAGTAGGGCAGGAATATCTCGAGCCAAGCGACTTGAGGCCTCACGTGCCTCAACCGAGAAGGGATATTTGAGAAGCTGAACTCTTGACACCACGATGGCCGCATCCAACATCCAGTCTTACGAGATCATGATATTAATGCAACGCAAGAGTCAGAATGTGGGCCGCATGTCATCAACATCTCTCTCATAGAATCGCTTTCCGCAGGCCTTGCATTCAAATATCTGAACACCTTGTGAGAGTGCCCATTCATTCAACACTCTTACAACTCTAGTGCTACCACATTTTGGGCATTCAAGTGAGACCTTTTCAATCCATGGGGTTGATTTCTCACTTCTTCTCGCTTTTGAAGTGCCAAGAATGTCAAGTGGATCTTCAGGCTTAACACCCACAATCAGGGCGCGCGTGCTGTCAATCATGGTAGAACGAACTCTTGTAAAGCCGCTGCGCCTTAACGCAGTTTCAATATCCGATCGCGAGTTCTTGCACATATGGGGATATCGCCTGCGTGCAGACTCCTCACTCATTCCTGATGCGGTCATCAGTCTGATGAAGGCATCCTCATCGCCAGAAACAAAATCATAGATGGCATATATTCCATTTTCGCGGATGACCTTAAAGACCTGAGCTGAATGCGATAGCATGTCAGCAACCTCGTGAAGCACGAAACCCGAGAAGGCAAGATCAATTGAGTTGCGTTTCAAAGGAAGTGATTCCTTATCAAAATCAATATGCTTCAGTTCAAACGCGCCGGATCCAACTCGTTCGGCTAGAAACGTTGATGCAACCTGAAGCATCTCCCTGCTGGCATCTATTCCGTAAATTATCTTGGGACTGAACTTATGTGCTGCATCAACCAAGAATAGTCCAGGCCCACATCCAAAATCCGCTATTGACTCGCGAGAGTTCTCACCCACAAGTCTGATGAATGAGTCCCAAAACGATGAGTCGTAGCGCTTTTTGTACAAATCAATTAAATGCTGTATCCGTTCTGGGTCAGTCCAGTCAGCTTTTGCAAAGCGGTGTGCCATTTGACAATCATCCCAGAGGTGGAGACTATTTTCCTCCCAATAGGAGGTCAGCACGAATCAGCATATTTAGCAGTTCAGTGAAACTCTGTCGTTGGATCTCAGGGTCACTGTATAGCCGCTTCAGCTCGGTCCTTCGATCTTCCAAGGAGAGGTTTTTCTCATTCATGATCTTGTACGCCGCGTTGGGACGTTCAACCCATCTACAAAGTTCAAGAAGTTCAGAACTTAGGAACAGAACAACAGGGGTCTTGCGTTTACCGTTGACTCGATAGTTCTTATGAAGACCCGCATTCGTGTCACTATCAATGATACGTAACTCAACATTCGGTGACAGGGATGCCATTCTTGCAAGGATAGGAACAATGCCCGCTGTGTCATTACATCTGTCTGTTCCAATCACCAATATCTTCACTTGATTTTGGATGCTACGGATAGATTCTTCCTCAGACTCATTCAACATCAAGTCGTTGAACCGCGCCTTCATAAGTTCGATGTTCTCACGAGCGGTTTCAAGGAACTCATCAAACCCAACGGCGCTATCCCAAGCTGTAACCTCTGACATTATCATCACTTCGAACTTAAAGAACTCGTTTAGAAACATGTTGTATATAATTTGTAAAAATAAAAGGATTGCTTGCAAGGCATTCAGATTACTTTCGGCAATCTGTTCAGCTTTTATATTAAATCCCTGTATATTATGTCATGATCTCATATTGTGGCATTAACTGCAATGAGTGCCCTGCTTATCGGGCGTATGTCAATGACGATGAAGAACTCCGCATTGAAACTGCCAAGAGATGGAACTCTCCAGATTATCCTGTTGACCCAGATGATGTGTTCTGCACAGGATGCAGGTCAAACAAGGAGCCGCATTTCAAATGGTGCGGTGATTGCCCCATCCGCGCGTGTGGAAGTGAGCGCTCTGTTGAAACCTGTGCACACTGCGACCAGTTCCCATGCGATAGGGTTGAGGCTGCAGGCAAGGAGAATCTGGACAGACTTATGGAGATCAAGAAGTCATTATAATTGTAAGGTGCAAGTCAATGAGGCGTTCAGGTGTTGCCGATCTAAAGCTCCACCCTGGCAGAGCGCCCCATTGGTTGGTCAAACGAATGATGCCTATGGCCAGCGCAATCTGTGAGTTTATAGTGATGGAGTATGACACCACTGAACTCCTCAAACGACTTGCCGATCCGGTCTGGTTTCAAGCATTGTCCAATGTGCTTGGATATGACTGGGACAGCTCGGGTTCCACCACAGTCACCTGTGGTGTCCTAAAGTCAGTATTGAACTTTGAAAAGCACAACATGGTGGCAGTAGGGGGGAAAGGACTGGCCTCCAGAAAGGTCCCAGATCAGTTGAGGGCGTTAGAGGATTTTGGGCTTGATGGCACGAGATTAGGGAGTGTCAGCAGAATGGTCGCTAAGGTCGATAATGCAGCCATTCAGGACAATTACAGCCTCTATCAGCACGTGTTCTTTGTTGACGAGAGCGAACATTGGACGGTTGTTCAACAGGGAATGGACTCCAAGGCTGGTGATGCGAGGAGATACCATTGGACATCATTTGAGTTTAAGAACTTCATCGAGGAGCCACATTCAGGAATGATCTCTGGAGTTGTGAGAGACTCGGCCCTTGATCTGACAGCAAGTATTTCAGAGGAATGTCGGAAGACCACTCTTGATATTGTTTCAGAAGAGCCAAGAAGAGTCAGACGATATTTTGAGGACATCAAAGCATATGGACAGAATACGCTGATTCAGTGGCTGGACGAGTTTGCACCAATACAGATTCCTTCATACAAGGTGATTCCAAATCGAATGAACTGGCGCGCTGTGAGAACGGCTTATGAAATTCAACCAAACAACTATGAACAACTGCTTGCAATAGAGGGAATCGGTCCTGCAACTCTACGAGGACTCTCTCTTGTGGCAGACCTGATCTTTGGCTCCGAGCCCTCATGGTCGGATCCTGTACGAATGACCTTCGCCTTTGGAGGGAAGGATGGCGTGCCTTTTCCAGTTCCAAGAAAGGAATACGATGAGGCAATAGCCTTCATGGAAATCGCTCTTAATGATGCAAAACTTGGAAGAAGGGACAGAGTAGTTGGGTTGAAACGTCTGCGAAGATTTGCCCCACCAATTCTTGTCCAGAAGGACGAAGTAGAGTGTCAAGCGAGTTGATGCACCGTTTAATGAGGTGACCGAATGACCAATATGCAGATTGGCATTATTGTAATTTATGTTTGAAATCGACAAGTTCAACGACAGAGTCAGGGGCCTTAAGACAGCCACAGAATATGAGGGTAAAGCGATCATGTGGACATATGCGTATCTTATCGACAATGTACTGTTTGATGCTGGCTGTGTAAACGGAATGAGTGAGTTGAATGAATATACTATGAAGAAGGGAGTTGAAAGAGTCTATATCACACACACTCATGAGGATCATGTTGGAGCGTGTTCAGTACTCTCAAAATATGCAACGATATTTGCCAAGCCACAGCATATACCGTCCTTGAAGAGTCCACCTCAATACAGCGAGTTCTTTGTTTGGATCTGGGGGCAACCTGACCCCGTTGATAAAATCACCACAATGGACGATGAATTTGATGTTGGAGACCTATTGTTCAGGGTGATCGACCTTCCTGGGCATTGCCATGACACAATGGTCGGGTTCTATGAGGAAGACAAGAGATGGTTCTTCTCTGCAGATGGCGTTCCAGTGCCATCGAGAAAAAAGATTGCCATGCAAGATGAGAATGTGGTTCAGGTGCTTGAAACTCTGAAGATGATCAGAGATATGGACATTGATGTCTTGTTTGACAGTCACCGAGGCCCAATTAAAGAGCCAGCCGAACATATTCAGAAGCGGATTGATTGGTTGACTGAGATTCAAATCAATGCCAAAGAACTGCATTCTCAAGGTCTATCAATTGAGGAGATTCAAGAGAAACTTGGTCTCAAAGTGCCATGGTATCTCAATGCCACTGATGAGAGATTTGGCGTGTTTTATTTGATCAAATCATTGCTCCTTGACAGCTAGATTTGAGTTTGTTGCCAATCAGGTGGCATATCTTTCTCAGCGTGCCTTTCACGAGATGACTTTGCTAAGCCTGTGACATCAGTGCGACCAACAGCCCTGAGTCTGACCAGAGCATGGGGATAAGGATCTAGGAACTCTTCTTCAACACCACGTCTGATTGATGGATGAATATTAGATAATCGAGAGTATATCTCAAGTTTCTCTTCTTCCGTTGTGAATCTGGGATCAACCACAACCGCCACATGAAATGAAACCCCTGCATCCCACAGTCGCTCAGCCGCAATAAATGGGAGGTCAAGGAATTTTTCCGAGCATCCAGTCTTCTCCACAAACGGCGCTGGCAATCCCCCACGTATAGAGAGCCGAACATGGCCCACAGTGTTATCATGAGGGTCTCGTGAGGCGTAGGTGGCAATCCTCTTTGCAACATCAGATTCGGTTCCAATGACTACGCCATTTGTTTCAATTACAAACAGGTCAAATGCCTTCAAGTCTTGATGGACAAGATCAAGCACCTGATACAAGTGCTCTGGACATAAGGTCGGTTCAGCACCGCTGATTCGGGCCCTTCTAAGGCTCTGCTTTTGCATTATTGCACGTAGTTGTAAATAGACTTGTTCTGGCGAGTAAAACTCACCATATAGCTCTGGCCAGTCGCGACTCCAATCAACCCAACAGAAAACACATCTGAAATTGCAGCCAACAGAGTAAGCAGTTGCGATTCCACCATAGACTCCAACTGCATAGAACTTTGTATATTTGCGATAGGGAGTGCCATCAACTTTCTTGCATACAATACCTCTTGTATACTGAGTCAGTTCTACTGGGTCCATAGGGAATGGGAGATCATACGAGCCATCAGGTCTTTTCCTTGCAAACCTAACTGGGATTTCAGAGTTTGGCATAGAATTCTTATGATGCAGAAACGTTTGATACTTTTGGTCGAAGTTTCAAGGCAGTCTAGGTCATAGCCTGGCCATTTTATTTGAGTTTCACCACATCATCAATTAAAGCAATTGTCTTATCAATCAGTCCATTTAAGGTGTACTGGAGGGATACAATATCTATATAGTATTGTACTCAATGAGTACAATATGGAAACTCATACCCTGCAAAGGATAATGGAAGAATGGACCGAAATAATACCTAAAATGGACATAATTCCCAGACTGCAAGCGCCCGAGTTAACAACCAGAAAGGCGAATGCAATATTTGGTTTGCGAAGATCAGGTAAGACATATCTGAGTTTTCAAATGGCACAAGAATTGAGGAATGTGGCATATATCAATCTGGAAGACGAGAGGGTCCCGAAACAAACTGAAATACTGACCTCTCTGATTCCAGCGGCCTCATCACTTTTGGAGGGCAAGAAGTTCTGGATAATTGTAGATGAGATTCAGTCAATACCGCAGTGGGAAAGATGGGTAAACAGGGTTGTAGAGAGTAAAGAGGTCAACCTGATTATCACGGGTTCAACTCAAAGACTGAGTAGGACAGGGCTTCCAAAAGCAGTTCAGGGCAGGGTTAGAAGCTTTAGACTGTTCCCCTTGAGTTTTATAGAGTTCTTGAGATTCAACGAGTTCACACTCTCGAAGACACAGGTAGGGACTGGAAAGATTCTTGCTATGTTTGAGGAGTACATGAAATTTGGGGGCATGCCCAGCATTGTTCTTGAAAGATCAAATAATGAGAAGCTTCAGGAAGCAAGAGACCTGTTTGATGTGATTATTCTTCGAAACATAATAGAACAGTTCAATGTGAAAAATCCAAGAGTGATAAAGGACATGATAGCAATCGCTGCAAATTCAAAACTTGTGAGCATAAGTCAGATGTATAAGAATCTATGCGGAATTGGTCATAGAGTTGGAAAGAGCACGGTTGCAGAATATCTTTCATATCCCGAATCAGTGTTCTTTTACGAGCAGGTCAAAATATATGGGAAGAGTGTGAAGAGTGAGATTCAATACCCAAGAAAGATGTACCTTGCGGACAACATATTCTACAAGATCTTATCAACTAGACTAAATAATTCCTGGCTCCTTGAGAGCCTAGTCTTTTGGGAACTGAGGAGAAAGTTCCCTAATCTTGAAGTGAGATACTGGAGATCTAAAGATGGACTGGAAGTCGATTTTGTCTTGTTGAAAAGAAATAGAATACATAGTCTAATTCAGGTCGCTCATAGCATAGAGGATGAGAGTACGCTAATGCGGGAAAAGAAGGCACTTGTAAAGGCCTCTCGTGAAACTGGTTGCAATAGGCTGCAGATTCTCACATGGAATGAGGAGCAAGATATCGAGCATGAAGGCAAAAGAATTGGGATTAGATCAGTATGGAGATGGATGCTCAGTGAGTTGATGGGCGTCAAAGAATAATGAATGACAGGTTCAGAGTGTCTGGGGTGACACAATGAGTGCCATGGCCCACGGTGATATAGCGATATGCACAGCCAAACATAACAGTTATGTAGGGGAACATTTTGGCAGTATCTGGAGATGATTGTTCGCCATGAAAAAAGAGAGAAAGGTACTACTCGGTGTGATTGCGATCGTCAGCATTGTGCTTGCATCAGGGATCACACTCTATCTATTACAGACACATGGAAGGCAGCAGTTGACAATCTCTACGACCACTAGTCTATATGACACTGGGCTTCTGGATACATTGAAGGAAGAATATGAGAACTCTCATCCAGAGGTCACTCTGGCATTCATATCGGCTGGAACTGGTATTGCAATAACTCATGCAATGAATGGTGATGCTGATCTAATTCTTGTTCATTCACCCTCGCAAGAGTACGACTTCATGAATGCAAGCTATGGTGTCAATAGAAAGATATTCGCTTACAATTTTTTCATAATAGTGGGCCCTACGGAAGATCCAGCTGGAATTGAGGGTCTTGGGCCCATTGCAGCGCTCCAAAGAGTCTGCGAATATGGGAGAAACCAGAGTGGTCAGGTGTGGGTGTCACGGGATGACAACTCAGGCACGAACACCAAGGAGAAAGGTCTATGGAGCGAGGCGGGCTATGACTATGATGTGATCAAGAATGAGGCGTGGTTCGTGTCATCAGGGTCTGGGATGGGAACCACATTAAACATGGCCAATGAGCTTCAGTTGTATACTCTGTCCGATATTGGCACTTTTCTAAAATATAGTGCAGAAGGATTAATCGAACTTGAGGGTCTTGTTCAGGCAGGAGAGAGCTTGCTAAACGTATACAGTGCCATTGCAGTGAACAGTACAAAGGTTCAGGGAGTCAAGTTCGATCTTGCCATGGAGTTCATTCAATGGATAGTTAATGAGGAGGCTCAGAGTATCATTGAGAATTATGGTGTCGAGGATCTTGGATCTCACTTGTTTTATGCAGCTGCTCAAATAGTAGAAACCAGCTCACCACCCGATATCTATGGATGGATTAGGAACTATGCATTCTTTAAGTCACAGGGGCAGTTCTATGAGTGCCCACCAGAGTGGAGAGTTGGAAACTATGACCTATATTCATACGAGGCATTATTAGCGACTAATCTCCAATTTAGGCATAGCGCCACATTGTTTCCCAGCACTTCAAGCATACAACATCTGAAGAGAGTGTGAGAAGTATTGTCATTGATTGGTGATTTAGTAGAGATCACATTGAGAAGCCTGTTTGTTTCAGGGATGGCTGCAGCTCTTGCTACAGCCATTGGATTGCCCATAGGTATGTTCATGGGATTGAAGAAGTTCCGGGCACAGCATGTATTAAAGGGGATATTTAATGGTCTGATGGCAATGCCCACTGTGGCCCTCGGTCTGGTGCTCTATTTGGTGTTTTCAAGATCGGGACCACTAGGCATCTTTGAGTTGCTTTACACTCCTTGGGCAATGGTCATAGGACAGTCGATTCTCATTCTACCAATTGTCATCAGTCTGACAACAGAAACCATTGAACATGTAGATCCCAAGATCAGGGAGCTGGCACTGACTCTCGGCGCAGACGAGAAGGCGGCAGGAGCTGCTGTACTTCGAGAGTCATTCGGAGGGATCTTGCTTGCGGTTTCAGCAGGGTTCAGTCGTGCAATCTCGGAGCTGGGCGTTGCTCTGATGCTTGGGGGAAACATAATTGGAATCACAAGGGTCTTGACAACTGCAATTGCTCTTGAAACCACAAGGGGAGAGATTGCACTTGGACTCGGTCTGGCGACAGTATTACTCTCACTCATGTTAATAATCAACATGACACTGCGAGTGGCAGAGAAAAGGGTCAGGTGGTGGCTGTGGGAATAGTCCAGATGAAAGATGTGCATGTGCATTTTGATGAGATTCATGCACTGCGAGGTATCACCCTTGATGTGAGAGAGGGGGAGTTTCTCTCTCTCATGGGGCCCAATGGATCGGGAAAGACCACAACTCTCAGAGTGTTTGCAGGACTGTTGGCACCAACAGAAGGCGAGTTACTGTTCAAAGACACAACAATCACTGATGAGAACAGGAGTGTTTTGAGAGAGAATTCGACTGTTGTGTTTCAGACACCGATTCATTTTGGTACATCAGTATTCAAAAATGTCGCGTATGGTCTTCGAATTAGAGGTATCAGTGAGAGAGAGATTGAGAGAGTTGTTAAGGAGTCCCTAGCATTGGTCAGAATGGAGCATGCTGCAGAGAGACCCGCACGAGATCTCTCTGGAGGGGAACAGAGGCGTGTTGCTTTAGCAAGGGCCATAGCACTCGATACCGACATACTGCTGCTGGACGAACCCACTGCGGATCTTGATAAGGAGAGCAAAGTCATTGTTGAGAAGGTATTGAGAAACATCAACAAAGACAGAGGAACAACGGTGATTCTGAGCACTCATGATGTATTCAGGGCCAAAAGGCTTGCAGACAGAATAGCATCGATTGATGCAGGTGAAATAAGAAGTATAGGACCGGCAGATAGTGTATTTAGACTTGAGCTTGAAACCCTTGTTGATGAGACCGAACTCAGGAATGTGTTTAAAGGCCATGGAGTTATTGTTGATGAGGATGGTGGAATACTACAGGTCACGCTTGAAAACGGAGTTGTAATCGAGGCTGTTGGAGAGAACACTGGTGAGGTCACTATAACAATCTCTCCAGATGACATTCTTGTGTCCAAGGAGAGAGTTCAATCAAGCGCAAGAAACTGTCTTAATGGGAGGGTGGTTTCGATTGAACAGGACAAGAACACCAGAGTGCTGCATGTAGATGCTGGAGTTCCCATCAATGTGAACATTACACAGGCATCACTAGATAGACTTGGAATCAGGGAGAATGATCAAGTGTTTCTCACATTCAAGGCCTCCTCAGTCCTAGTATATTGATTTCGATATGCATGTCAAAACATAACAGTTATTTCTGATTTGTGAGCAAGATTATAAGTATGTCCGACTCCAAGCTCGACTCTGTTGACGAGGGAACAACGACCAGAGAGATTCATCCATTGATAGACAGGTTTGGACGTTCTGTGAACAATCTCAGAATTGCCCTCACACAGCGTTGTGATCACAACTGCTTCTTCTGTCATAAAGAAGGCGAGTTTGAGATGGGCTCTGAGTTGAGTATTGATGAGATTGAAGCCATTGTCAGTCAGGCTGTGAGGTTTGGGATAACAAGTGTCAAGCTGACTGGCGGTGAACCCCTGATACGCAAGGACATCATTGAGATAGTGGAGAGGTTAGCACCCCTTATCGATGACCTCTCCATCACTACAAATGGGACTATGCTTGAAGGATTAGCAACGAGTCTTAAGGAGAGCGGACTTAATAGAGTCAATGTGAGTCTGCACACTCTACGCCCTGAGATTCATAAGGCCCTCACTGGAGTCGATGATATCGAGAGGATTAAGCAGGGCATAATCACGGCTATTAAGGTGGGTCTGTCCCCAGTAAAAATTAACATGACTGTCATCCGCGGATACAATGACAACGAGATTGATGACATGATTGAGTACTGCGGAGAGATAGGCGCCCATCTTCAACTTATCGAATTGCAAGAAATGCCAGAACTTGAAGGCTTCTCCTACAAGGATCTGTGGGCAGACATGAAGCAGATAGAGATGAATCTTAAGGCAAGAGCGTTCAAGGTTGAACGAAGAAACCTTCATTGGAGGAAACGTTATTCACTCATCTCAAGGAATGGACCTGTAGTAGTAGAAGTTGTCAGATCAATGCATAATCCTGAGTTTTGTCAACACTGTACACGACTCAGGATAACATCCAAGGGACAGATCAAACCATGTCTCTTGCGGTCCGACAACCTTGTGGACGCAAGACCATTCATAGAATCTGAGAGAAATCTGATAGAGGCCATTGAGAGAGCAGTACGGTTGAGAGAGCCATACTGGCAGGAGGAAGATTAGTCTTGATCGGAATAACCGAAAAGGACTTTTCAATTGACGATGTTATTAGAAAGACCCGAAGACCCGAGATGGGAGCCATTGTCACCTTCCTAGGTACTGTTAGAAACCATAGTAGAGGAAAGCAGGTCAAGAGGCTTGAGTTTGAGTCCTATGAGGGACTGGATGTTAAGAAGCTGCAGGATATTCGCAAAGAGGCTATAGAGAGATTTGGAGTGCTTGATGTTTCAATCGTTCATAGGGTTGGAGTGCTAGAGATCGGCGAGAACATTGTGATAATAGCAGTAGGTGCCGCACATCGCGATGAGGCCTTCAGAGCCTGTAGGTTCTGTATTGAACGTCTGAAAGAGATTGTACCGATTTGGAAGAAGGAGTACACTGATGAGGGCGACTACTGGGTTGCAGAACAACACGAATATCACACCACTGCAAGTCCAGATCATGTGAGAATGGTAAACATAACTGAGAAACCATTCAGTGTCAGAACTGCACAAGCCGTAGGAGATGTTGTCCTAAAATCTGAAACAGTAGAACTTGTCAGAACAGGCAAGACAAAGAAGGGTAATGTAATTGCGGTATCTGAAACAGCAGGCATTATTGCTGCAAAGAAAACATCTGAGATCATCCCACTATGCCATCAGATCCCACTGTCATCTGTCAGTATAGCATTTGATTTTCTTGAGGACAGAATAAGGGCAAAATGCGAAGTGGCTGCCACATATGCCACAGGTGTAGAGATGGAGGCACTGGTGGGAGTCACTACTGCCCTGTTATCAGTGTGGGACATGGTCAAGTATCTTGAGAAGGATGAACATGGACAATATCCCACCTCACGAATTGAGGGCATCAGAGTTATGAGAAAGGAGAAGGTGCCTTTAGAATGAGCCATGAACATAGACGTGATCAGAAGGTACAGACCGGATTTGCAGTCCTAGTAGTGAGTGACACAAGAACAGAACAGACTGACAAGTCCGGCAAGATTGCAATGGAGATGCTTAAGGCTGAGGGACATAGCATCATTGCTTATGACATTGTCAGAAACAGGGATGATGAAATAAGGAATGCAATTAACAAATATCTCGCAGACAGTAAGATTAGAGTCATCATCACGAGTGGCGGTACAGGGCCTGGAGTGCGAGACCGTACAGTAGAAGTCTTGGAGAACATGTTTGACAGGCGATTTGATGGCTTTGGTGAACACTTCAGAAGGATCAGCTATGAAGAGATAGGGCTTCCTGCAATCTATAGTAGGTCTATAGCAGGAATAATTGGAAATACTATTGCCTACTGTCTTCCAGGCTCAAAGAATGCCATGAGAACAGCTCTAGAAAAGGTCATTCTCCCCAGCATTGGACATCTCTTATGGGAGGTCGACAGATGAGTAAGATGGAACCATTCAAGCTCCTCGTTTCACAAGAGGATGCTGAAAAGATAATCAGGTCCAAATGCAGACCAATTGAACGCACCGAGACCATCGACCTAGAGAGTGCGGTGGGTAGAGTTCTAGCACAGGATGTTATTGCTGACAGATCAGTCCCACCATTTGATAGGTCCGCAATGGATGGCTTTGCAGTCATTGCAGAAGACACTTTTGGGGCAGACGAGAGGGAGGTGTTTCTAGAGGTTGATGGAGTCATACATGCAGGAGAGGTTTCTGAGGTTGAGGTGATAAAAGGCCATTGCCTCCAGATTGCAACAGGATCCCCCATGCCAAAAGGTGCGGACGCTGTGGTCATGGTTGAGTTCACCGAACAGCATGGAAACAGCATTCTAATCACCAAGCCTGTGTATCCAGGAGCTAATATTTCAAGAAAAGGGGAGGACATTAGGGAGGGAGATGTCGTTCTCAGGAAAGGTACATTCATGACGCCTGCTAAGGTGGGCACCATTGCCGCTCTTGGGATGATAGGCGTGGAGGTGTTTGCAAGACCAAGAGTCACTGTAATCCCAACAGGAAAAGAGATTGTGCCGCCAGGGCAATCGCTCTTGCCGGGCCAGATCTATGATGTGAACTCTTATACATTATGTGCAATTCTACAGACCAATGGCGCAGATGTAAAGAGGCACCCTGTTGTCACTGATGATCTTGACAGCCTCAGAGCCGCCCTTGAAGGAGCACTAGATTCAGACTTGATTGTTCTCTCTGGAGGAAGTTCTGTTGGTGAGAAGGACTTGCTTGCTGGATTGGTGTCTGAGCTTGGCGAAATGCTGTTCCATGGAGTTCAGATAAAACCTGGAAAGCCCACATTATTCGGTGTCATTGGGAAAACCCCTTTGTTCGGAATGCCAGGGTATCCCACATCGTGTCTCAGTAATGCCTACATATTTCTAGTGCCGACTATAAGAAGAATGGCAAGGCTTCCAGAAACCCCATTGAGGACTGTTCAAGCAAAGATTGGAAAACGAATAGTATCAGCATCAGGCAGGAAACAGTTCCTCACTGTGAAGCTTGAGGAAGGAATTGCACAACCAGTATACAAGCACTCTGGAGCAATAACAAGTATGGCTAATGCAGATGGATATATCATCCTTCCAACAAATCTTGATGTGATTGAAGAAGGAGAGATTGTTGAAGTCACTCTGTTTGAGTGAGTCGTTTATGATATTAACTAATCAATGAACACGCACTCAATGATTTAATCAATCGGACTGGTGATCTATCTCTTGTGTTCTTTCTCGTAGGTTTCCCAGCTCTCGGCTGCAGAGGTGGCCCCTCGTGAGCGCATCTCAGTGAGCACAAACTCGCGGATCTCTGAGGTTGTCAAAGAGCTCTCTGCTCTTGATTCCAACGAGCTTGCAATCTCTCTGGCAATCTCATAGGGACAGCCAGATTTGACAGCACTAACCACGATCTTCTCGGGTATGAAGGGTTCTGTTGACCCACTTCTTTTTTTAACTTCCAAATACAATAGCCTCCAGAGTATGGGAGCTAACACACATCTCCATTCTGAATATGTATTAAGCTCAAATAAACTATTGGTATAGCAGACATCTGAAATTATTGGGGCCACTCCTTGCTATTTTCGCCCCTTCTTCTTTCTACGGATCTCAAAGCGGTCATTGAAAGAACGTGTGGCCTTCTCACGTTCACGTTGAGCACGTGCCGCTTTTTTCTGGCGCGAACAGTTAATGCGTGCTGCCCGGGCAAGTTCGGCAGCCCGAGTAGAGTTTACAGTATCGTCCCGTTTCTTATACAATTTCCGTGCTCGCTCCCATGCCTCGTGGGCACTGCAATAATCCTTCAGCTTCGCATATGTTGTTGCCTTGGCATCGAATATTGTGGGGTCATTTTTTACTATGGAAGTCAGGCGTTCCCAGATGTCGGCAGCCTCGGTCCACTCCTCAAGCTCCATCAGAACAAGACCCAGATTGTGCAACGCCCTGACGTAATCATGCTTTCTCTTTATTGCAGCTCTGAATAGTCTTGCGGCCTCCTTGAGATGTCCATCCTTATATTCAACAAGACCCATTGTGAATGGGATTGATGGATTGGATGGGTCAAGTTCACGGGCTCGTTTTAGGGCTTTTCTTGCAGACTTGAACCGTTCAGCGCGAACATGGACATCTGCAAGGACTCTCCATGTACTGACATCATCAGGTGAGATTTTTGTTGCTCGCTCAGCAGACCTTGTTGCCTCCTTGAATCGTTCCAGCATTGAGTAGGCAATCGCTTGATGCATCAAGGCGGGAACAATGTCATCCTTAATGTCGAGTGCATGTTTATAGTGTCCAAGCGCATCCTTAAACCTGCCCTCTTCAAGAGAGATGTCACCTAGACGCACCCATATCTGCCAGATATCAGCTTTAATCTTCACAATCTTTAGCAGTGTTTCCTCTTCTTCACGAGTTCTTCCTAGAAGCCGTAATGCGCGTGCCTTATCAATTAACACCTCAGGGTTATCAGGACTCAACTGAAGTGCAATATCAAGTGACCTTAAGGCTTCTTGAGCCTTGTCAGGACCAAGAGCCATCAATATGCGACCGCGATTCAGGTGGGCCTGAATGGACTGCGGATCTAGCTGGACTGCACGATCAAGGCTTCGCAGAGCTTCTCCAAATTCGCCCTTGTTAGCCATGATAACACCATGCATATTCCAGGCCATGGCATCCCTTGGGTTAGACTTGAGATGCTCTTCCAGTAAGTGTAGGGTATTCTCATTAAATTCCATGGAACTCATTACTTTGAAGAGCGCGATCAAACAAAAACATTGACATGACTTATGGAACACTCATGATAGTGAAACTTATGTGGAACGTAGAATATGCAAAACTGGTGTCTGCATCAGAGGTAGGCATGTTTACTTGAGTGATTGATGAGATATGGTGACATATTCTGGATCTGGAGAGAGTATAAGCGACCCCATTATAGTAGGGGATGTTGCAGGACATATGGATGCAATTAGGGCTGAGTATGCATATATCGAGAAGAAATATGGAACCAGAGGAGTCAACTGGGTGTTACAGCAACAGACATTGCTGACCCCAGAGGGAATGACTGGTAGAAAGATTGATGCATTAACTATTGAGTTATTAACAGGTAAGGTAATCACCATCTTCTTTGATATAACAAAGTTCTGGGGAATGGAACTGTTCTGAGAGAGGTGTAATATGGGGATCGGAAGGCAATGCATTGCATCTCTCTTGCTAGTAATTATGATATTGGCTCCGATTTGTTGCACAGCGCAATCAAATCATGCATTGAGATGGGGAGTCAATGTTGACGATGAGTTTGAATATGTGCTGGAAAGAAAGCAAATTGATGCCAGTATGGAACCATACCTTGATGAGTATGCACCATTCATAACCAGAGTTGATCAGGGACAATCCATTATTGCGCGCGTAGTCGGGTTGGAGAGCATTCCTGACCATATTGATAATGCAACACAAATGCCGCAGAGCAATTGCACATTGATTCGAGCCAACGATTCCACCGTGATTATGGAGGATATGCCAATCATAGTGATTCCAGTGGGGGACTGGAACTTCACAACTGAGATCATGAACTTCACAGATTCAGAAGATATGACCTTTATTGATACTGAAACGGAGTGGGGAAGAGTTGTATCGTCGGAATTCTATATGGGAGTCTTCAAGATATCATTCTACTGGGAGATGCGATATCTCAAGGCCAATGGCACATTGACAGTCTTTACAATGAGTGTGCAGGTGAGTGGCACAACATGGATCGATGTTCTAATCATACAAACGGGTCAGCAAAGTCATGACAACAGATTCCGTAGCATCATGATTTCCTTTGCATTGCAGTCCATTGCATTGGTCATAGTCATTTTCGGGACAACTGTGATATACCAGAGAATGGTTAGATCAAGACTCAGAAAGATTGAGTGATGTTCTTGTTCCAGTAAATATAAACGCGTCTGATGATGTGAGTAGTCGTTGAAAATGAGATCATTTACAGCTGCAGTTATGGCCCTAGTCTTATTGTCAATTCCAATATCTCCCTCTTTTGCCCAGCAGAATCACGTCCTCCAATGGGGTGTTGAACCTAACGAGACCTTCACTTATGTTCTGCAGAGAAAAGTCATGATGGGGGTTAATGATGAGGACATTCGGACCACTTTGCCATTTGTGATCGGTCTTGATGTTGGACAGAAGGCGACTATGCGGGTAACAAGTCTTGAGGAAGTCCCCGAAACAATTTCAGGTCCAGTTGAGGTCCCAAAGGCATACTGCAGTCTAGTTCGAGAGAATGACTCGTTTGCACTGATTGAGAATTATACTATGTTTGTGCTTCCAGTTGGGGACTGGGATTTTCTCACAGAGATGGAGAGTAATAGCTCACATTTCCCACACACCTTCATCAACACGGATGAGGAGTGGGGATTCATCATCCAGTACGCTGTGACTAGCGAGCAGACTGTTGTGGTCTATCAAGAGATAAGGTACGAGAAGGAGAATGGCACGCTATCTTACTTGAGATTCAGGGCAGACTCTGATGGACAGACTTTTCTTGACATTGTGTTTGTTCACTGGTACCCTGGAGTGCCTACAATCCTTGGTGAGGAGTTCCCATTGTCGACTGTCCTTACTATCGGTGTTGCACTGGCTCTGGGTGCATTGGTGGCAATATTGGTTTACATTCGTGTGAAGTCCAAAAAGCCACTGGTTCAAATCTTGGGAGAGTAGGAATATGGACAAAAAAGAGGTCAAACTTGTCACCATGGATGACGATAGGATCGAGGTTTCTCTCGGTGAGACTTTTGCCATTGGCTTTCACAGACATGGCTCAGTTGGTGAGGATGCTGAGTTTGAAATTGCTGATGTAAACATAGTCGAGTTCGTGAGAGAAGAAGCCGAATATCTACATCCGGAACGGTTAGGTAGCGGAATCACTGGGGGCGATGCTGAACGTTGCAAGTGGTTGTTCTTAGCTAAGCAGAAAGGGCAGACGGACATTATAGTCAGAGAGTTGTTTAGATTTGAAGTTGAGAGAGAAGTGTCAATATCTGTAATTGTAGAATAAATGGGATTTAACTCAGAGATCTATCACTGTGAGGGTATCATGATATGTTGATACTACCATCACTAAACAGTCACAAATCTCTCTTTCATGCCAAAGATAAATGTATATCCAAGAACTGATTCGAACTCACCATTCATGGCCAAGGCCTTCTTGAGCTTGATGAGACCTTTGTTAAATTCAGATTCGTCAATAAGATGCAACACTGAAAATCCCTTCCTTGAAACAGTTTCCAAAAATTCATGGTCAATATTGATCTTGAATACTGTAATCTCAGATTGAACTTGACTAAAGCCAGCTTTCTTCAGCATTTTTTCAATAGCGACTATGGTTGGATAGCGTGCTTTTTCAATTTCAACTGTTGCAGGGAAAAAAATGGAGGTTGTGCGCTCTTCGATTTGTCTGTGTGATTGGGTCACAATGCAAACACGCCCTCCGGGCCTAGTCACCCTGAAAGAGTCTTTAATGGCTTGAGATGCATCTTGGAGATGGTGTATCACCTCAATCATCAAGACCAAGTCAAAAGAGGAGTCTGCAAATGGGAGATATTCTGCCAGAGCCTGAGCAAACTCAATCTCATCACTCCTGCTCTTTGCTAAGGCCTTAGATATCATCCCCCATGAAACATCAACACCGATCATAGTAGCATCTGACTTCTGTTTAAGGAGGAGTGTATGATTCCCAGTCCCACAACCTATGTCTAGAATAGACGTTTCTGAAGATATATCCAAAGTTCTAGTAATGAACTCTATGATTTCCAAGCTCCCAGTGCGAAATTCATTATATATCGAGCTAAGGGAATCATAGTCCATTGGCATATCAGGCTGTTTATGCATTTATCTCACACATCAATGATTGCCTTTCCCTTGACTGATTCTTGCTATTTAGAGGTAGCCTTTAGCACTTGTTGTTCGGCCAAGAATGTAGATGGTTGCATGTAGATGCGCAGATCTTGGACAGAGTTGGACACCGATCAAAAGAATATTTGAGAGATCTATTGTGAAATTGTGAGAGGCTCAAATAGCATCGTGCGAAACTATGGTCCGAAATGTGCCCACTGCCGTTCGTGGGTGGACAGGACTATTATGTCCTAGATTGTCCAATTTACAATGAACGATTCCGAGTGCATAGTTGAGCAGCCCAAAGCTAATCAGCGGCTAGATAAATATAGCACTCAGCATCCAAAAGGTCATGATGATATTGTTGACCATAAAGCCTAAAGAAACATGATTGTCTGAATCAACATAGCTAGAGGTTATAATCGATTCTCGGACCCCCACATTTTCTTTCACTGTCTTGATTATCTCATAACTAATCACCAGTATTGAGTCGTAATAGCTAATTCCACAACCTAATAGATTTGTCGAAGCAAAATGGTCAATCAGAGAGAATCCGAACACGAACCAATTATAGGAAGAATGAACTCACAGAACCTCTAGTTAGCCATTTCCATGAGGACAACCATGATCATTACCACAAGTGCCGCATACTTCTCAATCTTTTTTGTGTTCTTGTTATCTTGATGCCTAGGAATTGCTGCTCCCACAGAGCCCGGATATATCCCAATGATCTTGATCTCATATTTTGAAATTAGCATGACTTGAATCTGATAATTCACTTCAAGAACTTCATATTTCCAGGCACAGAGGCTAGTATTTTGGAACACGTGTTCTATGAATATCCTTACAAGAATTGCATTATTGTAAAAATTGCAAAGTTATATTTGGAGGTTTGAGCAATGAATTGGGCAGTGGTGACTGAGATGGTTCTAATAGAAACCCGGAGTCTATGCAAGACCTACCAAATGGGAAAGGTCGTAGTACACGCGCTTAGGGATGTCAGTTTTCAAGTCGAGCAGAGCGAGTTTGTGGTCATACTGGGGCCGTCAGGATCTGGAAAGACCACGCTTCTGAACCTGATAGGTGGAATGGACATACCCACTAGTGGAAAGATAATCTTCGGGGGAAATGAGATGACCACAAAGACCGAGGAACTGGTAGAACATAGAAGAAACAATATTGGATTCATATTTCAGTTCTTGAACCTTTTGCCCACATTGACTGCAGTGGAAAACGTCGAGCTCGCACTAGAGCTGACTGGTGCTCTCACAGAGGATGGAAAACGTGACTTTAGTAAGAAGGCAATACATCAGAGGGCCCTTGAGCTAATGGAGAGAGTGGGGCTGGGCGATAGGGTCAACCATTTCCCTGCAGAGTTGAGTGGAGGAGAGCAACAGAGGGTTTCCATTGCACGGGCTCTGGCAAAGGATCCGCCATTGATAGTGGGTGATGAACCCACAGGATCTTTAGACTTTAAAACAGGAGTTGAAGTACTCAAGGAGCTATTGCGGCTCAGGAAGGAAGAGGGCAGAAGTGTCCTGCTTGTGACACATAATCGTGAGATTGCAAAGATTGCAGACACTGTGATAGAACTCAGTGATGGCAGAGTCCGTGAGATCAAAGAGGGTGAGAGGAGAACGCCAGATGAGTTGAGGTGGTAATTATGCCACGGAGGAGCCTCTACAAGTCAGTGTGGCGGGACATATCAACCCATAAGATGCAGTTCCTTGGCATAACGATCATGATAGCTCTTGGGGCAGGGGCTCTTGGGACTTTCATTCCAAGTTACTACAATCTGTCCCGGACATATGACACAACCTATGAGAATCTGGGACTTGCAGATTTCAGAGTCACCACAGTTCTTCAGACAGAGAAGATTCCAGTGGACAAAGTGGATGAAATAATGCAGGACCTGATGACAGAGTATCCAATCGCATCCTACGAGTATAGAGTTGTGTACGAGATGACAGCCCTTGAGAATACGACAGAGGGGATCAATCTCATTGCAATAAGAGCAATTGGTCTGAATGTGACAGGTGGAAGACATCCAACTGTCAATGATCTTGCATTGTTTAATGGTAGATGGTTTGTTGACTCGGACAGATGGAATGACTCGGAGTCATTTAATGAGTATGTGGCTCTTGCTGATACCAAACTTGCAACCTTTCATAATCTCACACCGAATTCAAGAATTAATGTGTTAGTAGAGGGAGATGTAAACAAGACCACTGAGGTCAGGCTTATTGGAGATGTGGGCACTGCTGAGTATCTCTGGTTGGCGGCATCATGGCAAGACCTCATGCCATCCTCAAGACGTTTTGGTCTGCTGTTCATGCCAATGTCTAGTATGCAGCATATGCTGAGTTGGAGCAATAATGAGGTGAATGATGTCTGCGTCTTGATGGAACCGGGTACACCAATCAGTATGCGAGATCAACTAATGAATGAGATGGAGAAGAGATTCGCATCAGCAGGCATCAGCATCATGCCAGCCATTCCAAGAGAGGATGAGCCATCCTATGCGGGGCTGCAGCTCGATCTTGAGGGTTTTGTCGAAATGGTTGTGGTATTTCCTGCATTCATTCTTATGATAGCGATTTTCAGCACATATGTCACAATGTCAAGGCTTGTTGCGGCACAGCGGCAGGAGGTTGGTATTACAATGGCACTAGGGTATTCAAGAAAGGACATCTACAAGAAATACCTGTCTTATGGGCTGATAGTTGGAGCTGTAGGTGGAATTATTGGAGTAATCATAGGAGAAATATTCACTCGATGGTTCATCAACGTCTATCTCGGGATGCTAGTTGTCCCATTCAGATATTACGGCTTTTATCCTGACATCATTGCACTCAATCTTGTGGTATCTCTCACTATTTGCTTACTAGGGTGCTATATTCCAGCCAGATCCTCCGCAAAGCTTATTCCTGCAGTGGCCATGCGTGATGATCCAGCAAGTGTTGTCATGGGACGTGTTACGCTGGTCGAGAGGGCTATCAAAAGGATCACTGGTTATGAGCCAAGAGTTCGCACAAAAATCATCCTGCGGAATCTATTCAGAAACAGACGAAGAACAATATCCACAATAATTGGGCTCATGCTGAGCTTTGTGCTGATATGTTCCACGGCAGGAATGGATGACTCATTTGGCGCAACAATGAACGCAATAACAGTGAGAGAAGGGTGGAACCTTCAGGTGCAATATATTGACTTCAAAATGGGGAATGCTGTCAATGAGGACATCAATATCATCAATTCATGGCCCGAAGTCGACCTTGCATACCGTGGCATAACATTCTCAACAGTGTTGACTTCCAACTACACTGATTCGGAGATAATATTGCAGATACGTGTTCAGGACCCTGAGAATGCCATTCATGACTTCCAGTTCGGATCCACAGGTGGAGAGTTCAACGACACAGGCATTGTGATAACAAAAGGCACTGCAAAGCAGTTGAGAGTTGGGCTGGGGGAGAAGATCATAATAATGCATCCAAGGTTCAACATCACTTCTTTAATACCTCTGAGATATTCATTTCAAATGGTAAACTCAAGTGTGGTAGTGACTGGAATCAGCCAGGAAACCACCTCTCTTGTCTGCTGGATGAGCTATGCAATGGCTGAACAGCTAATTGGTCAGGGGGGACTAGAAGCCAACACAATATACATCAAGCTTAAGGACCCAAGCGTGGATTCAATCAACGCAGTCAAACAGAAGGTGTATCTTCATATTAAGAGCGTCAGAAGTGCCCTCTCGCCAGCTGACATATCAAGGGACATGGGGGAGTACATGGAAACACTCAGATTGTTTCTATTAGTGCTGATAGGCTTCTCAGTGGCACTAGCAGGCTCAATCGTTCTCACAACATCAATAATCAATGTACTCGAGCGGCGCAGAGAAGTGGCGACAATTCTGACACTGGGATCATCTCACAGGAGAGTTGAGATTAGTTTCTTTGCAGAAAACATTGTGATACTTGTGACCGCAATCATCTTAGGAATCCCAATGAGCTTTGAGTCACTCACAGAGATGGCGGCATCATTTAGTAATGACTTTCTGGAGTTTGTGGTGGCGATAGGGCCCACAACAATTTGGATATCCATTGCGATCATCTTTGTCGCCACAGTGTTGGTCCAATGGTTCTTTGTCAGAGGGTTCAGGAGAATGGATCTTGCTCAAGAAACAAAGCGGAGGACTGTCGGATAGGAGGAACCATCATGCGTCTGTCAATACGATTCATTTTACTCTGGCTTTCAATCTCGGGTCTCATGATTGCCACGCCACTTCTCAGCAAGGGTGCATTGACTGTCTACCACGAAACGGTAGAACAGGTCTCACCCACATGGACTCAGCCTAACCCCTATCAGGCAGGTCAGTGGTTTGAATATTGGACGAACAGCAGTGGAGGGGCTGGCGATTATTTATTATTCAAGATAACGCAAGACACCAATGCAACATGGTGGTCCGTGGAGATTTGGAACAAAACTGATGGAACACTGAACCAGACCGCTCATGTAAAGAAGATATCAGGAGAGGGCGGACATGAGTATGTGTATGGAGTAGAGGACTATGCGGTGTACTCAATCTTTGGCACCAGTCATCCAACTCAGTGGGACCGCTGGTTCAATCTCACAGGAGTGTCCATTGGTTCGTTGATTGGCCCCATTGAGAGTGTAGAGGGTGACAATATCACTCTCACTGTGAATGCAACCGAGTACATCACAACGCCAGCAGGGACATTTGAGTGCTGGCGTGCCAATCAGAGTGCAACACTACTTGGACTAGAGTTTCGATTCAACTACTGGATTGATAAGGAATCCAACATCACAGTCCAAGCGACGACAGAGATCCCATCATTCAGCACAATCATGATAGACAGACTGATGAGTGCATCTTGGCTGACTCCACCAAACATAACTGAGGTCAGTGCGGACCCGTTAAGGTTCAGTGCAATAATCACCTGGCACACGGATGAGCTATCGGACTCGGTAGTGAATTATGGTATTAGTATTGGCAACATAAACATGACGTTTTCTAATGCAAGCCTAGTGACAGATCATGTTGTCAAGCTCACAGGGCTAAAGCCCCTTACCACTTACTATTTTGAAGTGAGCTCAAGTGACGAGTGGGGAAATCAAGTCAATAACAACAATAGTGGACATTTCTACAACTTTACCACATTTTCAGCGGAGGCTCCAGAGATCAGTTCAATTGGAGTAGTAGCATTAAGCAACATCTCAGCAACAATTGTGTTTGACACAGACAAGGAGACCAATGCTACAGTCTGGTATTCACAGTCAGACATATTCACTCAATATGTGATCGATGTGGGTTTTAGTACTCATCATGAGGTCGAGATTCTTGGGCTAGAAGAGAACACGGAATACAAGTATTTCATAACAGTCTGCGATGCCATTGGGAACAATGCCAATAGTACAGTCAGGAGCTTCATGACTCTTGATCTGACTGCACCCAGAGTCATTTCTCTCAACTACACAATTGTAGCGGATCAACTCACTGTGCAGATTGAAACCGATGAAACCTTCAGGTGTGAACTGTATATCAGTGGAGTAGAAGAGTACCTATACCTTGCAGACAATGAGAGTGCATTCCTTACAATACACGAACTTCATGCAACAGGTCTCCCCTCATTTACACAGATCTACTTTCAAATCAACGTTATTGATCAGTCTGGAAATTCAAGAATCGTCAAGAACGGCAGTGAGATGTATTCAGTATTGATACCAGACTATCTCATCCCAGAAGTGAGTCATCCTGACGATATCTTTGTCAGTGAGGGTGACCCATTACCTGACATAATATGGATAATTAGTGATCAGACACCACTGTTCTATGAGATTAAAATTGATGGCATTAGCCAAGGAACAGAGAGCTGGACGGACATTCAATCCACGGTTGTCATCAATCTTGAGGGTCTAGATCTCTCAGTTGGAGTGCACACAATTGAGATTGCCCTGAGAGACCAATATGGTAATGTTGCAAGTGATGTTGTCATAGTTACCATCAGATCCCATGTAGACCAATCGCAAGAGGTGATGGCTCAGAATATCATCACCGCATTGGTAATCATATTACTAGCAGTAGCCCTCATTATTGAGATTCTCAAAAGACGAAGGAGTTGATAGCAAGTAACAGAGTGTCTATGGTGGGGATATGACTTGAATGATAAAGCCACAAATGAGGAGGAATGCCTGAAACAGATCGAGATGCGACTTGTAGAACGGTTTGAGCATATATCCGAGTCATTCGGCATAAGAGGATTAAAGGCAAGACTGCTGAGTGTCCTCTTCACTTCAGCTGGTGAACCGCGCTCGTTGACCGAACTCACCATCCTGTCCCATTTCTCCAAAGCGCAGGTCTCTAGGGCAATGAGAGAACTCATCCTTGAAATGCCTATGATTGAGGTTGTCAAAAAACCACAAGACCGAGAGAGGTACTATGTGATTCGCATTGATATCATGGACTTCATCACAGGGTTCATTTCTAAGACGATTTATGAGGAGGCAGATCCCACAATCAAAGCCACTGGTGAGACCATCACAGAACTCAACCAGCTGATAAAGACTGTCAAAGACAAGCGTGTGAAAAGAAAAGCAGAGAGGCTTCTTTCCAGAGTCATAGAGGTCAACAGACAATACAAAAAGTATCTATGGATCTCTAAGAAACTTCTTTCCTATTTGGGCGAACTGAACATGCAATGGCAAAATGAACATCTTGAGAATTAGTGAATAGCAAGGTCATAAAAACAAAAAGAGGAGAGAGGATCCCTCTCCATCACTTTCCACGTTTAGACTTGGCAACGACAATAATTACCACTACAACTGCGGATACTATTCCAATCTGCATCAGTAATTCTAGGGAGAGAGTGGGTATTTCACTGCCAGTCCCGCCCGGAGTTGTTGCGGTTGTGTAATAGAAGTTAATTGTTTCTACAATAGAAGTTAGTTGTTTATGGGAATATCTAGTTCAGGTCGTGCTACTTCCAGAACTTCACATGAAAACATCTTCCACATGATTTGCACCGAATCTCCAATTCAGTAGTCATCTTGACAAAAACGGCATCACAAAAATGAACATCAAAACGTGACCAATTTCTAATTGGGGGACTTATCATATGTTCCGTGCCACATGCTGGACAAAGAATAACCAGTACATTTGGAGAGACAATTCCATGCAGTCCCATATCAGTCCAACCTCTTATTAATTGTAAAAAGGGGATATGTCTAATTAATTTTCTTATTCATTTGTAAATAATGGTACTGAAGTATCTTTGACAATATCTATAAGTGACCCATCCACCTCGCCACCTTAGTGGCTCAACAACCAGAGCTCAACAGAGGATGTTCATCATGCACTTTGAAGAATCAGATGAAGAGAGAATGTTCAGAGAGGCTGTTCGTGAGTTCGCGCAGAGGTATGTCGCACCAGCCTGGCAGGACTATGACAAGAACCATGAGATCCCACGGAGTCTCATCAAGAAGATGGCTGAGATGCAACTCTGGGCACCCACGGTCTCCGAGGAGTACGGCGGTGCTGGTATCTCCATGACCATGGCCTGTATTGCTGCAGAGGAACTGGCTAGGGCCGATCTGTCCATCGCTCTGCCCGTCATGTACCTCGTTGAGGCCTCATGGGCTTTGATCTTTGATATGTACGGCACTCATGAAGCCAAGAGTGAGATCCTTCCAAAGGTCTGTAGCGGTGACCTGTTCTTTGGAATCGCAACTACCGAGCCCACCGGCGGTTCAGATCTCGTCAATTCAACCAAGACCACCATCAAGCCCACCGACAATGGATATGTCATAAACGGTGAGAAGGTCTACATCAGCGGTGTCGCAGAGTCCGAAAAGTATGGCGGCGTCTACTGGACACTCGCCAAGTCCGACCCCAAGGGCGATCACAAGGCATTCAACGCCTTCATTCTCCCACTTAACATGGGCAACGGCCTGACTCCCGGCATCACTACCACACTCTTCGAGGACATGGGCAGAATGGGCGTTTCTACCGGCGGCTTCAACATTGAGAATGTCGAGATCCCCAAACATTACCTCATCGGTGAAGAGGGGCGTGGGTTCTATATGGCTATGGAAGGCTTCTCAGCAGCCAGATGTATCATCGCAGCCACCTGTTTGGGAGCAGCGGAGGGAGCGTTTGATATCGGCGTGGATTACGTGAAACAGAGGAAGCAGTTTGGTCGTCCGTTGGCCGCCTTTGAGGGAATCATGTTCGAGGGAGTTGACTCATGGATGGCTCTGCAGGCGGACAAGTTGCTGACTTACAAGGCTGCTTGGATGTGGGACCAACACTACATCCACAAGAACCCCAACATCTCTAAATTAGACATCGCACAGGCGACTGCCGCTGCCAAGTACAAGGCCCCACATGACGCCCTTGACATCATCACCCGAGCGATGACTTGGCACGGTGCCTTCGGCTACACCAAGGAGTGTCCCCTTGAAGCATCATACCGCGGTGTCAGATCCTACACCGTCGGTGCTGAGGGTGGTGCGCATATCCAGAAATTGGTCATTGGAAGAGAGATATTTGGCAAGGAATGCCTGCCCTACAGACAAGATAAACAACTCTAGAGTTTTTGAAATATGAGAGGACTCGATCCTCTCATTCCATTTCTTTAATGCCCAAGAGCGTTAGTGGTTATTTATCAGACTTTAATTCTGCAAGTGTTGCATCAATTAATTCGACTAATGGCTTGAGATTAGAAAGTTCATTTTCTAATTCAGTTATGAAATCAGGGATATTCAGGCTATATTCTTGTTCTAATAATTCAAAAGGAATACATCGGATAATTTCCAAGTAGTTATTATCCAAGTCAAGATGCGTAGTTTGAAACTCTTTGAGGGTAATAGGTACCCGTTGATCATCCTTGTAGAGAAATGAACTATAGTCAGGCAAATCGCCAAGTATTATGCTTGTTATTGATATTTGTCTAAGAATTCTAGATGAGCTTCAGCCTCCATTAGTCGCTTAGGAAAATCACTTCTTGATATAAGAGTAGGATACTCGAATTTCAACAAATCATGTAGTTGCTGCTTTGATGTTATGAGTTTATCACGAACTCTTGGATATTGCATACATATTTTCGGACCAA
>JAJRWI010000011.1 GCA_024276825.1 archaeon
CTTCCATAATAAGACTGCAAACAAGAAGGGAATATGAGCGATGCTCATCTCCAGACTTTCTCGTAGATTAAAAGTCACTGTGGCCATTTCACGAGGCTTTGGCCTTGGTTTTCCTAAACGTATCCATTTTGAAAGGTCTGTGATGCGAACTGGGCCATATCGGACTCTGAAACCAGTCCGTGTTTTAATCTCAATTGGGTCCATTCCTGCAGCTGAGAGTTGGGGCAGAATTAGTTCACGGTGGTTAACGATGCTATCCAGGTTAACCAGTCTTACCATGTGAATTACATCATTGGTGTCAAAATGTGTGCCACGCGCCGCGCACCAGACATTAATGCCATCCGTATCACATACTAGAACCCAAGCATTCAAACCATCTTTTGTCAAGGTACGCATGACTGTTAAATAGGTGAGTTCATAATTCGCTGTCACAATTACTGGGCTGTTCTCATCAGGAGAGCCAACTCCATAAAGACCAGGATGGATGGCTATGCCCCTCCAGCTTCCTGTTAAATGGTTATACAGAATTCTGGCTCGCGCCTTAAAGCCCAAATATTCTTTCTTGACATTGATAAAAATCTGTCTTGGGTTTCCAATGCCCCGTTTGCCAATGACGAGAGTTATCTCAGGACCATACTTTTGAATGCTTTCAATTTCAAGGCCTGAGTCTTCAATTATTCGCCTGATGTCAGTGATTGGTGGGGGAAGTTTCTTTTTTGCTTTTTTCATAGCCTTTTTTCTGTTTTTCCAAAAGGTTCTTCTCTTAAATCGTCCCTTAGGAAGAGTTTCAGCAGCAATTATAAATTTTCCATCCTGCTTCAATTGGTCACGGACAATTTTCATGAATAAGTATCTCTCAGAGGGTTTAATCTCAGATAGAAGAAATGTGCTTACTATCAAGTCATATTTGTCCATGGTGCTATCGTCCGCACTCTTATCACATGTTGCCTGTGATTCACCCAGACGCAAGATGTCCATTCTAATGAAGTTTGGAGGATTTGACATCTCTGAGGCCTGCTGCTCTGCATAGGATATCATTGCATCATCTGCATCTATTGCATCAATTAGTGCCCCTTTTCTTGCAGCATCCCGTGCAAAGCGACCAGTTCCACATCCTAGATCCAGAACTCTCATATTGGGCTTGACATGCTTAAGAATCTCAGTGTGAATATATGTAACTCGTCCGTCAAGCACTTGATCAAACAGGTGTTCATATGTTTCGGGAGTTTCTTCCAATGATATCATAAAGGCAACAGCCATCGTAAGCACCTCATTAAGAAGTCCAATTGTTTGGTCATAGGTTCACTTCACATAATGAATAATAAGTTTTAGAAACTCAAATAGAGTAAACATTCTAGCTGGATGATTTCAGAACGCATTCCTCAAATCTTCAATCAGGTCGTCAACATCTTCAATGCCGACTGAAACTCTGATCAGCGAGTCTGTGATGCCGAGACTCTCTCTAGTTTTTCTTGGAATGCTTGCATGGGTCATCAAGGCAGGATGTTCAATTAGCGACTCGACGCCTCCAAGACTCTCAGCCACGATGAATATCTTAAGGCGACTCAGGAAGTCCTTTACATAGTTCAGGTCTCCATCGAGCTCAAAGGATATCATTCCACCAAAGCCTTTCATCTGCTTCATAGCCAAATCATGTTGAGGGTGATCATCCAGTCCGGGATAGTGCACTCTTCGCACCTTGTCATGGGATTGCAGGAATTCTGCAATCTTTAATGCATTATCAGCATGACGCTCCATTCTCACTGCCAGTGTCTTAATACCTCTTAAGACCAAGTAGCAATCAAATGGTGATGGGACAGCACCTATAGCATTCTGGTTGAATTTTATCTTATCATAAGTTTTCGTGTCAGATAGTACTACTGCACCGCCTACCACATCACTATGCCCACTAAGATATTTTGTAGTACTGTGAACAACAATATCAGCCCCCAAATCAAGAGGTGATTGAAAATATGGACTCATGAATGTGTTATCAACAACGGTGATAAGACCCTTTTCACGAGCAATGTTCGATATTTCATTAATATCGCATAATCTCATCATAGGGTTTGTGGGCGTTTCCAGCCAGACCAATCGCGTGCTTTCGTTTATTGCTCGCTCCACATTAGTACTATCTCTTGCATCAACATAGGTGAATCTAAGTCCAAATTTACTAAGAACGCTATCGAAAAGTCTGCGGGTTCCTCCATAAAGATCGTCAAATGCAACCACATGATCTCCTTGCTTGAGTATTGACAAGAGCAGGGTTGCTTCTGCCGCCATTCCTGATGCAAATGCCAGAGCATATTGCGCTCCCTCTAGAGCAGCAAGCCTCTTTTCCAAGGCATCTCTGGTCACATTGCCAGTTCTAGAGTATTCATACCCTGCTGTTGGCTCGTCTAGCTTTTTTCTTGCGAATGTTGATGCCAAGTGGATGGGGACTACAACATCACCATATCCCCCTGGCTTAAGATTGGGCTCTTCTCCGACATGAATCGCTTTCGTGGCAAATCTCATTGTTATCATCTCGGTCCAATAAAGCCATGTTCATTCATCCACTCATCTGAGTAGATCTTGCTTATGTAATTACGGCCAGTATCGGGGATAAGAACGACAATTAATTGGTCTTCGGTCATGCTCTTAGCGACTTCCAAAGCAGCAAACATTGCAGCCCCCGATGAACCCCCTGCCAATATTCCCTCTTGCTGGGCCAGTTTCTTTGTTGTCAACATGGCATCTCTATCACTCACAACAATGACTTCATCAATCACACTTAGGTCCAATGTCGAAGGCATGAAATCCTCTCCAATACCCTCCACAAGATATGTGTGAATCTGACCCTGTGTCCCATAGAACTCGTGATGATACATTGAACCTTCTGGGTCTGCACCTACGACTCGAATATTGGGGTTTTTCTCTTTGAGATACTTGCTTGTTCCCGAAATTGTGCCCCCCGTTCCAATCCCTGCAACAAAGACATCGAGCTTTCCATCAGTCTGCTTCCAGATCTCTGGCCCTGTTGTGGCATAATGTGCAGCAGGATTGGCAGGATTGAAGTATTGATTTGGCATGAATGCCCGTGGGTTGTTCTCGACGATCTGCTCAGCCACTTTAACATAGTTTTCGGGGTGGTCAGGCTCAACATCAGTGGGGGTTATGATCACCTCTGCCCCCATGGCTCTTAGCAGGTCTATCTTCTCATTACTCATCTTGTCGGGAATTGTGACAATCATCTTGTAGCCCTTTACAATGGCCGCTAAAGCCAGACCAATCCCAGTATTGCCAGAAGTTGGTTCCACAATAGTATCGCCTGGCTTAATCAGACCTGCTGCTTCGGCTGCTTCAATCATCGAAATCCCGATACGATCTTTTACGCTACCTCCGGGGTTGAAGAACTCTAATTTGGCCAATATTGTTGGCTTGAGACCCTCAGTTATTTTATTCAATCGCACAATTGGAGTGTTGCCAATAGTTTCAAGAATATTGTTATATACATCCATTATATCATTCACCTTCTTATTTAACAAACTCAAAATACATAGTAATAATTCTCATAATTGACAAGCGCTGCAGTTGTCGGGCAATTCCATTGTACCATGATGCAAGTTGCATACCATATTCTGTTTGCGTAATATAACGCACAATTTACAAAATGTCATCATGATATCAATGGGTGAGAATTCATTTGATACAATCTTCATTGTTGATTCATGCACAATAGACTGAAACTCAGGAATTGTTTCTAAAGTGTCTATCAATTGATTACCCCTCTTGCGACTCATGTATTGACTTATTGCAGCTTGAGTAATTCCAAGAGTTTGCGCTGCCTTGACCTGAGAGAACGAATGTTTCTCAATCAGTTCTCTGGCCATTAATGAACGAAACGCTGGCAATACAGCAGTGACAATTAATTCGCAAGGAGTCCGCATGTTGAATCTCGATTCTATAACGCCGTTATATTAATAAAACTTGTGTAACTGATATATTCAAATAGTCCATTCCAAAAACCCAAATTCAGAGTGCCATAATTACTTTTATGAATTGAAATTGGGCCATGAGTTCAGAAATGTTAAGTGAGAATGGGCTGGATTATTCTTCTGCATTATTCCATTGGTCTATGAAATAATCAGCCAAGAACTTGACGTAATCTTCATGTTGAGATACCACAGCCTTAGTCTGTTCATCATTATTGGGTTTTAGAAGGAATGTTATTGCAATAGAATCAAGAATTGCAAATGAAAACCTGACTTCCGGATTGAGTCGCGCGGGAAGTCCAATTTTAACTTGTTCAGTCCCAAGAAATCGGATATCAACAGTTCTGGCCAACAGTTGAATTAGATCATCTCTCAACAGATACCAATCGAGCAGTCCACCTGCAGTTCGCTTGCAGACCCAGACTCTAGTATTCACCGTTTTAAGAAGCCTATGAAGTTCATCAAGTATCCTATCATGATCAATAATATATGTGGATTCTAAGTCAGGCGAGCTTTCATCAAATACTCGAATAAGTCTTGAACATAATGCCTTGACCTGACCCACTTTGCTAAAGTATTCATTTTCAAGTTCAGCTAAGATATGATTTAAACTCTCTTGGATTGGAATTGCACAATATCGCTTTGGTTCATCATTGAATTCTTGGATAAGTTTCCTGCCCCTCAAGCTCTTGAGATTATCATATACACGTGAACGGTGAACACCTGAAATTGCACTAATCTGAGATGCAGTCAGAGAGCGGCTTTTCAATAAGACAACATAGACTCGAGCCTCATTCATTGTAAGGCTGAATGCCCGTGAGATCTCTCGAGTGATTTCATCAATCTGAGCGTTAGCATTCTCTGCTGAATTGCAAGGATAGTTGAGATTTGGCAATGGTGTCCCACCGTGTTGCAACACACACACGACAGGTGCTTATAAACCCTCTTGGAAATCACAGTGCCAAGAAGGTATCAATATGGCCACGATAATGTCAATATTTCCAATCATCACAACAAGTGTAGCAATCCTCTTTACATATTTGCTTTTCAAACAATGGCAAAGGCGAAAGAGAATCTACCAGTTTGTATGGTTCATATCGCTTGTAATGTTTGCTCTGACAGCAGCTTTCGAAGCAATCTCAGAGTTCATTGGCTGGAACATACTCGTGTATAGGGTGTATCTGGTTCTTTCAGCTTCACAAGTTGCCCTTATGGGTGCTGGAGCCCTTTACCTTGTACTAAGCAAAAATGTGTTCAACACTAAGGGCCTTCTTACCATTGATTTCATTTTGCTGATAATAATCGCTCTATTTTCATGGATGATGACTCTTAGTTCAAAAACTGATTACACAGCCCTGTTGTTTGGTCCAATGGAATATCCAATTGCTGGTATAGGTGTTTACATTGTTCTAATCATTGGAGCCATTCTTTACGGCAGAAACAAGAAAGACTATGAACGAAAAATGCTTCATGGCCATATCTACCTAATTTTCGCCATAATCCTGACCCTCTGGATGGGGGCTTACGCAATGGTCGCGCAGATCTATGAGGAGAACTTTGTTGCAGGCATTGCAGTTGCAGGTCATGCAATGGCGCAGCATGTGAGGAACTTCTCTCCATTATTGACCGTTTCAGGGGCGTTTCTTCTAATTGGCGTTGCATTCTTTTCATTTCTCAAGACACGCTTCAAGTTCAACCTCTGGATTGCTTTGGGCGGCTTGATTATAGGTATCGCTGGTGCCATTGCTCGAACAGGTGCAGAGTTTGGAAATGTGCTCTATCTTGGTGAAGTTATGGGTGTGTTTCTGTTATACAAAGGGTTTGTGGACTCTGATAAAATGATAAAGATGAGAGAGAAGAAACTTGAGGAATCAGTCTCATCAAATGAGAGAACTGAAGTGACCCCTTAATTGATTGGAATTCAATGAGTCAAATTAATGATCTATTTGCAAGCAGATAAACCACCACCATAAAGAATGAATCTTCAAATAGATCATTAATGGCCTTTTGAAGATACTGAACTAGAGAGTCGACTATAATTTTAGAATGAAAGTATATTGATTATCTTCAATACTAAGTTTACTCTCAATGAGTTTGCCAGTCTTATGAATGAAATCTATCATAGGCACATTCTTGGGATGAACATAAGCGATGAATGCGTCGACACCCTTGCTTTTTGCAATTCTCATCATATGGCTCAAGAGAAATGTCCCAATACCGCGATTCTGATACTTGTCTTGAACAAGTAGGGCAAACTCCGCTTGATTGGTGATGCGGTTTAGTAGATATCTACCAGCCGCAATAATCTTCTCACCCTTAGAACCGCCAGCCTCTGGAATGACCGCTACTAATGATATATCCGACTCCTGATCGACAAAATAGAACTCGTGCAAGGTTTGCCTTCGCAGGGTTTTCAATGGTGTAAGAAATCTGAAAAATATCGATTCTTCACTTAAGCCATAGAATAGGTCCTTGATCTTATTCGCGTCATCAGGGCGTATTAATCGCACTTTGACTGTGATAGGATATCCATCAGGGCCTGTGAACTCTCTCTGCGCCTCATATTCAATGGGGAAGTACGTACCTCTCGCAAGGAAGGGCACCTGATCCTCAAACACATATCGCATTTTCTTAGCAGCTTCAAGTAGTTCATCTCTGAAATCAGGATGCGCAATTGCAATAAGAGATAGAACTCGTTCTCTGATAGTTCGGCCTCTTAATGTCGCATAGCCATACTCAGTCACAATGACATCGACATCACCACGAGTGGTCACAACACCCGCGCCCTCGCTAAGTCTGGGAACAATTCTTGAGACCGTACCGTTTAGTGCTGTTGATTTTAAACAGATTATCGCTTTGCCACCTTTTGATCGTGATGCACCCCTGATGAAATCAACTTGACCACCAATGCCACTGTAAAAATGGTGCCCTATCGAATCCGAGCAGACCTGACCTGTCAGATCAACTTCTAGTGCACTGTTGAATGCCACCATTTTGTAGTTCTGGGCTATGACCCAAGGATCATTCACATATGAGGTCTCTCGAAACTCAAACATTGGATTGCTGTCCACATATTTATAGAGTCTTTGTGAACCCATGGCAAAGCTAGCAATGACTTTACCCTTGTTAATACTCTTCTTCTTATTCGTGACCACGCCTGCTTCAATCAGGTCAATAAGGCAATCAGAGAACATCTCTGTGTGAACCCCAAGATCCTTCACTTCGTTATCCAAGAGATGTTCAGTTACCGCTAGAGCAATGGTTCCTATTCCCATCTCAATCGTAGACTCGTTCTCAACAAGCCGAGCTGCATATTTTCCAATCAGCTTCGTGCATTCGCTCACTGTGGGGGTCTCAAACTCAAGCAGGGGCTCTGTGTGTGGCACAAGATAGTCAATATCTTGAACATGAATGAACGACTCGCCATGAGTTACGGGCATCTTCTCGTTAACCTGAGCAATGACGAGCTCAGAACATAACGCTGCAGTCTTTGTTATATCAACTGAGATTCCAAGTGAGCAGTAGCCAAATTGATCTTGAGGACTGACTTGTATCAGAGCCACATCGAGAGGTATCCTTCCACTTGTGAAGAAGAATGGGATATCAGAAAGGGGTGCTGGAGTGTAGTCAGCACGGCCCTCTGATACAGCTTCTCTAATGTTGTCAGACACAAAAAATGTGTTGTGTCGAAATTGATTCTGGAATTTCCTGTCTGCAGAAGGCGTGTTCCCAAGAATTATCATATGAACTATCTCATTGTCAGCCATTCGGTTTGCATTCTTTGCAAGCTCTTCGACCAAATGGCATGGTACTCCGCATCCAGTGCCAATGAAAATACGGGCGCCCCTGTCAATCTTTTTAATGGCAGTGGTAGCGTCAGTGACTTTTTCCTTATACCTGTGTATCCAATCAGGAACTTCCATTCACTGCTACCTCTTGTTGAAAAACATATCACTAGAATGTAATAAAAGAATTTCTGAATTCGAACATTGCCAAATGATGGGTGTATGATTTCGGTCATCAAATAATGGCTAATTGGCTATTTCTGACAATAATGAGGATTCCTTATTCAATTCCAAGAAGCTTCATCATTGTCACTTCATCAAGAAGCCCAATTCCTTCCGCAATTTCAGTCACTGCATTCAAGGATGGAGAACTGTCAGGCAGCTCAAAGATGGGCTTTCCAAGATAGTTCAATTCTGCGATCTTATCGTCTTCTGGAACTGTACCAATGAAATCCAGCCCGTTCTCTTCTAGTCCCTTGGAAAGCAGAGGAATGAGACTCTCGGGGACTCTGTTCGCAATAACCAGAATCCTTTTGAAATCAATATGGACTTCCTTTGCCAAATCACGAATTCGAATCGCTGCTTCAAAAGCGGCGCGTGAAGAGTCTATCACAATGATCAATACATCAACATTGCGATTTGTCCTCCTGCTGAAGTGCTCAAGGCCAGCACTCATGTCCATCAATGTAATGTCGTAGTTAGATGTCAATCGGTCAAGAATCTGTGTGAGCAGACGATTCACATAACAGTAGCAACCTTCTCCTTCGGTCCTGCCCATTGCCAAAAGATCAAACTGCTCGCCCTCAACGAGTGATTCGAAGATCTCACCTTCAAAGATGTCTTGCTTTGCAGCAGACGCTGGCAGCTCCCCATTGTCTATCTTTCTTCTTATCTCTGTGGCAATGTCTCCGACTGATTTTGATATATCAACACCTAAGGCCCGAGGCAGGTTCATCACTGGATCTGCATCTACTAGTAGGAGAGACCTCTTGGTTTTACTTAACAAGACTCTTGAGAGGAGAGCTGTAAAAGTAGTCTTTCCAGTCCCACCTTTGCCTGATACAGAGATCACCAGTTTTTCTCGCATTTATATCACTAGCTCTTATTCCATTTGAGAAGATTGCAGATTCAATTTCTAATTGAAACTTTTAGTCTTTCCTATGCAACAGTAAATAAAGCCAGACATCTCAATTGAAGCGAAGAGAGAGGAGATTGTTTATGATCTTGAACAATCACTCCTCTTTCCACAGTTCCTTTTGAAGATATTTTGGAATTCCACTTGAGTCTCTGGGACCGACCTTTACCGTCCATCCACTTGCCTCTTCGGTCTCACCACTGATCCTTGCCGCCATGCCTGGACTGATGATGATACGATGGTTCACCTTTTCTCCAAGTCCATATTCTTGAATTGCTTCAGCGACCTTTTCAGCAGTCAGCTTTCGACCAGCAACTGCAGACTGCACACTCATTCCTTCGGTGTCAATGACAAGCAGCCATGCATCCACATTACCCTGTTTAATGTCACTCTCCACTGTGAAATATGTCAATGCAAAGTTCGTAGTATACATCACAGGTGAATCAGGTCCTGCATCTCCGAACTTGATCAGACCGGGCTGTACAGAAACCGGCTTTACGGGATCCGTATAGAGATTGCTCCTCAGAAATGTCAAAGGCAGGTTTGTCCACATGTCAAGGCTATGAAGGACAATAATGTCTGCATATCGGACGATCATTGCAGCTGCAGTAAGAACCTCATCCCACTTTGTGAGCTCAGGTGCATCGCCCTCCTTATAATCAGCCCATACTGAGATTGGCGTGCATAAAAGAGGATACCCAACCTGTTCATTGTCTGCAATGGTTGCAGCTCTTCTGAGTTGATTGAAGTTATCGACAGTTGTTCCAAGAGCAGAACGTGATAGTGTACCTGGATCCAGCACTATGTCATGAACACCCATCGCTTGCAATGTTGTGGCGAGCGATGCAAGATCGCTCAGGTTGTTGGGCGCATAGGCGACAATGGGCAGGTCGTGCTTGGCAGCAATCTTTCCAAGTTCTGACCATGTGTCCACTGTAGCTGCATAGAGTAGGGGTCGTTTATCTGCAATTGCAGTGGCTGCGGCAGAGAGTAATTTGGCATCTAGAGAGCATAGCATTATTGGCCAATCAGTCAGACCAATGAGTTTCTTTGCTGCGTTAGCAAAGGTCTGAGGGTCTTTAGAAACACAACGAAGGGCTACTCCATCAAGTCTGAGACCCTGTCCAATATAGACATAGGTCCAGTCCTCAATTGCCTTCACTCTCTTCTCAAAGGCCTCTGCATCTAGATTATCAGCTATGTCGATGAAGAAAGCAGTGGGATTAGTATAACGAAGGTCATGCCTATAGAGTACCAGTTTTCCACCTATTGCAACGGTTTTCTCGCCTGTGCCTATAACGACTTCCCTCACTGGAGGGCGTAGAAGTTCTTCCAGTTTCGCACGATTCTTTGCGTACTTCTCTTCTTCATATAAAGGCGTACAGTCAGTGAGCTTTACTGTATGCTCTGCCATTTTCGCCGCGAATGCCATGCAATTGGCCTCACCACAGATTTTGCAATTTGTCCCTGGAAGTAGTGGATAGATCTCCATTGGTCCTGCAAGCTTTGCCATCTTACACTCCCTCCGGTAATGCCATTGAAGTCCAGTCAGGATAGTCCTCAGACTTCACGGGCTTTCGTTCCTTCATCCAGTCAATCAGATCATGAACCGTCTTGATTGCCGCAGGATGCATCATCATAAACAAATCATTACCTGCTAGCAATAAAGCCAGTGCCGTGACACTCTCCCATATTGGACCTCGCAGTTCTCTCGGGCCCAGAGCAGGGTCCTTTAGCCAGGCCTCACGGGCGGCCCATGCATTTGTTGTGCCAGAACTGATTGGGTATTGCAGCTCGGAGTCACCGAGTAGTCCTGCAAGACGCATTCTCTGCATAATTGTAAATGCATATTCAAGACCATATCCCAGTGCGGCAGTTGTTGGATCTATCACAATCTGCTCAGGCTTTAGCCAATCGATAAGACGACGATTGAGCTCTTTCTGCTGATTGATATCAAGTGATGTCCATGATAGAACCACTTGATTATACTTCTTGGCAGCTTCGGCGATTGGCTCATATACATCAACAGTTGCAGAACAGAGAAGTGTGCGCTCTCCCTCACAGACTTCTGCTGCCTTCGCAAGGACAGGACCATCCTTACCAGGGTCTCCAGCAGAACCAATCAAGACTGGAACCTTGACTGCCTGCAATACTTCCTCAATAGTCTTAGCAGCCTCATTGGGCGATGTGTCTTTCAATTGACGGTCCGTGCTGATCAGGTGCAATGTAATTGCATCTGCGCCATACTTGTTCACGCAGAGTTTCGCCCATTCAGCAGGGTCCTCCAAGACCTCTTCATAGTGGTTCTTGACCACCTTTGCCAGAGATATTTTCATATCAAACACATCAGCTGCGATAATTGGCAGATGCTTGGGCGGAGCTTGAAAGAGATCCCATGCAGGAGCCTTATGACCGCCAATTGTCAAAGTCTTACTTCTTGTTCCACCTTCATTCTTAGTCGCACCTATCGTGACCTCATGAATCTTTGATGTATATTCACCAAAAGGTGGCGTGAATTTGGCAGGAATCAGCGATGTTGGCATTGATAGTGCGGGCTTCGCCACTTGAGCAGCCACTTGCTGTATCATTGGCTGAAGTGACAGTCTGAGTTCATCCAGTTCAATGGTGACGTTCTCTAGGACTAATTCTGCGAACTCACCAAACATCTCGTCAAGGTTTGATTTCCGCTCTTCGTCAGTCATTTTCTCTTCTCACCCGCTACCTTTCGACGAATGATGACTTTCTCAGCATATATTCGAGCATTCTTGAAGATTATCTCAATGCCACCGCCAACTCCGCCAACCATTGCGGTAAACTCACCTGGAACCATTACTGCACCATCTTCAGATGTGGCCACCTGAGCAGCTGTTTCTTCTTCTGCTTCAAGTTCAGTCCACCGATTAACAACAGGATGGTCATGAGTCTTGAGAAACTCTTTGAGTTCAGATATTGTTGTGACATCATTTTCGGTTGGTATCTTATCGCGTACATGTTCAGGGATAAACTCAAGGACTCGTTTTTTGATTGGTTCAGGGATCCACACGATGCGTTCCCATCCTCCATCAACCTGAAGAAACTTTGTTGAACGCATATATTCTATTGAGATGCCATGAAATCCAGGAACTTGTCGGCCTCCTGCGGTAGTATCTGCCATGCTTGAGAAAGTCAGACCATTCACCGCCTCGCCCTTAAAGTCTCGATGCACTATTCCAAGACCATCAACTTCAGGAATGACGAACGCAATTGCCTCAAAGCATCCACAGCTGGTGTGTGGCTTTTCAAAAGCGCTATAGAGTGATACCTCTTTCACCTTCCCAAGGGATTTCTCTGCATAGATTTGGTTCACGCCAGTGTACTCTCCACGAAAATCATCAATGGTCTCGCCCTTGGGAATCTCATACAGTGGACCCTTTGGATCAACTCGTGCTGCAGCTCGTCCATCAAACCAGCTTATTGCACCGCAATTTGCATATCGTTGTGGAGTTATAGTGCATACATGGGTTGGTGCGAAAGACTGACATAGAGAGCATCCGTAAAAAGTGTCCACATCCTCGTCTTTCAGACCTCTTGCGCGTGCATCGCGCTCGTTGTACCTGTTAACTGCCTCATCATATCTATTCTCAAGTTCTTTGGCGTCAGTGATGAAAGTCACCTGGATTTTTTCGATTATGCTCATTTCACTCTTGAACAATCGTATCAATACTTTGCCAAGGTACTCCAATGAGTTGAAACCTTTTTCAAATGATTTCTTGCTGAGTCGAATCCAGATGTCATATCGCTGGTTAAGGTGCATCATTCCTTCAATGAAGTTGACATACTCGTGAATCCGCCGCTCAATCACTCCCTCAAGGTCGGGTTCAATCTCATTTCCTGCCACTTCAACCAAAATGGCAAAGGGATTATAGCTGCCCTCTTTCATATCCTTGAGATCAGGACCGATTATTGTGATTCTTTCATCTTCAACTTCATCCATCGAACGGGCCAAAGCGAGTTCAAACTTTTTCTCAATCTTTGGACCACCCAACTCAACGAACATGTCCTTACCGCGGACACGCTCTCCCTCGTAAATAACGCCTACATCTACTGGTAAGTCATCAAATGACATATTATTTGCCACCTCCAACAAAGACCAAAATTCCTTTCAAAAGCTCTTGATAGTTTTTCTCTTTCAAATTGGGCATACTCCAAGTCGCATGAGGTTGATAATACCTGCTCAGCGAGATTGGCACAATATGCCGTGCAAAATTCATGATGCCTGATAACATTGTCCATTCCATATAATACGGAAGGCTGTGTGTTAGAATCATATCATGAGGACCTTGCCCATGAGGACCTTTCCATTTTGGGTCCTGCAGATAGCCCACTATTTCCATGACCCCCATTGATTTGGCCCCTTCAAATCCACGTTCGATGAAATGCTTTACCGCTCCACCTGTTGCCACTATAGGGGTCTTTGTGATCTTGGAGAATTCAATTGAGAAATCAATCATGTCGCCCTTGCCAAATTTGATGGTGGATGCTTTGGAGCCAACAATCATGAGAGGCTTCTTTGCCTTGCTCCAGACTCTCTTCAATTGCTCTGGCTTATTGAGTGATTTGGCTGATACAGGACCGCAGATCTCTCCGGTCTGCCAAGGAGTTGCGCGCATCATTTTTATTACTCACCTCCAGTAAAGACCTGCTCCTTAAGCAGGGTGGGATCTGGAATAGGCCGTTCCTTCCATTTGTTCTCCTTCATCTGAGCAAGTATCTTGTCCTTTAATGTGATTGGAATGTCAGATTCACGGCGCACATATTTCCAGACATCTTCTGGGAAGTAGCCCATGTATTTTTCATGCAAGTCCACATAATGGCTCAGCTTGATGGCTCTGCCTTTACTTGTGTCATTAGGACGTATACATAATTTGGCAGTGAGCACATTTGCCTCGGCCACGGTTTCTGCAGCATAGAAGAGATGCTCAGGACCGGGAGCGGTGTACACACGTTCACCCGTGCGGGCATCATAGACCATCCAATCTTGATCACGGTCTGCTCTTCCTAATAACATCCTTCTGTATTTTGATCCATGTGGGCCCACAATGACAGGAACTCCGAGCCGCCAGAAGCCTGCAGCAATTGAAGCAGCCTTTTGAGACATGGCGCCCCATGATATGCCAACAGCACCAACTCTGTTGTGGATGTAATCAGCAATTTCTGCATAATTTCCTCGCAGGTTTCTCTTTGCAAATATGGCTGCGATCTTTATAGCAGCTCCTGCAATATGAGAGTTGGCAACACATGACCCTACATTGACAACACATCCCGCATCGAACTCGCCACTTCTTCGTTCATAGATTGTCTGACCATTCTCATCCTTGATGAACCCAGCAGACATTGCTGCGCAGCCAGAGGTCACTACTATGAATCGCCTTTTGGCAAACTCTTCAGCCATATCATGAACATCTTGTCCTCCACCCGGATAGTTCGCACAACCAACGTGAGCAATTATGCCCGGAATCTCGCCAAAGACAATAGGTTGACCAACTCTTCGAATCTCAGTATCCTGAATGGCACCGCGTCCCGTTCTTACTATGAATTTTTCATTCTCGCATATCTTTTGAGAGACTGCAACCATCCATGTATGAAGTTCAAAATCATTTGGACATGCGGCCTCGCATCTGGCGCAGCCAATACAGTTCTTGAACACATCACGGAGAGGCTGCATGTTTCCACTCTGAGCCGCTAGCACTGCCTCTTGCACATTCAAACTATTGGGACAGGCACGGACACATTCCATGCACTTCTGACAGTCCTGCGCCAGTTGTTGGATTTTTTTGGCACTTGGAAAGTATCGCTTCTTCCTTCTAACAGGTTTGACCGCCAATGCTACTCGTGTTGCCACCTCACCAACCTTATGGGGATCAGAAATGTAGGCACCCGGAATTTTTCCTGATACAATCTCTTCAACAATCGAGTCAATAGAATCGTCAGTTCTATCAGGCAGCCCCATTACAGCTTTATCACTCGTAGAAATCACAGGCGAGCCTACTTTTTTCGCCTCAGTGACCACATCTGTTCGAATACATTGAGCATCAACAACAATGACATCCGCTTTGCCACTCCTGATAAATCGGAGTTGCCATGAAATTGGCCCAATGACTTTGGCCTTGGGGTCATGTCTTGTGATGTCCCAAGCAGTGCAACATATACCCCCTACTTCGACTTGGTCGTTCAGCTTGTTCTCTGTGATATAATCAGTTATGAATGATGCAGGAACAACATTATGCCCAATTGTGAGAATGATTGCTTTGTTTGTGTCCATCATCCCAAACCCAGATTCCACCAGCGGGGCATCAGGGTCAGCTTGGGGCATTCCCAAAGTTGATACTTGAACTAAATCAGCGATCTCCATAGAGAGCTGATCTATCATTCCGGTATGAAACACCTTACTCTCAAAGTCCATCCAACTGCCTTCCTGTCCTGTGTGAGTTGCGGACATGGTGTGTGTCAGTTGACTCTCACAATAGTCAAGGATGATACTGGCATCTTCCAAGGTTCGAGGACGCATTCCCGTCACAAGTCGTGAGACAGGCGCGTGAATCTCAGTGCCAGGTCCTTGAATCAACTTTGTTCGGGGACCATATTCTTCTATCAGATGTTCCACAAGATGTCTTGCATGAGCAAGATGTGCGGAGCATCCCATGTTGGCCGCTATAAGAACAATCCTTGCCTGTTGTCCTTTCATATCAAGACCGCAAGCCCCTCGTTTATCACCCGAAAGGTCGCACTTTCCAAATGTACAAAGGCAACACACTTGACAATATGGCATGTACGAGGGCTGATATTTTGTCAGTAGCTTGTAGTCCCATGATCGCAATGTTGTAGGACCGGGCATTGGCGTTGGACCCATGGGTTCATCCCATTCGTCATCAACGATTTGACCAATCCTAACCTCAAGCCCCTTGAAAAGACCAAAACTCGTTTCGGCCTCATCGGCTTTTATATAGGCTTTCTTTTTCATTTTGTTCCTGTCCCTCGAGTTATCAATGTATTTTCGGGTTAACATATATCCATAATAAAGTTATGAAAATCCAAAGAACTAATGAAAAAAATGAAAAAGTTCATACATTAGCCTAATAGTCACTATCAAATCTGAACATAGGCAAAAGGGGTTCAATCTTAGGATGAATAAGCATGGCTTTTCTCGTGAGTTTAAGAGATAAGATTCACCAATGCGTCTTTAGCTTCTTTTATAATTAGCATACCAGGGGACTGATCATCAAGGTCAATTGGTGCTATTCCTTTTCTATCGGCCGCGCGAATTGTTTCATCAAGCGGAACCAATCCAAGAAGAGGGATATTCTCACCATCAACCCGTTTTCGAATCATGTCTTCATCTTCTTGTGATACCACTTTATTGCCAATCGCAAAAACACGACCAATATCAATGTCTTCTGCAAGCGTTTTTATTCGTGCCATGATGTCAAGAGACCTCATTCCTGGCTCGACAACCACAATCAATGCGTCCATTCCTCTAGTGGTTCCTCTACCAAGATTTTCAAGACCAGCATCCATATCCATAACAAAGGCCTCATCAGTACCAATAACAAGATGCCGCATCAACGATTTCAGAAGAGTTGCAGAAGGACACATACATCCAGAGCCTCCGGTGTCGACAGTTCCTGCAACAAGCAGAAAGACATTATCTGGTCCAGGAACTGCAAACTTGTCCACAAGATCATCCACTTTTGGATTTAATTTGAAAACGCCAGTTGAGGTCGGTCCGATTTCCTTGAGTTGTAATCTCTCTTCAACGAGCTCTTTGTTTTCTGTAAGAGGAACAAGGGTTTCAGCAACGTTTCTCGGAATACCAATCGCTGACCATAAGGTGCATGCGGGATCAGCATCAACAGCCACTATTCTCATGCCATCGCGGCCAAGCAATCGCGCGAATGTGCCTGCAATGGTTGTTTTTCCAACCCCACCCTTTCCAGCTATTGCAATTTTCAACTTGGATCAGTTCTCCTTTTTAATAGCATTGCCAAGCCTCTTGAGTACATCCAGCATTGTAGACTCAACATTATCTACAAAGGATGGACCCTGCAATTTCATTGAAACCATATCTATTCGTTCCATGGACTTTCCTGACTCAAGAAAGGTGTCAGGGACTTGAATGAATACATCTGCAAAATGACTACAAAGCGAACTTGGATACCCTATATAGATCATTTTGGTTTTTGCAAGCGCACGAGCTGCGGGGCCTGGAATCATAGCAAGCACATCATCACCCAGAATTAAAGAAACAGAGAAATCATCCTGCACAAGCTTGCTTAAGGCAGTTGCTGAAGGCTCATGATTTCCCGTTCCAGAAGAATAGTCA